>CALFWM010000010.1 GCA_937928635.1 uncultured Sulfitobacter sp. | reverse complement strand
TAGAGGGCGGCGATTTGTTTCAGCCCCTCTTCGGCGATGGGAGCGGTGCCGGATTGTGCAACCTCATGCAGTTTGCGTCGCGCATGAGCCCAGCAGTAGGCCAATGCGACACTGTCATCTGTGCGTTTGAGCAAGCGGTTATAGCCTGCATAGCCGTCCACCTGGAGGATGCCCGAGAAGCCTTTCAAAATATCATCTGCATATTGGCCGGACCGCCCCGGTGCATAGGTGAAGGTGACACCGGGCGGGGCCGCACCAGCCCACGGTCGGTCATCACGGGCCAGTGCCCAAAAGTATCCTGTTTTCGTCTTGCGTTTGCCCGGATCCAGCACCGGAGCGCGGGTTTCATCCATGAACAACTTCGATGACCGCTTCAAATCAGCCATCAACGCATCGAACACAGGCCGCAACTCATAAGCCGCTTTGCCAACCCATCCAGCGAGGGTGGAACGGTCCAGGTCGATCCCTTGGCGGCTGTAAATCTGTGCCTGACGATAGAGCGGCAGGTGATCCGCATATTTGCTGACCAGCACATGCGCCACCGTAGCCTCTGTTGGAATGCCGCCTGCGATCAGACGTGCTGGTGCAGGTGCCTGAACGACCCCGTTTGTGCAAGATCGGCAGGCATATTTTGGGCGGCGGGTGACAATCACACGGAATTGCGCGGGGATGATATCGAGGCGTTCGGACTCGTCCTCACAAATCACATGGCGCTCGGCACCGCAGGCGCAGATCGTGCTGTCGGGCTCAATAATCTCTTCGATGCGGGGCAGATGCTTGGGCAGAGATCCACGATTTGTGTTGCGCGGCTTGACCGCGCGCGATGTGGGTAGATCAAGGGCTTCGTCTTCGGCATGAACCGCCGCAATCGCCGCTTCTATGTCTTCCAGCGCCAGCTCATATTGCTCAGGATCGGTCTTCTCGGAGCGCGCGCCGAACAAGGCGCGTCTGAAGTCAGAGACCAACTTCTCCAACCGCTGGATGCAATCTTCCTTGCGTTCAATAACAGCGTCCCGATCCGCGAGCAGCGCATCCCGCTGAGAAATCTCAGCTTGAGAAGCCAAGATCATGGCCTTCAGCACATCAATATCATCTGGAAGATTTGAACCCGTCATCATGGCGGATACCTATCAAAAGATGCCACCAATCGCCCGTGCAAAAGCTTGCCTGATTCACTCTGCCGCAGTCGGCGGACGTGCTGCCAAAGCTTTCACTTTGCGCCAGTCCAACCCCGAGAACAGTGCTTCAAACTGAGCGTGGTTCAACGCCATCAGGCCATCTTTGATCGCAGGCCAGGTGAAGGTATGTTCCTCCAGCCGCTTGTAAGCCATTACCAGTCCAGTGCCGTCCCAATACAAGAGCTTCAGCCGATCCGCCCGCTTTGCGCGGAACACAAATACCGTCCCGGTGAACGGTTCTTTGCGCAGCTCGTTCTTAACCAGTGCCGCCAGCCCGTCATGCCCCTTGCGGAAGTCCACAGGTTTGGTCGCCACGACGATCCGCACCCGGTTTGACGGAAACATCATGGGGTTGCGGACAGCGCGCGCGCAATCTCAGCAATCCGGTCCGGTCGGGTCCCGGCATCCAAACGAATAGTGATTGCACCATAAATGATCTCAACAGCACGTTCCGACGGGCTCGCAACCGGCGCGGCCTCAGGCTCCAACACCACAGGGGCAAACTCGGCACCCGCCAAATCCGGCACAACCAGCTTGCCGTCCTTCGCCAACCGCCGCCATGAGGACAGATGATTGGGCCGCAAATCGTGCCGCTTTGCCACTTCATTGACCGTCACACCGGGCACCAGCGTCTCCGCCACAACACGGCCCTTGAACACATCTGACCAATTCCGCTTGCCGGAAGGACCCACCATGACCTCCATCCGGCCAATGTCCTCCATATGGTGCTCTATATGTCCTAACAACGCTGTCTCCATTCCAAATCTACACATGGAAACGGACTCGCAGATCAAGCAGTCGTCAGGAAGGTGGGGTCAACGCACCGCTTACCTTAAAAATGGGGGGATTACCATATCACCGCTCCGTTTTGAACGAACGTGAATCATGCAGCGGAACTGAAATCAATGCATCCTGGCCCTAAGAAAGCGCGATGCAGTTACACTCGATATGCTGACGATCTGACGTTTTCATGCAGCAAGAAAACGTTTCCAGACAGCATAGCTCAACAAAGCCAAGTCGAGAATGGTGTTTGGTTTCCTTCTGACAAGCTCCGACATACGATTTTTTCTTCTGGGTACAAAATCAATAGATCTAAGACAAGAATGCAAGTGTACTGGTCGAGGCAGGGCGCAACAGGTTTGGTTGTAAATTCGAAGGTCAATGTCCCGAGAGAATATGTAAAAACGACCCGAGCGCAGTGCCACCGATTGATCACCAAAGGGGCAGTCTTTCATAATGATAAGTTATGGGGACAGGACGTTAAGTTGCCATACAGTTCGGCCAAGTTGCAAGGCAAATTGAGTCACATCTTCAACATCAAGGGTCAGGAGTTCAATTTTGAACGGCAGAAGACCTCACTCAAATCGTGGCCAAATTTCTATCGTGATTATAGGTCGTTTCTCGATTTTCAGAGTTTTGAAAATAATCCAAAATCGGTTTTCTTGTTTGAAGGAAAGACAGACAATATTTATGTCCGGTGCGCTCTGAATTCGCTTGCTGCAGACTACCCGGAATTTATTTCGAATGCTGCGCCCAAGGAACTTTTGGTTCGTCTGTTTAATTACTCAAGACCTACAGATGCTGTTCAACAGCTGGCCAGTGGTACAGGCGATCTCAAACTGCTTATCAACAACTATGAGTTAAGGTTACTGGGACTTTCTGCCGCAAAGCTGCCCTTTCCTGTTATACTTGTCGTTGATAACGACAAAGGTTCGACAGACTTGTTTAAGGCCGCAGGCAGCAAGTCCGATACCAAAGCTAAAGTTGATGGGTCGCTGCCATTCTATCACATTACGAAGAATCTGTATCTCGTTCCTACCCCTACGCCAAAAGGCCAGCCAGAGAGCTATATTGAAACCTTTTTGCCCGCTGAAGTTTTGAAAAGGAAACTTGGGAAAAAGACATTCCACCTTCCAGAGAAGGGGTTTGACAAGACGAAGCACTATGGAAAGGTTTTGCTTGCCGAACAGATTGTTCGGCGTCAGCAAAAGACAATCAATTTTGATGGCTTCAAGCCGCTCCTCGACAACATGCGTGCTGCAATGCAAGATTATGCCGCAAAGGTCGCACCTTGAATCGCGAAATTGCAATCTCGAACAGCCTCAGAAAGGGATTTCGTCATCCATATCGTTCGAACCTGAAGATCCTCCTGAAACCTCGATTTTCCCTGAAATCAGCGTAAAGCTTGCCTGCGAGCTACCGGCTATCCGATGACGCCGAGCGATTTTCTGTGCCGCAGGAGTGAACGGTTCGTCACCTTCGGTGGTCACGAGCCCAACTTCAATGTAATAACTCATCAGCCTATCCAGATTTGTTTTTGAAATTCTGAATTTTCCGGAAGTATCAATTCCGGAAACCTCCCCAGCCAAGGCAGAACCGATTGCGATGCAAGACTCGTCGTCGTCAACATGGTAGAAATATTCATCGTTCCAATCGTTTACGCCCCACTTCAGGTTACCGTGGAACGCTGTAAAGGCCGATATCCAACTGCATTCGATCTTGGCATAACTTCCTGCACTTGATGAGGAGCCATAGCCACCTGAATTAGTTGCTGGCATCAAGTCCAAGCCGACAACGTCATTGGCTTCAGGTATTTCCGGCAGCGGGACATCAATTTCCAATCTGCCAAGGGCTTCCTTGAAAGCTTTATTTTCCTTGCGTACTCGATGGAGTTCTTCCAACGCGTCCAAGCTCGCAACCGAGTCTCCTCGTACCCAGCCGACTCTAGGTTTGGTTGCTTTGGCATTGTCGAGCGCTTCTCGCACAGCGAGTTTCAATCCCTCCACTGACTTCCACGTTTTTCGCAAACGATTTTTTTCAGCTTCTGCAATCAAGTCCTTCAAACGCTTCTTACCCGAAGCTGTCTCCTCGGTTTTGTCGGCTTCAATGCGTCCAGGTTCTCCGTGAAGCATCACCAATATAGGGATACCTTTTGAGGCGGCATATCGAAATTCTTTGTGGGTGTAGCTAATACCATCATCCGCAACGGTACCGTATCGGCCAGCGATAATGAGGATGTAGTAGTCGCATTGATCAATAAGTGTCTTAATGAATTGAAATTGATCCTCATCTGCAGCGGGAAATGACTCCATTTGAACCGGAAAATCTCCAGTGCTGATAACGACGTCCTGCACAGCCCGTCGTTCGACCGTTAGATCGATGAAAGTGGAACTGATAAAAACTTGATAGCGCTTTTCGTTCAATGCTGTTTCCTCTTTTGATGCAGTCTTAGGCTAAGGCCTCATGATCTGGAAGCCAAATACTAGCGGTTCAATCTATATCCACTTTCATGTGCCGCATCGTAGCAATTGTGTGCCCAACTAGCAGCAGCCATGGGCCGTTATAGGGAACTTCCATGTTCGACATCTGCCCAGTACTTATTGACCTCCAATTTGGCTGCTCTTCTTTTGATCTCATCGATCTGAATCGGACAAAAATCCCATTGATCCACACCGACATTCACGCTGTTGCGTGTGCCGGGCCATTGATCATGAACATGACCGAAGAGCTGTAGCGCATCGTCGCGTGCACCTTCCCATGTGATCATAGGATAGTGACAAAGAACAAATTTCTGGGTTCCATCAGTGACCCTAGCAATGTCTGCAATACTCTTCCACGGCAGGGAAACTATCGCTTCATCATCGTGATTGCCTAAGATCAGATGTTTACGACCTGGTAGGCCGTGAAACCAACTTTCAAATTGAGAACTGCTCGGACTCTGACCGAAGGCAAAATCTCCAACAATCCACAGGTCATCATCCGGTTGTACGCGAGATTGAAAATTGCTGATGATCTTCGCGTTCATCTCAGCCACCGATGCAAAAGGCCGCTTACAAAATTCAATTATGCGTTTGTGACCGAAGTGGAGATCAGCCGTGTACCAATTTGCCATCTGTTGCTCTCTAGAGTTCAGGTCACAATAGGATCGAAGGCGTTGCTAGCAAGTCCAACCGTATAATTTGGTTAAATTTCAGCACTATGCCCCAATTTGTGGAACTTCATTATGCAATAATGGAAAATCTATGGGCCAATTCACATATTGAGGTTCCACACCTAGCCGCACTTGGAATGGCCGCAGGAGCCGCAGGTCATGCAGCCCTCCACCATGCGCAGGTCGTATTGGCCACAAGACGGGCAGGCCTTGCCGCGTGGTGCGTCCAAACCGACAACGTTGACCTGTGGGTCTGATTTCAGGCCCATGCCCTCGCCCGCGATGAAACCGGTGGTGATCATGTGCTGTTCAATCACGCCGCCAATGGCCGCCAGGATTGAGGGGATATACTTGCCGCTCATCCACGCGCCGCCGCGCGGATCAAACACGGCCTTGAGTTCCTCCACCACAAAAGACACATCCCCCCCGCGCCGGAACACCGCAGAAATCATCCGGGTGAGGGCCACGGTCCAGGCAAAATGCTCCATGTTCTTGGAGTTGATAAAGACCTCAAACGGGCGGCGATGGCCACCAATTACCACATCATTGACCGTGATATAAAGCGCATGTTCGCTGTCAGGCCATTTGATCTTGTAGGTGTTCCCTTCAAGCTCCGTCGGGCGATCCAGAGGTTCTGCCATATAGACAACCTCGCCGCCCTCGCTGACAGGCACGGGTTTGTCGGCATTGGTGTCCTCACTGACCGACAACACAGAACCGGTGACATCGTTGGGGCGGTAGGTTGTGCAGCCCTTACAGCCCTGATCCCATGCCCCCATGTAGACATCCTTGAACGCCTCGAATGAGATATCCTCGGGGCAGTTGATCGTCTTGGAGATCGAACTGTCGATCCATCTCTGCGCTGCCGCCTGCATCTTGACATGATCCATTGGCGGCAGCGTCTGGGCGTTGACGAAATAATCTGGCAAGGGCGCATCGCCCTTCAGCTCACGCCACATCTGCACGGCATAATCGACCACTTCTTCTTCCGTACGCGTGCCATCCTTTTGCAGCACTTTGCGGGTGTAGGCATAGGCGAATACAGGCTCGATGCCCGAGCTGACATTGCCCGCATAAAGGCTGATCGTGCCGGTGGGTGCGATGGAGGTCAGCAGGGCGTTGCGAATGCCGTGTTCCTTGATCGCCGCGCGCACATCATCGTCCATCTGCTCCATATTGCCGGAGGCGAGGAATTTCTCCGCGTCAAACAGCGGGAAGGCACCCTTTTCCTTGGCCAGGTCCACACTTGCCAGATAGGCCGCACGCGCAATCGCCTTCATCCACGCTTCGGTTTGTGCGGCGGCTTCGTCCGCCCCATACCGCAGCCCGAGCATCAACAGCGCATCCGCCAGACCAGTCACGCCCAGGCCAATCCGGCGTTTGGCCTGGGCCTCGCGCGCCTGTGCCTCCAGCGGGAACTTGGAGACATCCACCACGTTGTCCATCATCCGCACGGCTGTGGCGACCAGCTTTTGCAGGGCATCGGCGTCGAGCGCGGCGGCCTCCTCAAACGGGTCGCTGACAAGGCGCGCCATGTTGATCGACCCCAGCAAACACGCGCCATAGGGCGGCAAGGGTTGTTCGCCACAAGGGTTGGTGGCGGCAATGGTTTCGCAATAGTTCAGGTTATTGGCCTGATTGATCCGGTCAATAAAGATCACGCCAGGTTCGGCAAAATCATAGGTCGCCTGCATGATCCGGTTCCAAAGGTCGCGCGCCTGAACCGTACGGTATACCTGATCATTGAACATCAACTCCCACGCGGCATCCGCCTTGACCGCCTCCATGAAAGGGTCGGAAATCAGCACGGACATGTTGAACATGCGCAGGCGGGCGGGGTCGGATTTGGCGTCGATGAAATCCTCAATATCCGGGTGATCGCAGCGCATCGTCGCCATCATCGCCCCTCGGCGTGACCCGGCCGACATGATCGTGCGGCACATCGCATCCCAGACATCCATGAAGGACAGCGGCCCGGAGGCATCTGCCGACACGCCTTTAACGTCTGCCCCTTTGGGCCGGATGGTGGAGAAATCATAGCCGATACCCCCGCCCTGCTGCATGGTCAGCGCGGCTTCTTTCAACATGTCAAAAATGCCGCCCATGCTGTCGGGCACGGTGCCCATGACAAAACAGTTGAACAATGTGACCCGCCGCGCGGTGCCGGCACCCGCTGTGATGCGCCCTGCGGGTAGGTATTTGAAATCATCAAGGGCGGCGTAAAACTGCTCTTCCCAGTGCTTGGGGTCTTTCTCAACCTGCGCGAGATCCCGCGCGATGCGCCGCCAGGTGTCTTCAACCGTTTTGTCGTTTGGCGTACCATCCGCATCTTTGAAGCGGTACTTCATATCCCAGATTTGTTTGGCAATGGGGGCGGCAAAACGGGACATGGACGATTCCTTGAGAAGCGGGGAAGGTCACCAACCTACCAAATTCTGTGAGACCTGACCAGCAATATTCTGCGCGGAAACACCACACTTGGACAGCCGCTGCTGATGGACTACGTTATCTTGTGGCTCAGGGGTGAGTCTGCGGATAACCAAGTGGGTAACCTTGTGGGAAAAACAGTCAATCTGATCAAACTGAGCGTGGGCACCGAAAGTGTGGAGGGGCTGTCCGCATGGCACGCCACCAAGCGCGCGCAAACCGACGATGGCCTGCCGCGCCACGTGACCCGCATGTGGCCAAAGCGTGAGGCGGAGATCCTGAATGGCGGCTCGATCTATTGGGTGATCAAAGGCGAAGTGCTGTGCCGTCAAAAGGTGCTGCGGCTGGATGAGGTTTTCGGGAGCGACGGCATCCGCCGCTGCGCGATTGTGCTGGAGCCGGAACTGGTGCGCGTGGCGCCTGCCCTGCGCCGCCCGTTTCAGGGCTGGCGGTATCTGGAGATGGCTGACGCCCCGCCGGATTTGCGCAAGGGTCAGGAGGATGACGTGGCTTTGCCGAACGAGTTGAACCGGGCACTGGCGGAGATTGGGGTGCTTTGAGGTTACCGACAGATCAGATGCGGGCAGGTGCCATCGCGCTAATACATCAAACCCGGCACTTCGGACCGATAACGTTCAGCCCATGCGCAACTGACATCATCAGATAGCTTTGCCACCGGAAGTGCGACGCTCTTGTCAGGCAAGTATTCCAAACCCAAAGCGTTCAAGACACGAGAAAGCTGAGTATGCGGATCGGTAGAAAGCGCTTCATAGTTGATAAGCAAAGGCCGAATACCTTCTGTCGCAAACCAGCTATTCCAATCCGCATCGGCCTTTACAAAAGCCGCCAGTTCTTCCGAAATAGCAGCACGGTCATAGACCGGTTCTTGCCCTTTACAGCTACGTTCTAATTCCGTCCCTTCAGGCGCTTTGTGCCAAAGACCAGACTGCATCGCTTTCACGACTGAAATCGCCTGATCCAGTTTGTTAGGGCGATACAAATGAACAAAGAGCGTCTTACCAAATGCCCGCTCAAAACGAGTCTTGTCATCCTCGCATGCAGGGTAAAGCACCTTCAGTTGCGTCATCAGGAAATCGAAACTGCCTCTCTGCAAACGAAGGCCAAAGACATCCGCATTGCCACGTCCCGCCAACTGCGCAGCATGAAATATAGCCCGAAGAGCCTCTTGAGGATTTTCGAATGCGTCAGAACTCAATCCATAATACTCAAACCACTTTTCTAACTCTGGGTCGTGGAAATGCGAGTCTGGCATGCCTGCGCTGCCAACTTCTTGCAGCATTCGGCATAACAATGTGCTGCCACTGCGCGGGCTGGTACAAATGATGTAAGATTCAAACCCCACCATGGCTACCGAAGCCTACATCTTAGTGCCCGGATGAATGGATGGAGACGTCCGGTGGCCTGCACCCTCACGCATACAACGCCTCAATCTCATCCACATAGATCTCGTAAATCTTCGCCCGGCGCACCTTCATGGTTGCCGTCACCTCGCCGTCATCATGGTCCAGCTCTTTTGGCATCAGCCAGATCTTCTTGATCTGCTCCACCCGTGCCAAATTACCGTTCTGTTTTTCAACTTCGGCCTCAATCAGCTCCTGCACCTTTGGGTTCTCTGCCAGGGAGCGGAAGTTGGTATACACAATCCCCTGTCCCTCCGCCCACAGCCGCACCGTGTCCATGTCCAACTGCACAAGAGCGGCCACATAACGGCGTTTGTCGGCAATCACGACAACTTCCTTGATGTAGGGCGAGGACTTAATCACATTTTCAATCAACGCAGGGCTCAGGTTTTTGCCCGCTGCGTTGATCATGATGTCCTTTTTGCGGTCAATCAGCGAGAGGGAGCCATCTTCCTCAAGCCGCCCCACGTCGCCTGTGTGCAACCAGCCGTCCTGTATGGTTTCGGCACTGGCCGCCGCGTTTTTGTAGTACCCTTTGAAGATCGTCGGGCCGCGAAACAGCACTTCGCCATCCTCGGCAATTTTGCATTCGACCGCTTTCACCGGAAACCCGATGCGCCCGTCACAATTGCCCCAACTGCTCTGGATCGTACCCACGCCGGAGGTTTCCGACATGCCCCAGGCCTCGCGGATGTTCACCCCGATTCCCCGCATGAACGCCAGCAAATCCTCACTGATGGGGGCGGCGGCGGAGATCGCAAAACTGGTGCGCCCCAGCCCCAGATAGCTGCGGATGTGGCGATAGACCAAGGCATCCCAAAACGCATGGGCCATGCGGTCCTTGCCTGACCAGCTGTCGCGCCGGCGTGTGCCGCGCGCCTGTGCCCCCTTCAGGGCGGCCAGTGTCATCAATCGGCGCACACGCCCTGCCGTTTGCGCCTGCACCAGCACGCCCGCCTGCATCCGCTCCCAAATGCGTGGGACGCCAAAGAACACCTGCGGGGCGACCTCGCGCAGATCAAGGGTGATCGTGCGCAGGGATTCACCAAAGTTCATCACAAACCGGCGGCTGAGCCCGTTGATCACCGTCACCGCCTGTTCTGCGATATGGCACAGGGGCAGGTAGCTGAGCACATCTGTCCCGGGGCCGAATTCGCTAAAGACATCCGCCGAAATTGCGGCCCCGGCATGAATGTTGCCATAGGAAATTTCTGCCGCCTTGGGCAATCCGGTGGAACCAGACGTAAACACCATCATCGCGGTGTCATCCGGCTGAATGCCGCTTTGACGCGCACGGATATCATCGCGGTGCATGTCCATCTTTGCGCGCCCCAAGGCCAGCAGATCGGCAAAGCTCATGAGCCCCAGCGTGTTATCACCCTTGGTGCCTTTGGGGTTAAACACAATCAATTGCTTCAGGCGTGGTGCCCGCGCCCCCAATTCCTTGATCTTGTCCAGCTGCTCCTGATCTTCAATGAACAAGACAGTCGTGTCAGAGGCATTGATCAGGTGATCCAATTCTGCGGCGGGCGAGGTCGGGTACATCCCCACCACAACGCCCCCTGCCCCATTGATGCCAAACTGCGCCTGCACCCATTCACTGCGGTTTTCTGATAAAATACCGACGTGGCCGCCCGTGCCAACACCCAGTTCCATTAATCCAGCGGCGCAGGCCTGCATGATTTCTGCCAGCCCGCCCCAGGTGATTTCGTTCCAGATGCCAAATTCCTTCTGGCGCATTGCAACCCCGTCCGGGCGCGCTGCGGCATGGTCATGCACCATCTGTACAAGGGGGGTGAAATTACTGTGTTGTTCATCAAATGCCATCAGCTCAACCACCTTTTGCGGCGTTTGTAATGTTTCACATCACGAAAGGACTGGCGCTCGTCGCCCTCGCCAACCCCAAGATAAAACGATTGAATATCCTTGTCATTGCGCAGGGTGTCCACATCTCCCTCCATGACAATCTGCCCGCTTTCCATGATGTAGCCGTAATCAGCGACCGAAAACGCAACGCCTGCATTTTGCTCGACCAACAGGATCGACACCCCATCCTCGGCATTGAGCCGGCGAATGGTGTCAAAAATCTCTTCAACCACCTTGGGGGCCAGCCCCAGCGACGGTTCATCCATCAGGATCAGCTCGGGGCGCGCGATCATCGCACGGCCAAAGGCGAGCATTTGCTGCTCCCCCCCCGATAAATACCCGGCAATCTGTTTGCGCCGCTCTTTCAGGCGCGGGAAAAAATCGTAAATCTTCTCGTAATCCGCCTTGGCCTTGCGTTCATCCAGCGCATAGCTGGCCGCAACCAGATTATCCTCCACCGTCATTTCCGAAAATATCCGCCGCCCCTCGCGCACATGAAACAGCCCCTGCTGCACCAGCTTATCGGGTTGCACGGTCATGATGGATTGGCCCTTAAAGGCGATGCGCCCCTCGCCGATCTCCCCATTCTCAAGCGCCAACAAATTGCTCGCGGCCTTCAGGGTGGTTGTTTTACCGGCCCCATTTGTCCCCAACAGCGTGACAATCTTTCCATCGGGCACCTCCAGCGACAGCCCACGCAAGGCCTGCACCGTGTGATGATAGGTCACTTCAATGTTCTCGATTGTCAGCAACGTCTATCCTCTTTCTGGCCAGAATATTCCCGGGGTCCGGGGCAGAGCCCCGAAAAGGGGTGGGAGGGCGGGCCCTCCCACCCGTCAACTTAAACGGATAGCCAATCAGACTTGGGGTTAAACAGCCCGCTCTCTGCGTCATAGGCATAAACCCGGCCCGTCCCGATGGCATTATTGACCATCGACACATTGCCCCCAAAAAAGCCCCCGGTATCCCAATCAGAAATCCCCGACAGCGTTTCTGCGACATTATCTGCCGTTAACTCTTTGCCAGCCTCAGCCGTATCACGGAACGACTTCATCGCAATCTCCAGCCCACACATGGTCTGGATCGCCCAGGTCGACATGTAGTTTTCCAGCGGTGTGCCGGCGAACATCACCTTGCTCAATTCCGCATACTGCTGATAGCGCGGCGCATCTTCACGGTCCCAGAAATAGCGGTAAGGCATCACACCTTCATACCCGCTCAGGAAGGGCCCGGCTTCTTTTGTCACCCGGTCCGCAATCAGCTTTTCCATGCCCCAGAAGGTGCCCATGAACTTGGTCGGCAACCCGAACTGACGCGCGCCCCCAATCAGCTGTGGCCAGACACCGGTGACATAGCCGTGCAGGATACAGTGATCGGCACCCGATTGCGCCAGTTTGGTGACATGTGTGGGGATGTCGGCCCCTTGCGGTTTGGTGCTTTCTTCCAGCACCACTTCCAGCCCCAAACGCTCTGCAGTGGCTTTGCCGTGCTCAATCGGGTCGCGGCCAAATTCTGTATTGGAGAAGATGAACGCAACCTTGCTGCCGCCCTCGTTCTTGATGTTCTGCAACAGAATATCGAACTGCGACTGATAAGATGGCCCGGACATATACTGGTAAGGGTGCGTTGCGGGGTCCGCCAATTCGGATGCAAAGGAGGTTGAACCCATGATCCGCGCGTTTTCGCCTTTCAACTCAGGGGCAATCAGCTTCATCGCGCCCGTGCTGTCCGCGAAATAACCAATCATATTGGCGCCTTCGGAGGCCAGCGCGCGCTGGTAATTGGCCAGCGTGTTCTGCGGCACATAGCCTGAATCCTCGGTCACAAACCTGATCGGCGTGCCTGCGATACCGCCCTCGTCATTGAACAGCTTTGTGGCCAGCGCAAAGGCCGGGGCCACCAATTGCCCGGCTGTCGCAAACGGCCCGGTCAGCGGCAGCGACGCACCCAGCACGTATTCTGACGCCTGCGCCTTGAGGATCATTGGTGTGCCCATCAGCGCGGTTGTGGCGGCTGTGGTGCCCAGGAAAGTCCGGCGGTTCATACTCATGTGTTTATCTCCCTAAAAGTGGCCTTTATGATTTTATCCGCGTGCAAACGGCCATCGGTTTGCTGCACGCAATATGCGGTCTACGATTTGATTGATGCCAAGCGGTTCTTTGAGCAGGAACAGCACCAGCAACAGGCCAAAAGCGATCTCCTGCAAAGGCGCGCGGAACTGCGCGGCACTGGCAGAGCCGCCCACGGCAGAACTGAACAAAACCTTGATCAGCTCAGGCACCAGCACAACGATGATCACCCCAAACACGGGGCCCATGGAACGCCCCATGCCGCCAATGATCAATGCTGCCACTAGGTTCAGCGACAGGGTCAGCTCAAATTGCTCCGGCAGGATGCGGGCAAAAAAATAGGCCAGCAGCGCCCCTGCCAGCCCGCAATAAGCCGCCGAGAGGGCAAAGCTGGTCAGCTTGTAGCGCAGCAGCGAAATGCCGAGGATTTCCGCCGAATAATCCCGATCCCGGATCGCAATAAACGCCCGGCCAATCCGCGTGCGGATCAGGTTTTGCGCCGCCAGAAGTGCCAGAAAACCAATGACCGCGATCATGCCAAACATCTCGCGCTTGGTGTCCAGCACCCAGCCAAAAAAGTTCGGCGCATGGGTGGTCAGCCCAACCATACCTCCCGTCCAGGGTTGAAAGAGGTCTTCCTCGATCAGGAAAATCACGATGAAATTTGCCGCCAGTGTCGCCACCGCCAGATAGAGCCCCTTGACCCGCAGCGAGGGCAGCCCGACAAGCACCCCAATCAATGCCGCCAAAGCCACGGCAAAGGGCATCGCAAAAAACGGCATGACACCGGCCGGAATGATCCCTTCGGCCAGATTGGCAAAGATCGTAACACTATAGGCCCCAATCGCCACAAAGGCACCATGCCCCAATGACACCAACCCGGTGTAGCCCGTCAGAATGTTGATCCCGACCACAGCGATCAGCAAAATGCCCATCTGGCTGGCGATCAGGATCATGTAATCATTGGCAAAAAACGTGAACAACGCCAGAACGATCATCATGCCATAGACAAACATCTGCTTGTAGGTGTTGTTCAACACCCGCTCATCGGCGGCATAGGAATTTTTGAGGTTTGCGTTGATCATATCCGCTCAACCTCTTTCTGGCCCATCAATCCGTGTGGCCGCCAGATCAGCACAATCAACACCGCGACATAGGGCACAATTTCGGCCCAGGAGCCGCCCAGTTTCCACTGTGTCATCGCCTCCAGCACACCGACGGTCATCGCCGCGATCAGCACGCCCACATAGCTGTCCAATCCGCCCATCAGCACGATGGCCAGCACCGAAAACCCAAACAGCCCCAGTGAGGGCGAGATGCCATTGCGCGTCGCCAGAATGGCCCCCGCAATCGCCCCGGTGGTCGAGGCCAGCACCCAGGCCCGGCTGAACACTTTGGGCACCGAAATGCCCATGGAATAGGCGGTGGATTGATCTTCTGCCGTGGCCCGGATGGCGATCCCGCCTTTGGTGAATTTCACAAATGCGACGATGGCGGCGAACATCAGCAGGGCCAGCACCATATTCACAAGGTCCGTGCCAAGCAGAAAAATCGTGGTGCCAAAGGCCTCAAACTTGACCGGAGCGGAAGGTGACAGGAACGGCACATTGGCCGCATCCGCCGTCCAGATCAGGCTGGCCGTGCCCGACATGATGGAGATCAGCCCCACGGTGACCATGATCATCGCAAACACGCTTTGCCCCATCAGGGGGCGCATCAAAACGCGTTCAATGATCCGCCCCACAATGGCATTGGCGATCAAGGCCCCCGTCAGGCCCAAAACGATACGTGGCAGGTTTGACACCCAATCCAGCACCGCCCCCATGGGCGAAAACATTGGCAGATCAGCCTTTTGTGCCACCAGCCAGTCCGGCTGCCA
Organism: uncultured Sulfitobacter sp.; assembly: GCA_937928635.1. GTDB lineage: Bacteria > Pseudomonadota > Alphaproteobacteria > Rhodobacterales > Rhodobacteraceae > Sulfitobacter. The sequence continues at coordinate 17,674 of CALFWM010000010.1, read as the reverse complement.
GGACAACAACCATTCCGGGGCCCAGGGCTGATTTGGGATGATCACGCTGAAGGTGAAATAGAAATAGGCCCCGAACATGATCAGGTAGCCATGGGCAAAATTCACCACCTTGGTGGCTTTGTAGACGCTGACGATGCCGACGGCGATCAGCGCGTAGATCGCACCGGCCATGACCCCATTGATGGCAAATTGCACAAACTGCCCCATCAGAACGCCTCCCCTGGCCACGAGCGCGCGGATTTTTCGAAAAATCCGGTCCGTTTTCTTTCAAGAAAACGGGGTGTCAGCGTCGCAATCACCACCTGCCCCCCCTCATGCGGCTGCCCCCAGATAGGCCTCAATCACCGCCGGGTCTTTGGAGACCTCTGCGGGTGTGCCACTGGCAATCTGCTGGCCAAAGTTAAGCACCACAATGTGGCTGCAAATATCCATCACCATATGCATGTCATGTTCGACCAGCAGGATCGTGGTGCCAAATTGTTCCTGAACATCGAGAATAAACCGCGCCATATCGGCGGTTTCTTCCCGGTTCATGCCCGCGACCGGTTCATCCAGCAGCAACACCTTGGGCCGCATGGCCAGCGCGCGGCCCAGTTCCACCCGTTTTTGCAACCCATAGGGCAACATGGTGATCGGAAACTTGCGAATGTGGTCAATCTCCAGAAAATCAATCACCCGTTCTTCGATTTCGCGGCGCAATTCCAGCTCTTCGCGCTGCGCTGCCCCGAAATACCGCAGGGCCTGCCAGACGTTGGTTTGCAGCCGCGTGTGCCCGCCCAGTTTGATGTTGTCCAACACGGTCATGCCGCGAAACAGGGCGATATTTTGAAAGGTGCGCGCCACGCCAAGGGCGGCGCGTTTGTCCGGTGACATGGTGGTGATGTCGCGCCCGCCAAAAGACACGCGCCCCTGCCCCGGCGCATAAAACCCCGAAATCACGTTGAACAGCGATGTCTTGCCCGCGCCATTGGGGCCGATCACACCGGTGATTTCGCCCTCCCGCGCTTCAAAGTTGATGCCCTGCAAGGCCTTGATGCCACCAAAGGACAAATGCAGGTTTTCAATGTTCAGCAATGACGCATCTCCCTTTCATCACACACGCTGGTCCCGCGCTAAGGCGCAGATCCGGTGCAGTGATGACCTCCCAAGTGCCTGCGGGGGTGCCTGTTGCTCAGGCTTACCACGCGGGTTCTGTTACCCTAGCAAGGTGGTGGTATGCCGCAAGTCTCTTGCACGCAGGCGAGAAGCCGCCATTTTCTAAAAATTCACCCTAAAGCATTATTTCTAAAAACTTTTCCACGCGCCCGCAAAGGTTGCGCAAAAATCGTAACGCAGCGTCAGAGCAGCATCTTTTCCAAAGCGGTCAGGGTTACACGGTCTTGATCGCTCATTTGCGCTGTGCGGGCACGCCACAACGTCGCCTGTGAGGCCAGCACCAGCCCATCACTCAGCACCTTGAGGTGGTTGGCGCGCAGGGTCTCTCCGCTGGAGGTGATATCCGCAATCGCCTCGGCGGTTTCATTGGCCACGGTTCCCTCCGTCGCGCCCTGGCTATCAACAAGCGCATAATCCGCCACGCCGCCCTCTTTCAGGAAATTGCGCACCAGACGGTGGTATTTGGTGGCGATGCGCAGCCGAAACCCGTGCCGCGCCCGAAATGCCGCGGCTGCGGCATCCAGATCATCGAGCGTGTCCACATCAACCCAGGCTTGCGGCACTGCAATGATCAGATCGGCATGGCCAAAGTTCAGCTCTTGCAGGGGGATGACCAGATCATCCCAGCGCGCCAGTTTTTCATGCACAAGGTCCGTGCCCGTGACGCCAAGGTGAATGCGCCCTGCCGCAAGTTCATTGGGGATTTCACCCGCAGACAGCAGGATGAGCGAGACGTTTTCGATGCCGCCGACGGCCCCTGCATACTCGCGATCAGACCCGGTGCGTTCCAGCGTAACACCGCGCGCGGCAAACCATTCAAAGGTTTTGTCCATCAACCGCCCCTTGGAGGGCACGCCCAGTTTGATTGTCATCGCGCGGCCTCCAGTTCCAGCATCAGACCGGGGCGGATCACGCCGCCCACCGCCGGGATCGCGTCACCACGCCCCAATTCACGGGTCAGCGCGTCATAGCGCCCGCCCGTGGCCACACTGGGCAGTTCGGGCCGCGCCTGTGCGCGAAACTCAAAGACAAACCCGTCGTAATATTCCATCGAAGAGCGCCCATGGGAGGTTTCAAACATCAGGTCGCCTGTGTCCACGCCGCGCGCGCGCAACGCGGCCTCCCGTGCCACAACCCTCTCAACCGCCACATTGATTTGCGGCATATCAATCGCCAAATCGTGCAATTGAGACAAGGCATCGGGCATGACTTCGCGCACGTCCAACAGCGCCTCGATCAAATCCACCTGCGCGGCGGCAATTGGCGGCGCGGCGGCATCCTCCTGCAAGGCTGCCACGCGGGCGTCAATCTCGGCCTTTGTCCGCAAACCAATCAAAGGTGCAGTGCTGGCGGCCTGCCCTGCCAACAGGGCTGTTCGGGTTGCAGGCACCGGCGTGCGTCTGGCAAAGCGATCCAGCAGTTTGCGAAACCGCCGGGGCCGCCAGATGTGGCGCATCAGGGCCTGCTTGCGCGGCGCAGTGGTGTCCAGCCCGTTCACGGCCGCCATCAGCACACCAATATCCCCCGTCACCGCACGCAGCGGCAGGTCTTTCAGGGTTTGGGCAAACAATGCAAACACTTCGGCATCTGCACCCGCCGGATCATGGCGGTCAAACACCTCGTATCCCACTTGCAAGAACTCATTGGCGCGTTTAGGGTCATGTTCCTGGCGGCGAAAAACCTCACCGGCATAGGTGTAGCGCGCGGGTTCGGCCCCGTCACGCATGTGCATTTCCACCACTGGCACGGTGAAATCCGGGCGCAGCATCTGTTCACCGCGCAGGGCATCAGAGGTGACATAGGCGCGCGCGCGGATGTCCTCACCGTAAAGGTCCAGCAAGGTATCCGCAGGCTGCAGGATCGGCGGTTCAACCGGGGTCGCGCCCTGCCCTTCGAAAAAGCGGCGCAGGGCGGTGGCCTTGGCCAACTTTTGCGCCCGTGCGTTTATCTGTGTGCTCACCCGTAGAGCTCCAATATCTCGCGCACCTTGGCCACCAGATCACTGCGGGGCACTTCGTATTGGCTGGGGCGCTCGTTGTATTCTTCCAACGTGGCCCCCTCTGCCAACTCTGCGCCAAGGATCAGATCCTTGATCTGGATCACGCCTTTTTCGTGCTCATCCCCGCCCTCGATGATGGCCACGGGGGAGCCGCGTTTGTCGGCATATTTCAACTGGTTGCCAAAGTTCTTGGGGTTGCCGAGGTAGACCTCCGCCCGGATTTTGCCTTTGCTTGGGTCATTGGGGTCTATGTCTGCATCCCGCAATTCTTTGACCATTGCCTGATAGTCCGCCATCCGGCTCTTATCCATCACAGTAACAACCACCGGACCCGCAGAGACCTTATCGAGCGGTCCTTTGGCCTCTAGTGCGGCCAGCAAACGGTCCACGCCGATGGAGACACCGGTTGCGGGCACTTCCTGCCCGGTGAAGCGTTTGACCAGATCGTCATAGCGCCCCCCGCCCGCGACGGAGCCAAAGTTGCGGGTGCGGCCTTTTTCGTCCTGGATTTCAAAGGTGAGTTCAGCCTCGAAAACGGGTCCGGTGTAGTAGCCGAGGCCACGGACAACGGAGGGGTCGATGACTATGCGGTCTGGGCCGTAGCCTTGGGCGGCGAGAAGGTCAACGATGGTTTCGAGTTCCTCTACGCCTTCACTACCGACAAGCGAGCCCTCAACGATGTTTCTCAAGTAGGTGCACGTCAGTTGATTTAGAAGTTTTTGATATCCCGATGAAAGTTTGCCTCGGCCCGTTGGCCGAATTGCATCGACCATTTCTCGATATGCTTTTTCCCAGTCAGGATTGACCGCCCCAGAGGGCTCGGCTAGTTTTTTGAGTTCGGCGGCTACTACTTCATTGCCTAGCACAAACTTCATGATCATTTCGGCATCGCCGTCACTCAGCCCAGCGCCGTCCGTGAAATCCCCACTCTCGTCCTTACGCCCCTCTCCCAGCAGTGCCCGCACACCCTCAGGCCCCAGCCGATCCAGCTTATCAATCGCGCGCAGCACAATGCCCCGCTCGGCCTCTTTGTCATCGCCCGACAGCCCAGCAACCTCCAGCACACCGTTCAACACCTTGCGGTTGTTCACCCGCAAGATGTAATCGCCGCGCTCAATCCCGACTTCCTCCAAACAATCCGCCAGCATCGCGCAAATCTCAGCATCTGCCGCCACAGACCCGGACCCAACCGTATCCGCATCGCATTGATAAAACTGGCGAAACCGCCCCGGTCCGGGCTTTTCGTTGCGCCAGACTGGCCCCATGGCGTAGCGGCGGTAGGGTTTGGGCAGATCATTCTGGTGCTGCGCATAGACCCGCGCCAAGGGGGCCGTCAGATCATAGCGCAGCGCCAGCCAATCGCCGGGCTTGTCCTCATCGGCATCCTCCTGCCAGGCAAACACACCCTCATTGGGGCGGTCCACATCGGGCAAAAACTTACCCAGCGCCTCAACCGTCTCCACGCCCGAGCTTTCCAGCGCGTCAAATCCATACCGGTGATACACAGCCGCAATTTTGCCCAGCATTTCAGCACGATGTGTGACCTCTGCACCAAAATAGTCGCGGAACCCTTTTGGGGTTTGCGCCTTGGGGCGGGGGGTCTTTTTCGGCTTGGCCATGGCTCTGGTCCCTCATTGCGGTGGTGGCCTCGCGTCTAGCCTGTCAACCGGCCAAGGGCAAGCAAACGGCGTTGCGCAGCTAGGGTGCAAAACGGGGCAGACAAGCGGCGCAATCCGCGCTATGCGGCGGATATGGAAAAACTCGAAGAACAAATCGCCCATCTGACCCGTACGGTGGAGGATCTCTCTGACATTGTGGCGGCACAGGCGGAGGAGATCACCACCCTGAACCGACGGGTGCACATGCTGATGCAGCGCGAGGGGGAGCGGGACGCCTCTGGAGGTGGGGGCGTGGTGCTGGGTGATGAACGCCCCCCGCATTATTGAGGTTGGGTATCAGATTTCCTCCACTTCCAGCACGCCCCCAAGAGAGCGGATCGCGCCCTTGATCTGCGGCGTTACGGGGAACTCAAGCCCAAGGTCTACCTCCACTTCGCCGGGCAAACCGGGGGCCATGAGGCACAATTGCACAGGCCCCTTACCCGCGCCCTTGGCAGCCGTCCGCGCTCCTTCCAACACCTGATACACGGGGGCAATCGCCTCCGGCGCGTCAATAAACACCTTCAGGCCCGCCGATCCGGCATCCGCCACAGCCATGTCAACCGGGGCGACGGAGCGGCCCAGCAATTTGAGTTGATCGGCCTCCATCGTCGCCTCAACCGTGATCACCACCTTTGATCCGGTCTCCAAGTGATCCCGCGCCGCCTCTAGTGTGTCAGAGAACAGCGTGACCTCATAACCGCCCGTAGGGTCCGACATCTGTGCAAAGGCAAAACGGTTGCCGCGCGCAGACTTACGCTCCTGCCGCCCAGCGACCACACCCGCCAGCCGCGCGTTCATCGCACCGCGTCCAGCGACCTTATCCGTCAGTTCATCCAGCGTCATAAACGGCACGCCCCGGTCATTACCCCATTTGCGTTTCAGCGGTGTCATATAATCGTCCAGCGGATGCCCGGAGAGATAGAAGCCAACCGCCTTGAACTCCTCCGTCAGCCGCTCTGCGGGCAGCCAATCGTCGCAGGGCATCATGCGCGGCTCGGGCAGGTCATCGCCTGCCTCGCCAAACAGAGACACTTGGTTGGAAGCCTTCTGTTCGTGGATCGCGGCGGAATAATTCACCAGTGGATCAAGGGCTTGGAACACGCAGTGGCGGTTGGGATCAAGCTGATCAAAGGCACCAGAGCGCGCCAACATCTCCAGCGGGCGCTTGCCCACGCGTTTGAGATCTACCCGGCGTGCCAGATCAAACAGCGTGGCAAAGGGTTTCTCAACCCCCTCCACTTTGCGCGCCTCAGTGATCAGCTTCATCGCCTCAACACCTACGTTTTTCAACGCGCCAAGTGCGTAGACCAGCGCGCCATCCACCACCTTGAACGTCGCATCCGAGCGGTTCACGCAAGGCGGCACCCAAGGCAGTTCAAGCCGCTTGCGGACCTCTTCAAAGTAGACCGCCAGCTTGTCCGTGAGGTGGATATCGCAGTTCATGACACCGGCCATAAACTCCACCGGATGGTTCGCTTTTAACCAAGCCGTTTGGTAGGAAACCACCGCATAGGCCGCCGCGTGAGACTTGTTGAACCCGTAGTTGGCGAATTTCTCCAGAAGGTCGAAAACCTCCGCCGCTTTCTTCTTATCAACGCCATTTTCCATGGCGCCTTTTTCAAACTTGGGCCGCTCCTTGGCCATTTCCTCAGCGATCTTTTTGCCCATCGCGCGGCGCAGCAGGTCAGCGCCGCCAAGGGAATACCCCGCCATGACCTGCGCGATCTGCATCACCTGTTCCTGATAAACGATAATACCTTGGGTTTCCTCAAGAATATGATCAATCGAGGGGTGCACGGACTCCCGCTCACGTAACCCGTTCTTAACCTCACAATAGGTCGGAATGTTCTCCATTGGACCAGGCCGATAAAGCGCCACAAGGGCCACGATATCCTCAATACAGGTCGGCTTCATGCGCTTGAGCGCGTCCATCATGCCGCTGCTTTCCACCTGAAACACGGCAACCGTTTTTGCTGACGCATAGAGTTTGTAAGACGCCTCATCATCCAGCGGAATGGTAGCGATATCATCAATCAGGCCTTCCACGGGCGTGAACAATTCGGTGCCATCTGCCGCGATGTGAAGGTGCCGCCCTGACGCCTTGATCTGATCCACCGCGTTCTGAATAACTGTCAGCGTTTTCAGCCCCAGAAAGTCGAATTTGACCAGCCCCGCCTGCTCCACCCATTTCATGTTGAACTGGGTCGCAGGCATGTCAGAACGTGGATCCTGATAGAGCGGCACCAGCGCATCCAGTGGCCGGTCGCCAATCACCACGCCGGCGGCGTGGGTCGAGGCGTTCCTCAGCAACCCCTCCACCTGTTGCCCGTATTCGAGCAGCCGCGCCACGACTTCTTCGTTCTTGGCTTCCTCCCGCAGGCGCGGCTCATCTGCCAGTGCCTTTTCAATCGAAACCGGCTTCACGCCTTCAACGGGGATCATCTTGGACAGCCGATCCACCTGCCCATAAGGCATCTGCAACACGCGTCCGATGTCGCGCACGGCGGCCTTACTCAACAGCGCACCAAAGGTGATGATCTGCCCCACCTTGTCGCGGCCATATTTCTCCTGCACGTAGCGAATGACTTCCTCGCGCCGGTCCATGCAAAAGTCGATGTCAAAATCGGGCATCGACACCCGCTCCGGGTTCAAAAACCGCTCAAACAGCAGCGAATAGCGCAGCGGATCAAGGTCCGTGACCAACAGCGCATAGGCCACCAGTGACCCCGCGCCCGAGCCCCGGCCCGGCCCTACGGGAATGCCTTGATCCTTGGCCCATTTGATAAAATCCGCAACGATCAAAAAGTAGCCGGGAAAGCCCATGCCCTCGATGATCCCCAGCTCAAAATCGAGCCGTTTTTCATATTCCTCCACGCTCACCGCATGGGGGATGATCGCAAGGCGCGCCTTGAGCCCTTCTTCCGCCTGTCGGCGCAGTTCGGCCACCTCATCATCGGCAAATTTTGGCAAAATGGGATCACGGCGATAGGCCATAAACGCGCAGCGCTTTGCAATTTCAACCGTATTTTCAAGCGCCTCTGGCAGATCGGCAAACAGCACGACCATTTCTTGCGGGGTCTTGAAATAATGCTGCGGCGTCAGGCGGCGGCGCGCGTCCTGTTGATCAACATAGGCCCCCTCTGCGATACAGATCAGCGCATCATGGGCCTCATACATCTTTTCCTGCGGGAAATAGACGTCGTTTGTGGCCACCAGGGCAATGTCCATCGCATAGGCCATTTCCACGTGTCCCCGCTCCGTCAGGGCCTGCGCTTCTGAGGCACTGCCATCCTCACGCGGATGGCGCTGAAGCTCGACATACAGACGATCGCCAAAGGCTGCTTTCAGCCGTTCCATCAGGGCCTCGGCCGCCGGGCGTTGCCCCATCTGCAACAGCTGGCCAACCGGGCCATTGGGCCCCCCGGTCAGGCAGATCACATCGCCGCTCAGCGCCTCCAATTCGGCCAAAGTGACCTGTGGCAAGGCTCCGCCCTTATCCAGGTAAAGGCAGGAATTGAGCTTCATCAGGTTCTCGTATCCGGCCTCCGTTTGCGCCAGCAACACCAGCCCGGCGGGGTCGCGCGGCTTTTCACCGGGGCCAACCTCAGCATAGGCCAGATCAACCTGACAGCCGACGATTGGCTGCACCCCTGCCCCAGACATCGCAACGGAAAATTCAAGTGCTGCAAACATATTGTTCGTGTCGGTTAGCGCCAGCGCGGGCATGCCAGCCTTGCGGCACATCTCTGGCAGTTTTTTCAACCGCAAGGCCCCCTCCAGCAGAGAGTACTCAGAATGGGTGCGCAGGTGAATGAATCGGGGATCAGCAGTCATGTCCGCAGACTAGTCGCGGGCACAACCAACCACCAGTCCCTTTCACCGCTATTGCACGGTGCACATGACGGGCCTAAGGGGCTTCTGACGTGGTGCCAAAGGGCCTGCCTTATGACCCTTGCCTAAGAATTAATCACTCTACCCAAATCACTCAGCATCACCGCCCAACACCCGCATTAATACTTGCCGAATCCCACCCGCCCCGACTAGCTTGTGCAGCAAAACGCCTGCTTACCATTCTACGCCGCCTCGAACGGAAGCACCCAAAGGCCACTTTAGTACTGCGGTGGGCGCGCCCCATGGATATCTCGTTTCTGCTAAACGGTGATCCGGTATCTTTGACAGATGTTTCCCCCACCACCACGCTATTGGACTGGCTGCGTGAAGACCGGGGCCTGACGGGCACCAAAGAGGGCTGTAACGAAGGGGATTGTGGGGCCTGCACGGTCATGATCAGCGATGATCGGGGCAGTCGCGCCCTCAACGGATGCATTCTGTTCCTGCCCCAGATCAACGGTAAACATGTGGTAACGGTCGAAGGATTGCGGGCACCAGATGGCACCTTGCATCCTGTTCAGGACGCGATGATTGATCATCACGGTTCGCAGTGCGGCTTTTGCACACCGGGGTTTGTGGTCTCCATGGCCTGTGCCCATCTGAACGGGGCGACCGATCATGACACCCAACTTGCGGGCAATTTGTGCCGATGCACGGGCTATGCTCCCATCATCCGCGCCGCTGAGGCGGCACAGGACAAATCAATCCCGCAACACCTCCTCTTTCTGGCCAAAACATTCCCGGAGGCTCCGGAGGCAGAGCCTCCGAACGGCGCAACCGACACCACTGGCGCACCCTGCGTGGTACAGCCAGCTTCGGCGGATGAGCTGGCCAGCTGGTATGCCCAAAACCCTGATGCGACCTTGATCGCCGGGGCAACGGACGTGGGCCTCTGGGTCACCAAACAATGCCGCGATCTGGGCAAGATCGCCTTCTTGACCCGCTGTGGTGATCTGCGCGGCATCTCTGAAACGGACAGCACACTCCATATCGGCGCGATGACCTCCATCACTCAGGTTGAGCAGTTCATTGCCCCCCATCATCCGCACTTTGCAACGATGCTGCGCCGTTATGGCTCTGTTCAGGTGCGCAATGCGGCAACAATTGGCGGCAACATCGCCAATGGCTCCCCGATTGGCGATGGCCCGCCTGCCTTGATCGCGCTTGATGCGACGCTTCATCTGCGCAAGGGCAGCACCCGCCGCAGGCTCCCGCTCGAAGACTTCTTTGTCGCCTATGGCAAGCAGGACCGCGCCCCGGGGGAATTTGTGGAGGCGATCAGCATCCCCAAACAAGCCGACGGCTTGCGCTGTTACAAGCTGTCCAAACGGTTTGATCAAGATATTTCTGCGGTCTGCGGCTGCCTGAGCATGACACTGTCTGACGATGGCATAATCACCACGGCCCGCCTCGCCTATGGCGGAATGGCGGGCACGCCCGCGCGTGCGCTGACCGCTGAGGCAGCTCTGCGCGACCAACCCTTTGATGAACCCACAATCCGCAAGGCGATGCAGGCCATGGCAGACGATTTCACCCCCTTCTCTGACGTGCGCGCCTCTGCGGCCTATCGCCTGCACACCGCGCAAAACATGCTCCTGCGCTATTTCCATGACCTCAAAGGCGCAAACACAGACGTGCAGATGGTGACGTTATGAGTGTGGCCAAACCCCTGCCCCATGACGCGGCCGCCCTGCATGTAACAGGTGCGGCACGTTATGTGGACGACATGCCCACCCCGCGCGGCACTCTGCATCTGGCCTTTGGTCTCTCGACAGTGGCGGTAGGCACGCTGAACGCGATGAACCTTGAAAAGGTGAAGAGCGCCCCGGGCGTGGTCAAAGTCTTGACCGCGCAAGACCTTGCTCATGACGCAGACACCTCTCCCTCCAACCACGACGAACCTCTGCTGGCACTGGACCGCGTGCATTTCGCGGGCCAGCCGCTGTTTCTGGTCATCGCCACCTCCCACCTGGCGGCGCGCCATGCCGCGCGACTGGCAGAGATCGACATCACCGCGATGCCCCCGATCCTGAGCATCGAGCAAGCCCTTGCCGCCAACAGCCGTTTTGAAGACGCCCCGCGTGTCTATCAAAAGGGCGATGCGATCACCGCGCTCAAGGATGCTCCTCATCACCTCACGGGTTCTTTGATTGTCGGCGGGCAAGAACACTTTTATCTGGAGGGGCAAGCGGCCCTCGCCCTGCCACAAGACAACGGTGACATGCTGGTGCAGTCCTCCACACAGCACCCAACCGAAATTCAGCACAAGGTGGCAGATGCCCTGGGCAAGCCGATGCATGCGGTGCGCGTTGAGACCCGGCGCATGGGCGGCGGCTTTGGTGGCAAGGAAAGCCAGGGCAACGCGTTGGCCATTGCATGCGCCATCGCGGCCAGCGACACCGGACAGCCCTGCAAAATGCGCTATGACCGTGATGACGATATGATCATCACCGGCAAACGCCATGATTTTCGCATCGACTACACCGTCGGGTTTGACGCGACCGGCAGGATTACCGCCCTGGATTTTACCCATTATGCCCGCTGCGGCTGGTCGATGGACCTGTCTTTGCCCGTGGCGGATCGCGCCATGCTGCATGCGGATAACGCCTACAATCTGGAGCATGTGCGCATCACCTCTCACCGATTGCGTACCAATATGGCCTCCGCCACGGCCTTTCGCGGGTTTGGCGGGCCTCAGGGCATGCTGGGCATTGAACGCGTGATGGATCACATCGCACATGACCTTAGCCTTGACCCGCTGGCGGTGCGGCGCGCGAATTACTATGGCGATGGTGACACGGGCCAAACCACGCCCTATCACCAGCCTGTCACCGATTGCATTATCAACGCCTTGACCGATCAGCTTGAAAAAACGGCGGACTATAAACGGCGCCGCGCGGATATCGCTCAATGGAATGCGGCCAACCCCATTCTAAAGCGCGGGATTGCCCTGACGCCGGTCAAATTCGGCATCTCCTTTACACTGACCCACCTCAATCAGGCGGGTGCCTTGGTACATGTCTATCAGGATGGCTCGATCCATCTGAACCACGGCGGCACGGAAATGGGTCAGGGCCTGTTTCAAAAAGTGGCGCAGGTGGCCGCCTCGCGTTTTGGTGTCCCGCTGGAGGCGATCAAAATCACGGCGACCGATACGGCCAAGGTGCCCAACACCTCGGCGACGGCGGCCTCCTCCGGCTCTGACCTGAATGGCATGGCGGTGCAGAACGCCTGCGATGAGATCCGGACCCGGATCGAAGAGCACCTGCGCGAAAAACACCAAACCACCTCTGTGGTTTTTGCAGAGGGCATGGTCACCCTGGACACCTCCACAATGACCTTTGCGCAGGCGGCGGCATCTGCTTATGAAAACCGCATCTCCCTCTCTGCCACCGGATTTTATAAAACCCCGGGCATCAAGTGGGACCGCATCGCGGGCAAGGGGCGGCCCTTTTTCTATTTCGCCTATGGTGCGGCCTGCAGCGAAGTGGTCATCGACACGCTCACCGGCGAAAACCGCATTCTGCGCGTGGATATTTTGCATGATGCCGGTGCCTCGCTGAACCCTGCATTGGATATTGGCCAGATCGAAGGCGGCTATGTGCAGGGCGCGGGCTGGCTGACCACCGAAGAATTAGTGTGGGACACGAAAGGCATCCTCAAGACCCACGCGCCCTCCACCTATAAAATTCCGGCCTGCTCGGATCGCCCGGATGTGTTCAATGTGGGGCTATGGGGTCACCCCAATCCGGCCCAGACCATCTATCGCTCCAAGGCGGTGGGGGAGCCCCCGCTGATGCTGGGCATTTCGGCCTTTGCAGCGCTTGCAGATGCGGTGGCGGCCACTGGTCAGGCCTTTGCGGACCTGCAAACCCCGGCCACCCCGGAGCATGTCTTCGCGGCTGTGCAAAGGGCGCAGTCATGAGCGCTATCTATGTCGAAATTCTTGACGTCAAAGGCTCCGCCCCGCGCGATGTGGGCACCGCGATGAAAGTGACTGCCTGTAGCAGTCTGGGCACCATTGGTGGTGGTGCGCTGGAACACCGCGCCATCGCCACCGCGCGAGAGATGTTAAAGGACCGCAGCGCAGGGCGGCGCGAAACCATTCCGCTGGGGCCGGGCCTTGGCCAGTGCTGCGGCGGGGCTGTAACATTGCTGTTCACCCGCGCGGTGCGCCCGCTTGATCAAACAAGCGCTGTTGCCCCCTGCCTGCGCCAGCCGGGCCTTGCCCGCCGCCCCCTTTGGGTTTGGGGTGCCGGCCATGTAGGGCGCGCCATTCTGCGCCACGCCGTTCCCACAGGTGCCTTTGACATCGTCTGCGTTGACACCTCGCGCGAACGGTTTGTGGCCCCCGCCCTGGCCGGGGTTACACAGTTGCCTGTCCGCGACATGCCACGTGTGATGCCCTATGCGTCGCGTGACACGATGCATCTGATCTTGACCTATTCCCATGACATTGATCTCGCCCTTTGCGCGGCAGCCCTTGAGCACGGGTTTTCCTTTTGTGGTCTGATCGGATCAGACACCAAATGGGCGCGGTTTCGCAAACGCCTGCATGCATTGGGGCGCGACCCCGCTGCAATCACCTGTCCGATTGGTGATCCGTCCATGGGCAAACACCCTGACCAGATTGCCGGCGGGACCATCCCGATGCTCCTCACCCACAGCCCTCGCGCGACCGCTGGGCGAAAGGAACACGCATGACGCAAACACCGCTGTTGCATCTGACCGGGCTGAGCAAGGCCTATCCCGGTGTTGTGGCCAATGATGATGTGTCTTTGAGCATCGCGCCCGGCGAAGTGCATGCGCTGCTCGGTGAAAACGGGGCGGGCAAGTCTACGCTGGTGAAAATGATCTATGGGCTTGTCAAACCAGATGCAGGTACAATGCTGATGCGCGGCGCACCCTTTGCCCCGCCCGAGCCCCGCGCGGCCCGTGCCGCGGGGGTTGGCATGGTGTTTCAGCATTTTTCCCTCTTTGACGCGCTCAGCGTGGCCGAAAATATCGCCCTGGGCATGGAAAACGCGCCAAAAATGCGCGCGCTAAGCCAGCAAATCCGCGAGGTGTCTGACACCTATGGGCTGCCGCTTGCCCCGGACCGGGTGGTCGGGGATCTCTCTGCCGGGGAACGTCAGCGGGTCGAGATCATTCGCTGCCTGTTGCAGGAACCCAAGCTGCTGATCATGGATGAGCCGACGTCGGTTCTGACACCGCAAGAGGTTGAAATATTGTTCAAAACCCTGCGTAAACTCTCTGGTGAGGGCACGGCGATCCTGTACATTTCCCACAAGCTGGATGAAATCCGCGCCCTGTGTGATGCGGCCACGATCCTGCGGTTGGGCAAGGTTGTGGGGCATTGCACGCCTGCGGAGACCTCTGCGCGAGATATGGCCGAAATGATGGTGGGCTCCGCGCTTAAGACCCCTATTCGGGCCGGAAAGACGCCGGGTGACGTGGTGCTCACGCTTGCGGGGCTTAGCGCGCCCTCGCCCAGCGCCTTTGGCATGCCCTTGCGCGATATCTCTGTCGAAGTCAGGCGCGGAGAAATTCTGGGCATTGGCGGGGTGGCCGGGAATGGTCAGGACGAGCTGCTCTCAGCACTCTCCGGTGAAGTTCTCAGCCCCGTTGGCATGGTCACCTTTGAGGGTCGCGATGTGGGGCAGCTCGGGCCAACACCGCGCCGCAAAATGGGCATGTTAAGCGCACCGGAAGAGCGTCTTGGCCATGCGGCAGCGCCCGAAATGTCCTTGACGGAGAACGCATTGCTGACCGGCGCGGCGCGTGAGAACCTGGACCCGCGCGGCGTGATCAACTGGGGCGCCGCCCAGCGGTTTGCGCAGAAGATTATCGAGCGTTTTGACGTGCGCACGCCGGGCCCGCACAACGCGGCGCGCTCGCTTTCGGGGGGTAATCTGCAGAAGTTCGTGATTGGCCGCGAAGTGCTGCAGCGCCCTGATTTGCTGGTGGTGAACCAGCCGACTTGGGGGGTGGATGCCTCGGCGGCGGCGAGCATCCGGCAAGCCTTGCTGGATTTGGCCGAAGGCGGCACGGCACTGATTGTGATCTCTCAGGATCTGGATGAGTTGATGGAGATTTCCGACCGGTTTGCCGCGCTGAACGAAGGGCGTCTGTCAGAGCCGCGTGCAGCCCAAGGGCTGAGCGTCGAAGAGATTGGCCTCATGATGGGCGGGGCGCATGGCATGGAGGTTGCGCATGTGTGAGGGGGGCGGAATTTTGCAAAATTCCGGGCCGTTTTCTTGCAAGAAAACGCCAGCTTGGGGCAGCTGTTGCGGTGATACACAGACGGTGCTCTGTAGGGGTAAAGGTGCGCAGAGTTTAATTGGAAGGGTGAAATGGGGGGGCGGCGCGTGATCCGGTTGGAGAAGCGACCAGAGGCGAGCCGGGCGTTTTCGCTGGCCACGCCGGTGTTGGCGGTTTTGGCGACGATGGTGTTTGGCGGGCTGTTGTTTACGGCGCTTGGCAAGGATCCCTTTGTCGCCATCCGCACGATTTTCTGGGATCCGTTGTTTGGCGAGTTTTCGTTCTTTTACCGCCCTCAACTGCTGATCAAGGGCGCGCCTTTGGTGTTGATCGCGATTGGTTTGTCTTTGGGGTTCAAGGCCGGGATCTGGAACATCGGGGCCGAAGGGCAATACATCATGGGGGCGCTGTTTGGCGCCGGTATGGGGCTGGCGTTTTACCCGATGGAGGGGTGGTTTATCTTTCCCCTGATGGTACTCGCCGGGGCCTTTGGCGGGTGGATCTGGGCGATGATTCCGGCTGTTTTGAGGGTGCGGTTTGGCACAAATGAGATTTTGGTCTCACTCATGCTGGTTTATGTGGCCGAGCAGTTTCTGGCCTCAATGTCGTTGGGATTACTGAAAAATCCCGAAGGCTTTGGTTTTCCGGGTTCGCGTAATCTACAGCAATATGAGAGCGCGTTTAACGCCGATTTGATTGAGGGGTCCGGCATGCATTGGGGTGTTGTAGCGGCGATGATTGCCGTGATTTTCGCCTATGTGCTGCTAAGCAAGCATCGCCTCGGCTTTGCCATTCGCGTGACGGGTGAGGCCCCGCGTGCCGCGAAGTTTTCCGGCGTCAA
Source organism: uncultured Sulfitobacter sp. (assembly GCA_937928635.1). Lineage (GTDB taxonomy): Bacteria > Pseudomonadota > Alphaproteobacteria > Rhodobacterales > Rhodobacteraceae > Sulfitobacter. Next base: position 1,866 of record CALFWM010000010.1, on the reverse strand, counting down.
CCCGACGCGGCTGGTGTTGTTCTGCCTTGGCATGTCGGGGATTTTGGCCGGTTTGGCGGGGATGTTCGAGGTTTCCGGCCCCGCCGGTCAGATTACGATTGATTTTAACGTCGGGTATGGGTTTACCGCGATTATCGTCGCGTTTCTCGGGCGGTTACATCCCATCGGGATTTTGCTCGCCGGGCTGCTGATGGCGCTGACTTATATCGGCGGCGACATCGCGCAGAGCAATCTTGGTCTACCGGCTGCCGCCATTCAAGTGTTTCAGGGGATGCTTCTGTTTTTCCTGCTCGCGCTGGATATGTTTACACATTACCGGCTGCGGTTTGGCAGGGGGGAGGTGGCGTGATGAAACCCTTCTTAGTCGTCGTCTTGTGCCTGACCCTCTCCCCGGCCCTTGCCGCAGAATGGGACTGCAAGACGCTCAACCAAGGTCCGGCTGTGCGCAATGACATTCTTGAAGATGCGTTTTCACTGCACCTCGAAGAACCCGACAACTTCATCGCCTACTGTGCAGATGCGGACACCCGGTGGTCCTGGTCCGGGAAATGGATCATAGCTGATCGCACCCTCGCCATGGTTGGATCGGCACGGTGGGTCTGGGAAAACCCGATTGATCAAAGCGAAACCATTAGATCAAGCGAGGTGCAGGGTGTTGCGGGGGGTCTAGGGTTAGGCCGTTTCGTGATGAAGCTCACCTCTGAGCACGGCCAAGATCTTGGCGTGCTGTGTAAAGAAGGGCGTTAAACATGGACCTCTCCGCCATCAACCCCATCCTCTTCATCGCAGGCTTCCTCATTGCCGCGACGCCGCTCATCTTCGCGGCCATCGGTGAGCTGGTGGTCGAGAAATCCGGCACGCTCAACCTCGGCGTTGAAGGCATGATGATCATCGGCGCGATCTGCGGGTTTGCCACGGCGGTGGAGACAGGCTCCCCCCTGCTCGGCTTTGCAGCCGCAGCTGTGGGAGGCGCGCTCCTGTCGCTCCTCTTCGCCTTCCTCACTCAGATCACGCTGGCCAACCAAGTCGCCTCTGGCCTTGCCCTCACGCTCTTTGGCCTCGGCCTCTCCGCCCTCTTGGGCCAGACCTATGTCGGCATCAAACCGCCGCGCATGGCAGACATCAACTTTGGCCCACTGGCCGAGATCCCCGTCATCGGCCCGATCCTGTTCACCCATGACATAATCCTCTACCTCGGCCTGATCCTTGTCGCCGCCACCTGGGCGGTGCTGAAATTCACCCGCGCAGGCCTGATCCTACGCGCGGTGGGGGAAAGCCATGATGCGGCCCATGCATTGGGCTATAAGGTCGTGCGCATCCGCACGCTGGCGATTATGTTTGGCGGGGCCTGTGCGGGCATTGGTGGCGCCTATATCTCCCTCATCCGCGTGCCCCAATGGACCGAAGGCATGACCGCCGGGATCGGCTGGATCGCGCTCGCATTGGTTGTGTTTGCCTCCTGGAAGCCCTGGCGCCTGCTGCTGGGTGCCTATTTATTTGGCGGAATCACACAATTGCAACTCAATCTGCAGGGCGCAGGCGTTGCCATTCCGGTCGAGTATTTGGCAATGTCGCCCTATGTCATCACGATTGTCGTTCTGGTGATTCTGAGCCGCGACAAATCTGCTGCACCGGCCTCACTGGGTCGCACTTTCCATGCCTCAAACTAGGGGCCAACAACATGAAACGGGGATGTATCATGAAACGTAGAACACTACTCACGGGTGCCGCAATGGCGCTTGCACTGGCCACGGGCGCCTACGGCGACGGCCACGCGAAAACCAAGGTCGGCTTTGTCTATGTGGGCCCTGTGGGCGACGGCGGCTGGACCTATGAGCACGATCAGGGCCGCAAGGCGGTTGAGGC
>CALFWM010000009.1 GCA_937928635.1 uncultured Sulfitobacter sp. | reverse complement strand
TCAAAGAATGGTATGGCGGTTCGTTCGACCCAAGCACGCCACCAGAAGACGAACTACGCTTCGATGTGCTCAAGCTCGCAAAACGGTGGAAGTCGAAAAAAGCGATCCACTGATCAACGTGGGATCAGGGCACCGCTTACGGATAAACGACCTGCCTGTGCGGGCACCTTTGAGGCTGGCGAACGCGCGTTAACACATTACCCCTGACACGTTTGGAGAGTTTTTCACACTTGTGAAAGGGTTTTCAAATGGAACAGGCAGTGAGGTTCCGCCGTTCAGTTCTTTAGTTCGCCGGCCAGTTCTTTCAAGCTCTTATGCGTAATATTGAGAATATCGGTCACGTCATCCGCGCCCACAATCAAGGGTGGACAATATCCCATTGCGTCCAGCATATTGCGTGAAATCAGGCCGTTGCGCAGCATGATGGCGTTCATTTGCGCCCCCAATTTGCCCGGCTGAAACGCGTCCTCTTTGCCCGCGGGTGCGACCAATTCAAGCGCTGCGATCAGGCCAATGCCGCGCGCTTCACCAACAAGCGGGTGATTGGCCAATTCCGCCAAACCTGCCTGCAATTCGCGTCCGCGTTCAGCCGCGTTTGCGACCAGATCACGTTCTTCGATGATCTTGATGTTTTCCAGCGCCACAGCCGCCCCAACCGGATGGCCGCCGCCGGTGTAGCCATGGCCCAGCACACCGATGCGCCCACTTTCCTCGGCAATCGGCTCATACACGCGGTCATTGATCATAAAGGCAGAGAACGGGAAATAGCTGGAGGTGATTTGTTTTGACATGGTCAGAATGTCTGGCGTGATATCAAAGGTGGTGGAACCAAACATTTGCCCAGTGCGCCCAAAGCCGCAGATCACCTCATCCGCGATCAGCAGAATGTCATATTTGGCCAGAACCGCTTGGATTTTCTGCCAATAGGTTGCCGGGGGCACCACAACCCCGCCCGCGCCCATCACGGGTTCTGCGATGAAGGCCGCAACTGTCTCAGACCCTTCGACCTGGATCATATCATCCAAATCCTGCGCGCAGCGGGTGGCAAAATCCTCCTCGGTTTCGCCCTCCTGCCCTTCGCGCCAGAAATGCGGGCAGGTGGTGTGCAGGATGCCGTCAATCGGCAGATCAAAAGATTTGTGATTGTAGGGCAAGCCCGTCATCGACGCAGAGGCAACCGTCACCCCGTGATAGCCGCGCAGGCGTGAGATGATCTTCTTTTTCTCCGGCTTTCCCAATGCGTTGGCGCGATACCAGATCATTTTGACAATGGTATCATTCGCCTCGGAGCCGGAGTTTGTGTAGAACACCTTGCTCATGGGCACAGGCGCGATGTCGATCAGTTTTTCGGCCAGATCAATCGCCGGGCCATGCGAGCGGTGTGTGAAATTGTGATAATAGGGCAGCTTTTGCATCTGCTGGCTGGCGGCATCCACAAGACGTTGTTCATTAAAACCAACCGCAACGCTCCACAGGCCCGCCATGCCTTCAATGTAGCGGTTGCCGTGGGTGTCTGTGACATGGATCCCTTCGCCGCCTTCAATGATCAGGGGTCCGATTTCAGCATGGGTTTGGGCGTTGGTATAGGCATGAAAATGATACGCAATATCACGCGCTTCGTCGGAGTTTGGTCGCATATCCATGGCCGGCATCACTTTCTGAAAGCTGGTGGTATCCGGGTGATCCACCCCACCTGTCTGCGTATTTGCTAGCCCCCCGCGCGCGCAAATGGCAAGCGGTTTTGCTCAGAACGTTCTGCAAGCGAGCGCAACGAATTCTGGTTTCATCCGAAACACGCCGGTCTGGGTAAGGCTTGCCTCCACCTTGGGTCAGGCAAACGTCGACATCCACCCCAGAGAGGAGTCCGTATCACCCTGAGGCTTATATTCTGCCCCCAGAGGCGTTTCCCAGCCCAGGGATTTGATCTGCGCGAACACCTTTTGGTAATCGAGGTCGCCATGGTCCGGCGCGCCACGATCAGGCACGGAGGCAATCTGGATATGTCCGATCAGCGGCAACACATCCTGCAGTCTGTCCATCACATCGCCCTCCGTACGGCTCACATGATAGCAGTCGAACATCAGCTTGAGGTTCGCCTTGCCAACATCCTCGATCACCTGCGCCGCCTGCGCCGTTGTGCGCAGGAAATACCCCGGCGCGTCATGCGCATTCAGCGGTTCGATCAGCATGGAGAGAGTGTGTTTGGCCCCCTCTTCGCAGGCATATCTGAGGTTTTCGATAAAAACCTGACCGCCCTCGGTGCTCTGATCAAAACCCGCCATGACATGAATGTTTTGGGTGCCAATTTCGGCGGCATAGGCGATAGCCTCGTCAATGGCGGCACGGGCTTCGGCCTCTCTTCCGGGAATTGCGGACAGACCGTTGTCGCCGCCTGCCACATCTCCGCGCCGGGTATTGAGGCCCAGCATTTTCAGACCCGTTTCGGCCAGCGTCTGCCTGACGTCTGATGCTGGCGTATCATAGGGCCAATGGCATTCCACCGCATGGAACCCCGCAGCATGAGCCGCGCGGATCGCGTCCGGCAAGGGCCGATCCGCCCAGAGAAATCCCAGATTGGCAGAAAACCTGATCATGCGTCCCACTCCACATCGAATTTTGCGACAACTTCCTGCACCTGAGCGTCGGTAAGGGACCGCGCGTTGATCCCACGCATCAACATTGCAAGGCGGGCGGTTTCCTCCAGTTCTTCAATGGCGGTGCAGGCCGCCTCGATATCCTTGCCCGCCACAACGGGGCCGTGGTTCGCCAGCATGACGGCGCTACGTTTCCCGGCGAGCCCCCGCACAGCCGTGCCCATGGCAGGATCACCGGGCATGAAAAACGGCAGCAACTTAACCTTGCCCAGTTTCATGATCGCATAAGGCGTCAACGGCGGCAGGAAGTTGTCCTCGTCAACCTCTGGCATCATCGACCAGGCCACAGCGTGGCTGGAGTGAAGATGCACAACGGCCCCGGCACTGCTGCGGGTGTCGTAGAACGCTGTATGAAGTGGCATCTCCTTGGTCGGCTTATCCCCCGAGATGAGTGTGCCGTTCGCATCAAAGCGGCTGAGGCGGCCAGGGTCGAGGCGGCCAAAGCTGGTGCCTGTCGGGGAGACCAGCAACCCGCCGTCTTCGGTTCTGGCTGAGATGTTGCCCGTGCTGCCGTGCGTCAGGCCCCGGTCAAACAGCGATTTCGCCAACAGGCAGACCTGTTCGCGAAGGTTAGCGTCGCTCATGGGTCACCTGCGAGCAGCCTGTCTGCTTTTTCAAAAAAGTCTTCGGCACCAAAGTTTCCTGACTTAAGGGCCACCACCAGATCCGGGCGGGCCCTGAGGGCGGGCACGCCCGGGTCGATTTCAGGACCAATTTCGAACGCGCCAAGATCAAGCCCCTCAACCACAGCCCCGGATGTTTCACCACCTGCCATAATAACGCGGGTCGCATCCCCTTGCACGGCCAACCTGGCAACCAGGGCAAAAAAGCTCTCCAATGCCTGGGCCGAAACCTCCCGGCCATAGCTTTCCTGAACCTTGACGACTTCCGCAGGATCGGCGGAGCTATAGGCCAGAGGGAGACCGCTCGCATTGAGCAGCCAATCTGCCACGTCTTTTGGCTCGATACGCCGCTCAATGACATCTGCCGCGATGATCTCGCGTGCGGGGTGGCGCGCGGCGTGATAGGCAACCTGAGCCCGTGTTGCAACAGAACACGACCCGGACAGCGCAATCGACTTCCCTGCCTGCCCGCGCCAGGAGGGTTGAGAGGCAGAGCACCCGAAATTGGCAGGAAGGCCCAGCGCAACCCCGGCCCCCCCGGTGATCAGCGGCACCCCCTTGGCCGCCTTGCCGATCTCGATCAAATCCTCATCCCGGATCGCATCCACAACGATATGTCGAAGGCCCGCCTTGTGTTGATCCTCCAGCGATCGCCTGATCTGATCGGCCCCCGCAAACACATCCGCGGCAGGGACATGTCCAACCGAATAGCGTGTCTGCGGGGCCAGCCAACGACGGATGTCCGGGTCGCTCATGGGGGTGAGCGGATGGTTCTGCATGCCCGATTCGTTCAACAACCGGTCATTCACAAAAAGATGCCCCTGATAGATCGACCGGCCCGTGCCGGGAAACGCCGGACAAACGATAACTTTATGCGCATCAAGCGCCTCTGCCAGCGCATCCGCAACCGGCCCGATATTTCCCTGCGACGTGGAGTCGAATGTCGAGCAGTATTTGAAAAAGAACTGTTCGCACCCTTGCTCGCGCAGCCAGTTAAGTGCGGCCAGCGATTGCTCAACAGCCTCGGCAGGTTCAATGGAACGGGATTTCAATGCCACAACGCCCGCCTGCACATCCGGCTGCGCCGGCGCACCCGGAATGCCTGTATATTGAGCTGTCCGCATGCCGCCTTTTGCCAGAGTGTTGGCCAGATCGCTCGACCCGGTGAAATCATCTCCGATACACCCCAATAGCATCATGCCTCTCCCGGTAGTGTCAGCCCTGCATTGCGGGCATAAACCTTGGCCACTGCCGCGTCATCCTCCCGGCCCAGCCCCATCCCGGCGGCAGCCAGATACTGCTGCATGGCAGCGGCTGTGATCGGCGCACTAAAGCTGGCCGACTTTGCAATGTCCAAGACGATGCCAAGGTCCTTTGGCCAGATGTTGACCTGGCTGAACGGTGTGTAATCTCCATCCACAATATGGGGCGCGCGGTTTTCCAGCATCCAGCTGGTGCCCGCGCATTGGCTGATCACCTCTACGAATTTTGCAGGCGAAACGCCCTGGGTCATGCCAAGGGTCAGGGCTTCGGCCATTGTGGCGATATGAACCCCGGCAAGCAATTGATTGACCGCTTTCATCGCTGATCCCGCCCCGGCGGCGTCTCCAAGCTCAAACACCGTTTCGGCACTCGCATCCAGAACCGGACGGGCGGCGCAAAACGCCTCCGGTGTTCCCGAGGCCATGATAGAAAGCTGGCCCTTGGCCGCCTTCACCGATCCGCCAGAGATCGGGGCATCGAGATAAAGTATACCCATGGCATTGCATCTGGCCTCCATGTCCCGGGCAAAGTCCGGCGGGACCGTCGCACAGGAGATGACAACAGACCCTTTGCGCATTGCCGCGACGATTCCCTGCGTACCAAACAAAACCTCGTCGGTCTGGGCCGCATTCAGAACCACGATAACCGCGGCATCCAGAGACCCCGCGACTTCGGCAAGCGCGCCTTCGGCACCACCCTCGGATTGAAATTTCTCGATCTGTGATGGGACAACATCAAACCCATGGGTGACGTGACCCGCGCGTAAGCAGGACTGAGCGATCCCGTATCCCATGGACCCAAGCCCAATAACGGCGGTTCTGAATGTATCAGGCATGGTACAGACCCTTTTTGGCGTTATTCTTGACGGTTACTGTGATTTTTGGTATCGATACCGGTATCGATATCATGCGTCAAGACACGTCGTGTCGAAATAACGCGTGTCAAGACGTCACCAGTCAGGATGATCGAGCCACCCCAGCCCAAAGTTGCCAAGGAGGTGATGCACAGTTGGGGCCAGACAAAGCAGGAGCGCAAAACATTTTGGTCAAAAAAAGCCGAGTGACGCTGGCAGACGTTGCCGTAGCGGCCGGGGTCAGCAAGATGACCGCATCCCGCGCCCTGCGCGCGGCAGGGGACGTATCAAAAAGCAATGTCGAAAGAGTTCTGCAGGCCGCACAGGACATCGGCTACGTCGGCAATCCGCTGGCATCTTCACTGTCCGGACAGAGATCAAACCTTGTCGGTGTGGTGGTGCCCAGCGTGGCCAATGTCGTTTTCGCTGAGGTCCTTGGCGGGATCGCTGAAGGCATGCAAGGCACCGGCATGCAACCCGTTTTTGGGGTCACCGAATACGACCTCGACAGAGAGTATAACGTCATCCGAAACATGTTATCCTGGAACCCCGCAGGTCTGATCGTGACCGGGCTTGACCAGTCAGAGGACGCCAGACGGCTCCTTGAAAACACTGAAGTTCCGGTGGTGCAGATCATGGATTTGGACGGGACGCCCATTGATGCCTGTGTCGGCTTTTCTCAAAGTGCCGCAGGGGCCGAGATGGCAGACGCCCTGCTAGCGATGGGCCGCCGCCAGATCGGATATATCGGCTGTGATCTGAACAAGGACACCCGCGCCAACAAAAGGCTGGAAGGTTTCAAAAGAACCCTCTTGAAAAACGGCCTTGAACTTCTGGTGGAAGAAATCACCGAAAGTCCATCGGCAGTCAGCACCGGACGCGCGCTGACAGCGCGCGCGCTGGCAAACAGGCCCGACTTGGACTGCATTTACTATTCCAACGATGACCTCGCCGCAGGCGGCGCTTTCCACTGTATGGCCAATGGTGTGATCGTGCCCGATACGGTTGTTCTTGCAGGGTTTAACGGTCTCGACTTCATTGAGAGCCTTCCGGTAAAAATTGCCACATCCCGGACGCCGCGCAGGAAGATTGGGAAAACCGCTGTTAAGTACATTGTCGCCACGACCAAGAAAAATGGCGCGCCTCAGGACAAGGTTATCGCTTACACGCCAATCGTTGTTGACTAAAGCGTTCCGAGTTTGGCTTGAAACGCTTTATAGTGAAATGCAAATAGCTTGAAAAACACTGCATCTCCTAACCAGTTGAAATCTTTGATTTCAGGCAGGGTTAGGTGTTTCAGGATTTTGCACTTCTGCTCTAAGTCTGGGTTAAACGCGCGTTGTTGACCTGCGCTGAACGACGCGGGGTTCCCCGTCTGGCGAAGAACTCACAAGGAACGCGCTGGAATTCCCCGGCTGATGCAAACCACGATGCTTTTTTTATCGGAATGCTGTTTTCTCACCTCGGTCCTATCATCGCCGCGCCCGGGGTCAGGAGCCTAGTCGAGCGTCATACGCCCCTTTGGCGTTTCAACGTCAAACGCCAGCCCCTGGGGGCCTTCGCTGATCTTGGCCAAATGAACCACGTCCAATGCGCTCAACTGCCCGCGCAGCATGTCAGGATCAGGATGGGTGAGGTTTACCTGCTTTAGCCTAACACCAAGGTCTTGTTGCCCCGTGCTTGGGTGCGGGCCGGGAGACCATTCGATAAACGCGGGCAAAAGGCCGCACATCGGAAGCGATCCGTCCTTGGGCACGGTCAAACGCCATGTGCGATCCCCGCGCTGAAAATGCGCAATCTCGCCCAGATCAACAGAAGAGGCCGCCACAACAGCATCCAGATCACTGGTGTTCACAACCCAGCACAACGCGCGGGGGCGTTCCGCGATATGTGCCTGCGTTTCGGGCGCATCCAGCGTAAACCAGCGGATGCGCCCGGGGTCCGGCGCATCAGGATCAATGGCGATCAGTTCCATGAAACTGTCGTTGCCCGCCTGACAGACGCAGTTGTGGGTGCTCATCGCATCATGCTTTGACCCCATGGGAAGCGTAACACCGATGGTTTTTTCAAGGGCCGCCTGACCGGTTTTCAAGGAACCTGTGCCAAGGGTGAAATGATCAATCCGGTTTTGCATATGCGCTCCTGTGCCGGGCCTGCGTCGATACACCGATGACAGCCGCGCTAAGCTGTGTCAATTTTCAAAACAGGCATACCGCACCTGATGTCAGGCGCGGGTACATCAAAGGGCGCTAATGTTCTTCCTGCCGCATCCGGTCTTTCAGATATTCGCCGTAGCGGCCCAACGATGAGATAAACGCCCAGTAGATGAAGGCGATGAACACGTAGGTCTCCATATAGTAGGACACCCATTCGCCGGTGCCAAAGGCCGCGCTGGCAGAGGCCAGCAAATCAAAGAAGCCGATGATGATCACCACGGCGGTTTCCTTGAACGTCACCACAACCATGTTGATGGTGGCTGGTAGCGCGTGGCGGAAAACCTGTGGCAAGACGATCAGCCATAGGATCTGCCATTTGCCCATGCCCAGCGCCTTGCCGGACTCAAACTGCCCTGCCGGGATCGCCTGAAACCCGCCGCGAAACACTTCGGCCTGATAGCAAGCGAAAAACAGGGCAAAGGCCACGATCACCCGCCAGATTTTATCCCCCTGCAACCAGTCGGGCAGCAGGATCGGCACCACCACGGCGGCGGTGAACAGCGTGGTGAGCAGCGGCAGGGAGCGCACGAAATCAATCAGCAAGGATGCCACCAACCGCAGCACCGGCAGGCGTGACCGGCGCATCAGGGCCAGCCCCAAGCCCATCGGCATGCCCAACAGGATGACGGAGGAGAACAGGAACAGCACCAGCGACAGCCCGCCCCATTTGTCCGTCGTTACCTGGTTCAGCCCGATCAGGCTGCCCTCCATCAGCAGATAGTAGGTCGCGAAACCGATGATCCACAGCGGGATCAGCCGTTTGGCCGCCCAGAACCACGGAATGCAGGACAGGACCACCGTGCCAATGATCGCCAGGGCCGCCAGAGTGGAGCGCCAGTGTTCGTCATAAGGATAAAGCCCGAACAGGATCAGCCGATGCCGCGCGTCAATCACGGACCAGCAGGCCCCCGCCCCCGCTTCCTGACACAGTGCGACATCCTCCGCCCGCCAGATCGCCTGCAACACGCCCCAGTCGAACGCGGTCCAGATGAGCCAGGCCAGAAACAGCAGCACAAGGATCGAGATCACCGTATCAAACGGCGTGGCAAAGGCGCGTTTCTTGAGTTTCTCCAGCCGGTTCACGGGCGCGGGTGCGGCGATCATGAGCCGTATCCCTTCAGCGCCATGCGCGCGTTCAGCAGGTTCACCAGCTGCGCGAGGATAAAGTTCACCAGCAGGAAGCCTCCCATCAAGATCGCGATCAGCTCAAGCGTTTGCCCCGATTGGGTGATCGAGGTGGAGACGATGTAGAACAGATCAGAGAACCCGATGGCGACACCAATGGTGGTGGCCTTCATGATGAAAATCCACTGGTTGCCCAAAGGCGGAATGATCGAGCGCAGCGCCATGGGCACCTTGATTGTCCACCAGATCGCGAGGTGGCCAAGGCCAAGGCTTTCGCCTGCCTCCACCAGCCCTTTGGAGACCTCTGCCAGACCGCCGCGCACGATTTCACCCACATAGGCCGCACCATAAAGCACGATCCCGATCAGCATCGCGACCAGCTCCACCGACAGGGTCAGCCCGCCGCGAAACCGCAGGCCTTTGAGTTCCGGGATCGACACAAGGCCCGCGCCCTCGGGCGTAAAGAGTGCCGCCGCAAGGGCGGTTAGCGCCAGCGTCCCTCCCAGCCAAATGCCAATGCCCTTGAGCGCACCACTTACCCATTTCAGGCAGACCGCCCCAATCAGAACGGAGCCCACAGCCACGCCCGCCACAACGGCCAAGGGCAAGGTCAGCACAGGCACCATGATGCCGCGGTTGGACAGATACATCACATCCGCAATGGTGTGGGCTTGTTTTGGGGAGGGCAGATGGATCAGGATCGCATAGAGAAACACGATTTGCAGGATCAGAGGGATGTTGCGGAAAATCTGCACATAGACAGAGGAAATCACCTGCAAGGCAAGGTTGCGACTGTCCCGCATGGTGCCAATGATGAACCCCAGGATCGTGGCAAAGAACATCGAGATAAAGCCGACAAACAGCGTGTTCAGAAACCCGATCAGCAGGGTTTTCTTGTAAGGATCATCAATTGAGCGTTCGATCAGCGAAAAGGAATAGCTCCACCCGGTTGAGCGCTCCAGAAAGGCAAAGCCACTGGTCAGGCCCATGGTGTTGAGGTTGGTGCGCGCCGAGGTGAACGCGCCCCAGATCACCAGCACAAGCAGGATCACCACACCCAGTTGCAGCGCAATCTCGCGCCGCGTCATCTGCCTGAAATCCCGCCAGCCCAGCATCAGCTCCCCCATTTCGATAAAGAAGGCCGCCCCGCAATCGGGACGGCCCATTGATGGCTCTTGTTCAGAGCTTAATCGAGGATTGGCGCGTAGATAACCCCGCCTTCGCTCCACAAGTTATTGAGGCCCCGTGGCAGTTTGTAAGGCGACCCTTCGCCAAGGTTCCGGTGATAGATCTCACCCATGTTGCCCATGGTGGCGATCATCTCACGCGCCCATGTGTCGCGCAGGCCAAGGCGTGAGCCCATACCCTCGTCCACACCCAGCAGACGGGCAACGGTTGGGTTTGGGGGGTTGGCTGTCATCGCCTCGACGTTCTCGGAGGTCACACCCAGCTCTTCGGCCTTGATCAGTGCGGCCAGCATCCAGTTGACGATATCAACCCAACCTTCATCCCCCTGACGCATGGCGGCAGAGATCGGCTCGGAGGAGAGTTTGTCCTGCAAGATCATATGCTCATCTGCGCCTTCAATCTGGGTGGCGCGGATCACAGCGAGGCTTGGGCCCCAAGCGGCATAGGCATCGCACCGGCCGGAGGTATAGGCCGCAATCACTTCGGCGGTTTTTTCAAAGCTGACCATCTCATGCTCAATCGCGATGGTCTTCAGGTGATCGGCCACAATCCGTTCGATGGTGGTGCCCGCCTGAACGCAGACCACGCCGCCCTCAAGACCGTCGGCTGTTTCAATCCCCAACTCCTTGCGCACCAGAAGCTGCGCGCCGCCAAAAAAGTACGGCAGGGAGAATTGCAAACCCAGTTCCGTGTCGCGGCCCATGGTCCAGCCCGTGGCCTTGATCACCACGTCAACATCACCGGACTGCAGCGCCGGAAAACGCTGCGCCCAACTGAGCGGCACGATCTGATTTTTGTCCGGATCACCCAGAATGGCAACGGTCAACGCGCGACAAAGGTCAATGTCAAAACCCTTCCACTCGTTCTTGTCGTTGACCTCAACAAAGCCGAAATAGCTGCCGTTATGGCCCGAACACAGGAGCGTCCCGCGATCCTGAACGGTTTTGAGTGTGGCGCTTTCGGCGTGGGCCGATGTGCTGGCCGTTGCAAGCCCTGCGGCGATCACAGCCGATGCTGCCCAACCTTTGATAAATGACATCCCTATCTCCCTTGTTCTATATAGCGGAACGCTTTTGCTGTATATTGAGACTGGCAGCGCATATTTGATGAGTCAAGAATTTCAAAGCTCAGGTTAAAGAACACCCCGATTGGCGGCTCTAAGTGCCTGCATCAATTCCGGGTCTTGGTAGCGCGCAAGGGAGAAGCCCCGCGCATATGCAGGCAGCTCCGCACCCGCAATCCAATCTGTACAGAGTTCACCACTTGCGCAGGCCGCCATTGTGCCAAAGCCTGACATCGCGCAGGCCATGAAACTGTCCGGTGGCCCCATCGGCCCGATCAACGGCCAGTTTTCATCCGTCATCGTGTACCACCCACCATAGTGATGCAGGGCGCGGGGCAGTTTCCCGAAATAGGCCTCAAGCGCCGGGTTGAGCCGTGCGGCCCCGCGCAAGACGATCTCGGGGAATTTGGCGTCCAGAGGCAGGTCCCTGCGCGCTTTCTCAGGTGTCTGATTGTACGCCCAGCCCAGTTTGATCCATCGCCCCGCGTCCCCGCCATCGGGCCTGCAATGGATGGCACCGGGCATTTCATCAGTGAGCCATGCCAGATCAGGGTCCTCTGCCATCATCTGCTGGCCATCACCCCATTCGATCCGCTGCGCATCAAGGTCGATGGAAAAGGGTGCGGTGCGGGGAATGGCCTGCGCGCGGTCTTCAAATGCGATCTTTTGCTGGAATGTGTTGAACAGGGGCAGCCTGGCACCCATCATCTGCGCCACTTGGGCCGCAAAGGGGCCAGCGGCGTTCACAACCTGATCCACGATAAGGGGACTGGCGTTCGCACCATCGCGGATGTCGAGCGTATAGGGACCGGTGCCGGTGATGTCCTGCACAATGCCCGTGCGACGGATGCACCCCGCCTCTCGCAGATACTCCAGCATCAATGTGCCAAGCTGTTGCCCACTGATATCGCCGCCGCGCCGGATGTGGATGATCCCGGATATTTCTTTGTCAAACTGTGGGAAGTGGCGCTGGATCAGCGTCTTGTTTTGCAGAATATCAACGCCATCTGGGGCGTCTGACCATGTGGCGCTCGCAAAGGAGGCATATGTGGGGGCCTCAGCTTTTTCATGAAACCTCAAAAGCGCTCCTGCCTGATCCTGCAAACCATCGTGCAGTTGGCGCACCAGGGGCGACAGATCATCGGCACGGGTCGCCAGCACATATCCGCGACGGTTCATGTTGATGCGATTGCCTGAGGCCTGCGCAATCTTCTCCATCAGATCAATGGACCGATTGGTGAAATCCACCATGCCGGGATGAGGCCACCAGTTGCGATAGTTTTCGCCCGATTGTGCGGAGGTAAACGCCATCGGCTGGCCTTGATCAACCAGAGTGATCCACCTGTGCCCATGCTTGCGGGCCAGAAAGTAGGCAACCGAAAGGCCAATAATCCCGGCCCCGATGACGGCGACGTGTTTGGTGGTTTGGGTGTCTGGCATCAATCCTCCTCCGCTCGGCCATAAGCGATGACAGCAGTGCACATCTGTGTCAAATATCGAAAAAGTAATATTGCATACCGGAACACTTCTATGGCACCGCGATCTTCAATTGGCCTGACGTCCTCCCACTGGGGCATTGGTGTGGTGCGCACTGAGGGTGACAGGATCATAGCGGTCGACGGGCATCCAAGTGATCCTGATCCCTCGCCCCTGAACCAGAACATGCCGGGCAGTTTGCAGGGCCGCGCACGGGTCTTGCGGCCCGCGGTCCGGGCCAGCTGGCTAAAGGGCACACCGGGGGAACGGGGGCGTGATGCCTTTGTGGAGGTCAGTTGGGACGAGGCCCTTGATCTGATCGCCGCAGAGCTGAAACGCGTGCGCGAGGTGCATGGCAATGAGGGCATTTTTGCCGGGTCTTATGGCTGGGCCAGTGCGGGGCGGTTTCATCATGCGCAAAGCCAGCTCAAGCGGTTTTTGAACACCATTGGCGGGTTTGTACGCTCTGAGGGAAACTACAGCTATAACGCAGCACTTGTGGCGATGCCGCATATCGTGGGTGGCAGCTATCGCCAGCATATTGTCGAGGCCACCCGCTGGCCGGTGATTGCAAAACACAGTGATCTGGTGGTGGCCTTTGGCGGGCTGGCGCTGCGCAACACGCAGATATGTGATGGTGGCAACGGACGGCATCGGTTTGGCGGCAATCTGGCGCTTTGTGCGGCGGCGGGCGTTAAATTTGTCAACCTCAGCCCGCTGCAAAGCGACTGCGCTGGATTTCTGAATGCGGAGTGGCTGGCACCCCGTCCCGGCACGGACACCGCCGTGATGATGGGGCTGGCCCACACGCTTTTGGTTGAAGGGTTGCACGATACCGCGTTTCTGGATCGTTACACAGTGGGGTTTGACAAAATCGCTGCCTACCTGCGGGGCGATACGGATGGGCAGCCCAAGTCCGCATCATGGGCCGCTGATATTTCGGGGTTGGATGCGGACCGCCTGCGGGCGCTGGCCCGTGAAATGGCCGCATCACGCACGATGGTGACCTGTGCCGCCGGCCTGCAACGCGCCGATTGGGGAGAGCAACCGTTGTGGATGTGCGTGACCCTGGCCGCAATGCTGGGGCAGATCGGATTGCCCGGTGGGGGCTATACCGTCGGCTATGCCGTGAACGGTCATATCGGCAATGTCTCGCGCCCGTTTCGGTGGGGGGTGTTGGCGCAGGGGGACAATCCTGTTGCGCAATTCATCCCCGTCGCGATGAGCGCGGAGATGATGCTGAACCCCGGCGGTGCCTACAGCTATAACGGCGCGCCGCAACGCTTGCCGGATGCGCGGCTGGTCTGGTGGGCGGGCGGCAACCCGTTTCATCACCACCAAGACCTCAACCGCCTGCGGCAGGCCTTTCAAACCCCAGAGACTGTGATCGTGAATGAGATCAACTGGACCGCATCCGCGCGCCACGCCGATATTGTTTTGCCCGTGGCAGCGGCACCGGAACGCACGGATTTTGGGGCTGGGCAGACGGACAATATCCTTGTCCCGATGCCACAGCTTGTTCCCCCACCGGGGGCGGCGCGGGTTGAATATGACATCTATTGTGATCTGGCCCGTCGCATGGGCAGCCTCGCGGCGTTTTCCGAGGGACGCGATCAGGAAGGTTGGCTGCGCCATCTGTGGGAGGCAACCCGGCAAGGCGCAAAAGACACCGGGCACAGCCTCACGGATTGGGATGACTTTATCGGGGGCGATGTAGTGGAATTGCCAGACCCCACGCCCGAACGCGTGTTTTTGTCTGAGTTTCGCGATGACCCAGAGGCCTACCGACGTGACACACCCAGCGGCAAGATTGAGCTGTTCAGCAAGACCGTAGCCGGGTTTAACCTGCCCGATTGCTTTGGGCATGCAACATGGAACCCGCCCCGTGATCTTGCCAGCGGGTTGGCCGCGACCTACCCGCTTGCGCTGGTGTCGGGCCAGCCTGCAACACGTTTGCACAGCCAGCATGACAACGGAGCCACCAGCATGGCGCAGAAAATTCGAGGGCGGGAACCGGTGTTGATCCATCCGGATGATGCGCAGAGCCGGGCAATCCGTGATGGTGATCTGGTGGAACTGTTTAATGGTCGCGGCAGATGCATCGCGGGCGCACGCCTCAGCACAGATGTGGCACCGGGATGCGTCTTTTTGTGGACCGGTGCATGGTTCGACCCAGATTACGCGGCACCCGACAACCGCGACCGGCACGGCAACCCCAACGTGCTTACCCATGACCAACGCACCTCTGATTTCAGCCAAAGCCCCGCCGCGCACTCGGCTTATGTTGACGTCAGGCCGCTGAAAGAAGACCTCGGCCCGGTCAGGGCCTTTGATCCACCCACCTTTGTCGAGAGGCAGACCACATGACCCCGGACAAGGCACCGCGCGTGGATTCAACGCTGTCCAAAGGCCTGGCTGTCCTTGAACACCTTAGTGCTGCGCGCGGCAGCGTCGGCGTGTCCGAGCTTTCCCGTGCGCTCGATCTGACCAAATCCAACACCTTTCGCTTGCTTCAGACCTTGCGGGCTCTGGGCTATGTGCGCCACGAGCCGGACAAGACCTATAGCGCCACGCTCAAGACCTGGCAGGTGGGGCGCTCTGCGGTTGAGAACCTGAACCTGCGCCCCGTCGCCGCGCCCTGGCTGGATTATCTGTCTGAGGAAACCGGTGAAACCATCTATCTGGCCGTGCGCAACGGGTTGGAGGTGATCTACATCGACAAACGCGACAGTCAAAAAGCGATCCGGTCGTGGAACCCTGTTGGCGGCACAGCACCGATCTATTGTGTCGGCACCGGCAAGGCCCTGCTTGCCGCGGAGTACAGAAATTTGCGGCCTCGACTGCCCGCACCCCTCCCTACCTACACCGACAAAACCCTGACGGATTTGGGGCAGCTGGATGCGGATATGGAGGCCACGCGCCTGCGTGGACACGCAATTGATGAAGGTGAGTTTCGCCCCAAAATTCACAGCTATGGTGCCGTCATCACGTTGCCTGACGGGGCGGCGGCCGGCGCGTTGGGCGTGTCTGTTCCAAACGTCAATCTGGAAGAAGGCGACAGTGAGCGGATTGGCGCGCTTGTGCAGCACGCCGCGCGCGCTGTTTCGGACGCATTGGAGCGGCTTTAGGCGGGTTTCTTCATCCTGCTGCGTCAAACACCCGTTGTGCCGTTATGCGGAACGATAATTTCAAATATTGACACGTATTTGCCGCTGGTGCAGGTTTTTGAGGGCGCTGTTCCCTCAGCCTAGCAACCGGAGATTTTCATGCCCGCGAGAAACGCCATTTCGCTCTGGGATACCTCTGCGAAAGAGGTCGATTATCAGGCCCCTCTGGATGTGGATACCACTGTTGATGTGGCCATTGTGGGGGGGGGCTTTACAGGTCTTTCCACCGCTTTGCATTGCGCTGAAAAGGGGCTGTCTGCGCATGTGCTGGAGGCTGAGCACCTTGGCTACGGCGGGTCCGGGCGCAACTGTGGGCTGGTGAATGCCGCGCTGTGGCTGCCCCCGCAGGACGTACGCGCGCAACTGGGGCCAACCTATGGGCCTCGCTTTATCAAGAAGTTTGGCAACGGGCCGGAATATGTCTTTTCGCTCATCGAAAAACATCAGATGCAATGTGAGGTCACGCGCAGCGGCACGATCCATGCGGCCCATGGCCCCAAAGGTTTTGTAGAACTGCAAGGGCGTCACAAAGAATGGCAGCGGCTGGGTGAACCTGTTGATTTGCTGACCCGTGATGAGGTGTCGCAGATGATCGGCACAGATCATTTTCACGGCGGGCTGTTGGATCACCGGTGTGGGACAATCAACCCCATGGGGTATTGTCGCGGGCTGGCCCGTGCCGCCGTTGGGGCCGGTGCCAGGATCAGCACGGGCGCACGCGCCACCAGGCTGCTGCGCGACGGCGAGATGTGGAAGGTGGAAACACCGCAGGGGGTTGTCACGGCCAAGGCCGTCGTGCTGGGCACAAATGCCTACACGGATGACCTGTGGCCGGACCTCAACCGCATCTTCACGATGATCCATTACTTCCAACTGGCCACCATCCCGTTGGGGCCGGAGGCCGATCACATTCTGCCGGGCAAACAGGGGCTGTGGGACACAGGCCAGATCATGTTCAACATCCGCCGCGACGCATTTAACCGGTTGCTTGTGGGGTCCATGGGGAAGGTTGTTGGGAAAAAGGACAGGGGCCTGTCGCACCGTTGGGCCAAAAAGCAGTTGGCCCGGATTTTCCCCTCTCTTGGGCCGGTCGAATTTGACGAGGCATGGCATGGGCAAATCGCGATGACGCCGGATCATCTGCCGCGCATTTATGAGCTGGAGACCAACCTGTTCACGCCCATTGGCTACAATGGTCGGGGCATCACGACGGGTACAATGTTTGGTGAAACCATGGCCGGGCTTCTGACGGGGATGGACCGTGCGGATTTGCCCTTGCCGATGACAGAGCTGCAAACCGTGCCCAGCGCCCCGATTGTCTCGCGGATCTATCAGACCGCATTTACCGCCAATCAGATCCTCAAAGCGATCTAATCAAAGGACCTTCCCCATGACGGACAAACCCATTGCACTGATCACAGGGGCCGCGCAGGGCATTGGCCTGGCCTGTGCCGAGGCGCTGAAGGAGGACGGCTTTGATGTCATCCTCTCAGACATCAACGCCGCTGGAGTGGCGCAGGCCGCAGGCAGGATTGGCGCACTGGCCGCAATCACCTGTGACATGGGTGATCTGGCACAGATTGAGGCGATGTTTGCCCAGATTGCCAGCGATCACGGGCCAATCCATGCGCTGGTCAATAACGCAGGCGTTGCCCTGCCCGGTGATTTCCTGGACTATGATGTGGCGACCTTTGACAAGGTGATCAACATCAACCTGCGTGGGGTGTTTATCGCCACGCAGATGGCGGCGCGGGTGATGGTGGCGCATAAGATCGAAGGGGCCATTGTGAATATGTCGTCGATCAATGCACAACTCGCGATCCCGGCGATCCCGGCCTATTGCGCGTCAAAGGGCGGCGTGATGCAGCTGACGAAAGTGGCCGCATTGGCGCTGGCCAAAAACAACATCCGCGTGAATGCCGTGGGGCCCGGCTCGATTGACACAGAGATGATGGCAGGGGTGAACGCAAACCCCGAAGCGTTCAAAACCGCCATGTCGCGGACCCCGTTGGGCCGTGCCGGTGACGCGCGCGAGATCGGGGATGTGGTGGCGTTCCTCTGCTCGAAAAAGGCCAGCTACATTACGGGTGAGACGATCTACGTCGATGGGGGGCGGCTGGGGCTGAACTACACTTGCTAGACCTGTTCTGAAACACGATGCGGCGCTGTGCCCGCCACCTGTAGTGAACTTTGTTTGGTGCACGCATGTGGCCTTCCGCGAATTCGAGGCACACTGAGGAGCCCTCAGAAAACACTTGGTTTCAGGCAGCGTTATAAAGTCCCGTCTTTTACTTGAAGCATCCCGTAGCACCGATGCCCTGAGAGCGCGGAGCGCGGCAGGGTATCGGTGATTCACGGTTTGGGCGGGGCGCTTTAGGTGATTTGAAGCGTTTCGAGTTTAACTTGAAACATGCTTTATTTCTTTTCGCGTTCGACCAAAGGAAGAGGCAGCGAGTAAGTGATTCATGTTTAACTCGAAACGCTATAGGTTTATCAAAAACTGCTTTAGGAATGGCCTGTTTTCCAGTGTCTGGTAGTGCCGATTAGGCACCGCGGATTTCCGAGATGGACGTCTCGCTCAGGCGATGTATCAGTGTTTTTTCAACGTCTTCCAAGACATCAGCGACGCGTCGGTGCAAGGCATGCTCGAGCGAGCATTCAGCTGTTTCAGGCTCCTCCGTTGAGGCGACCAGGCTTTCGTTCAGCGCAAGATACACATCAGCCAGCGTAATATCCTGAGGCGCGCGAGCCAAACGCCAACCACCAGCATGGCCTTTTTCCGAGCTCAACAGACCTGCATCACGCAGCCGGCCCAGCACCCGTCTGACAACAACCGGGTTGGTCCCGGCATGTTCTGCAATGTCAGATGAAGTGCGCACCTGTGCCGGTTCGCCTGCCATATGGCTCAGCGTATGCAGTGCAAGTGAAAGCCGGCTGTTTCTTTTCACAGCAGAAAGTTCCCCGGATAGAGGGTCACGCAACTTTGTATGTTGCGTGTTCTTTGTAACTGCGATAGTTGCATGATGATCAGCCTCTTCAATCAGGACCAAAATGATGCAAAATCGCAGTTCCCGCAACCTTGGTCAGACAGGCCTGCCTGTGCAGCGACGTGGCGGGCATCCGATGCGCACTTATGATTCCCTGCCCGTGCCCCTGCGGCGGTGGCTTGCCCAAGCCGCTTTGCCCTGGTCACCCAGCTCTGCCAAGCGGATCTGGACACGGGCGCAACGGCGCGGCCTGGATGTTGAGGACACATTGAAAAAGCTCACCCACGCAGAAACCCAAACCCTCGCCCGCGATCAGCGTACCGGGGGAAATCAGACCTCGCCCCCCTATAGCGAAATGCAAATTACTTGAAACACACTGTATCTCCTAACCGGTTGAAATCTTTGATTTCAGGCAGGGTTAGGTGATTGAGGTTTTTGCATTTTCGCTCTAATCTGAATGAACCTTTCATGTCCCTCGTTTCCCGGCTCGCATTTGCAGCCTTTGTCGCCCTGTCGCCTGCCCTGCCCGTTGCAGCACAGGAAGGCAGCCTGTCTATCTCGATCACCTTTGGCCCCACCTCCGAAGTCCCGGACCCGCGCGCGGGCTATAATGGCTGGATGTCAAACCAGACGGGCGTGACAGAAACACTGATGGGGATTGACTACGACATGAACCTCTACCCACGCGTCGCCCAAAGCATTGAGCAGGTCGGGCCAACCACTTGGCGCGTCACTTTACGGGAAGGTGTTCGGTTTCATGATGGCACGCCCGTGACGGCAGAGGCTGTGGTGACGGCCATAACTGCCATTTCGTATGAGGCCCATCCGGGGCACAATGCGCGGGTGGCAAAACTGCTTGATCTGGCCGGGCTGTCCGCTGAGGGCGACACGGCAGTGCTATTTGAAACCAACAGCCCAAACGCGGCGTTCCCCTGGACCCTGTCAGAGCCTGCCGTCGCGGTGTTGGGGGCCGCATCGGAGGACTTTCCGATCAATGCAACCGGGCCATACATCTTTCGCGAGGCGGTCCCGGAGCAATTTTACCGGGCCGAAGCCAATGAAAACTATCGGCTTGGCACACCGGGTTTGGAAGAAGTGCGCGTTGTTGTGTCGGGCAGCCCGGCCTCGGCGGCATTGGCCTTTGAGGCGGGCGAGGTGGATATGGTCATCAACTACCCCGAAGCAGACTTTGCCCGGATCACTGAGACGGGTGCGCTTGGCTTTTCCGCTCCCACAGCGCGGCTATACTTTTACACCGTGAATGCAACAAGCGGCCCCATGGCCAACCCGCTTATCCGTCGCGCAGTGTCTCTGGCGATTGACCGCCAGGGCGTCGTGGCTGCGGCTCTGTCTGGTGTCGGCGGCGTCCCTGCGGGGGCGATCTATCCGGCGGGCAAAGGCTGGGCGGCGGACATCCCGGCATCCTATGACCCGGCAGGCGCAGAAGCGTTGCTGGCCCAAGCCGGGGCGATCAAAGAAGGCGGCACATGGATGTTGAACGGTGCGCCGCTTGAGATTGACATCGTGACCTACGCCTCCCGCGCCGCCCTGCCCCCCACGGCAGAATTGACGCAGGCTTTCTTGCAAGCCATCGGTATCAAGGCGAACATCCGTGTTGGTGAATACGGTGCCAGCAATGATGCCATTGCGGCGGGTGAGGCCGATATGTTCCTGCAGGCATGGGTCACAACCCCGCAGGGTGACCCGGGTGCCGTTCTGGAAACCCTGCTGAAATCAGATGGCGGGTCAAATGCAGGCGGCTATACAAACCCCGCACTGGACAGACTTTTGACAGAAGGGCGCAGCACCTTTGAACATGATGCGCGCAAGGCGATTTATAAACAGGTACAGCAAATCATTGCAGCAGATGCGGCGTTGATCCCCGTGTTCCATGTGGCCCAGACCAATGTGGCCAGGCCCGGCCTGACAGGTTACCAGGTGCATCCAACCGAGACCTATTGGATCACACACGAAACGGCGTTGACAAAATGACGCTGAGCGTTTGCGGGCTGAGCGCAGTGCGTTCGGGCCGGACCATCCTCTTTCCAACGGACATCTCCATTGAGCCCGGTGCGCGCATCGGGCTTGTTGGTGCTTCGGGGTCGGGCAAATCCACATTGGGCCACGCCCTGATTGATGCGCTGCAAGACCAGGGCGCGCGGGTGGCGCATGTCCCGCAAAGCCCGGATGAGGCGTTGGACCCGCTGCGCCGGATGGCCTTTCATTGGCGCGAAGCAGAACAAGCGCTTGGCCTGCCCCATGATGCAGCGCGGCAGCACGCCTTGTTCCGCGCTCTCAAGATCGAAAAAGGTGATTTGCGCAAACGCCCCTGGGGCTGGAGCCGTGGCATGCAACAACGCTTTGTGATTGCGATGGCGTTGGTCGGCTCACCGGATGTGTTGGTGATGGACGAACCTACATCGGCCCTTGATCCGGTTGTTGCAGCGCGCACAATGGCGTTGCTGGAGGAATATCTATCGACACGTCAAACCGCGATGGTCTTGATCACCCATGATCTGGGCCTTGCCGCACAACGGGTCGCGCGCCTGATGGTCATGGACGCGGGACGCATTGTCGAAGACGGCCCCACATCTGACGTCTTGACTGCCCCGCAGAGTGCCGTTGCTAAATCCCTGTGCATGCATCGAAACTGGCTGGAACTGCCATGTTAGAACTGCACGGTGTCTGCGTCAGATATGGCAAGGTAGACACGCTCTGCGATGTCACCCTGTGCGTGCCTGCGGGGCAGACGCTTGCCGTTGTAGGGGAAAGCGGGGCCGGAAAATCCACGCTGATCGCCGCCATTCTGGGGTTGGTCAAACTGGCAGCGGGCCAAATCACCTGGGCTGGCGCGCCGGTGCACACCTGCCGCCCATCTCTGGTCATGCAGGAACCGCGCGCGGCGTTTAACCCTGTTTTGCCGCTGCGCCGGTCCATCATGGAACCCCTGACCGCCCGCGCAGAGCAGCTTTCTGACGCACGCCTTGCACATATCTGCAACCGGTTGGAATTGCCGATTGATCTGCTGGACCGCAAACCCGGTGAGGTTTCCATTGGGCAGGCGCAGCGGGCGGGCATTCTACGCGCCCTGATCGCAGGCTCCCCTCTAATCCTGTTTGACGAACCCTTGTCGGCTCTGGACGCCGTCACACAAAAACACACCGCACAGCTGATCGCTGATCTGCAAGATGAAATGGGATTTGCCGCGCTGGTTGTGACCCATGATCTGGGATATGCCGCCGCCTTTGGTGACAACATTGCCGTTCTGCGCAAAGGCAGAGTGGAGGAAATCACGCCAACGCATGCCTTTATCCAACACCCAAAGTCAGACTATGGAGAAGACCTGCGCCAAGCCGCCTTTGCCCTTGGCGCATTGGGGTATGGTGCATGATGCGCGGCATTTTGGGCCTGCTGCTGCGCGCTCTTGTGGTGCTGACGGGCACTGCTTTGGCCACCTTTACCCTACTGTGGAACGCGCCGGGTGATGCGGCAACCACCATTGCGATGGCGCGGTTTGATACGCTGCTGAGCGATGTTGTTGTCGCACAGGTCCGCGCTGAGCTGGGGCTGGACGCGGGGTTTTGGCCTGCGTTCAACAGTTGGATTGTGCCCCTTTTGTCTGGCGATTTTGGCAATTCATCTGTCACGGGCCGCCCGGTGTGGCCGGATCTGGTCAGCGCAATTTCTTACACCATTCCGACGGCCCTTGCCGGATTGGCCATTGGTCTGGCCCTTGCCATCCCACTGGCGATACTGGCCACACGCCATCCCGGCAGCTGGTCAGATCGCTTTGCGGTTGGGATTGCCTCTCTTGGTGCGGCCATCCCGGCCTACTGGCTTGGCCTGCTGCTGATCCTGCTCTTTGCGGTAAAGCTGGCGTGGCTGCCTGCAATGGGTGCCCGCACGCCTGCCCATGTGATCCTGCCCGCCCTGACGCTGGGGCTTGGCGTGGCTGCCGCGCTGACCCGCATCATTCGCTCTGGCATTCTGGAGGCACGACGCCAGCCCTTTCTGCCGGCGTTCAGACGGCGCGGTGTGTCTGATCGCGATCTGGCGCGTGCCCATGTGGCCCCCCATGCCGCGACCCCGGTGATTACTGTTCTGGGGCTGGAACTGGCGTTCTTGCTCGAAGGGATTGTGATGGTTGAGGTGATTTTTAGCCGTCCCGGCCTTGGCAGTTTTCTGGTGACCGCCATTGGCGCACGTGATTTCCCAAAGGTGCAGGCGGTGGTCGTCGTCACGGCGCTGCTGTTTGTGGTGATCAATCTTGCCATTGATGTGATTTACCGCCTGATTGACCCCCGGACTGGCACTCAGGATGCGTAGCGTTGCCCTGCTTGCCTGCGCATTTGTGACGCTTGCGGTCCTGGGGCCTGTGTTGGCCCCCTATGATCCGGCGGCAATCAACATACCGGCCCGTCTGAGCCCACCGGGGGGGCAATGGCACCTTGGCACCGATGCGCTTGGGCGCGATACCCTGTCGCGCCTGTTGCATGGCGCGCGCTGGTCGCTGGGGCTGGCCTTTGGTATCTCGCTGATTGGCCTGCTGATCGGCACCTGTGTGGGCCTTGCCGCAGCACTTGGTGGCAAAGCGTTGGACTGGACCCTGATGCGTATGACGGATTCGTTTCTGGCCTTCCCCGAACTGGTCGCCGCTGTGGTGATTGCCGGTATTCTGGGGGGCGGGATCAACAGCCTGATCTTGGCCCTCAGCCTGACAAGCTGGATGCGATATGCGCGGGTTGCACGCGGTGTGGGATTGTCGCTGAAATCACGCGGGTATGTGGTGCAGGCCAGACTTGCCGGGCTGTCACCCATTGCCATCGCACGTTGGCATTACCTCTCGTCGCTGGCCCCGTCGCTGATCGTGGTGTGGACGGGTATGTTTGCCCGCGCGATCCTGGGTATTTCAGCACTAGGGTTCCTGGGGTTTGGCGTGCAACCGCCGATGTCTGAATGGGGTGCAATGCTGCTGGATGCACGGGTTCATATGCGGGCCGCACCGTTGCAGATGATCTGGCCGGGGATCGCTGTGGTCCTCTGCGTTCTGGCGATAAACCTTGCAGGCGACGCGCTTAGGGACGCACTTGCGCAAAAGGACATTGAGGAATGAGCGCCGCAGATCGCCCCACATTAGGCATTTACCTGCGCGTCCTGTCAGGTCTGTTGGGCGCGGGGATGTTCATCTGCGTCAAAGCCGTGAGTGACACGATCCCGCTGGGAGAGATCGTCTTTTTCCGTTCCTTTTTTGCCATCATCCCCTTGGTGATCTTCCTCTGGGTCAGAAATGAATTTCCCGGCGGGTTGGCGACCAAACGACCTTTTGCCCATTTTCTGCGGGCCGGTTTCGGGGCGCTGGCCCTGTTTACCGCCTTTGCCGCACTTGCCAGATTGAATGTGGCCGAAGCGATCCTGATCGCGCAGCTTACACCGATCCTGACGGCAATTGCCGCGGTCTGGCTGTTGTCCGAACGGCTCACGGTATTTCGCGTTGGGGGCATTGGGCTGGGGTTCACAGGGGTGGTGGTTTTGGTCTGGCCGGAACTGAGCCTGAGTGACAGGAACAATGCGAGGCTGGTTGGGGTCGCTCTGGGCGTGCTGTCCGCGCTGTTGTCGGCATTTGCGCTGATCATGGTGCGCCATCTCAACCGAACGGAAAGCCCCGGCGCGATTGCACTTTATTTCGTGCTGGCCTCGCTGTTGGGTGCCCTGATTACAATCCCATTGGGATGGCTGATGCCGCAAGGGACCGACTGGATTTACCTGATTGCCGCAGGACTTTTTGGCGGATTTGCACATATCGCCATGACATTGTCCTTTCGCTACGCCGAAGCGTCACGGCTTGCGCCCTTTGAGTATATCGCACTTTTGTGGCCGCTGCTTGCCGATCTTCTGATCTTTCGCCTGCCCCTTGCGACCACATTCCTGCTTGCCGCACCCTTGGTTTTGGCAGGGGCTGCTTTTGCGGCCGCAGAACAACGGCGCGCGTGATGGATCGCATAGGGTTGGGCATTTTGGCATTCAACGCTATGCCCGCAATTTCCTCTGCGGGCATCGGCTCAGAACGCAGGCAACCGCATCACGATGGACTGTTGCGCTCTGTGCTTGACCCAGCACGATATGCATTGCCACCTACTACGCCCGACCTTAAACTTGGATCGCCGATACCCTGTCACGCTTCGCGCTCTCGGGACATCAGCGATATATTTTGTTTCTGGTTAAAGGCCGGACGCTTTAGCGCGCTGCGCTGACATGCCAGTTTACGGTCATCTCAACCACCGTATCCCCGGCGTCATCCCGGATATCGACGGCCACATCAAACGCCACTTTGCCCTCGTCTTTGATGGCCTGCATCAG
>CALFWM010000008.1 GCA_937928635.1 uncultured Sulfitobacter sp. | reverse complement strand
TACTTTCTGATCCGCCTACGTACGCTTTACGCCCAGTAATTCCGAACAACGCTAACCCCCTCCGTATTACCGCGGCTGCTGGCACGGAGTTAGCCGGGGTTTCTTTACCAGGTACTGTCATTATCATCCCTGGCGAAAGTGCTTTACGACCCTAGGGCCTTCATCACACACGCGGCATGGCTAGATCAGGCTTGCGCCCATTGTCTAAGATTCCCCACTGCTGCCTCCCGTAGGAGTCTGGGCCGTGTCTCAGTCCCAGTGTTGCTGATCATCCTCTAAAACCAGCTATAGATCGTAGACTTGGTAGGCCATTACCCCACCAACTATCTAATCTAACGCGGGCTAATCCTTCTCCGATAAATCTTTCCCCCGAAGGGCGTATACGGTATTACTCTCAGTTTCCCGAGGCTATTCCGTAGAGAAGGGCATATTCCCACGCGTTACTAACCCGTTCGCCGCTCACCCGAAGGTGCGCTCGACTTGCATGTGTTAGGCCTGCCGCCAGCGTTCGTTCTGAGCCAGGATCAAACTCTCAAGTTGAAATGCAATTGCTTGCATGTCCTTGACGTTCGAACCTCTGCACATCGACCATAAGACCTTACTGAAATCTTATGGCGTCTTTTCTGTTTGTTGTGCTTCAGTTATCAAAGATAACTGGAAGCCGTCCAAACAGTGAAGCTGACACTCCATCATCGGCCGAAGCCTAAGAGCGCGATATACAGACGTTGATCCATCGAAATGAACCAAACCGCCCACATATCTCTTCAGATATTATCAATTTCAAAGAGCGTAGAGACAAAAGTGACTGGATGCGCCCTAACTTCTTTGGCGCGCCCCGCCTCAATTACCTCTGATTTTATTCTTCCAGCTCGTTGCGTCTGCGTTTCCGCTTGGCCCCTCGCTGCCCCGTCGGAGCGTCTCTGCTCGTCCGGTAAGGGGGGTTCTAGAGTTAGTGGCTGAGACCCGCAACCCCTTTTTTCGTGAAATATGCATTTTTTGCGGCGAACCGTGTTTTTCCCATAAAAACAGGGGTTTGATTGCTAAATATTGCTAAAAACAGGCCGGTTCAGGCATCAATATTGCTCTGACCATAGGTCAATTTCGCTCCGGTTTTCATGATTTGCGCAGTTATCCACAGGGTCGCCCCCGGAATCTGAGGGGACTCAGTCCGTTTGCGCCAACATTTCTCTCCGGATTCTGCCAATTCACCAAATCACACCCTGCGAGTCGGCTGTTTCCGCCTCATTTTCACCCGGGTCACCCGAGTTTTTTGCTCGATTCCTCTGTTGCACCGGGTTGGCCGGATGATTCACACTCTCCAAAACGCATTACAATCACGCAGGCCGCTTACATGAGACGCACAATCCTCCGGCTTCTCGCTCTATTGCTGATCGCCTTGGTGCTTTGCCTCGTTCTGCTGCGTCTTTTTGCAGCTCAGCGCGAATCTCAGGACCAAAGCGCTGCGCCCTTGCAGGGCTTGATGGTCCCGACTGCCTCGCTTTCCTTTTATGTGCAGTCCAGCGGCCCCGCAGATGCGCAGCCTGTTCTGCTGGCCCATGGCACCGCAGCCTGGTCCGGGTTCTGGGACAAGGAGACCAAACTGCTGGGAGATGCCGGCTACCGGGCCATCGCCTTTGACATGCCGCCCTTTGGGTATTCGGATCGGGCACCAGATGGGGATTACAGCCGACTGACCCAGGCCCGGCGAATCCTTGATCTGGTCTCCACACTAGAGGCACCCCCCATCATGGTTGCACATTCCTTTGGTGCGGCTGCGGCAACCGAGGCTGTTTTGAAAGACCCCAACGCCTTTGCCGGGCTGATCATTGTAGATGGTGCCCTGTCCATGGATGCGAGTGCGGTGCAGGCTGCTTTGCCCCTGCCCCTGCGCCCACGTGTTCTGCGCGAAACAGCCATTGCCGCGACGGCGACCAATCCGCTGGCGACGAAATTTTTGTTGCGGGGTTTGCTCTATAATAAGGACGCGGCAACGGATGGGTATGTAAAGACGCTGCAACAGCCGCAAAAGCGCAGGGGTACAACACCTGCTTATGCGGATTGGCTGCCGGCCTTGCTGGCCCCTTCCCCTGATGCACTCAGCCGCGATCCTGCGGCATATGCCAATCTGCCAATCCCGGTGCGGATCATCTGGGGAGACAAGGATACGGTCACCCCGCCGGATCAGGCCGAAGCGCTGGCCACGGCTTTGGGTCAAGGCGGGGTTTCCTATCTTAGGGATGTTGGTCACATCCCCCATATCGAAGCCCCGGACGCATTTGCACAGCTCTTGTTGCGGTTGCTGGATGAAATCGTTCAGACGCGCTGAGGCGCTTTTCGTTTGTGCAGACGCAAAGCCAGCAAACCGAGAATGACGGCCATGTAGATCATTGGCTCAAACTGGATGCCCCGCACCAGCCACAGGTAGTGGAGTCCCCCCAGGATTGCAGCAAGATAGGTCAGCTTGTGCAACTTGCGCCAGGTAGATGCGCCCATTTTGCGGACAGAGATATTGTTGGACGTGATGGCCAGCGGGATCAGCGCAAGAAATCCGGCCATCCCGACCGTAATATAAGGACGCTTCCAGATGTCCGCCCACATCTGCCCCCAGAGCAGTGACATATCCAGAACCACCCAGACCAACAGGTGCAGCGCAACATAGATAAAGGTCAACAAACCCAGCATGCGGCGAAATTTCATCAGGTTGATTCCAACATAGCGGCGCAAGGGCGAAACAGCCAATCCAAGGATCAGCAATTGCAACGCGATCTCACCCAGCTCATGTTCGAGCGCTTTGATCGGTTCGCGGCCAAGCCCGCCGGTCTGCGCGAGATAGAGCAGCCAGGGCACGGGCATCAGATACAGTATATAGAGCGGCCAGGTTGGCACGCGCTGCAGCCCGGTGTTGATGCGCTGCACAATCATGTGCCGCCCCCCGATCCTAATCGAAATAGCGCAACAAGGGTGAGAAGGATAAAGAGCAGCAAGGCGGGCAGCAAGACAAGGTCAAGATATCCGCTCAATCCGCCCAGCCCCATCGCCCCCAACAGAAGAACCAACAGAGGCGTGAAGCAACACAGTGCTGCGAGCACACTTCCCACCGCGCCGATTTTGATCAAGCGGCGGGCCTGTGTTCTGTTTTCTGTACGTTCCTTTTGGGTCACTTGTTTCGGCCCTGCGTTGTGACCCCGCAGAAACAGAGCACCAGATGCGATGGAGTCATGAAACACAAAAGGTGTGTCCTGCTGTGTTGTCTTTCAAAGACGCGAAGGCTTTCCGCACAGGTTGCGCGCCACCCCGGTTTTTTCAAAAAAGCCGGACCGGACTTTTCAAAAAGTCCGGCGCTGGCTTCAACAGCAGCAGTCATCAATAGTTCTTTGTGAGATCCATCCCGGCATAGAGGTCTGCAACCTCCTCCGCATACCCATTCATCATCAACGTCGGTACGCGTTTCGTAAACAAACCGCCACCAACGGGGCGTTCGCTGGCCTGTGACCAACGCGGGTGATCTACCTCAGGGTTCACATTGCTGTAAAACCCGTATTCCCGACCATTTGCCTTGTTCCAACTGGTGGGGGGCTCCTGATCTGTCAGGGTCACGCGTACGATGGATTTGATGGATTTAAAGCCGTATTTCCAGGGCACAACCAACCGCAACGGCGCACCGTTCTGATTGGGGATGTCTTTACCATATATACCGGTGGCCATCATGGTGAGCGGATGCATCGCTTCGTCCAGACGCAGCCCCTCAACATAGGGCCAGTCCAGCACGGGGAACCGCACACCGGGCATCTCATCCGGGCGCAGCGCGGTTTCAAAGGCCACGTATCTGGCCCCCGATTGCACACCTGCAAAGTTCAGCATATCCGCCAGTTCAAACCCGTTCCACGGGATCACCATCGACCAGGCCTCAACACAGCGGAAACGGTAGATACGCTCTTCGATGGTCATCGCCTTCATGATATCCTCAAAGGCATACTCCCCTGGCTTGTCCACCATGCCGTCAATTTTGACGGTCCAGTTGTTCGTCACCAACGTATGGGCGTTGGCGGCCGGGTCGGTCTTGCCCGTGCCAAACTCATAAAAATTGTTGTACTGAGTTATGTCCTCATAGTCGCTTGGGGTCAGCGCTTCGGTCTTTGCAAAAGCTGCGCCACCAATGGACCCAAGCCCCAGACCCGCTGCGGCACCCGCGATGATCTGGCGACGGTTCAAAAACGCCGCCTCCGGTGTGACGTCACTTTCTTTCAGGGTATTGGTCCAACGGTTGGCCATGACTTCAGGTCTCCTCAGCAAGGGCTCTTGAGATAGGTAGAGGTAGTTTCGCACACGACCAAGCAATTTACCCGCAGGTTTCAACGTTCACACACGAATGTCAGAACTGTCAAATGCCAAGTATTGCCTGTTACACCCCCAAAAGGCTCGGCAAATCCCGCATCTCTGCAAAAACGACATCACAATAAGGCGCGAGTTTCTCAGGCTTCGTATCCGCCGCATAGCCAAAACACCGCATGCCTGCCGCCTGCCCTGCGCGCGCACCCGATGCGCTGTCTTCAATCACCACACATTGCGCGGGTGCCATACCTGCGCTTTCGGCGGCCTTCAGATAGACATCCGGTGCCGGTTTGGACGTGGCACAATCCTGTGCTGAAAACACACGGCCCTTCAGGCGGTCCGCCAATCCGCAGGTTCGCAGGGTGACGTCCATCTTGGCCATTGGCCCGTTTGATCCAACGGCATATCCAATCCCTGCACGGTCCAGTTGATCCAGCAGACCAGGCACGCCGGGGATCACCTGACAGTCCTTCCCCAACGCCAAAAAAATCTGTGCATATATAGTGTCAAGCCAGTCATCCGGCAGCGCGGCACCCATTTCACGCCCACGGGTCATAACCCCCTGCATCGTTCCCCCGACAAACATGTCGAAAATCTGGTCCAGGCGCAGGTCAAGGCCATGTGCGGCAAGGTTATCGCGGATGATCTTGTTGGTGATCGGTTCACTGTTCACCAGCACGCCATCACAGTCAAAAAGCACGTAGTCGGGGCGCATCACGGGGTCTCCCAATTGGCGCGGGCGAGATTGAAATAAACACTGTCCACCCAGGTATCCCCTATCTGTAGTGTGCGCGTTGCGCGCCCCATTTCGACAAAGCCTTTGCTTGTCAGCAATCCGATAGAGGCCGCGTTGCGCGGATCAACATCTGCAACAATGGTATCAAACCCACAGTGCCCGAACCCCAGCGGCAGCAAGGCATCCAGCATTTCCGATCCAATCCCCTGTCCCCAGACCCGCGGGTGCAGGATGAACCCGATCTCATTGCTTTGCCAATATCCGGCCGTGCCAATCGCCCTGCCTTGATATTCAATGACAAAATAGGGCGCATCTGCCTCCAGCGCGATCAGGCCATCCACCATCTCTTGTGTGCGTTCCGGCGTGGCGTGGGGCAATTCGCTCCAGTATTGCATGGCCTCTGGGCGGCAAAAGACATCCCATAAATCGGGCGCGTCTGACGGCTTTGCCCGGCGCAGCACCAATCGCTTTGTTCTGATGTCCATAGCTGCCCCCCGGATACCGCCTGTTATACCCCTCAATGAGGCGCGAGAAAGGCCGGGAAAACCCGGCCCTTCTTCACCTGTATATATAATGTGCGCTAATGCACCGTGGCATCGTCCGGTTTGGGCTTGTTCGTGGCCCCCACCCGGTCCCCGATGATCAACCCTTCAGTCCCCGCGCTTATGCTCAGCGTATCGCCGTCCTGCACGTCACCGGCCAACAGCATCTCTGCCAAGGGGTTCTGCAACGCCCGCTGTATGACCCGCTTGAGCGGTCGGGCACCAAACACCGGGTCATACCCTTCATCCGCCAGCCACTTTTTCGCCCCTGCGTCCAGTTCCAGCGCAATCTTGCGTCCGGCCAGACGTTTCAACAGCCGTGACAGTTGAATCTCGACAATACCCGTCATGTCGTCCCGCGCGAGGCGATCAAAGATGATGGTTTCATCCAACCGGTTCAGGAACTCAGGCCGGAAGTGCGAACGCACCGCGTCCATCACATCCTGCTTGGCTTTGCCCATGTCGCCGCCTTCCGGCAGTTGGCTTAAGGATTGCGCCCCAAGGTTCGACGTCAGGATAATCAGCGTCTGCTTAAAATCCACCGTGCGCCCCTGACCATCGGTCAGCACACCATCGTCAAGCACCTGCAACAGCACGTTGAACACATCCGGGTGCGCCTTTTCGACCTCGTCAAACAGCACCACCTGATAGGGGCGCCGGCGCACCGCTTCGGTCAGCACCCCGCCCTCGTCATAGCCCACATAGCCCGGAGGGGCACCGATCAGACGTGCCACCGCATGTTTCTCCATGAACTCGGACATATCAATGCGCACCATCGCGCTGTCATCATCAAACAGAAACTCGGCAACCGCCTTGGTCAGCTCGGTCTTCCCCACGCCGGTTGGCCCAAGGAACAGGAACGACCCAAGCGGACGGTTCTCATCATTCAGCCCGGCACGCGCGCGACGCACAGCGTTCGCCACGGCTGTCACAGCAGAGGATTGCCCAATCACACGGGTGTGCAACTGATCCTCCATGCGCAGCAATTTGTCACGCTCACCTTCCAGCATCTTACCTGCCGGAATACCTGTCCAACGCTCCACAACGGAGGCAATCTGATCCGGGCGCACGGCCTCTTCAACCATCATGCCTTCCTCCCGGCCCTCGGGCTCGCCCAGCTCTTTCTCCAGCTGCGGGATCACGCCATAAGACAGCTCCCCGGCTTTGGCCAGGTTGCCTTCACGCTTGGCGATCTCCAGCTCTGCCCGCGCATGATCAAGCTTTTCCTTGATGTCGCGCGCACCTGCCAGCTTGTCCCGCTCGGCCTGCCATTGCGCCGTCACCTGTGCGGATTGCTCCTGCAGGTCCGAGAGATCCTTTTGCAAGGTTTCCAGACGGTCCTTGGAGGCCTGATCATCCTCCAGTTTCAACGCCTCTTCCTCGATCTGCAATTGCAGGATCGAGCGGTCAAGCGCGTCCAACTCTTCGGGCTTGGAGTCCACCTCCATCCGCAAACGGCTGGCGGCCTCATCCATCAGATCAATCGCCTTATCAGGCAAAAACCGATCCGTGATATAACGGTGCGACAGCGTTGCCGCCGCCACCAAAGAAGAGTCCGAAATCCGCACCCCGTGGTGCAATTCGTACTTCTCTTTAATCCCCCGCAGGATCGACACGGTATCTTCAACCGTCGGCTCCAACACCATCACCGGCTGGAACCGCCGCGCCAGTGCGGCGTCCTTTTCTACATACTTGCGATATTCATCGAGCGTTGTGGCACCCACACAGTGCAACTCTCCCCGCGCCAAGGCTGGCTTCAACAGGTTCGAGGCATCCATCGCCCCGTCTGCTTTCCCGGCCCCAACCAACGTGTGCATCTCATCAATGAACAGCACAACTTCACCGGCGGCCTCCGTGACCTCGGTAAGAACCGCCTTCAGGCGCTCTTCAAATTCACCACGATACTTCGCCCCGGCAATCAGGGCACCCATATCGAGCGCCAACAAACGTTTGTTGCGCAAGCTCTCGGGCACGTCACCATCAACAATCCGCAAGGCCAACCCTTCGGCAATCGCGGTCTTACCCACGCCGGGTTCACCGATCAGCACCGGATTGTTCTTGGTCCGACGGCTCAACACTTGCATGGCCCGGCGAATTTCCTCATCCCGGCCAATGATCGGGTCAATCTTGCCCTCTTCGGCCCGCGCGGTCAGGTCTTGGGAATATTTCTTGAGCGCCTCATAGCCATCCTCGGCACTCGCCGTATCCGCCGTGCGCCCCTTGCGCACATCGTTGATCGCTGCGTTCAAGCCCTGCGCGGTCACCTTACCAGCCTCCAGCGCCGTCTTGGCCCCGGATTTGACCATACACAGCGCCATCAGGATGCGCTCCACAGGCACAAAGCTATCACCGGCCTTCTTGGCAATCGCTTCCGCCTCGGCCAGCACCTTGGTGGTGGCCCCATCCAGATAAACCTGTGCCGCATCACCACTCACTTTGGGCATCTTACCCAGCGCCAGATCAAGCGCCTGAACGACGCGCGCGGCGTCGCCACCGGAGGCCGCAATCAAATTGCGCGCAAGCCCCTGCTCATCATCCAACAATGCCTTTAGAATGTGTTCGGGTGCCAGCCGCTGGTGGCTGTCCCGTGTTGCGATGGTCTGTGCGGCCTGAATGAATCCGCGCGACCGCTCCGTGAACTTGCTCAAGTCCATGGTGTTCTCCTTTTTGTTAAGCGCCCTAAGATATCGCGCCTGCTCTGCAGCACGCTTGGTTTGGGCCTCCCGATGGATTTGGGTACTCTATTTCTTGTTTCAAGAGGGCACGCGACGTCGCCGGTTATGTGAGTTTTTGTGGGAAGATCACAAAATCGCGGGCGAATTTCACAACTTTAAGCGTCTGTTTTTGTTAATTTTTTCTTAATTTTGAACAATGTTTCCAACGGTAATATTTTAGTTACCCTGCGTTACTTGATTGTTTTAAAACGGTTATTACCTTGAGGACATGAGACAGACAGACCGGGCGCTCTGAACGCCTACAACCTGTTTCGCTACGAACGAGCAGCATCCATGCTGCCGCACAAAAGATGAGGATCAAGACGATGCAGACGCGCCCAATTCAGTTGACAGATGTCATCTACAACGCGGCCAACCAGAGCTTTGAGGCGCTGGTGACTGTTCATGCAGGTGACACATCTCGCAAATATCCATGCGCCATCAACGCCCCGATTGACATGCCATTTGAAGAGGCTGCGCGCGGGCTGTCCAAACAAGCCCTGCGCCGCGCCAAGAAATCTGACACATTCTACTCGGAGGTTCGCCCTCACGTGCCAGCCCAACGTGCGGGCCGCCGTGGCTTTGACCCCCTCGGTTGGCTTGACAGCATTGTCCACAAGACAAGCCGTCACGCCGCCTAAAAAATTATGCACAGCACACTGCTGCTGTGCCGCCATGCGGAACCTGCCGGCGCGCCATCCTGTCCCAGCGCGCCCTCCTTCGCATCACAGAGACCTCCCATGTCTCTGAGACCTGTGCCCGGATGTTGCGCTCCCCCCGCAGCATCCGGGTCTTTTTCGTTTAAAGCCCTTTGGTGAACAGTTTTTGGCGTGGCGCTATAGCGTTTCGAGTTAGTGGGAAAATTAGTCTGTTTCTCCCCTGATACGCAAACGTGCTACCTGTCAGAATATGCCCAAGGCAGACATAAAAGGTCCGCCATCAACCAAGGACATCAAAACACGGTTCGACTCCATCCCACCTGCCGGTCTTGATCGGCCTCCGACCCGAAGGTCCTGACATCGCTGTTTGCGCCAGTCACGCCCCCTACCCAGCGGCCGTGGCGGTTGCAAAAACAATTCGGGCATAGATACGCCCCAGCCCCTCGGCCCGGTTTGTCTCCCCGCAACCGGGTCTTTTTATTCCCCAGACATCACCTCACGGCACGTTGGGCTTTGCCTAAACCGCTATCCTTCTAGACATGGTCGCGCGCGGCGCGTAGGTCGGCACCAGCGTCACCATCCCAAAAGGAACCGCCAAATGTCTGACAATCGTTTGATCCTCGCTCTGGATGTTCCAAATGCCCTCGCTGGCCTGGAGCTGGCAAAAACACTGGGCGATACGATCAGTTTTTACAAAATTGGTCTGGGCATGCTGACCGGCGGCGGCCTGGCGCTGGCAAATGAACTGAAAGCGGAGTTTGGCAAACAGATTTTCCTCGATATGAAGCTGTTTGATATTGGCGCAACCGTGGAAGCTGCGGTGCGGGGCCTGGCACAGTTTGATTTGGATTTTCTGACGGTGCACGGTGATCCCTATGTGGTTGAGGCCGCCAAACAAGGTGCTGCCGGGTCTGATCTCAAGATTTTGGCCGTCACCATCCTGACCTCGCTTGACCGTGATGATCTGGACAATGCCCTGATTGAGGCTGGCGATATTCCGGATCTTGTAGCGACCCGTGCCGGTCGCGCGTTTGATGCGGGCGCAGATGGCGTGATTTCATCCCCGCACGAGGCCGCCCGTATTCGCGCATTGCCCGAGGCCGCTGGCAAGCTGATTGTCACGCCGGGCGTGCGCCCCGCAGGTGCTGACGCAGGTGATCAAAAACGCATCATGACCCCGGCACAAGCGGTTGCACAGGGTGCCGATCATGTCGTGGTGGGCCGCCCGATCTGGGCCAATGCTGATCCCAAAACGGCGGCACAGGCGATCCTTTCAGAGATGAACAACCCGCAAACCGTCACTCTCAACACTCCGGCGTAAGCCGACCAAGGTTTCAGAGGACACACCACATCTAGCATGCATATTGGCGTCCAACACCAATTTGACCGTCAAAATACAACCTGTGACTGTATCAAATTCACCACATTGGTAAATTTGACCACTGGGTCAGAAATTCCCGACTATCTGGAATCGTTTTCCCATGCTAAGTTGACGTTAGGTGATACTCCCCGACGAACTGGATCTTCCTGATGTTCGTCACCTCCCCCCGCTTGAGACAGCGGGGGGCCTTTCGTTAAAAACCTCTCGATCCAGATAGGCTTGCAAGCGCGCTTGCAAAAATGGAATCGCCTTTGGATGCGTCAGGTATTCCTGCACTTTCATCAAACACCACTGCTGCCCCTCATTCCCAAACACAACATCCTGCGCGGCCGTTTCAGGCAGTTTTGCAACGTAGAACCATTTGTCTTGCCCGTCCTCCTCGAAACCGTAGTGCCAGACAATCCTGCTGCGGGGGACGACCAACCCAAGTTCTTCGTGACACTCCCGTAAGGCACAATTCAGCGGGCCCTCTTGCCCCTCACGCCCCCCACCTGGAAAATCCCAACAATCCGCATAAGGCAAATCCGGCAGATCGTCCCGCAGGATCACGGCCAGCCTGTCCCCGATAAACAGCGCCATCTTGGCCCCTGTGAATTCTATGTTCATCCGCTCCCTGCCAGATTAAAGCGCTTCGAGTTTAACTTGAAACATGCCTTATCACTTTTAGCGTTCGACCAAAGGGGGAGGCCGCGAATAAGTGATACATGTTTAACTCGAAACGCTATAGAATGACGCGACCCACCCTCAGATTGCGCCGCTCTATGCCTGCCCTCTGCCGTGATTGCCTACGTGAAATCGCCCCCGCGCGCCGCTGTCCGGCCTGCGGCAGCCCACGTGTGTTATCCCATCCCGAACTCTCCAGCCTGTCTATAGCCCATATGGATTGTGATGCCTTTTATGCCTCCGTGGAAAAACGCGACGACCCCAGCCTGGAGGGCAAACCGCTGATCATTGGCGGTGGGCGGCGTGGCGTTGTCTCGACCGCCTGTTATGTGGCGCGCATTCGCGGTGTGCGCTCTGCCATGCCGATGTTTCAGGCGCTCAAACTTTGCCCCGAGGCTGTCGTGGTGCCCCCGCGTATGGACGCCTATGTTGACGCCTCCCGCGCCATTCGCGCGATGATGGAGGACCTCACGCCCGCCATCGAACCTCTGTCGCTGGACGAAGCGTTCCTTGATATGACAGGCACCACCCGTCTGCATGGCGCGCCCCCTGCGGTGATGCTGGCGGGGCTTGTGAAACGGATGAAGGATGAGCTGGGCCTGACCGGCTCCATCGGCCTGAGCCACAATAAATTTTTGGCCAAGGTCGCCTCTGATCTGGACAAACCGCATGGGTTTTCGGTGATCGGTGAGGCCGAAACCATGACATTTCTCAACGACAAGCCGGTCAGCCTGATCTGGGGCGTGGGCGCGGTGACCAAAGCGGCACTAGACAAGGCGGGCATCCGCACCTTTTCTGACCTGCTGCGCTGGGAACAGGTCGATTTGATCGCCCGCTTTGGCGGCACGGGTGAGCGGCTGTGGCATCTGGCCCGGGGCCAGGACCGCCGCCGCGTCTCCGCCCATGAACCGGTCAAATCCATCTCCAAAGAAACCACGTTCAACACCGACACGTCTGACCCTGACATCCTGGATGGCCACATCTGGCGTCTGTCCGAACAGGTGGCGGACCGCGCCAAGGCCAAAGGGCAAGCGGGCCGCATCGTGACGCTAAAACTCAAACGCAGCGATTTCAAAACCCTGACGCGGCGCACCTCCTTGCATGATCCGACACAGCTGGCGGACCGCATCTATCGCACGGCGCGCGCGCTGTTTGACCAATTGAATGATCCGGGGCCCTACCGTCTGATCGGCTGCGGTATTTCTGATCTCAGCGCGCCGGACGGTGCGGACCGCGCCGGTGACCTGCTTGACCCAAACGCCGCGCGCCGGTCAAAAGCGGAACGGGCCACGGACGACATCCGCAGCAAGTTTGGCAAAAAGGCCATCGTAAAGGGCCGCGCCTTGCGATGACGCGCTGATAAACCTGTGCACAGCCGTACCGTTGATGCATGGCTATGGGTCGCTCCACTCCACCCTTGTCGGCATTGACCTCAGGCACACGGGCAAACAGCCCGGTCGCATCTCCGCATAAGCGATGACGGCTCTCGCCGGCGCCCGCGCGGTCTGCGCAACCCACTCTCCGGGGATGGCAGTTTTTGGACGGTGCTGCGTAGGTTTGCGTCAGCTGTTGTACCTTTGATCACTTTGTTCGGGCTGCAAAGGCTGGCCCGGCATTAAGGTCGCGATGTTACTCTGCGGCCAATGGCACGCGGCCTTGCCCGATTTCTGCCACCTGCGCCACAACCTTGCGCAACCGCGCCTGAACCGCATCAAAATCCTGATTGGGTTTGATCTCGCTTTCGTTCATGTAGAGCGCGCGGTCAATTTCAACCTGCACAGCATGCTGACCACGCGAGGGGCGCCCATAGGCTTGCGTGATAAAGGCCCCGGCAAAGGGCGTGTTTCGTGTGACCACAAATCCGGCATTTACAAATGCGGCCTCTACCCGATCCACAACATCACCACTTGCGGCCGCTCCAAATCGGTCGCCCAGCACAACATCGGGCCGGCGCACACCGGAGCGCGCCACCCCATCCATCGCCTCATGTGGCATGGAATGACAATCAATCAGCACCGCCTGACCGTGGAGCCGAAGGGCCTGATCCAAGAGTTCCTGTACCTTCTGGTGATAGGGTTGCCAATAGTTTTCGATCCGGTGCATCGCCTCACTACGGTGCAACTTCCCGCGGTAGATCGCCCGCCCCCCGGCCACAACACGCGGGATCACCCCAAGACCGGAGGCCACGCGCGGATTATGCCCTTGCCTGCGCACCCCTTCGATCAAGGCCGGGTCCAGCTCATCATTCGAGCGGTTCAAATCCACAAATGCCCGTGGCACGCGGGCCTTGATGAACGCCGCGCCAAAAAACGCAGCGCAGTCAAACAATTGATCGACAAAGGCGTCCTCTGAGGAGCGTATGGCATGCTCATCCAGAACAGAGGCACGCAGAAATGACGCAGGATAGTCGCGCCCCGAATGGGGGGAGGCGAACACAACGCAAGAGCGGCTCTTGTTCGGGTGTAGAACGTCATAGGCAGTCTTGGGCATTGGGTTTCCTTATGACCTACATATAACCTGATTTACGCAAATGCCAAAAGCCCTTGATCCTGTGTCCGACTCCTTTTATAGCAGCCCGGCGCGGCTTCGGTTTTCGCGCCCTTTTTATTTGGGGTGTGGTCAATCTGGCGGCGTCATGTGGGTGATTAGCTCAGCGGTAGAGCACTTCGTTGACATCGAAGGGGTCACTGGTTCGATCCCAGTATCGCCCACCACCTCATATTCACTGGCTCTGCTGTGGCAGGGTCGCCCGCAACCCCGGCGCTGGTTCGCGCCATGACAGACAGGAGACGGACATGAAAGTTCGCAATTCCCTCCGCTCGCTCAAGAACCGGCACCGTGATTGCCGCGTTGTGCGTCGCAAAGGCCGCGTTTATGTGATCAACAAAACGCAGCGCCGGTTCAAAGCCCGCCAGGGCTAAGACCACGCAAAATAATGTGATTGGGGCTGTCCTTTTGGGCGGCCTTTTTCGTTGCAATGGCGGGCCAAGGCCCGCCTTACGGCATGCCCTCACAGCGTAAGGTGGGCCTTGGCCCGCCAACTGCCCTCAGACGAAACCACTCCAAGAACACAAAACCAGGCTTACAGGCTTGCCTCGCCCTCAATAACGATGCAGGTATGCCCGCCCACCATCACATCATCGCCACGTTGCGAAATGAAAGCCCGCCCCTTGCGTCCCATTGCCGTGCCTTGCGCGATGACGGTTTCACGCTTCAGCCGACCTTCCCTGCGCAGCCAGACGGCAACAGCCGCAATCAATGACCCTGTCACAGCGTCTTCGGGCATCAGCGAGGCGGGTGTCAAATTACGCACCTCAAAATCCGCATCCTCTTGTGCAGGACAGGCCCCAAGGACACTCACACCCTGAAATGCGGGCAGGCTGACTGCGTTCGCATCCACTGCCAGAACACGTGCCGCGTCTTCCAGTTCCAAAACATGTCGCTGCACACCATTGTCGAGATTGACCGCCGCGCGCACCTCCTTGCCCTTGATGCCAAGGGCTGCACATATCCGCGCCTGCGTCGCGGGGTCCATGCCTTGGCTGCTGGTCGGCGGTGCAACAAACGCGGGCGTGGCCCCACGCAGATCAATCTCAACCAGTCCAATGGCACATTCCTGCACCACGCGCCCGGAGTGTGCCGGTACGCCCCCGGCGTGCATCCAGCATGCAGCACTCCCCAGTGTCGGATGCCCGGCAAAAGGCATTTCGCGGGTGGCTGAGAAAATGCGCACCCTGTAATCGGCCCCCGCCATTTCTGGCGGCAGCAAAAACGTGGTTTCCGCCTGCCCTGTCCATTGGGCAAAGGCCAGCATCTGCGCGTCACTCAGCCCCGCGCCATCCAGCACAACAGCCAGCCCATTGCCCTTCAGTGGCTGATCACTGAACACATCACACTGAATAAACCGACGTTTCATCTGCCGCCCCCTTGCGATCTTGACCTGATCACAGAAAAGGGAGCCGCGCAATTTACCTCTGGTAAGGGCTGGCACCACAGCCCACCTTACGCGACAACACACCCCGTAAGGCGGGCCTTGGCCCGCCCCCGCAACAAAAAGGACGCGACATGGCTGATACCTACACCCCCCCAAAAGTCTGGGAATGGGATTCCGAATCGGGTGGCAAATTTGCCTCTATCAATCGCCCCATCGCGGGGGCGACCCACGACAAAGACCTGCCTGTGGGCAAACACCCGTTACAGCTGTACTCGCTCGCCACGCCAAATGGCGTAAAGGTGACCGTGTTGTTGGAAGAGCTGCTGGCGGCGGGTCACACAGGGGCCGAATATGACGCCTGGATCATCGACATTTCTGAGGGCGATCAGTTTGGCTCCGGCTTTGTTGAGGTGAACCCAAATTCAAAAATCCCGGCCCTGATGGACCGGTCGGGTGACACGCCCCAACGCGTGTTCGAATCTGGCGCCATCATGCTTTACCTGGCGGACAAATTTGAGGCCTTCATGCCCTCTGATCCGGCCCAACGCACCGAAGCGCTCAGCTGGTTATTCTGGCAAATGGGCAGCGCGCCCTATCTTGGCGGTGGCTTTGGCCATTTCTACGCCTATGCACCGGAAAAATTTGAATACCCCATCAACCGGTTTGCAATGGAGGCCAAACG
Organism: uncultured Sulfitobacter sp.; assembly: GCA_937928635.1. Taxonomy (GTDB): domain Bacteria; phylum Pseudomonadota; class Alphaproteobacteria; order Rhodobacterales; family Rhodobacteraceae; genus Sulfitobacter. The sequence goes on along the minus strand of CALFWM010000008.1, from coordinate 208,772 downwards.
TCAGCTCGACGTGATGGAACGCCATTTGGCCGACAACGAATGGTTCGCCGGTGACTATTCCATTGCCGATATGGCGATCTGGGCGTGGTATGGTCAGCTGGTGCTGGGACGGTTGTATTCCGCTGCCGAGTTCCTCGATGTGGCGTCCTACAAAAACGTCATGCGTTGGGCCGAAGCGATTGATGCCCGGGCACCGGTACAACGGGGCCGCATGGTGAACCGCGCCTTTGGCGATGATCTGTCGATGCAATTGCACGAGCGTCACGATGCCTCGGATTTTGACACCAAAACGCAGGACAAGCTGCACGTCAAAACGTAGGGTGCGCATTTACTGCGCACCGCTGGTGGTGTGATGTGGTTTGGTGCGCAGTAAATGCGCACCCTACCGGCGTCGGCCGACCTGACGACAGATCAGGATCACCGGCAATACGCCCATCGCCACAATCACCAGAGAGGGCACGGCGGCCCCATCCAGCCGCTCGTCACTCGCCAAGCGATAGGCCTGCACGGCCAGCGTGTCATAGTTGAACGGGCGCATGATCAAGGTCGCCGGTAGTTCTTTCATCACATCAACAAACACGATCAGCAAGGCGGTCAGCAGGCTGGGTGCCAAAATCGGCAAATGTACCCGGCGCAATGTGCCAAACGGCGTCTGTCCCAAACTGCGGGAGGCGGCATCCATGTTGGCGTGCACCATCGCCTGCCCGCCCTCATAAGCCCCCAGTGCGGCGGCCAGAAACCGCACCATATAGGCCGCCACCAGCAACCAGATGGAACCTGTGATCAGCAGACCGGTCGAGATGTCAAAGGTACTGCGCATCCAGCCGTCCAGCGCGTTGTCAAAGGCGGCAAAGGGCACCATCAACCCCACAGCAATCACACCCCCGGGCACCGCATAGCCCAACCGCGCCGCATAGGTCGCGCTGCGCGACAGACCGGTGGGGCGCAGACGATGGTAAAACCCAATGCTGATTGCCGCACAAACCGTCACCAAGGCCGCAACACCCGCAAGGGTCAGCGAGTTGCGGATGAATCCAAGATACCGCGGGCTCAGCAGGTTCTGCTCAGACCCCACTCCCATCCAAACCAGCACCACAATTGGCAGAACCGCCCCAAACAGGACCGGCACGCCGCAGGCAAAGGCGGCCAGCCCCCCCCGCCAGCCCTTCAGGGCAATCGGGGGCATGGGGTCAGACCGGCGCGAGGGGTCGTGATATTTCGCCTGCCCGCGCTGCACGCGTTCCAGTATCGCCAAAAGCAAGGCAAAGCTGAGCAGGCACAAGGCCAGCTGCGCGGCGGCAGCCCGGTCAAACATCGAAAACCACGCGGTATAGATGCCCGTGGCAAAGGTCGGCACCCCGAAATAGGCCACTGTGCCAAAATCCGCGATGGTCTCCATCACAGCCAGCAGCACGCCCCCTGCAATGGCCGGGCGGGCAAGCGGCAGGCTGACCCTGAAAAACGCGACCCAGGGGCTGGAGCCCAGGGCGCGCGCCGCCAAAAAGGTGGTCCCGCTTTGCTGTTTGAACGCAGCCCGCGAGAGCAGATAGACATAAGGATAAAGCACAAGGATCAGCATCAGTGCCGCACCGCCCAGCGAGCGCACCTCGGGGAACCAATAATCCCTTGGCCCCCAGCCGGTCAGCCCCCGCAGCGTGGTTTGCACAATGCCGGGATGATCCAGCACAAACGTATAGGCGTAGGCCAGAACATACGCCGGAAAGGCCAGCGGCAGGACCAGGGCAATCTCAAGCATCCGCACGCCCGGGAACCGCGTCATGCTCACCAGCCAGGCCGCCCCCACACCGATCATCAACGTGCCCAAAGAGACCAAAACAACCAAGGCAACCGTGGTGCCCGCATAGCCCAGCAACACAGTGTCCATCAGGTGGCGCACCGTTTCGGTGCCCCCTGTCAGTGCCGAGATGGCCACCGCTGCCATGGGCAGCACGCAAATGGCGGCCACAAGGGTCGAGAGCCCCCGTAACATCCGCGTCCCTTCAAAGGGTTTGCGGGAGGCGGATATATCTGTGGCTGGTGAGGTCATGCCTCTATTTCGACGATATCTGTCAGGAATACCAGAGGCAGGCGGCGGGCCAGGGCCCGCCTTACGCTGAACCATCAGTCGTAGCTGCGCTGATCCTCGATCACCAAGCCGTCTTTGGGCAATGCCCCCGGTGCCATCACTTCGATCTGGCCCTTTAATTTCAGCACGTCTGCCACCGATCTGGCGTAGCGCTCCGCATCCCCGCCCGTGCTTTCCAGCTGGACCGTCAAAACATCCTGTTCCCCGGCGCGGCTGGCAATGACCCGCGCCTTGGAGACTTCATCATGACGCGCCACAAGGGCGGCGACCTGTTCGGGGCGCACAAACATGCCTTTGATTTTGGTGGTCTGATCTGCGCGGCCCATCCAGCCCTTGATGCGCATATTTGTGCGCCCACAGGGGCTGGTGCCAGACATCACAGCACTCAGATCACCAGTGGCAAAGCGGATCAGCGGATAATCGGGGTTCAGCGCGGTCACGACAACCTCCCCCACCTCGCCCATGGGCACAGGGTCACCGGTGCCCGGCGTGACGATTTCCACAATCACGCCTTCATCAACGATCATCCCTTCCATCGCGGCGCTCTCATAGGCGACATTGCCCAGATCTGCGGTGGCATAGCACTGTAGGCAACTGATGCCCCGGTCGATGTAGTATTGACGCAGCGACGGAAACAACGCGCCGCCGCCTACAGCCGCCTTGGAAAGACCAAGGGCAATCCCCATCTCATCCGCTTTTTCAAGAATGATCTTGAGGTAGTCGGGCGTGCCCGCATAGGCCGTGGTGGCAACATCACGCGCGGCGGTGACCTGTAGTTCGGTCTGGCCTGTGCCCGCGGGCAAAACCCGTGCGCCCACGGCCTGTGCACCGCTTTCAAAGATGTGCCCCGCCGGTGTCAGATGATAGCCAAAGCAGTTTTGCACCGTGTCAGAGGCATCAATACCCGCAGCATGTAAAAAACGCCCCATGCGAAACCAATCCCCATCAATGCGGCCCGGTTCATAAATCGGTCCGGGGGATTGAAAGACGTGGCTGACACTGCCCACGGACATGCCGCCAAAGGGGGGCGTTTGTTTCTGCCAGGCGCTGAGGTCAGATTTGCGCAACACGGGCAGATTGGGCAGATCGGCAATACTCGTAACCCCTGCGTCGGGCAGGCAAGTGCCCGCTTGCGCAGCCACCTGCGCCAGAACCGCACGCAATTGCGCGGATTGTTCCGCCATGCGCTGATCCGTGCTGCGGGTTTCGAGACTGTCGAAGGAGGTGTTCTTTGCCATATGCGCGCTTTCCAGCATGTTGTAGCACGGGGGCGGGCCAAGGCCCGCCTTACGTCGGGAGGGTGCTGCGTAAGGCGAGCCTTGGCCCGCCTCTGCCCCAAAACTAGCTCAGCCAGCGTTTGCGCCGCCGATATGAACGGACATCACGGAACGACTTGCGCCCCTCGTCTGACATGCCGAGATAGAATTCTTTCACGTCCTGATTTTCGCGCAGGTCCGCGGCGGGGCCATCCATCACCACACGGCCCGATTCCAGAATGTACCCATAATGCGCAAACCTCAGTGCTACGTTGGTGTTCTGCTCGGCCAGCAAAAACGTGACACCTTCCTGCTCATTGATCGTTTTTACGATCTCAAAAATCTGCTCGACCAATTGCGGGGCCAACCCCATCGACGGTTCATCCAGCAAAATCGTCTCTGGCCTGGACATCAGCGCACGACCAACTGCACACATCTGCTGTTCTCCGCCAGAAGTATACCCGGCCTGTGATTTGCGGCGCTCTTTAAGACGGGGGAAGTAGTTATAAACCAGCTCCAGATCCGCCTGGATCGCGGCATTGCCGTCTTTGCGCGTATAGGCCCCGGTCAGCAGGTTTTCCTCTACCGTGAGGTGCTCAAAACAATGCCGGCCTTCCATGACCTGCACGACACCACGCTTGACCGTCTCTGCCGGGTCTTGATGCTGAATGACATCGCCACGGTACTTGATCGACCCTTTGGTGACCTCACCGCGTTCACTGGCCAACAGACCTGAAATCGCCTTGAGCGTCGTGGTCTTGCCCGCACCATTGCCGCCCAGCAGGGCCGTGATCCCGCCCTTGGGCACGTTCAGCGAAACGCCTTTCAGCACGAGGATCACGTGATTGTAGATCACCTCGATGTTGTTGACTTCCAACAGGTTCTCAACAGCCACATCAGTGGTGGAGGCCGCATCCAGCATGTTTCACCCTTCCAATAAACTCAAAGTCCCCCGGCCGCCGCACATGCAGCGGCCGGAGGGTCAGCACTTCTTAAGAGCAGTTGCCCTCAATGTTGTTTTCCGCCGCAAAGGCTGCGGAATCCTCGGCAATCAACGGCTGGATCACGTCCATATCAGGCGCACTCAGCTCTGAGATCAGGCTCCAGGTCTTGGCCCCCGCATCCCACTGCGCAACACCCACCAGACCGGGGCCACCGTGGTTTTCACAGGACACCTGGAAGGAGGGACCAAAGCCGGGCATGCCGAGACCCGCCATGCGCTCTTCGGTGATGTTGAGGTTCTCCATCGCGTCGCGCATGTCACCGGCAGTGATTTCCGCATTGCCTGTGGCGGCTTGCGCATCCTTGGCGGCCTCAGCGGCAAGCATCGCCGCATAGATGCCACGGTTATAAAGAACCGTACCGATCTGATCGCCCGCACCGGCAGCTTTGCCTTTGTCGACAACATGCGTCTTGATGTCATCAAACAGCGGATAGTCGCTGCCCACCGCGTGAAACGTGATCGCCTTATAGCCATTGGCCGCGTCACCCGCTGGCAACACGTCGTGCTGCGCACCGGACCACCACACACCAATGAACTGATCCATCGGATAGCGGATGTTGGCCGCTTCCTGGATCGCCACCTGGTTCATTACGCCCCAGCCCCACATGACAACATTGTCAGGCTTTTCACGGCGGATCTGCAGCCACTGTGATTTCTGCTCCTGACCGGGGTGATCCACCGGCAGCAGGCTCAGCTCAAAGCCGTGCTTCTTGGCCAGCTCTTCCAACGTGCGGATCGGCTCCTTGCCGTAGGCAGAGTTGTGATAGACCAGCGCGATTTTCTTACCGTTCAGGTCACCGTTGTGGGCTTCCAGCAGGTAATTGATCACACCAGAGGCACCATGCCAGTAGTTGCCCGGATAGTTGAACACGTGGCTGAACACATCCCCGTTTGCCGCTGACGTCCGGCCATACCCCATGGAGTGGATCGGAATGTCATCTGCCGTCGCTTTTGGGATCAGCTGGTAGGTGATGCCGGTGGAGAGCGGCTGATAGACCAAGGCACCTTCGCCTTTGGTGCTTTCATAGCATTCAACACCTTTTTCGGTGTTGTAGCCCGTCTCACACTCCAGCACGCGCGCCTCAACACCGCCGATGCCACCATCACGCTCATTGAGCAGGGTAAAGTAATCGGCATAGCCATCCGCAAACGGGATACCACCTGCCGCATAAGGACCTGTGCGATAGCTCAAGCTTGGGAACACAAGGTCCGCCATCACAGGGCTGGCAGCCATCATGGCGGCCACGGCATATGTACCTAGTCTATATTTCATCGGTGTTTTCCTCCCTTGGATTTTATCCGACTTCGCTACGTAGGGTGCGCATTCATGCGCACCGTTCTTCCATGGCCCCCGCTAATGCGGGAACGGCCACAATCTCAGTTTCTCCTTGGCCACACGCCACAGCTGCGCGATGCCATGTGGTTCAGCGATCAGAAAGATCACGATCAGCGCGCCAACAATCACAAACAGCAAATGCGCAACGATGTCCGTGGGCCAGCCCAGCCAATCCACACCCACGATCTTGAGCAGCACCGGCAGGATCACCAGAAACGCCGCACCGGCAAAGCTGCCAAAGATACTGCCCAAGCCACCAATGATGATCATGAACAGCACCAGAAAGGACTTCTGGATGCCAAACACTTCGCCCACCTCAACCGCGCCCAGATAGATCGCAAAGAACAGCGCGCCCGAGATGCCGATGAAAAAGCTGCTCACCGCAAAGGCGGTCAGCTTGGCCTTGAGCGGGTTCACCCCGATGATCTCGGCGGCAATGTCCATATCACGAATGGCCATCCATTTGCGCCCCGTTGCCCCACGCGTCATGTTGCGCGCCACAATGGCACTGGCGATGGTGAAGATCAGGCAGAACATATAGGCCGCCCAGGCCTCTGTGTTGGGGCCCACGATGATGATGCCAAAGGTATCGCGCTCCGGCGCGTTGATCTGACCGGAGGCGGAGTAGTTGTAAAACCACGGGAACCGGTTGAAGAGCCACACCAGAAAGAACTGCGCGGCCAGCGTCGCCACGGCGAGGTAAAACCCCTTGATCCTCAAGGACGGCAGGCCAAACAACACCCCCACCCCGGCGGTGATCACCCCGGCCAGCAGCACATGCACAAACATCGACACATCGGGAAAAGCGGTCATGAGTTTGTAGCAGGCATAGGCCCCCACCGCCATGAACCCCCCGGTGCCAAGGCTCACCTGCCCGCAATAGCCCACCAGAATGTTCAGACCGATGGCGGCAATTGCGTAGATCAGGAAGGGCATGAAGATCGAGTTCACCCAGTAGTCATTGACCACAAAGGGCACGATCACGATGGCAATGAACAAGACCGCATAATAGCGCCAGCGATCAAACTTGATCGGAAAGGTCTGCTGGTCTTGTGCGTAGGTTGACGAAAAATCGCCTGCTTCACGGTAGAACATTATTTCTCACCTTTCTTCAAAGACGCCACAGACACAATCAACATGCAAAGGCCCAGAACTGCTGGTGCCAAATATGCAAGCGCGTCACCCATGTCAGTCACCATCAGACCAAACCCACCAATCATAAAAATGGAACCCAATATGGCAGTTGTCAGAGATGTGAAGCGATGAGGAGGAGGCGCAAACGAATGCTTCACCAAAAGAGTGATCACGGCAATCGTCACGACTCCCGCGCCAGCCAGCGTGAACCAATACTGCGTGGCGAGGTCAGGATGGTAAGACATACCGATCGCTATGCCGACAAAGAACAGGAACATTGTGAAAAGCGCCAACAAGACACCAATGGCTGAAACGACAAACATCATTATCCGACTTTCTGTTGGGGCCGTTTTCGGGACATTGCTAAACAATATAGTTCCGTAGGATGGGTGCTCGCACCCATCATCCAGCGCCTGCATCCATCCGGGGCTCCGCCCTTTGAACAGGCGAAACTGTCCCCCGGACAGTTTCCGGGAAGCCTGTTCAAACACGCTCAATGATCTTCTCCCCAAACAACCCCTGAGGCCTGAACACCAGGAACAAAAGCGCCAGCATATAGGCAAACCAGTTCTCCGTGGCCCCCCCAAGGTACGGAGCCCCAATCAGGAACTCGAACAACTTCTCCCCAACCCCAATAATCAAACCACCAATGATCGCGCCGGGAATGGAGGTGAACCCACCCAGCATCAGCACCGGCAAGGCCTTCAAAGCAATCAACGACAGCGAAAACTGCACCCCTGATTTCGCGCCCCACATGATCCCGGCCACCAAGGCCACGAACCCCGCCAAGGACCACACCAACACCCAGATAAAGTTCAGCGACACGCCCACAGACAAGGCCGCCTGATGGTCATCCGCCACAGCGCGCATCGCGCGGCCCTGCTTGGTGTATTGCGCAAACATCACCAACCCGATCACCAGCACCGCAGCCACGATGGAAGCGACAATATCAAGGTTATCGACAAACACGCCCGTGCCCCAGGCCTCGTAAGTAGAGCCTTCAAACCAGACGTTCATGCCTTGCGGCAAACAGGTCCCCTCTGCGGCACAGACATTGAGGGTCTTGATGTCCGACCCCCACATCAGATCCGCGACACCTTCCATGAAATACGCCAGACCAATGGTCGCCATAAACAGCAGGATCGGTTCCTGGCCCACCAGATGTCGGAACACAAACCGCTGCACCGCCCAGGCCAGCGCGATCATCACCACCACCGTCAGGGCAATCGCAATGATTGAGTGCACATGCCAGCCAAAGTGGTGGATCTCCGTCCCGAAAATCGCGTTGATCAAATGGGCAAAGGGCACCTGCCCGTTCTGGATGCCGACCAAGGTCATCGCCGCAAACAGCGCCATGACCCCTTGCGCATAATTGAAAATCCCCGACGCCTTGTAGATCAGCACAAACCCCAAAGCGACCAGCGCATAAAGCACCCCGGCCATCAGCCCGTTCAGGAAAACCTCGAAGGTATAGACGAGTTGTTCAGGCATTATTCCGATCCTTTCGGTTTTCGCAAAAGGAAGCTAGCACGCAGTCCTCGCGTATTTCGCTTTTCACTTTCGATAAGTACTAAACTCTTCGGGAATTCGGCTAGTTGATAGAATTCGGCAATCGCGCCGATTGGCCCATCATCAGACAAGAAAGTTGCCCCAGAATCCTCAATAAATCCGGAGGTGAATTCATTGACGTGAACATCGCGAAAGAAAAAGGAACAGTGATGTACTTCTTCATTTCCAGCGACCTCTAGACCAGAAAATACCGCCATAGGCACTGGCGGGTCGTCGGGAGATAAAAAAACGTAGCCGTCAAAAAATTGGTACTCCACTTCAGTTTTTGGAACGAGGTGGCGCATTTGGTTTTCGGGAATTCTACCCCAGCCAAGGTTCTTTGCAAAAGAGGCTACTTTGGTTGCGTCGAACTCATCTGTCAGACAAAATCCGTAGAATGCGCTTAGTGCAGCGTTCGTCTGATGTTCTACTAATTGCTCAGCTTTGCTAACCACACCAGAAAAGAGAAGCGCACACGAAGTGAAAACGCACCGACCCCATACCGACAAAATACCGACGTGATACCGATGTCCCAAAACCCCGTAGGATGGGTGCTCGCACCCATCACGCACCTCACAAAAATCAGTCATGCGCCACCCCCAAATACGCATCAATCACCTCCTGATTGTTGCGCACTTCATCGGGCGTACCGTCCCCAATGCGGCGGCCATAATCCATCACGACCACCCGGTCACTGAGGTCCATGACCACGCCCATGTCATGCTCAATCAACGCAATCGTGGTGCCAAATTCATCGTTCACATCGAGGATAAAGCGGCTCATGTCCTCTTTTTCCTCAACGTTCATCCCCGCCATGGGTTCATCCAGCAACAGCAGCGACGGCTCCGCCGCCAATGCCCGCGCCAGCTCCACGCGCTTTTTCAACCCATAGGGCAAACGCGCCACGGGGGTCTTACGAATGGCCTGAATCTCTAGAAAATCAATAATCTTTTCAGCGACTTCCCGGTTTTCTATCTCTTCTTTCTCGGCTTTGCCCTTCCAAAGGGACTGCGCAAACAAGCCGGTTTTCATATGCGTGAGCCGCCCGGTCATGACATTGTCGAGCACGCTCATTCCCTCAAACAAGGCGATGTTCTGAAAGGTCCGCGCGATGCCCTGCTGTGCGACCTGAAACGGCTTCATTAGCGCGCGGCGGGCCCCTTTGTACCAGACCTCACCCTCCTGCGGGACATAAAAGCCGGAGATCACATTGAGCATGGAGGATTTGCCCGCCCCATTGGGCCCGATGATGGCGCGAATTTCGCCCTCACGAATATCAAAGGAAATGTCCTTGATCGCCTCCACCCCGCCAAACCGAAGGGTGATATTTTTCATCTCCATCACGACGGGCCCAATGGTGCGCCCATCGGCGGTAACGTAGTTTTCGACCTGATCAAACATGCTCAGGACTCCTCCTTGGAAGGGCAGGAATGTGGTTTTCTATCTGCCTCTGCACCGACAAGATGCAAAAAACCGAGATCATCCCTGGTGTTCAAAAACGCTTTGACAAAATACCCGTTGGGATTGGCTGCCTTGCTTTCAAACATCACAATATGATCCTGAATATCCGCACAGGGCACAACGCGTTCAAAGTGTTCTGCCAACACGCCAGCATGCATCATGACATCAAAGTTCTGCTCTACAATGCGCAGGGTTTTCTGCGTGGCCCGCTGGCCCGGTGACATGGTAACATAACACCCCGACTCGCCATTTTTGGCGCGCATTTCTGCCAGAATGGTTCCATGCCCGACCCACCATTCACGCGTCACATTTTTCTGCGAAGCTGATCGTCTCTCCAGCGCTTCCAACCCCGGCGTAAGGGGCGCCCCCGCCAGCAACGGCATCACGCAATAGTGCGCCCATACCTGCACCGAAAGACGCGCGGCGGCTTGAACCCCTGCATCGGCGGCAACAGGCACTGCGGTCAGCCCGGCCAGAACAACAGCAAAAAGGCCATGTTTCACCCTTCCAATAAACTCAATCCTGCTGTCAGCCATATACGCAACACCACCGTTCATCCCAATTCGGGAGGGCGGGCGGGGCGTCGTCGCAGACGCGCGTCGCAGGACCGATCTCATTCCGCAGCCATCTTTTGGGATACTGGCATCACCTTGGCATCGCGCACTTCCAGCGTGGCCTTGATTGATCCCTTGCGCCCATCTTCATAGGTCACTTCTGTCTCTGTGCTGACCTGCGCCGACCCGTCATAAAGCGCTGCAATCACCTCCGCATATTTCTCTTCGATGATACGACGACGTACTTTGCGGGTGCGGGTCAATTCACCGTCGTCCGCATCCAGCTCCTTGTGCAGCACCACAAACCGATGGATCTGGCACCCCGACAGCATCTCGTCCTGCGCGACGGAGGCGTTGACCTCCTCCACATGGCTTTGGATCGTGGCAAGCACCTGCGGATGTCCGGCCAGTTCCTGATAGGAGGCGTAGCCGATGTTGTTACGTTCCGCCCAGTTGCCCACCGCCGTGAGGTCAATGTTGATGAATGCCGTGCATGCGTCCCGTCCGTTGCCAAAAACCACGGCCTCCAGCACATTGGGAAAGAACTTCAGCTTGTTTTCAACGTATTTGGGCGCAAACAGCGATCCGTTGGCCATTTGACCAACATCCTTGGCCCGGTCAATGATGCGCAGATGGCCGGTGTCTTCTTCGATAAATCCCGCATCGCCCGTGGCCACCCAACCCTCAGGGTTTTTGGTATCTGCGGTGCTTTCTGCATTTTTGTAGTATTCAACAAACACGCCGGGTGAACGGTAAAACACCTCACCATTGTCCGCGATTTTCAACTCCACACCCGGGCAGGTCACGCCAACCGTGTCTGATCGCACCTCTCCATCCGGTTGTGCGGTGATAAACACGGTCGCTTCGGTCTGCCCGTAAAGCTGTTTCAGGTTGATCCCAAGCGAGCGGTAAAAGTCAAAAATCTCTGGCCCAATCGCCTCACCGGCCGTGTAGCCAACGCGCACCCGGCTGAACCCAAGCGTGTTTTTCAATGGCCCATAAACGCAGAGATCGCCCAGTTTGTACCTAAGCCTGTCACCAAAGCTGACGGTTTTCCCATCAAGCAGATCCGGCCCCACTTTGCGGGCATGCGCCATGAAGTGGTCAAACAGCCCTTTCTTGAACCGCCCGGCATCCTCCATACGGATCATCACATTGGTCAGCTGTGTCTCAAAAACACGCGGTGGGGCAAAATAATAGGTCGGCCCGATTTCGCGCAGGTCCACATGCATCGTGTCCGCACTTTCGGGGCAATTGGTGCAAAAGCCCGTCCACATCGCCTGACCCACGGAAAAGATGAAATCACCCACCCAGGCCATCGGCAGATAGGCCAGAATGTCATCAGTTTGGCGCAGCCCGTCAAAATCAGAGCTCGATTTGGCGGTTTCAATGATGTTGCGGTTGGACAGGACAACGCCTTTGGGCTTGCCCGTTGTGCCAGAGGTATAGAGCATCACCCCGGTGCTGTCGTAATCCAGCTTGGCCTGGCGCGCTTCCAGTTCTGTGATGTGTTTTTCGCGGTGCTGGCGGCCCAATTCCTGAACATTAGCATATTGGGTCAGGGCGGTATGATCGTATTTGCGCAGGCCCCGGGGATCAAGATAGATCATCTGCTCAAAGTTCGGAAGGCCCTCCTGTACCTCGATGATTTTGTCGACCTGCTCCTGATCGCCCACAATGGCAAAGCGCGCGCCACAATGGTTCATCACATAGGCCATTTCCTCTGCATTGGCGTCCTGGTAGAGCGGTACGGGCACCGCGCCAACCATCTGCGCCGAAACCATCGCCCAATACAAATAGGGCCGGTTGCGCCCGATGATGGCGATGAAATCCCCCTCGTTGACACCCTGTTCCAACAGGCCCAGCGCAAGCGCCTCAACCTCATCACGGGTCTGGCTCCAGCTCCAGCTTTGCCAGATGCCATATTCCTTTTCACGGTACGCGGGGGCATCCGTGAACTGCTTTGCATTACGATGCAAAAGCGCCGGGACCGATTGCGGTCCCTCAGCGCGTGCCAGCGTCTGAGCCAATGGTCGTCCTCCCATGCCCACCTTTTTGGCGGGTCTGTTCGCAATGTCGCGATTCTTTGTACCTGCAAGGTTGTCAGATGCAGGCTGAAGGTCAACTTTTTCTTAGATATTTCCCAATTGTATCGAATTGTTACGGGGCTGCTTTTGCGTTCAAATCGCCCGCAGCAGCAACCCACCCGCCCCAAGGACAACCAACAGGCCTGCCGCAACTTCAATCACGGGCACCACGCGTGTTGCGACGGGTGAGCCCGCAACGCTTTGCAACAGCCCGCCGCGCAGCCCAATTGCGCCAAGACCCACACCAATTGTGACCACCGCAGTGCCCAGTGCCATGGCAAATGCGCCAGCAATGCCCGCGCCCGGTATCCCCATGCCGAGTGTGATCACCAGAACAAACAGCGCACCCGTGCAGGGCCGGATCGCGATGCCCGCAATCAACAGGCCCGCATCACGCCAGGATCGCGCCACGCCGACCTCTTCAACCGTGGGCCCATGGCGATGCCCGCACCTGTCACAATGCCCGCCCGCATGGGGCGCGTGATTTGCCGGGACGGGGCGCAGGAAAACCCGGCGCAGCCCCCGCAGCAGCAGCCACAGCCCGATCAAGCCAATCATCGCGTAACTCACCGGGGCCATCAGCCCGTCTGCGGTGTCAACCAGCCGATCCCGGCTCAACTGAAAAAGCCAGACGCCGCCATAAACCAGCACGACTGCCGTCACTGCCTGCCCCAGACTGGCGAGCAATGAGATCACGCTCAACCGCACCGCGGCTACCCGCCGCGCCAAGCCATAGCCGCCAATCAGCACCTTGCCATGTCCCGGCCCGACCGCGTGAAAAAAACCATAGGCAAAACAAACCGCCAGCAGGGTGGCAATCGCCTCGGGTCGGCCCGCACGCACGCCGCGCAAGGCAAGCGCCATTTGGTTTTGAAAATCACGTTGATGGTCAGCCGCCCAGGCGATGATCTGCCCCAACCCGCCACCGGGCCAAAGCCACCACAGGGCCACCCCCAGGACGGTCAGCAGCACAATCAGAGTGCGGCGCATGAGATTTCGATCCGGGTGGCAAAGGCCTCTCCCACTTCGGGAAAGCCCATTTCCAGCGCGTCCTGATCCTGCCCCAGCTGCGCCAGCTCATCCTGTAGTTTTTTCATTTCGCGGTCCAGATCGGGCTCCTGCTTGCCGATCATACAGCCCTCAAACCCGTTCACCTTGACCGCCAGCCGGACGTCATAGGCGGTGTAAAATGTCGGATCAAATGGCTTAAACACCAATGCCTCCCCGGTGATCTGTGGCGCGCCCGCGACCCGCCTCAGATGGGTGGTGACAATCCGCCCTTCGCGCATCACGGCTGTGGGTGCCTCCGGCCCGGAGAGTGTCAGGGCGGCCTCACCCAATTGGCCAACCAGATCGCCGTTAAACCCCTCAACCCAGCGCATGTCGAACCCGGCCAGTTGCGCCTCTTCCCCAGGGGTTAGAACCGCGTCACCATCACTGTCCAAACCGTAATCCTCGGTGATCAACAACGAATAAAGCGCGTCATAGGCCCAGGTAACCCTCACCGCTTCCATGCGCCCTTCGGCATCCACCATAACCTCCAGCCCCACGTCCACAAAAATATGCGGATGGGTCAATGCAGGTGCCGGGGCCAGACAGGCAAGAAGGGCAAGTCGTTTCATGCCCCTGATGTAGCGCCCCGGTGCCCGACTGACAAACCACCTCTTTGCGACCAGGCAATTGGGTGCTAGCTCTGCATCCGGTGAAAGGAGACGCCGTGCAACACAGCGATGTGCAGATCAAAGAACTGACCGCTGCCGGTTTGAACCTGATCGCGCAGGCACTCACCATCTATGACAATGATCTGCGCCTTGCGGTGTGCAATGCACCCTTTCAGCAGATGTTTGACCTGCCGGATGCTTTGGTCACGCCCGGTGCCACCTTTCAGGACACCATCCGCCATCTGGCCGAACGGGGCGAATATGGGACGGTGCACGACATTGATCAATTTGTCACCGAACGCGTGAAAATCGCCCGCGCCTTTGAGCCCCACTACATGGAGCGCACCCGTGGCGGCGGGCGCACGATCTCAGTAGAGGGCTCCCCGCTGCCGCAAGGCGGTTGGGTGACGGTCTACACGGACATCACCCGCATCAAACAGCAAGAGGCGCTGTTGAACGCGCGCTCTGATGCGCTGTCTGAACAGGTGCTGGCCCACGCAAGCGAATTGTCCGCCACCAACCGCGAACTGGCGGCGATGATTACGACCTTGGAAGAAACCAAACGCCAGTTGACCGAAAGCGAGGCGCGCACCCGGCTGACAACCGAAATGATGCCCGCCCATATTGCCCACGTGGATGCACAGGGGCACTACACCTATTCAAACCGACGCCTCAGCGCGGTGATGCCGGGTCGGCCCAGCAATATCCTGGGGCTGCACATCGCAGATGTTTTGGGCAGCGCCTACATTCGGATCAAAGACGCTTTGGCAGAAGCATACGACGGCAGCCCGTCGGTTGTGGAATTCACGGACCGCGACAGCGCGCGGCGCATTCGCGGGGCCTTTACCCCTGACACACGCGGCGGGGTTTACATCCTGTCCATGGACGTCACCGCCGAAACCCAGACCCGCGAGGCCCTGCAACAGACCCGCAAACGCGAGCTCGCAACGCAGTTGATCTCTGGGCTGGCGCATGATTTTTCCAACCTGTTGACGATCATTCTGGGCCTGCAATCCAAACTTGGGCGTTTGCCGGACTTGCCCCAAGAAACGGCACCGCTGATCGACGGGACGCTGGCGGCCGCGCGGCGGGGTGGCGCGCTGTTGTCCTCCATTGCGGGGGTGACCGGGCCGCGCAAGCTGCACCCTGTGGCCACGGACCTTGCCGCGCTGCTTGCGGATCTGCACACGCTGGCCGCGCCCACGCTGCCCCCTGACGTGCTGCTGGAGGTGGTAAACCAAGCCCCTGCCGCGCCGATCCTGCTGGACAGGGGGCGCGTGCATGACAGCCTGCTGAACCTAATCCTGAACGCGCGCGACGCGATTGGCGCACGGGGCAACATCACTGTGACCCAGCGGGTTGTGCAGGACGTCTGGATTGAATGGCAGGTCACGGACACAGGCCCGGGGTTTGCGCCAGATGTCTTGGCCCAGGCAATTGATCCGTTTTTCACCACCAAAGGGGGTGAGGGCACCGGGCTGGGCCTGTCGATGGTTTATGACATGAGCAAATCGGCGGGCGGGGATTTGCGCCTCTCCAACGGCGCTACGGGGGGCGGCGATGTGATCCTGCGGCTGCCCTTGCGCCCGGCGTTGCCTGCCACCACCGGTCTGGTCCTGTTGGTCGAAGACGACGATGCCCTGCGCGCGACAATCCGCGATATGCTGATGCGATTGGGCCATTCGGTGATTGAAGCCACCAGCGCGGATGAGGCCACGGCCCTGATTGCGGACCTGCCTGACATCACACTGGTGTTGTCAGACATTCAGCTGATTGGCGCGGCCACTGGGCTTGATCTGATCACCCGCATCGGCAAGGCGGTGCCCGCTGTCCTGATGACCTCCCAGCCAGGTGACCACGCGCTTTTTATAAAAGCACAACAAATGGCCCCGGTCTTGCACAAACCCTTTGGTGAGGAGGCCCTTGCCGCCCTCATCACGCCAACACAAAAGGTGCAGCCATGACACGCCCCTTGGTCACCATTCTGGACGATGAACCGGAAATCCGCACCATGCTGGCGGATGTGCTGGAGGAAGCAGGCTTTGACACGCTCAGCTTTGGCCGCGCCCGCGCGTTTGAGGCTGCCCTGGCACAGCACAGGCCTGACGTCTGCCTTGTTGATCTGTCGCTGCCTGATACCGATGGACTGACCCTTGTGCATCGACTGGCGTTGGAACAGGGCGCAATTGTGATCATCATTTCGGGCCGCGCACAGGTGCAGGACCGCGTGACCGGATTGGAACTGGGTGCAGACGACTACATCATCAAACCCTTTGATCCGGCCGAGGTGGTTGCCCGCATCCGCGCCCGTCTGCGCAGCAACAAGGTGGCGAGTCAAACCAGCGACACGGCCTATTTCAGCGGCTGGACCGCCCATTTTGACCGCTACGCACTGGAGGATGATCAAGGCCGCGAAACACCGTTTTCCCATGCAGAGGGCGAGGTTTTGCGCTTGTTCCTCGATGCGCCCAAACGCCTGATCAGCCGCAGTCAGATGCAGGAAAGTCTGGGTGGTGCCGCCTCAGAAAGTTTTGATCGCGCGATGGACGTGCGCATCTCTCGCTTGCGCACCAAACTGCGCGAAGACCCGAAAAATCCGCAGTTGATCAAAACAATCTACGGTGCGGGCTACATTTTTATGGGTGACGTCACGTGGAGCTGACACGCCTTGCGGCGGATCACCCCGCCTTGGCCGCGGTCCGTGCCCTGATGCGGGATAGTTTTGCCTATATGGACGGTGTGGTGGATCCGCCATCCTCGATCCACCGTCTGACACTGACTGCCTTGCGCGCGCAGGCCGAGACGGCAGAGCTCTGGGCCTTGGGCACCCCGCCCGCTGCCGCCGTAATCCTGACGCCCAGGCCCCCCGCGCTTTACATCGGAAAGCTATGCGTGTCACAGGCGCTGCGCGGGCAAGGCATCTCGCGACGATTGATCGCACATGCCAAACACCGTGCGCGGGAGCTTGACCTGCAGGTTCTGGAGCTTGAAACCCGCATTGAACTGACAGACAACCATGCAGCGTTTCAGGCGATGGGGTTTGTCGAAACCGGCCGCACGGCACACGCGGGTTACACGCAGCCGACCGCAATTACGTTTCAATTGCCGGTCTTGCAGTCCTGAATGCCCCCTTAGCGCCGTAGCGCGGCCACCGCATGGGCCAACACCTCTACACCTGCAACCAGATCAACCTCATCGGTGTCTTCCTCAAAGGCATGGCTGATCCCATTGATTGAGGGCACAAACAACATCGCCACCGGCATCAACCGCGCCACATTGGTGGCATCGTGCAGCGCCCCGGACGGCATGTTGCGCCACTTTCCGGGGGCCACTTTTTCGGCACCCGTTTCAAGTGCACCGCGCAGGCGCGCGTCCATCTTTGTGGGTTCCAGCTCCCACATGGGTCCAATCTCAAGGGCAACATCGCTGGATTGTGCCACCTCGGCGGCGGTGTCGCGCACAATGCGCTCCATCCGGCGCAACCGGCTCGCATCCCCATCGCGCCATTGCACCGAAAACGTGACCTTTCCGGGCACAATGGATGACGCATTCGGGTGCAGGGTGACATGGCCGATGGTCCAAACGGTTGTGGGGGTCACGACATTCCGAAACCGGTCGTTCAGCAGCGTGTTATAAGCGGACAAAGCCTGAAACGCGTCTTTGCGCAGGTGCATCTGTGTGGTGCCTGCGTGGTTTTGCTGTCCTTCAAAGGTCACCATAACTTCACGCGTGCCGACGATATCGGTGACCACGCCGATCTGCTCTCCGGCAGCGTCCAGCGTCATGCCCTGTTCGATGTGCAGCTCAATGAACCCGTCAAAGCCTGCCGGATCAGCCGGCCCGGTGACCATATCCGCAATGCTTTGGCGCGCCTGTTTCAGGCTCAAGCCGTCGTAATCAACTGTCTGGTCGACATCCATCAGATCGCAATACCCACTCCAGACGGACGATCCGGTCAGCCCGCCAAACCGCCCCTCTTCATCCTGAAACGACACGACTGAAACACCAGACGTGCACCGCGCAACCTCAAGTGCGGCAATCACCCCCAGCGCCCCATCCAGCCAGCCGCCTTCGGATTGACTGTCGGTGTGAGAGCCCAGCAAAAGCGATGGCCCCTGCGCGCGGCCAAACAGGTTGCCCATGGGGTCCATCTCAACGCGCAACCCGGCTTTGGCAAATCGCGTCGCCAGCCATGCGCGCGCGGCAACATCCGCCTTGCTGAATGCGGGCCGCACCACGCCTTTCCCTACACCGGAGGCTCCAAAAGACCTCAGATGATGCAGATCTGCCAGAAACCGGTCTGCGTTGATTTCCACGGCGTCCCTCTTTCTGGCCATAGCTCTTCCCGGAGGTTTAGAGGGCCCAATGTCCCCCAAAAAAGCCTATTCCGCTGCGATGGCCCCGGAAACGGCCTCCACCTTGACCGCCGAAAACTTGAACTCGGGGATCTTGCCATATGGATCAACCGCCGGGTTGGTCAGAATATTCGCCGCCGCCTCAACATAGGCAAATGGCAAAAACACCATATCGGGTGACACCGCCCGGTCCATCCGCGCCATGATCTCAATCGAGCCGCGCTTGGTGGTCAGACGCACCACGCCCCCGGCCTCAATCCCCAGCTTGCGCAAAGTGCTGGGATGCAGCGAACAATTCGCCTCCGGCTCCAACCCGTCCAGCACTGTCGCGCGGCGGGTCATCGACCCGGTATGCCAATGCTCCAACTGCCGACCCGTGGTCAGGATCATCGGATATTCCGCATCCGGCACATCATCCGGCGCGATGATCGAGGCGGGCGTGAACTTCGCACGCCCCTCCGCGCGGGGGAAACCATCGCCAAATACAATCGCCTGACCTGGATCATCTGCGCTCAGCGACGGATAGGTCACCGCGTTTTCATCCATCAGACGGTCCCAGGTGATGTTATCCAGCGACTTCATGTTCAGCTTCATCTCGGCAAAGACATCCGCCGGGCTTTCATAGGTCCAGTCCAGCCCCAGCCGTTTGGCCAGTTCCACCTCAATCCACCAGTCTTCCTTCGCCTCACCCGGCGGGGCCACAGCAGGGCGGCCCATCTGAACCTGCCGATTGGTGTTGGTCACCGTGCCGGATTTCTCGGCAAACGCACTCGCAGGCAGGATCACATCCGCATAATTCGCTGTTTCTGTGATGAAAATGTCCTGCACCACCAGATGATCGAGCTTCGCCAAGGCATCCCGCGCATGTTCCACATCCGGGTCCGACATCGCCGGGTTTTCGCCCAGCACATACATCGCCTTGATGTCGCCCTGGTGCACCGCGTCCATGATCTCTGTCACGGTCAGGCCCTTCTGGTTGGAGAAATCCTCCGAGCCCCAAACATCGGTAAACGCGGAGCGCACGCCGTCATCCCCCACAGGCTGATAATCCGGCAGGAACATCGGAATGAGACCAGCATCAGAGGCCCCCTGCACGTTGTTCTGCCCCCGCAACGGGTGCAGCCCGGAACCGGGGCGACCCACCTGCCCGGTCATCAGCGCAAGGCTGATCAGGCAGCGCGAATTGTCCGTGCCGTGAATGTGCTGCGAAATGCCCATGCCCCAGAAAATCATCGCCGCCTTGGCACCTGCAAAGGTGCGCGCCACGTCGCGCAGCACGTCGGCCTCAATGCCACAAACCGCAGCCATCTTTTCGGGCGTGAAGTCCTTCAGGTGTGCCTTTTCCGCCTCCCAATTCTCGGTATAGGCGTCGATATATTGCTGGTCGTACAGCTTTTCTTCGACGATCACATGCATGATCGCGTTCAACATGGAGACATCCGTGCCCGGCTTAAACTGCAACATGTGGCTGGCAAACCGGCGCAGCCCCACACCGCGCGGGTCCATCACGATCAGCTTGCCACCGCGTTTGGTAAACTGTTTGAAATAGGTGGCCGCGACGGGGTGGTTCTCAACCGGGTTACAGCCAATCGCAATCGCCACATCCGCGTTTTCAATTTCGTTAAACGTGGCTGTCACCGCGCCCGAACCCACGTTCTCCATCAGCGCTGCTACCGAGGACGCGTGACACAGCCGCGTACAGTGATCGACGTTGTTGTGGCCAAAACCCTGCCGGATCATTTTCTGAAACAGGTAAGCCTCTTCATTGGTACACTTGGCGGAGCCAAAGCCCGCCACCTCGGTCCCGCGCCCCTTCATACCGTTTGCGGCAAAATCGAGCGCCTCGTCCCACTCCGCCTCACGAAAGAACTCCTGCCAGTTGGCCGGGTCCACGTTCAGCCCCTTGGCGGGCGCATCCTCGCGCCGGATCAGCGGTTTGGTCAGACGGTGATCATGGTGGATGTAGTCAAAGCCAAAACGCCCTTTGACGCACAAACGCCCCTCATTGGCGGGGCCGTTGATCCCCTCGACGTATTTCACCTTGCCGTCCTTGACCTTGAGCGAGATCTGGCACCCTACGCCGCAGAACGGACAGATGCTTTCGACCTCTTTGTCAAAATCCGCACTGTCCCCGATCTGATTTTCATCAACCACGGTAGAGGGCATCAGAGCCCCCGTTGGACAGGCCTGCACACATTCGCCGCAGGCCACGCAGGAGGACGCGCCCATCGGGTCCGCCATATCAAACGTCGGGTAACTGTCGTGCCCGCGGCCCGACATGCCGATCACATCGTTGACCTGCACCTCGCGACAGGCCCGGACGCACAATCCACAGGAAATGCAGGCATCCAGGTTCACGGACATCGCGACGTGTGAATCGTCCAACAGCGGGATACGCCCCTCTTCCAGCTTCGGAAAACGACTCTCGGCCACGCCGTTCATCTCGACCATATCCGCCATATGGCTGGATTTATCATGCGCGACCTCAGCATCCGGCAAATCCGCCAGCAGCAGTTCCACCACCATCTTGCGCGCAGCCTCAGCGCGCGCGTTATCGCTCGTCACAACCATCCCCTCGGAGGGTTCGCGAATGCAGGAGGCCGCCAGGGTTCGCTCCCCCTCAATCTCCACCATACAGGCGCGGCAGTTGCCGTCGGGACGGTAGCCGGGCGCGGGTTTGTGGCACAGATGCGGGATTTTCAGGCCACGGCCATGGGCGACTTCCCAAATGGTCATGCCCGCCTCTGCCTCAACGGATTCGCCGTTCAGCGTGAATGTAATCTTATCGGCCATGGCTGTGCTCCCGCGTAACTTGCCCCATCTATAGCGAAATCCGACAGCAGACAGGAGTCCCAATCCCGACACCACTCTCCATTTTTGCGCCACGCCGCTCTGGCAAACCACCCCCATTTCACCCTTCCAATAAACTCATCCCCACCTTTCAACCCGCGCTGCACACGTCTATCAACGCGCCAAAGGAGCCCCAAATGTCCCACATCACCCTCATCCGCCACGGTCAGGCCAATTCAGAGGCCAAGGACGAGGCAAGCTATGACCGGCTGAGCGATCTGGGTCATGAACAAGCCGCTTGGCTGGGAACGTACTTGCAAGACACGCAGACCCATCACAGCCGGCTCTACACCGGCACCCTGCGGCGTCACCGTGAAACGGCTGCGGGTATGGCGACTGGGCTGGGCCCAATCGAAGACGCGCGCCTGAATGAACTGGAATATTTCACCCTTGCGACTCTGTTGGAAGAACAACACGGCATCCCGTTTCCCACAGAACAGGGTACCTTTACCCACCATCTGCCGCAGGTGTTTGAGCATTGGAAACAAGGTAGGATTGAAGGCCCACCCGAGAGCTTTCAGTCATTCCACACCCGCATCGAAGACGCCCTGAATGAAATCGCCAGCGGACAGGGGCCTGCCCTTGTGGTGACCTCCGGGGGTTTGATCTCCATGGCCATGGCGCAGGCGATGGGGCTCGGCATTCCGGCCATGGCGCGCATTGCACTGGCGATCATGCACACCTCGATGCACCGCCTGTTTCCCATCGGCGGACACCTGTCGCCCGTGTTGTTCAACGCCGTGCCCCACCTTGAAACGCCAGAGCGGCGCAGCGCGCAAACCCACATTTGAAAGGACATGAGATGTTAAAACTCTACTACGCCACTGGCACAATTTCGATCGCTGCTGCCATCGCATTGGAAGAGGCCGGACTGCCTTATGAACCCATCAAAGTGGACTTTGCCAATGCTGCACAGACCAAATCTGAATACCTTGCAATCAACCCTAAGGGGCGGGTGCCAGCATTGGTCACTGAAAGCGGTTCAATCCTGACAGAAACCGGCGCGGTGCTGGAATATGTCGCCGCCCTTGCGCCGCAATCCGGGTTGATCCCAGCAGACCCGGAGCAGGCCGCACATATGCGCAGCGTGATGTATTACCTCGCCTCCACCATGCACGTTGCACATGCCCACAAGATGCGGGGCAGCCGCTGGGCGGATCAGCAATCAAGCTGGGATGACATGCGTGCCAAAGTCCCCCAGACCATGGCCGATTGCGCCGCCTACGTTCAAAGCGATTGCCTGCGCGGGGATTTAGTCCTGGGCGATACGTTCAGTCTGGCAGACCCATACGCCTTTCTGGTGTGCAACTGGTTGCAGGGCGACGGTGTTGACCCCGCTGGTTTCCCCGCAATCGCCGCGTTTCTGACCAAGATGGAAAGCCGCGCAAGCGTGCAATCCATACGCGCCAAAGGCATGTTGTGATCCACCTTTGGGTCCGGGGCGAAAGCCGCGACAATGAACGCCGTGTGGGGCTAACCCCTGCCGGGGCCGCAGATTTGCGGGCGCGCGGCATCAAGGTCACGGTAGAGGCCTCAGAGGACCGTATCATCCCAACGCAGGCCTATGCGACAGCGGGATGCACCATCGTGCCCCCGCACAGCTGGCAAACCGCGCCGCGCGATGCGATCATCTTTGGCCTCAAAGAACTGCCGGCGGATGGCACGCCGTTGCTGCACAGCCACATCATGTTTGGCCATGCCTACAAAGGGCAATCCGCAGGGCGCGTGTTGCTGGAGCGCTTCAAAGCGGGCGGCGGAACCTTGCTTGATCTGGAATACCTCACCGATGCAACGGGCCGACGGGTTGCGGCCTTTGGCTATTGGGCGGGGTTTGCGGGTGCGGCTGTGACATTAAAATGCTGGATCGCTCAACAGCACGGCGGCATTTGCCCGCCCGTCACCCCTTTTGAAACAGCAGATGCCATGACAGCGGCCTTGCGGGCAGAACGCGCGCCTTTTGATCCGCCCAGAGCCCTTATTGTCGGCGCATTGGGCCGGGTGGGCACGGGGGCCAAGGATCTGTGCCGCGCGATGGATATCCCCACAACCGGGTGGGACATGGCCGAAACCTCCCATGGTGGCCCGTTTCCGGAGATTCTGAACTTTGAATTGTTTATCAACTGCATTCTCGCGGGCCCCGAAACCCCGGCCTTTGTGCGCCCCGATGCGCCCAGCGCTCCACGTGCACTGCGGGTCATTGGTGATATCGCGTGCGACCCGGACAGCGCCTTTAACCCTGTGCAGGTCTACGGTGCCACAACAACCTGGGCCGCTCCTGCCACGCGGGTGCATGACGCGCCACCCCTGGATGTAATGGCTATCGACAATCTGCCCTCCATGTTGCCGCTGGAAAGTTCAGAGGATTATGCAAGGCAGCTCCTGCCCACATTGTGCATACTGCAAAGCGATGAAAACGGGGTCTGGGCCCGTGCGCGCGCCGTTTTCCAAACCCACCGCGATGCTGGCTGACGCTACTTGAAAATCCGGTAATACAGCCAATCCGGGAAGAACTGGGACACACGAAAAACCATCGAAAAAATCCAGGGAAAGCTCTTTTTGAAACGATCCGTACCCATGTGATCCAGCATTTGCTGCGCGGCCTCTTCGGGTTCCATCAGGAAGGGCATGGAAAAGTCATTGCGCGCGGTCAATTGGGTTTTGATGAAACCGGGGTTCACCACCTGCACCTCGACACCCGTTTTACGCAAATCCGCATACATGCATTCGGCCAGTGACATGGTGCCCGCCTTTGCCGCCGTGTACCCGATGCAGCCGGGCAAACCCCGAAACCCCGACAGGCTGGATGTGATCACGATATGCCCTGAATCGCGCGCCACCATCGCAGGCACAACCTGCCCCATCACGCGTATCAATCCGGTTAAATTGATGTCTGCCATCGCGTTGGCTTTGTCTGCGTTCCAGTCTTTGGCCGAAAAAGGCCAGTAAACGCCTGCCAAAAAGACAACGCCGTCCACTGTACCTACGGCCTGTGCTGCGGCAATGACACTGTCATTGTCAGAGACATCAATGGTCTGAACGGATGCGCGACCGGGCAGCGTGGCGCCAAGGGCAATCAACTTGTCCTCGGAACGTGCCGACAGGATTACCTCGGCGCCCGCCCTGCTCATCGCGCCTGCCAAGGCCGCGCCAAGACCGTCGCTGGCACCCACCAGCCAATACCGTTTGCCGGCCCAATCCCGCATCAGACCACCGGCCTGATTGTGGCAACCAGTTCGGCAACGCGAATGCCAAATTTGAGAAACTGGCTGCGGTTGATGATGGTGCCGTCAGGCGTCAGGTACATCCAGTCAATCGCTCGCAACACGTGGCCACCCGCATCATCGGGCAGCCTGATCGGGTAAATCATCTGAACAGTCGCCCCACATTGCATCCCTTTTCCCGTCCCCGGCACATCAGGTGCCGTGGCTGTAAAATCATCACCCTGGCCCATGGTGATTGTCCATTCCCGCATCTGGGTGGAGCCATCATCATAGCGAAAGTGTTCGGTGAGCACACCCACATCGCCGTCCCATGAAATGTCAAAATCTGCTACAAAACTGGAGGTCATCCGCCCCAATGGGCCAAAAATGACCCCTTCACAGATCATTTTACCATTCAGACGTTCCTTGAGGTCAAAAGAAAGGCAATCATCCACATAGTCCGTTGGGGACTGGCCCGGAAATTCGCCATAAGCCCGACGGAACATGACCACCCCCAGACAAAGGGTGAATCCGATAATGATGCAAACGAAGATCTCCATTAACCGTCCTTTCCATCATTTAACCGGACCAACAAGACGATGGCCAACACCTTCAACACGCAAGGCAGGCCCGCGTAAAGCCACACCAGCAGACTTACCGCCGATTCAGGGCTGCGCGCAGGCGCGCTTTCTAACCCGGCCCCTTCCAACAGCGGAAGCAGACCAATCGCGGCCAAGGCCAATGTGAATTTCCCCACAAATGACCAAAGGCCAAAACCTTCGGCAGCGGACGGTGAAATTTTCGCCATCCTTGTTGCAAACATGGCGGGCAGCAGTGTCAGGTCTGCGCCCATGGCCGCGCCGGAGGCCAAACAGACCAACGCAAACAGCCATTTGTCGCCTGCCCCCAGAAACACCGCCCCGCCAAAAGCAAAGATCGCCAACACCATCGCTGAAAGTAAAACGCGCCGGTCCCCAAATCGTTCCGCATATTTTCCCCAAAAAGGTGCGGCCACTGCCGCAGACAGAAAAAACAGCAGCAACAGCGGCCCTTCCCAGCCCGGTGCCTCCAGAGCAGTTTCGACGTAAAAGAGAAATAAGGTGGAGCTGACCGCCACAGGAGCAGCGTTCACCAGACCGATCAACAGCAATTGGCGCGCGACCGGATCGCGCAGAATGATAGCAAATCCTGTCGCCTCTGGCAGGTCTGCGGCATGCCATTCCCCCCGCATGGCCACCACCGCCGCCAGTGCCAAAATCGCAAAGCCAACGGAAAACCCGGCAAAGGGGGCACCCATCCAGACACCCAGCCCAACCGGCGCAACAGAGGCAACACAGACCCCCAGCAGCGATCCTGTTTCGCGCCAGCGCGCCAGCATCAAATGGCCCATGCCGGGTAGGGCATCCGCTTTAGCGACACCTTGTGCGTAAAAGCAGATGGTCAGAAAGCTGAATGCGGAAAACACCAGCGTCAGCATCAGCCCAAACCACATCACCGGGGCCAGGGGCGGCGTCACGGCAAACAGACCCAGCATCGCAACCGCCATGATCATGGCTGCGATGGCGACAGCCACACCGCGATGATGGCGCAATACCTCTGACAGGCGGCCCAGCAGCGGGTCTTGCACCACGTCCAGCAGTCTTAGTCCAAAAAGGATCGTCCCAAGGGCGGCCAGCGATACGCCGTATTCGTCAACATAGAATTTTGGCGCATGAATGTAGATCGGCAGACCCGCCGCCGCCAAAAGCGAAGCAAACAGGGCGTAAGAGGGTAATCTGAGGCCAAGCGCGCTCATCCGCGCGAGATTTCCTTTTCGGGGGGCAATGGACGGTTGCGAAACAGCGCTCCTTTCCACCAAAGTTTCAACGCCTGCCAATGGATCAACGCCAGAACACGCCGCGCGCCAAAGGGACGGCGAAGCAGCGCGCGCAAGATACTCACATTGGTCAGGGGCGCGCGTTTGCCAGCCAAGGTCGCGATCAACCCGCCATTTCCGGCAGTATAGTCGATCCAGATGCCCACACGGTCTGCCGTGATATCGAACCGAAACGTATAGCTGCCCTCCACCGGTTGGAACGGCGAGACATGAAAGATCTTGTTGGCCTGCACACGGTCTTGCGGCCCAATGGGGTGTTTGTCAGAGCGCTGACACAGGTAGGAATGCCGGTCGCCATAAGTATTGCTGACCTCTGCGATCACAGCGGCCAAATCCCCGCGCGTGTCCCGGCACAGCCAAAAACTGACCGGGTTAAAAACATGGCCCAACACACGCGGTTGCGCCAATAATTCAATGCGCTTCACGCCGTTGATCTGATGCTGTGCGAGCACTTCGCGCACCCATGCCGCCCCGCGCCCCTGTTTGGGTGCCCCGCCATGGTCACTGTCAAAAAGCGAGGTGAGCCCCGCCCGATTGCGGCCAAACAACAGGGGCGTTTTCGGCTCGGCCTCCGCGTCGAGCAGCACATAGTCGATGCCATAGCGAAATGCGTTTTCTACATCGCCTTTGCGCCCGTGGTATGTGTGGCCCGCGATATGTTCAACGCGCGTCTTGCTCACTCAGCCACCAACGGCATGGCGGCAGATCTTTCAAGCGCATGCCCAACGTCCACCGCGCTTGCCAAACCATCCTCGTGAAAGCCCTGTTTCATCCAGGCACCACAAAACCAAGTGTTCTGCGTGCCGTTAAAGCCGGTGATCTCTTTTTGGGCGGCCAGCGCTTCCAGATCATAGACCGGATGGCGCAGAGTGACCTGATCGTAAATCAGCTCTTGGCGGATTTCGCGTTTGGTGTTGAGGGTTACAAAATGCGGATCATCCATCGGGATCGGCTGTAACGAGTTCATCCAATAGGTCAGATCAATACGTTCGCTGACCGCATTTTTGTCTTCCGTGTAAACCCAGGACGCCCAGGTGCTGCGCCGCTTTGGCATCATGCGTTCGTCCGCGTGCAGGATCACATCGTTCGGTTGATAGTGGATCGCACCCAGCGCCTTGGTTTCTTGCGCGGAGGGATCGCTGAGCAGTCGCAAGGTGTCATCGGAATGTGTGGCAAAGATGACCTCATCAAAGCTCTCCCAGTCACCAGCCATGGCGCGCACCTGCGGGCCTTGCAAGCCGCGCCGCACCCAGGCGACAGGCGCATTCAGGCGAATTTGAACACCCCGGTTGCGCAGCTGCGTTTCAAGCCGGTTCACATATTGCCGTGATCCGCCCTCTACCGTGTACCACTGATGCTGACCGGAGTACCCCAGCAGCCCGTGATTGTGGAAAAAGTTGATCATGGCATAAGCCGGAAAATCCATGATCTTTTCTGTTGGTGTCGACCAGATCGCGCCGGACAGGGGTGCCAGATAGTATTTGCGGAAATAGCTGCCTGCCCCAAGCGCATCGAGGAAACCGCCAATGGTCAAGGCGGGATCGCTGGCGATTTCAAGCGCGTGTTTGTTGAACCGAAAGATATCGCGCACCATGCGCAAAAACGCAGGGTTCAGGGCGTTCTTGGGCTGGGCAAAAAAGGCCGGGATGCTGGTCAGCGCATATTCCAACCGCCCGCCATCAATTGAAGCCCCAAAGCTCATGTTGGATTTCACCACCGGCACGTCGAGCTCTTTGAACAACGCGGCCAAATGGGGGTAATTTGCATAGTTGAAAACGATAAACCCCGTGTCGACCGGTTGATCACCGTTTTTGCCCGCAACCACGGTACGGGCGTGCCCGCCCAGATCATCGCCTGCTTCAAACAGGGTCACATGGTGATTAAGTGCCAGCATATTTGCAGCCCCCATTCCGGATATTCCGGCACCGATAACGGCAATTTTACGGGGTGGCGGCGCGCCTAATGGGCCACCGTGGGTCACAGCTTCAAATGGCATAGGTATTTTCAGTCCTGTTTGATCGTCTGGTATAGCTAGTACGCCGGACAGATGCGGCCAGACTAAAAATGGGGGAGAGGTTTAGCGCCCTTCCCCTTTACACCCCTAAAGTTCCGGTTTGGTCAGCGGAACAACGGTTGGATTGTCTTCCTTGGCCAGTTCTTCAAAATCAAAATTGTGCAATCGCCCGGCGCGTTTGGCGGCCTTTTCAGAGCTGATCATGATGTCATCCACGTCTTTGCGGGCCTGGCCGAAATGACGATCAAGGTTGCCCACACGGGTCACAAGACGCTCTACATCTCCGTGCAACAGACCCAGCTCCTTGCGGATCGCCCCGGCCTGTTCGCGCATGCGGGCGTCTTTCAGAATCGCCCGCATGGTGTTGAGCGTGGCCATGCAGGTGGTGGGCGAGACGATCCAGACACGCGCGTCAAACCCTTCGCGGATCAGCTCGGGGAAATTGGCGTGCAATTCGGCATAGACCGCCTCGGATGGCAGGAACATCAACGCGCCATCGGCGGTTTCGCCTTCCAGAATGTACTTGTCTGAAATGGCCCTGATATGCGCCCTGACAGAGGTTTTCATTTTGGCCACCGCGTCTTTGAGCGCATATTCCGTTTCGGCATTGCGCAAGGCTTCATAGGCCTCCAGGGGAAATTTGCTGTCGATCACGATGGGCCCGGGCGGGTTGGGCAGGTGGATCAGACAATCTGCGCGTTTCCCGTTGGAAAGCGTGGCTTGCAGCGCATAACTGGCTGTGGGCAACGCCTTTGAAACGATATCCATCAACTGGATTTCCCCAAATGCCCCGCGCGTCTGTTTGTTGCTGAGAATATCTTGCAGCGAGAGCACATCGCCGGACAATTTGGTGATGTTGTCCTGCGCCTTGTCAATCGCGGCAAGACGTTCCTGCAATTGGGTCAGGCTGGTGGTGGTCTGTTTGGACGACCCGTGCAGCGTTGCATTCATGCGTTCCTGCATCTCGGCCAGCGCACGTGCGGACCGCGTAGCATTATCCGCCAGACGTTCCTGCATCTGTAGCTGGACCGCGTTCAGGCGCGCCTCCATCGTCTGGATCACCTGGGTCTGGGCATTGGCCTGGGTGTCTGACACGGTTTGCAACCCGCCTTGCAGACGTTCCTGCGCGGCCCCCAATTGTTGAACGTGCCCCCCCAGCATACGCAATTGCTGCCCCAGCGGCGCGGCCATCCGCGCAGAGCGCCCCGCCGCGCGCACAGCCATGACCAGCAGGATCAGGACCAGCAATACAACCCCCGCCCCCGCAAGGGCCGCCATCACAATGGGATCATCAAAGGCATAGGTTTTACCGGCGATATCAATCATGTACGCCCAAAGAGCCGCTCAATATCCGTCAGCTTCAACTCCACATACGTCGGGCGCCCGTGGTTGCACTGGCCGGAATGGGGCGTCGCTTCCATCTCGCGCAGAAGGGCGTTCATTTCCTCTGCGCGCATCCAGCGACCCGACCGGATCGACCCATAACAGGCAATGCGACTGAGGATCGCCTCAATCCGGGCTTGCAGCAGGTTCGTGTCGTTCTGATCCGCAAGTTCATCGAGAATATCAAGCAGCATCGCTTTGGCGTTGACGGTGCCAAGGATGGCCGGGGTTTCGCGCACCGCGATGGCCGTGCCGCCAAAGGCCTCGATGCCAAGGCCAAGTTTGCCCAACGGTTCTGCAAGTTCCAGCAGGCGGGCGCAGTCATTGGCTGAAAGTTCCACAATTTCAGGGATCAACAACGCCTGAGAGGCCACGCCATTTTCAGCCATCTGGTTTTTGAGCTTTTCATAGACCAGCCGTTCGTGGGCGGCGTGTTGATCAACGATCACCATGCCGGTTGCGGTTTGCGCAATGATATAGTTTTCGTGCACCTGCCCGCGCGCCGTGCCCAGCGGATAATCAGGGGCCTCATCCGTCGTTTGCACAGCGTCTTCGGCAGGGGTTTCGACCCGGCCCCACATGCCAGAGGTTTCCGCAAACCCCGGTTCAGGCGCTTGACCGGAAAAGGCAGCTTTGCGTGCACCAAGGCTGGGCCGGTCCATCTGATAGACCCGCGCGCCCGGTTGCTCTGGCTGCATCGCGCCCAGCGTGGCACCTGCAACCGTGGTGGAGGCGCGGTGCCCGGCTTCTGCCAATGCATGACGCAGGGCAGATACGATCAGCCCGCGCGCAAGGCCCGGATCGCGAAACCGCACCTCTGATTTGGCCGGGTGCACGTTTACATCCACCAGCGTCGGATCACAGTCGATAAACAGTGCCGCCGCTGGGTGCCGGTCGCGGCTGAGGAAATCAAAATAGGCCCCGCGCAGGGCGCCAATCAGCATTTTGTCTTTGACCGGGCGACCATTCACAAACAGGTACTGCGCCACGGCGGAGCCGCGCGAATAGGTCGGCAGGGCAGCATACCCGGTCAGGTGCAGCCCCTCGCGCTGCGCATCAATGGCCAATGCGTTGTCGGCAAATTCGCGGCCCAGAACACCGGCCAACCGCCCGTGAAGCGCGGCAAACATATCGCCCTGTTCCGCCCCGGCGCGAAACACCTCGCGCCCCGGCCCATCGCCCGACACGCCGCGCAGCACGAACTGCACAAAGGGTTCTGCCATCGCCAGACGTTTGACCACATCCGCAATCGCCTGCGCCTCTGCCCGATCGGTGCGCAAAAACTTGAGCCGCGCGGGCGTGGCAAAAAACAAATCGCGCAGGGTGACAACGCTGCCGCTGTTGAGTGCGGCAGGTTTGACAGGTTCCATACGCCCACCGTTGACGGCAATCTCAGCACCCACCTGCCCTGCCGCGCGGCTGGTGATGGTCAGCCGACCCACCGCACCCAGCGACGGCAATGCTTCGCCGCGAAAGCCGAAGGTGTGGATGTTGAGCAAATCGGTGCCATCTATTTTGGACGTCGCATGGCGCGACAGCGCCAGCGGCAGATCATCGGGCGGAATGCCACAGCCATCATCCGTAACGCGGATCAGGGTCTTGCCGCCATCCGCGTAGTCAACGGAGATACGTTGCGCGCCCGCATCAATGGCATTTTCGACCAGTTCCTTGACGGCTGAGGCCGGACGCTCCACCACCTCGCCTGCGGCAATACGGTTGATTGCGGCATCATCCAGCTGCCGGATCACGGGTGCGTTTTCGCTTATATGGGGGTCGGGGTGGGCCATGGCGCTAAACCTAGCATATCTGCCGCGCATTCCGCCAGCAGTCTAGGGCGATTATCCACAGGTATTTCGCACCGCCAGTCGCAAAACAATCGGGCCACCCCAGACAAGGGCGGCCCGATGCCAGATGGCAGCTGCGACTGTGTTTATTATTATCCGGGGATTATTAGACGCTGGCCAACCTGTATCTTATCAGGAGACTTGAGGATGTTCCGGTTTGCCTCGAAAATCCTGAGATAGGCACTCGGCTGGCCGTAAAACTGCAACGACAGGTAGGCAAGGCTGTCACCGGCAACAACTTCGTAAATCCGCTCGCCCTTGACCTTGCTGGTCTTGGCGTTGGAGGCGGCAAAGGCACGGCGGCTCATCTCTTTTGCGGCGCGGATGCCTTCCTCCGTGCCGTCATTGGCCAACGACGTCTGTACAAGGTTAAAGATCAGTGTATCGGCGTCAAAGTCACCATCGGCGGTAGCGAGTGCCTCTGGCAATTCGATTTCACCACGCGCGGCGGCCTCACGCAGCAAATCTGCGGCTTCGTCCTGCGACACGTTCAGCGCTGGCATACGCAGACACAGGCGGTTTTTGCCATGACGTTTGACGGTTTTGACGGTGTAGTCCCCGGACAAAACGCCTTCTTTCAGAATGCGCAGCTTGTCCCGGTTCAGGATCGTCTGGCTGCCTTTGACGTCTTTGCCCGCCCCATCCAGACTGCCCTTGCTGCGGGTGGGCGACAGCCCCAGCAAGATCTCCGTCATGCTGAGTTCTGATGGGTTGGGACGCGACATCGCCCCGGTTGGTGTGATCAAATCTGTCCCGTCCTGCCGTGTGACATCCTGTTCGAGGCTGGCATTTACCACACGCGCCAGTGCCTTGGCGGGGTCAAGCTCCGCTGCTCCTTGCGCGGCCAGAACCTCTGTCGCGTCAACGGCGGCCATCGCATAGGTCTCTGTTGCTTGCGTTGTTATGGGTTGTTCTTTGGCCGGCGCGGCGGCCTCCACCGAACCTTTGGTAAAGTACAAGGTTGTCAAAACACCCAGCAAAAAGGTCAATGAAACGATAATGCCGGTCGAAACAACCATCGGAGACACCAGCGGCTTTGCCTCATCGCCAAAAATTGCCCCGAAGGGCGCGGCAGAGACAGGGCGCTGCTCTTTTACCGTTTCGGGGATCACATAGTTGTCAAACGTGATGCTGGGTTTTGTTGGATCTTTTCGATATTTCTTTGTCATGATCCTGAACTTTCAATGCTAAATCCAAGGACTGCCCACACTTGCATGCCGCCTCGGTAATATTTGATTTTTTCTGCCGGATATCCTGCGGCCAGCAGGTTTTTGACCAATCGCCCGGCATCATCTGTGCTGGGCCCTGTGTCATACACCAGCAAGGATTGCGCATCCGCAAAGCTGAACGCGCCATTAAGTGTCCGCGCGCCAAGTGCTGTGAAAATTTCGGTGACAAAGGCAGTGCCCGAATCCAGCGTTGCATAGGGCAAGTTCACGCTGCCCGGGATGAACCCCTGCGCGCGGTCTTGCGGCATGCGCGCATCAATCAACAGACCTGTGCTGTTGGCGACTTCATCTACCAGAAAAGACAGAACTTCTGTTTCGCCCAGCGTCGGTACATTTGCCGCCACCTTCATCGGTGCGATGCAGGGTGCCCCGCATGTGCCATTGACGCCTGCAAACGCTGCGGCATAGTGCGCGGCATTGTCCGTGTCTCGGCTGATCAGAATTTGCTCGCCATTGAAAATAAATGACGCTTTTGCCTCTAATGCCTGTTCCTGTGCGAAGCCTGTGGATGCATAAAATCCAACGGCTACCGCACAAATTGCGGTCCACTTATTCATCTACTCGTCCCCCAGACGCCCACTAAATGTCGATACGCATACAAGTGAGCGGCGCAACCGTGGTTAGTAGGGCTACATATATGCCAAGGGCGATTCGCTCGTCAAAGCAAAAACGAATCACCTGAGGGATATTCCGAGAATCATTGGAAACTTTTTTAGTGGTTCGCGCCTTGGTTGTGGGGCAATCCGCAAAGACCCGTCGAAATACCGGAGACACGTTGGCGTTTTATAGATTTTCAGGTGGCGACCAAAGCGAAATGGTCACAACCCATAACTCGAAGGTATTGGAAAATATCAACCTATGGATGTTTGCGCGCCGCGCAATCTGTGGGGACCAAACACCGCTGTCGCACCCAACACCGCCCCGGAAACCGTGGCGATCATGCCCGCGGCAGAAACGGAATCAGCAAATCCAATCCAAAGCGGCCCATAGCCCGCAAGGACGTACCCCAACACAGCCGAAAACGTCGCAAACAGGACGGACCACGCCACCTGATGCTCCAACCGGTTGGTCATCAGGCGCGCCGCCGCAGGTGGGCAAATGAACATGGCAATCACAATGATACTGCCCACAGCGTCAAAGGCAGCGACAGCCGCTATCGCCGCGACGATCACCAGCGCCAGCCCCAGTGGGGCCGTGCGCATACCGATGGTGCGCGCAAACCCTTCGTCAAATGTACTGATTTTCAGGGGACGCCAGAACAGCGCGATGAACAGCGCAACACCCACAAACGTTAAGGCCATGCGGGGAAGTTCAACCGGCAACCCGGCCAGCGCCTCTATGTCCCAGAGCGAGGACCAGCCCGTCGCATCCAACCAAATCAGGCTTTCCAGATTGCCATAAAGCGCGTGTTCCACATCCAGATGCACCGAGGACGTGTCCGATTGCTCCAACAGCAACACACCGCCCGCAAACATCGCGGTGAAAATCACGCCCATTGCGGCACCTGCCTCAATCTGGCCCAACCTGCGCACAGCCTCGATACTGATGACGGCCACAACCGCCGCCGCTGCCGCGCCCAGCAGCATCGGCCAGGTACTGACCACACCCGTGATCAGAAAGGCCACAACAATGCCCGGCAACACCACATGGCTGATGGCATCGCCAATCAGCGCCTGACGACGCAGCACCAGAAAGTTCCCCGGCAGGGCACAGGCCACAGCCACAAAAATGCCGGTCAGCAAAGGCACAAGGCTGAGGGAGACAAATTCCTCGCCGCTCACGCCGACACCTCGCTGCGTGCCATGATACGGCTGTCCACTTCGACGATCTGGTCGGGCGTCAGCACGGTTTCGATTGGCGTCAGACCGTCATAAAGTGCCGCCGCCGCCTCAAATCCCGGATCGCTGCGGATGACCTGCCAGCGGGTTTCGTCGCGCAGCGCGCGGGTGGCGCGCCCCCGCCCGTCAGGCGTGGCGACTCCGTCGGGCAAGGCCCATCCCTGCCTGCGCAACAGGCGCAAAGTCATACGTTCATAGATCGGCTGCCCATGGGCAAGCGCCAGCAACCCCTGCCGCAAATGCACCTGCCGCTGGTAGGCACGATGGCGCAGCACGGCAGAGACAACACCCCGCCCCGGTGCCAGCAAAAGGGAGACAACAAACAGCGCAAAGCCCACCAGCACAATGATCGGCCCCGTCGGCATGTCAGGCAGGGCCGCCGACATCGACGCGCCCACATAGGCCGACACGCCACCCACAAGGCCGGAAATCAACACCACACGGTCTGTTCGATCCGTCCAGAACCGTGCGGTGACCGGCGGGATGATCAGCAAAGCGACAATCAGAATCAGCCCCACAATTTTCAGCCCAACCACCGTGACCGCCAGCACCAGACCCATCATGGCCAGGTCTGTGCGGGTGACGTTTTGGCCCGTGGAGGTTGCGAAATCGGGATCAAAGCTCGCCAATGTCAAAGGACGGCGCAAGATCAGCACCAAGGCCAGCGTTGCCGCCGCTGAAAAGGCAATCACCAATGCATCTGCGCGCAGCATGCCTGCGGTGGAGCCCAACAGGAAACCCTCCAGACCCGCCTGACGTCCCGCGCTCATGGTCTGGATGACAGTCAACAGCACGATGCCAAAGCCGAAAAAGACCGACAAAACCGAGCCAATTGCCGCGTCTTCGGCCAGCCGTGTACGTGTCGACAGCCAGGAGACAACCAACAACCCCGCCGCCGCAGACAGCGCAGCACCACTAAGCAACCCCACCAGATTGCGGCCATCACCGCCCAGCGCGACCATCACCATAAATGCAAGCGCAACACCGGGCAGCGTGGCATGGCTGATGGCATCACTGACCAGTGCGCGCTTGCGCAAGAACAAGAATGTGCCGCCAACCCCAGCGGCCATGCCCAGCAAGGCAGCCCCCAGTGTTACAAGGGTCGCGTTGTACCCCAGTTGCAGCAGCAGGGCGTCGGTGATCATGGCTTAGCCTGTATGCACGGGGCGCAGGGCATCCATTTGCGCGCCGCCCAGCCGTCCGCCATAGGCGCTTTGCAGGTTGGTATCGTCGAACGTCGTGGCAACCGGCCCCTCGGCAACACGGCGGGTGTTTATGAAAAAGACGTTGTCGAAATATTCTGCGACCGTGGACAGATCGTGGTGCACGGCAACAACGGTTTTGCCTGCATCGCGCAGGTCCTTGAGCACGTTGATGATCGCCTTTTCGGTGGCGGCATCCACCCCGGCAAAGGGTTCATCCAGCAGATACAGGTCCGCCTCCTGCGCCAAGGCACGCGCCAGAAACACCCGTTGCTGCTGGCCACCAGAAAGCTGACCGATTTGACGGGTGGCAAAATCTTCCATGCCAACGCGGGCCAGACAGGCCTGCGCTTTTGAACGGTGCTGCGAGCGTACGCGGCCCAGCAGGCCCAGCTGCGGGTAAAGCCCCATCAGCACCACATCAATCACCCGGGTCGGGAAATCCCAGTCAACAGAGGCGCGCTGTGGCACATAGGCGATGCGGTCCCGCTGCGTGTGTACGGAGTGACCAAATACAGTTGTCGTGCCCGCCAGGGGCTTCAGAATGCCAAGTGCGGCCTTGAGAAGCGTCGATTTACCCGCCCCGTTCGGGCCAATGATGGCCGTCATCTTGCCCGGTTCAACGGTCATATCCACGCTGAACACCGCTGGCTTTTGGCCGTAAGACACTGTCATCCCGCGGATCGCCAGCGGGCTGGATGCGCGTGTGGCTTCCTCGGCTGAGTTCCCATTGTGCGTTGCAAGTTCAAGGCTCATATCAGCTTCCCTGCGCGAGATTGCCGGACATGCCACCGGGTGCCAGATCGGCCCCCAGCGCACGGGCGATGGTGGTGACGTTGTGATCAATCATGCCGATGTAGCTGCCCTCATAGGTGCCCTCTTCGCCCATGGCGTCACTATAGAGCGACCCGCCAATGGTGACCGTGTGGCCCTGCGCCGCCGCCCCTTCGATCAGGGCGCGCATGTTACGATCAGACACCGAGGTTTCGACAAATACAGCGCGGATGTCGCGCGCGACCAAGGTATCGACGATCTGCGATATCCGGTTCAGCCCGGCCTCAGAGGCTGTTGAGATACCTTGAATGCCGATCACGTCAAACCCGTAGCCTTTGCCAAAATAGCTAAAGGCGTCATGGGCGGTGACCAGCACGCACGCCTCTTGCGGGATTTTGGCGACAGCATCCTGCGCATAGGCACCCAGTGCGGCAAGCTCGGTCTGATAGTCCTTGGTGTTTTCTATGATCGCCGTCGCGTCGCTGGGCAGGGCCTGTGCAAGGGTCTGGCCGATTTCGGCAACCACGTCGCTCCAGACATTCGGATCCATCCAGACATGCGGGTCAAAGCGCCCGTCATAATCCGCATGGCTCAGCAATGTGTCCTTGTCCAACCCTTCGGCTACGGCCACAACCGTGCGTTTTTTACTCAGGTCTTCAAAAAAGCGTTCCATCTGCGCCTCAAGATAGAGGCCGTGCCACAGCACCAGATCAGCGCGGGTCATGGCAACGATGTCACTCCGGGTCTGGCGATACCCATGCGGGTCAATGCCCGGCCCCATCAAGGCGCGCACCTCTACCAGATCGCCCCCGACACGGCGGGCGGCATCCGCAATCATACCTGTGGTCGCCACAACCTGCAGGCGGGATTGGGCCCGCACCATCGGGGCCGTTGCGATCATCGCCATACCACCCAGCAAGAGTGATCGACGCGTTGTTTTGAGACGTAGTGTGTCCATACCCTCCAATATGAGAGCGATTCTCAACAAGTCAACCAGTTGCAACTGATTCTCAGAAGCATTCCAGTGTAAAATTCAGAATGTAATGTCGAATCTGGCCCCTTTTGCGGTATCGATCAGCACAATCTTGGCGCCATGAGCCTCCACCAAAGCCCGCACAATGGCCAGCCCCATGCCGGTGCCGCCCTGTTCGCGGGTGGTGGTAAAGAACGGGTCGAAAAGCCTTGCCTGATTGCCTTTGGGCACGCCATTGCCGTCGTCCCGCACGTGTAAACAGGCACCATGCCAATCAAGTGTCAGTTTGGTTGCGCCATGGGCCGCTGCGTTCTGGGAAAGGTGGGTCAGCACAGCACGCAGGTCATCATGCGGCATCGGCACTGTCCCATCGCGGATCACGTCGATGTGAAGGTCTCCAAGGCCAGTAGCGGCGAAAGAAAGCTCCACCCTGCCAGAATCAGGGCGTTGGCCCGCCTGTGCATGGCGGCGCAGGTCAGCCAGCAACCGTTCCATCCTGCCCGAGGCCTCTTTGATCGTGGCGGCAAGGGCGGCGCTGTCCTCCGGGTCTACATCCCCTTGCAGCAATTCCGCCGCGCCCGAAATTGCGGTGAGCGGTGATTTCAGCTCATGGGTCACATGATCGGCATAGGCGCGCAGACCCGTCGCCCGATTTTGCAGGGTTTCGCCCATGTCGATCATGCTTTGCCCCAGATCGCTGAACTCTGGCGTGCCGAATTGTGCGGGCGGCTGGGGCGCGCGCCCCGCGCGTACGTCACGCGCATGCGCCGTCAGTGCCCGCACCGGGCGTAACACCAACCGCCACAGCAGATAGCCCAACGTCGCGGCAGAGATCAGCGCCAGCCAGATGATCAGCCACGCGGTTTCCCCCCAGCCCAAAACATTACCCGCCACACGAAAATAGGTGAGCGCCAGCACCGGCACTGCGACAATCCCCACCATGGCGCCACAGACAATCAGGGCCAATGGGGGGCGCCATTTGCGCGTTACCCGTTGCGGCATGCGCCCATCCTGATGCCAACGCCGTGCACAGTTTCGATGGCATCGTCGCATCCGGCCTCTGCCAGTTTGGCGCGCAGGTTACGCAGATGGCTGTCAACGGTCCGGTCAGACACGTGGATGTGCGCGCCATACACCGCATCCGTCAGGGCCGGGCGCGGGATAACCTGATGGGGGCGGCTCATCAGATGGCTCAGAATGCCCATTTCGCGCGCGGTCAGGGCAACGGCGGCCCCTTTGATCAGGCACTGGTGACGTGCGGTGTCCAGCTGCAAGGTGCCATGATGCAAAGACTCTGCCGCAGTTGCAGGTTCGGTGGCTGCACTGCGTTTCAGGATCGCTTTGATACGTGCAACCAGTTCGCGCGGCGAAAAAGGTTTGGTCACGTAGTCATCCCCGCCCAGCTCAAACCCCAACACACGGTCAATTTCATCATCGCGCGCTGTGAGGAACAGCACAGGCGTGTCATCCTGGGCGCGCAGGGTGCGGCAGACCTCCAGCCCGTCCATTTCCGGCAGTCCAATATCCAGCACGATCAGATCAAAGCGACCGGACCGCGCCTTGGCCAGCCCCTCGGCCCCGTCGCCCGCCTCGGACGGGGTCATGCCCGCCTGTTTGAGCGCAATGCGCAGCACGCTGCGGATTTGCGGATCGTCATCCACGATCAGGATTTCAGGGCTCATCGGGTCACCTGCGCATTGGCCTTTGCTTTGATCGCGGCAAGGCTAGTGCGCGCACGCCAGGTGCGAAAGCCCCATTCGCGCCAGTCCCGGGGACGGGTGATGTGATAGTCTTGGGGCAAACAGGTCCGCACCCTGTTGCGCAGATCATGGGCCGCGATCACTGGCTTGGCCGCATCGCCCAATTGGCACAGATGATACAGGTCCGGCTCCACCTCATGGGTCAGATTGTACCGGGCAATGCGCGCATCAAAGCTGACCCAGCAACAGGCATATAGCACAATGGCCGCCATTGCCGCGATACGCAGCATCAGCCAGCCATTGTCGCGATGTTTCCAGATTTGCCACAGGATCAGCAGCAGCCCCCCCGCCACCAGCCCCATCCAGATCGCCGCGGCCATGCGCAGATGGGTCAGGCCGTAAACGCCGACGTAAAGGTCAAGCCGCACAAGGGAGCTGATGGCCAACGCCACGTTCTGTGCCACCCACAGCATCATCAATGTGCGCAGCAACACATTGCCCTGCACCCAGCGCCGCGTCAGCAGGGCAAAACCACCCGCCAGCAAGGCCGTCACCACCAGCGGATAGGCCCCGCGATGGGCATATTCCGCATAGGAAATACCCGCAGGCAGGCCAACACCGCCATAGAGGTAAATCACATCCATCACCGTTTGCAGCGCAAAGCCCGCGTTAAACAGGATCAGCGCACGGGTGACAGAGGCCGGGTTGACCAGCCCTTGCCGCGCCGGACCCATGTGCACCGGACGCATGGATGTTGCGCGCAGGCGTTCGTGCAGACGACGCACGGACAGCGCTGTCCAGATCAGCGGGACCAGGCAACACCAGAACAGGATGCGCGCGCCATCGGGCAAAGCCGGATCCATTTGCAACAGCTGGTCCAGCCAGCGCGCGGCAATCGGGTTGGCCTCCAGCAGCAACGCGGCAAAGACCAGCCCGAGGGCCAACGGCATGAACCACTGCAACATGGCGCGGGACGCCAGATCATTCAGGCTGCGCGTGCCTTTGGGCTGTGCGATCCGGCGCATATCCACAAAGGTCTGTCGCACGCCCATCGGCCAAAGCCGCAGCGCGCCTTGAGTCAATTCCGCCGGCCTGAGACCCGCCAGCAGCGCCAGCATGGCCGAGATCCCCACCACCGCGATCAG
The DNA here is from genome assembly GCA_937928635.1 of uncultured Sulfitobacter sp. Lineage (GTDB taxonomy): Bacteria > Pseudomonadota > Alphaproteobacteria > Rhodobacterales > Rhodobacteraceae > Sulfitobacter. The sequence continues at coordinate 168,263 of CALFWM010000008.1, read as the reverse complement.
CAGCGACAGCGGCTGCACCAATTCGACCAACGGCAACAACGCCAGCATACCGCCCCCTGCAACAATTGCCTGCCGCTGCCCGCTGACGCGCGCGCCCGCAATCCATAAGGCCGCCGTGATCAACGCCGCGCCAAATACCGCAAGCGACAGCCCCGGCAGGGCCTGCCAGACCAGAACATCGCCCAGCGCAATCAGCGGCACCAGCAAAGCTGGCGCCCAGTTTCTGGGCATCCCGGCGTTCTCTCCATCGGTGGTCCGGGGCGCGCGGGGCGGCACATTAAGCCACCAGCCATCCCGTTGAATCCCCGATGGCACACCTCGGATCAAATATGTTTTCATCTCGTCTACCCCTCGTTGTCGGACCATTACGTCACGGTATCGCCGGGTCAGGTGCAGCCGCTGCGGGGGATTTGTGCAGTTTTTGCGCAAGGTGACGGATGCCCTATTGCTTGCAAAGGGGGCGCGGGTCGTGGCAGTTTGCCTCTCTCTGAAGTTTGCGGAAGGGCGCGCCATGTCACCCCACACCACATCGACCGACACCCCCAACACCGCCGCCCTGAGCGATGCACATCTGCCGCAAGTGACGGAGCCGCGCAATACAGGCATGCCGCTTGATATGGACTGGGTGCGATCGGTTCAGGCCAACACCTCTGCGATTGAGCGCCGTGCGGCCAGCCTGCCGGCCCGCAGGTCGGTAAAAAAGGCGCATCAGGCCGCCTGGCTTTTGCGCGCGATCACCTGCATTGACCTGACAACCCTGTCTGGCGATGACACGGCACGCCGTGTGGCGCGGCTGTGTGCCAAGGCCCGCCAACCCGTCGCCCCTGCCTTGTTGGATGCCTTGGACATGGGGCCGATCACCACAGGCGCGGTCTGTGTCTATCACGAAATGATCGAACCCGCACGCAAGGCCCTGAGCGGCACCAACATCCCCATCGCCGCCGTCTCTACCGGGTTTCCCGCGGGGCTGACCCCGTTTGAACTGCGCCTGCGCGAAATCGAAATGAGCGTTGCCGCAGGCGCCACAGAGATCGACATCGTGATCTCGCGCCGCCACGCGCTGTCAGGCGATTGGCAGGCGCTTTATGATGAGATGAAAGCCATGCGCGCCGCCTGCGGCGAGGCCCATGTCAAGGCGATCCTGGCCACCGGCGAGCTGGGCTCCTTACGCAACGTCGCGCGTGCCTCGCTGGTGTGCATGATGGCGGGCGCTGATTTCATCAAGACCTCGACCGGCAAGGAAAGCGTCAACGCCACGCTGCCCGTCAGCCTTGTGATGATCCGTGCCATCCGCGACTATTATGACCGCACAGGGCTGCGCGTGGGCTACAAACCGGCGGGCGGTATTTCAAAAGCCAAGGATGCGATTACCTATCTGGCCCTGATGAAAGAAGAACTGGGGGACCGCTGGGTGCAGCCTGACCTGTTCCGCTTTGGCGCATCCTCTCTGCTCAACGACATTGAGCGACAGTTGGAGCATCACGTGACGGGCAATTATTCAGCTGGCTACCGTCATGCGACAAGTTAAGGCCGCGCCCGGACGGCGTTTATTGAAAAGGACCGCGAGATGACCGTCTCAGAGATTTTTGACACCATGGAGTATGGGCAGGCCCCGGAATCGCCGGCAGAGGCCTTGGCCTGGCTGGTCGATCAGGGCAGTCGGTTTGGGCATTTCATAAATGGCGAGATGACCGCGCCAACAGATGGGTCTGAGGCCAGGAACCCTGCGGATGGCACCGTATTGGCAACCCTGTCGCAAGCCACGCAAGCGGACGTTGACGGGGCCGTTAAAGCCGCCCGACGCGCGCAACCAAAATGGGAGGCACTGGGCGGTCATGGCCGTGCGCGTTATATCTACGCGCTGGCCCGGTTGTTGCAAAAACACGCCCGCCTGTTTGCTGTGCTCGAAGTGCTCGACAACGGCAAACCCATCCGCGAGGCGCGGGACATCGACGTGCCCCTTGCCCAGCGCCATTTTTACTATCACGCGGGCATGGCCCAACTGATGGAAAGCGAACTGCCCGATGCCGCGGCCCTTGGGGTCTGCGGGCAGATCATCCCCTGGAACTTCCCCCTGCTGATGCTGGCGTGGAAGGTCGCACCTGCCCTGGCCATGGGCAACACGGTGGTGTTGAAACCGGCAGAAAACACCTCCCTGACGGCCTTGCTGTTTGCCGACATCTGCCTACAGGCGGGCCTGCCCAAGGGCGTGGTGAACATCGTCACTGGCGATGGTGCAGTGGGCGAAATGATTGTGGCCGCTGAGGTCGACAAAATCGCCTTTACCGGATCGACTTCCGTGGGCCGCCACATCCGCGCGGCCACCGCTGGGTCGGGCAAGGCACTGTCGTTGGAGCTGGGCGGCAAATCCCCCTACATCGTGTTTGACGATGCAGATATTGATTCCGCCGTTGAAGGATTGGTTGACGCCATCTGGTTCAATCAGGGTCAGGTCTGCTGCGCGGGGTCACGCCTGTTGGTACATGAACCTGTGGCGGATCAATTCTACACCAAATTGCGCGCGCGCATGTCAAAGCTGCGCGTGGGTGACCCGCTGGACAAAAGCATCGACGTGGGCGCGTTGGTGGACCCGGTGCACCTGAAAGCGGTCTCTGACATGGTTGCCGCCAACACCGCCGGGGAACGTTTTGTGGCAGAGACTGAACTGCCGGAGCATGGCTGTTTCTATCCACCCACGCTGATCACCGGACTGAACCCGGCAGACACGCTGATGCAGGAAGAGATCTTTGGCCCCGTGCTGGTCTCTACCACCTTCCGCACCCCGGCTGAGGCCGTGCAACTGGCCAACAACACGCGCTATGGCCTTGCGGCAACCCTCTGGTCTGAAAACGTGAACCTGGCGCTGGACATCGCACCACAACTTTCCGCCGGGATCGTCTGGATCAATGGCACCAATCTGATGGACGCCGCTGCGGGCTTTGGTGGCGTGCGCGAAAGCGGCTTTGGGCGCGAAGGCGGCTGGGAAGGGCTGGCGGAGTACACAAAACCCAAAGGCACGCCAAAACAGCTCAAAGAAATCGCTGCACAGGAAGGCAACGGTGCCCCTCAGGACGCGGTGGACCGCACCGCAAAACTCTACATCGGCGGCAAACAGGCCCGCCCGGATGGGGGCTATTCAAAGCCGGTCTGGGGCAAAAACGGTGCCCTGCTGGGCCACGCCAGTCAGGCGGGCCGCAAGGATGTCCGCAATGCGGTTGAGGCCGCCCATGCCGCAAAGGGCTGGTCAAAAACCACTGGCCACCTGCGCGCGCAAATCCTCTATTACATCGCTGAAAATCTCACGGTCCGACAAGATGAATTTGCCACGCGGCTAAATGCGATGCAGGGCGGTCGCATGGGCGCACAAGAGGTTGAGGCCTCCATCAAACGCCTGTTCACCTACGCCGCATGGGCTGACAAATTTGACGGTCAGGTACACGGCATACCGATCCGTGGGGTGGCCTTGGCGATGAAAGAACCTGTTGGGGTGATTGGCGCGCTTTGCCCGGACGAGGCCCCGCTGTTGGGCCTGATTTCCTGCATGGCACCGGCCATTTCCATGGGCAACCGTGTGATCCTGTCTGCCTCGCAACCCTTCCCCTTGGCCGCAACGGACTTCATTCAGGTGCTCGAAACCTCTGATGTGCCTGCGGGCGTGGTGAATATTCTGACCGGTCCGCAAAGTGACGCTGCTGAACCATTGGCGCGGCACATGGATGTGGACGCACTCTGGTGCTTTGGCGGGGCACGCCTCAGCGGGATCGTTGAAAAAGGGGCCACCAGTAACATCAAGCGGACTTGGGTCAACAACGGCATGGCACGTGACTGGATGGGCAGCGCTGGCGAGGGCCGGGATTTCCTGAATGCGGCAACAGAAGTCAAAAACATCTGGGTGCCTTACGGCGAATAACGCTGATCCCTTTCACCCTTCCAATAAACTCAACTTGGCCCCCCTGGGGGCCAAAACCCGGGTTTCATCACACGCAAACCAATGGTTCGTGCGGTGCCGGAATTTTCGAAAATTCCGGCCAAATTTCTTCAAAGAAATTTGCGCCTGCCGCAGAGGTTCCAGTTCAATTCACCGTTGTTGTTTCGAGCCCTTCTGGCTGACCAACCACGACAAAATGCAGCGCTTCCGGGTCCAGCAGATAATCCGCAACACGCTTGACGTCTTCCAGTGTGACCCGCTCTACTTTCTCGTTGCGTGTCGGAATGTAGTCAATCGGCAGATTGATCTGCTGCATGCCCACCAGGATATTCGCAATTGGCCCATTGCCATCAAAACGCAAAGGATACGCGCCCGTGATATAGGTCTTTGCGCTTTGCAATTCCTCTTCGGTCAGCCCGTTTTCAGCGGCTTTTGCCCATTCATCACGGATCACGTCAATGGCTTCAGCAATCCGGTCGTTGGCTGAACTCACAGACCCCATGTAGGCGGACGACAAATCACGTGTGGCCAGATAGCTGTAAACCCCATAGGTCAGCCCCCGTTTTTCACGCACCTCATTCATCAGGCGGCTCTCAAAGGATCCACCGCCCAGGACTTGGTTCAAAATCAATGCGGCGAAAAAGTCAGGGTCATCCTGGCTGATCCCGCTATGGCCAAACAAGGCAACCGACTGCGGTGTTGCAAAATCGACAACGGTTACGCCTGTGGGAATGGTCAGCTCCGCCTTGGGGGGCAAAGGGGCACCAATTTCCGGTAGATTGCCCAGCAATTCATCGAGCATCAGACCCAATGCCTCTGGCGTGATGTCCCCGACGGCACCTACATAGATGCGATCCCGCGCCATCACCGCATCCTTTGCCGCGATCAGATCGGCTCGCGTTAGGGCCATGACACTTTCTGTCGTGCCGCTAATCGACGTGGCATAGGGGTGATCACCATAGGCCGCGGCATGAAAGGTGCGGCTTGCGATCTCATTTGGGTCTTTCAGGTCCGACTGGATGCCAGACAACACCTGGCGGCGCACCCGTTCAATTGCGGGTGCATCAAACCGGGGTTGTTGCAACGCGGCCCGCAGCAGCGCGACGGAACGTTCCTGATTTTCAGTCAGGAACCGCGCGGAAACCGACAGTTCATCATGGGTCGCATCAAAACTAAAAGTGGTCGCAAGCGCCTCCGTTGCACGGGTAAAGGCGCGCGCATCCATGTCGGCCGCCCCTTCTTCCAGCAAGGCGGTCATCAGGTTTATTGCCCCGCGTTTGCCCGGTGCATCCAGCGACGCCCCACCACGAAAACGTATTTCAAGAGCGACAAAGGGGATGGAATGTTCCTCCACCAACCAGGCGGTGATGCCACCGGGGCTGGTGACCTCCTGAATGTTGACCTCTGCACGTGCTGGCAGCACGGCCAATAGTGTCAGGAAAAACGCGTAAATCAGTTTCATTTTGCAGCCCCTTCTTTGACCAACCAGCCTGTGACGGAGCCACGGCGTTTGATAACTTCTGCGGCCACCGCCTTGATGTCGTCAGCGGTCACTGCTTCCAGCAAGGCGGGCCATTCCTGCACGTCCTCAACACTCAGACCAACGGCGAGTGCGCGGCCATATCTGTTGGCCACGGAATTTGCATTGTCGCGCGCATATATCTGTGCGGCCCTCAGTTGCAATTTGATCCGGTCCAACTGCTCTGTATCAATTTCGCTGTCCATAAACTCGGACAGGGCCACATCCAACGCGTCCTCACCCTCTTGCAAGCTAACGCCGGGTGCCGGCACAACCACCATATCAAAAGTCGCATCATCCAATGACCCACCTCGGTAAAACGCGCCTGTGTAGGTCGCGATCTGGGTGTCAAATTGCAGTTTCTCGGCCAGGAAAGACGTTGTGCCCCCACCCAAAATCTCTGCCAACATGGTCAGCGCGGCGGCCTTTTCCTGCGCGCCCGGGTTACGTTCTGGCGCGATGTAGGAACGGCGGAGATATTCCTGCGCCACGCGCGCATCCCGGAACACCAGACGACGCTCGGCGGTGTGTGGCGGTTCTTTGGTTCGGATGCGTTCGGGCGGGTCCGGGTTGGCTGGGATCACGCCATAATATTTGTCCGCCAGTGTGCGCACCTCATCGGGTGTCACATCACCCGATACCACCAGAATGGCGTTGTTTGGCGAATAGTAGGTTTCATAAAACGACAGCGTATCCTTGAGGCTCAGTTGCTCAATCTCGTGTTTCCAGCCGATGATCGGCACGCCGTAGCGGTGGTTAAGAAATTGCACCGCAGACATCTGTTCATTCATCAAGGCGCCGGGGCTGTTTTCGGTGCGCTGGTTGCGTTCTTCCAAAACGACGCCGCGTTCGGTCTCGATGTTCTCGGGAGTCAGGCGGATGTTGCGCATCCGGTCGCTTTCCATCGACATCATCAATTCAAGCCGGTCTGCCGCAACCCGCTGGTGATATGCGGTATAGTCATAACTGGTGAACGCATTGTCGCGCCCGCCATTCGCCGCAACGGTTGCTGAAAACTCGCCTGCTTCCAGCTTGTCCGTGGCCTTAAAAAGCAGATGTTCCAGAAAATGCGCCACACCGGAGGCACCTTTGGGTTCATCCGCAGACCCCGCGCGATACCAGACCATATGCTGCACCACCGGGGCCCGGTGATCTTCGACCACAATGACCTCCATCCCGTTGTCGAGCGTGAAATAGCTGACAGCTTCATTCGCGCTGGCCTTGAGCGGGGCAAAGGCAAGCAGGAGCAAAGCAGGAAAGATCGACAATCGTCGCATGGCGTATCCTTTGATCGGTCGTGTCACAGCAGAACCTACGTGTCGCGCGCGCAGTTTCAAGCGATCTAACAAAAATGTAAGAATACAGATGGCTTGGCGCACCGCAGTCGGAATGCAAAAATCGACCTCAACCACCGGATCGACGCGTGTTAAATTAACTCGGAGGCGAGGACGGAGTGCGCGCGCCTGCACGGCGCCATTTGGCCGCCTCGGATCGCGCGTTCAGGATAAACCGGCGGTAAACGTCGTCATAACGATCCGTCGGGACCAAACGGATTTGGCCAAAGCGGCCTCTGCGTTTGCGAAATGCCGCGTCAGCCTCGGCCAATTCAGCGCGAATGTTCGGGTCAACGCCACGCCTGCTGACGTGCTGAACCAAGGCGCCATCACTGGCCGGAATAGCGGCATTTGGATCACCGGTGCGCCCTCCCAATGCGGCCACCCCTTCGCTCACAGCGGACCGGTCGGTCAGATTGGCCTGACCGGGGGTCGGGCTGGGCAATTCGGTATAATTCGCAGGCGCTTCCAGCGGTTTGACCGGTTGCAGCAGGAATTCGTCCGGCCCGGCAGAATCTGTACGCAAATTGCGCAGGCCCTTGTCGCCGCAGGCCGTCAGGCCCAGCGTAATCAGGATCAGTGCCGCGATGCCTCGCATGGATGCTCTCCTCAAGCGTTTGCCCTTGAATATCGCAGGCAGGCAGGGGTTGTCACTGCCGTTTTTTCTTTGTGCGCTTTTGCGATGTCTTTTTATCGGTGCTGAACAGAACCAGACCAATGGCCCCGGCAAAAATAAACACATCCGCGATGTTATAAACAAAGGGGTTGTTCCAGCCCGGCAAAGAGTTGTTCAAGAAGTCGAGCACATATCCGTAGAACAGCCTGTCCAGTACATTGGCAAGCGCGCCACCTACCAGCAAACCGCCGCTGATCATCGCCAGCACAGGCTGGTGAGTTCGCCGCAGCCAGATCGTCACCGCGGTACAAATCACCACACCAACGATAATCAGCGTCCAACGGCCCAGCTCAGAACAATCGCCAAAGATGCCAAAGTTGATGCCGCAATTCTCACCGTAAATGAAATTGAGATACGGCGGGAACACGTCAAACGACCGCCCGGCGCGTAGACCCCACATGTGGATCACCACATATTTGCTGATCTGATCCACAGCAAAGGCCACAAAGGCAGCAAGGGAGAACGCGCGCATCATATCAGTGCCGGAAGTGCCGCATGCCCGTGAACACCATGGCAAGGCCGGCCTCATCAGCGGCGGCAATCACTTCATCATCGCGCATTGACCCGCCCGGTTGGATCAGCGCCGTGGCACCGGCCTCGGCCGCCGTGATCAACCCATCAGCAAAGGGAAAAAACGCATCAGAGGCCACAACAGAGCCTTTGGTCAGGGGTGCAGGCAGGCCCATCGCCTCTGCCATATCCTGCGCCTTGCGCGCGGCGATGCGGGTGCTGTCAACCCGGCTCATCTGCCCTGCCCCGACGCCGACGGTCGCGCCGTCTTTGACGTAGATGATCGCGTTGGACTTGACGTGTTTGGCCACGGTCCAGGCAAAGAGCATATCTGAGAGTTCCTGATCACTGGGCTGGCGTTTTGTGACGACCTTCAGATCATCTGCTGTGATGCGGCCCACGTCCTTATCCTGTACGAGATACCCACCGGACACCTGCCGCACGGCCAGCTTGGCTGCGTCCGGGTTCGACAGGCCATCGGTTGTCAACAACCGCAGGTTCTTCTTCTTTGCAAAAACAGCGCGCGCGGCATCATTTGCGCCGGGGGCAATCACGACTTCGGTGAAGATCTCGCTGATCGCCTCAGCCGTGGGCGCATCGAGGGGCTGGTTCAGCGCGATGATGCCGCCAAAGGCCGATGTGCGGTCACAGTCAAAGGCGCGGGTATAGGCCTCCGTCATGGTCGCGCCCGTCGCCACACCGCAGGGGTTGGCATGTTTGATGATCGCACAGGCCGGGCCGTTTTCGGGGGCAAATTCGCTGACCAGTTCAAAGGCCGCGTCCGTGTCGTTGATGTTGTTATAAGACAGCTCTTTGCCCTGATGCTGCTGCGCTGTGGCGATGCCTGCGGTGGCACCGCCATCGGTGTAAAATGCGGCCTGCTGATGCGGATTTTCGCCGTAGCGCAGGGTTTGGGCCAGCTCCCCACCAAAGGTGCGGCGGCGTGGGGTTGCGTCAATCTGGGCTGCCATCCATGTGCTGACGGCAGTGTCATAGGCGGCGGTGCGGGCATAGGCGGTCTGGGCCAACCGCTGGCGCATGGCATAGGTGGTTTGGCCCGCGTTGGCCTCAAGTTCGGCAATGAAGGGCGCGTAGTCTTCGGTGTCCACGATCACACTGACAAAGCCGTGGTTCTTGGCCGCAGAGCGGATCATGGCAGGGCCGCCGATGTCGATGTTTTCGATCACTTCGGCGTAAGCGGCCCCCTTGGCCACCGTCGCCTCAAACGGGTAGAGGTTGACCACCACCAAATCAATGCCGCCGATGCTGTGTTCGTCCATGGATGCCAGGTGATCGTCGTTGTCCCGCAGGGCCAGTAACCCACCGTGCACCACCGGGTGCAGGGTTTTCACACGGCCATCCATCATCTCGGGAAAGCCGGTCACCTCGGCCACGTCCTTTACCTCAAGCCCTGCGTCACGCAGCGCTTTTGCAGTGCCGCCCGTGCTGAGCAGTTCAACGCCCTTTGCGGCCAGGGCCTGCCCCAGCTCAACCAAACCGGTTTTGTCTGACACAGACAGCAGGGCGCGTTTCAGGGGGGTGAGATCGGGCATGGGCAGGGTCCTTTAGTCGTCCTTGAGCGTTCGCGGATCGTCCATCTGCAAATCACGCACGCCAATCGCAGTTTCCTGCGCCTTGGACAAGGACCACCGCACACGGGTAGCATAGGAAAACGCAAGTCCGCTGAGGACAATTTGCTGCGCGGCGCGGGGTTTCAGACGGGTGGTTTCAAGGTAAACCCCCGGTTCCAAAGTCAATTCATAGCTGCCATCGTGGCGAAAGACCCAGATTTCCCCGCTTTTCAGCGCCATCGACACGGCAGCACCACCCAGATCCAGCGTCGCATCAATGTCAGGGTGCAGATGAAAGCGGATGTCAAACTGCACGCCTTTCAGCTGGTTCACATCCATGGCGCGGTCAAATTGGCGTTTGTCAGCGTCGTCCAGCGCCAGCAACATGTCCTCGCCCGCAAGGCCGCGGCCATCCAGCGTCAATTCCAGCGTACGGGCATGGGTCAGCCCGTGCGAATGAATATAGCCGTTATGCCCGCCCTGAAATTGCGTGCCGTCATTGACCGGGTTAATCTCAACCGGCACGTGATCGGGGCCGTCAATCAGCGCCTCCACCCCGGTGTCACGATCCGCCGTATCAAGCCGCGCGTTGGAGTAGCCCCCAAGAGAGAGTGTGGAATGGGACGGTGTGGCGCGCCCTGCGCGGCGCCATTCCAACCCAAATGATGCGCCTGAACCACAGTTTACCACCACCGGTCGGCGCCCCGAAGTCAGTTCAAACGCCAGCGTGCTTGCATGGGCATTACCCGATGCCGCATCTGCCGGAGGGGCCGCCGCGTCAACAATGACTGACGTGCGCCCGGCAGACAATCGCGCAAATCCCATGGCCAGCCCATCAGGCTTGCCCGCGCGCACACCGGATGCGGCCAGGGCATGATCCAGCCACCCCTCTGCACCGCGCCCGCCCCCATGAAACCGTGCCAACGCGCCATCGGCGTGGCGCAGGCTGCGCAGCGTGGGTGCGATGCGCTCAATAGCGGCAAGGTGCTCTTTTGGCGTTTCACGGCCCGCATCACTGAGAGCGGCAGCAGCCCAGGTCAGCAGGGTAAAGACCGCCAGCAATTCTTCGGGGTTGCGGGTGGGCAGACCGCCCTGATCGTCGATCTGGCGGACACATTCGCGGGCCAGTGCCTTGATCGCCGGATCGGCCAGCGTCTCCTGCCCCTCCAGCGAGAGGCCCGCGTAGATCAGCCCGGTCAGCGCCTCAAACCGAGGCAAACCGGGGGCCGCGCCGCGCCAACGGCGCGACAGAAACTGGGTTTGCTGCACGAGGGAGCGGTAAAACTTGTGGCTGTCGTCAGATTCAACGCCCCGCAGCACGAAAATCGCGTGGTTGATCCAGCGGATCAGGCGTCGCCCCGTCAGATCAGGGGTCCACCCCGGCCCGCGCCCCCGGCCAAAGGCAGAAATCCAACCCCAGAGCCAGGTCTGTGCCGCCGCGCGCGAAGGCGCATCCCCAACAGCCGCAAGATCATCAAGCCAGGCAAATCCGTGCAGTTCTGCCGCATAGGCGTTGTCGGGGGCCTCCAAATCCCACAGGCCCTTGTCGGGTTCATGAAACAGCGTGCCGGCAAACAGGTAGTTGCCCGCCACCAATTGCCGTCCGCGTGCAAATGACCCGATGGTGCGCGGCTCTGGCTGAGAGACAAACCCCGTCACCCGCGCCCGCGTCCGGGTTGCCGCCCAAGCGTGCCACAAGTTCAACAGCCGCGCCTTGCGCGTGTTCAGACGTGTGAGGTTGATCATAAATGCTGCCCTTGACGCTCTGATGGCGTTTGAACGCAACATAGACGGCCTTGCAAGGGGAGTCACCGCTTTTCGCAGGCCATGCGTCAAATGCGTGCAAAGCAGCAAGAGATTGCCGCAGGACGGCTTGTGTCTTTTGATGCAGGGGGGCTATGAAAAATGTCAGAGAGGGGCCGCCATGATTGCAAGCCTGATGATGTATGATCGCCCGGAACTGAGCGATGCCACAGCGCGGTACTGGGCTTTGATCCGGGAGGCACTGTCCGCGCGCGGGATAAAGAGCCCGGTTGGTTTGTCCAACGATGTTGAGGAGTTTGCCGTCTGGTGTGACCCGTCACTGGTGCTCAGCCAGACCTGCGGGATGCCGTATCGCACGCTCTTGCATGACCGGGTCACCCTGATAGGCACACCGGATTATGGGCTGGAGGACTGCCCCCCGGGATATTACCGCAGCGCAATTGTCGTGCGACGTGATGATCCGCGCGAAACCTTGGCGGATTTCATCGAGGCGCGGTTTGCCTACAACGCCACGCTCTCGCAATCTGGTTTTGCCGCGATATACAACGCATTGAAACCCGCCGGACTCTGGTTTCAAGACCGGGTAGAGGGCGGCGGGCATCAGGTCTCCGCCCGGATGGTGGCCGAAGGGGCCGCTGACATCGCGGCACTGGATGCGATGACCTGGCGGTTGATAGAGCGATACGACAGTTTTGCGACCCGTTTGCGCGTGCTGAGATGGACGGACCCCACGCCCGGCCTGCCCTACATTGCAGCGGCAGGGGCAGATCAACGCGCCACGTTTGACGCGGTGACGGAGGCGATTGCTGAGTTAAAAGCGGTGGACTCTGCGGCTTTGGGGATCAAGGGGCTGATCTCAATTAATAAGGCTGCCTATCTGGCCGTGCCCAATCCACCGTCTGTTATTTGAAAACGGGGGCGGGCTAAAGCCCCGCCTTACGGGCCTGGTTCTACGTAAGGCGGGCTTTAGCCCGCCACACCCTTGCGCAAACAGGTAACATAGAAACCATCCATGCCGCCCTTGTCGGCCCAGTAATCCGGGCGCAGGCGCAATCCGCCTTCGGCGGTGATCCAGTCTGGTTCAATCCCCGCCACATCAAGGGCAGCGCTTTCGACAGACATATTGCCATGACGCGCCAATGCTTCGTCGATCTGCACTTCGCCTTCGTCCGGCAGCAGGGAACATGTGGAAAACACCAGCCGCCCGCCGGGTTTCAGCAGGCTCCAGGCATGATCAATCAACGCCCCCTGCATCCCAATCAAATCGCCAAATTCTGACCCATCCTTGGCGTAGGGCAAATCAGGATGGCGGCGGATTGTGCCGGTGGCAGAACAGGGCGCATCCAGAAGGATCGCATCATAGCTGCCCCGGATGGCATGCACATCCTTGACCACGATCTTGGCTTCCAATCCGGTGCGCGCCAGGTTTTCCCTGACCCGCGCCATGCGGGGCGAGGAATTGTCGACTGCCGTCACCTGCGCCCCACGCGCCGCAACCTGCATTGTTTTGCCCCCCGGCGCAGCACAAAGGTCCAGCACAGTTTCGCCTTTTTGCGGTCTCAGGACCTCTACGGGGATCGCCGCAGCCGCGTCTTGCACCCACCAGTCGCCTTCGGCAAAGCCGGGCATTGCAGACACCTGACCCGCATCCATCACACGCACGCTGCCGGTCGGCAACACCGTGCCGCCCACAAGGGCCGCGAGGGCCGCCGGATCGCCCTTGCCGGACAAATCAAGCGGCGCGCCAGCAAAATGGGCAACCTCCATCGCTGCGATTACGTCACTGCCCCAGGCCTCCGCCAGCGGACCACGCAGCCATTTTGGCAGGCGCGGTGCCCGCAGGGCCGCCCATGCCTCTGGCCCCTCGGCAGCGATTTTGCGCAAGACGGCATTTACCAACCCCTTGAGATTGGCGAACCGTTGGTGACGCGCCACAAGGTTGACCATCGCATTGACGACGCCATGCGCGGCACCGCCATTACACAGCTCAACCGTGCCGACCCGCAGCACGTTCTGAATGGTCAGCGGTGGATTTTTGTTGAGATGCTTTTGCAGCAACCGGTCCGCGCGCTCCATACCGCGCAGCGTTTCCGTGGCCAGCCGCTGTGCCCGCGCGCGGTCATCCGGGGCCAGTTTGTCCAGCACGCCCGCCCCCAGCAGTTCGGACATCAGGCGGGGTTCATCCCCCAGGACCTGATCCAGCAGGTACACCGCACTTCTGCGCGCGTCGACGCCTGTTTCGGCCATGAAGCTGTCCTCTTTTTCGTCACAGGCGTGGTTGTCTGGGACTGATCGGGGGCGTATATCAAAGGGCACGCCGCCTCAAGAGGATGCCATGAGCGAGACATCAGATACGCCCGAGTTGCCCGCCGCCGCCCAGCGCGCGCTGGCCGAAGCTGAAGAGCGGCGCAAAAAGGCCAAGCAAACCGCGCTGCCCCCGGAGCTGGGCGGGCGCGACGGGCCAGAGCCCGTCCGCTATGGTGATTGGGAAAATAAAGGGATTGCTGTCGATTTTTAGCCGCTTATTCAACGCACCAAGGCTTAGCGCAGTCGGAAATCAGCCGATTGCCCCGCACCTTTGTCAGACGTGATGCGCATGGTGGTGCCTTTGACCATGATCTGCTGACAGTTATAGCCGAGGTCATCGCCGCCCCACTCAAGGCTGCGGCACAGGTAATTGCCTTTCCACTGCCATTCGCCAGACACATCCCACGCCGCGCCCCGGCCCGAAATACTGCCGTCTGGGGAGACTGTCAGTTTGACCAACGGGCGTGTCAGGGTTTTGCCGCTCACCATTTCAACAAAATCCGCGCGGCTTTTGATCTGCTGAAATTCAGCAAATGCAGGGGCTGCAAGGCTGACCATTGCAGCAGTCGCCGTGGTGATCAGAATTTTCATGGCATGCGTTCCTTTAGATCGTTCCTGCCATAGGTACGCAGGACAGGATTAAAAGGTTGCATCTTTTTTCAAAAATAATCGAACGTCAGAGACCAAGCACATCCAGCATGTCATAATGACCCGGGCTGCGCCCTTGCCCCCACAGCGCCGCTTTCAGCGCGCCACGGGCAAAAACAGAGCGGTCAGAGGCAACATGGCGCAGGGTAATCCGCTCTCCTGTTGCGGCAAACAGCACGTCGTGTTCGCCAATGATATCGCCCCCGCGAATGGCGGTAAAACCAATATCGCCGCGTTTGCGCGCACCCGTGATCCCGTCGCGGCCCCGGTCAGACACATCTGACAATTTCACCCCGCGCCCTTCGGCGGCGGCTTCGCCCAGCATCAAGGCCGTGCCAGAGGGCGCATCGACCTTTTGGTTGTGATGGGATTCGATCACTTCGATGTCGTAATCCTCATCCAATACAGCGGCGACACGTTTGGTCAGCTGGGTCAGCAGATTAACGCCCAGGCTCATATTGCCGGCCCGCACGATAACCGCATGACGCGCTGCAGGTTCCAGTGCGGCAATCTCCTCGTCGCTCATGCCGGTTGTGCCAATCACATGAACCGCGCGTGCCTGTGCCGCGAGTGCAGCAAATTCCAGCGTGGCAGCAGGAGCGGTGAAATCAATGATCGCCTGAGCAGGAGCAATCGCCTTGAGCGGGTCGTCGGTCACAACCACCCCCAGCGGTGCGCCGCCCATGGCAACGCCAATGTCTTGCCCAACCCAATCGTGGCCTGGCCGCTCCACCGCGCCAACAAGATGCATCCGGTCACTGGCCATGACCAACCCCGTCAAGGTCTGGCCCATACGGCCCGAGGCCCCCGTAATTGTCACACCCGGCAGATCAGCCATTGTCTTTTCCTTCGTCCGTTTGGCGCAATACCTAGCCTGCCCCGGCCCGCTTGGCAAAGCCTGCGCAAGCGCTTAGATGGAGTCCCATGGGAAAGAACAAGTTTCATGACGGCCCCGGCCCTTCGCAACGTCAACTTCGGGTTGGGGAAACCATCCGCCGCGCGCTGAGCGAGGTGCTGGCGCGGGGCGATGTGCATGACCCGGACCTGAACCGCCTGTCGATCACGGTGGGCGAGGTGCGCACATCGCCAGACCTCAAAATCGCGACGGCCTATGTGCTGCCCCTTGGGGGTGACGGGCGTGACGAGGTGATTGACCTTTTGGCCCGCAACAAGGGCGAGCTGCGTCGCATGCTGTCAAAGAAACTCACCCTGAAATTCGCCCCTGACCTGCGGTTTCGTCTGGATGAAACCTTTGATCAGATGGATGACACCCGCCGCATGCTCAGCGAGGACCGTGTGCGCCGCGACGCGGCAGCCCCGGACGAGCCCCCCGAAGAAGGGCAAATGTGATGCTGCGCGCCGCATGGATTCTGTTGATGGGATTTGCGGCCTTGCCGGGTGCGGCATCTGCGGCGGACTGCCGGCAGATCACCTACGCCGACAATGACTATTCGATCTGCAGCGTCGATCTGACCACTGAGAAACTGCAATTGTTTCTTTATGATCCAAACGGCGCACCCTACGGGCACTTTGGCACGCTCGACAATGCCCTTTCTGAACAGGGCAAACAGCTCGGATTTGCGATGAACGCGGGCATGTACCACGATGACCGCGCGCCCGTTGGGCATTACGTTGAAAACGGCAAAGAACTGCAGCGTGTGATCAGCACCGATGGGCCTGGGAATTTTGGTCTCTTGCCCAATGGTGTTTTTTGCCTGCGGGATGGCCGCGCCGATGTGTTTGAGACCAAGTCATTTCTCGCAAAAAAACCCACTTGCCGCTACGCCACCCAATCCGGCCCGATGCTGGTGATTGACGGTGCGTTGCATCCGCGCTTCCTGCGGGACGGCACATCACGCTTTATCCGCAACGGCGTGGGCACCACAACGGACGGGCAAACGGCGGTCTTTGCCATCTCTGACAACAAGGTCACCTTTCACGAATTTGGCAGCCTATTTCGCGACCATCTGAAACTGCCCAATGCGCTTTACTTTGATGGCAATATTTCGCGCCTGCGTGCGCCCGCGCTGGGCCGCAATGACGTGGGGTTCAGCGCGCTGGGCCCCATCATCGGCGTCGTCAAAGACACGGAATAAGGCCGTACCGATGCATATAGATCCCTTTGGCGTCGAAATCTGGATGAATGAATGGGAAACCAAATGTGAGCTCAACCTGGCCGAAACCTGTGTCGAAAGCCTGACCATCGAAGAACTGCTGGCCCTTGCAGGCCAGAACCAGACCGATCTTTCCGCACTCCTGCCGCTCAAAATGACCTATGGGGATATCCTTGGCTCAGATCGATTGCGTGCGGCGGTGGCAAACCTGTATGATACCAAGACGGCCAATGACGTCATCATCACCCATGGCACCATTGGGGCCAACATGCTGGTGCACAAGGCGCTGGTGGAACGGGGCGACTATGTGGTTGCCGTGGTGCCAACATATCAACAACACTATTCCATTCCCGCCAGCATCGGGGCAGAGGTGCACCCCCTGACCCTGCAACCGCAGCACAATTGGCTGCCTGATCTGGATGCTTTGCGCGCGCTGGTCACGCCCGGCACAAAACTGATCGCCCTCAACAATCCCAACAACCCGACCGGGGCTTTGATGGGCCGCGAGATGCTGGAGGAGATTGCACAGATCGCGCGCGATGCCGGGGCTTATATTCTGTGTGACGAGGTCTATCGCGGAATTGATCAGACGGGCGACGGGATGACAGCCTCCATCGCGGACATCTACGAAAAGGGTATTTCAACCGCAGGTATGTCAAAGGCGTTTTCGCTGGCCGGTTTGCGGCTGGGATGGGTTTGTGCCCCGCCCGAGGTGATTGAGGCGGTGATGGTCCACCGCGATTACGATACCATTTCGGTGGGGCGCATTGATGATCATTTTGCGGCCCTGGCGCTGGAAAATCACCAACGTGTGCTTGAGCGGTCTCAACGGATTACACGTGGCAATCTGGCCATTTTGGCCGACTGGATTTCGCAGGAGCCGCGCCTGTCCTGGGTCAAGCCGCGTTCTGGCACGACAACCTTGGTTAAGATCGACCTGCCGATGAGCTCACGGGAATTCTGCATCACCCTGCTGAAAGAAACCGGCGTGATGTTCACCCCCGGTGATGCCTTTGACATGGAAGGCTATGTGCGCATCGGTTTTGCCAATACGCCCGGCATCCTGCGCGAGGGGTTGGAACGGGTTTCGGCCTTTCTGGCGAAACAGGGCTAGGCACCGCGACCACCCGCCGCTATAGCGCAGGCGCAACATACGGACGAGGATTACATGGGGCGCAAGCGCAAAGGGCGGGACATTTCAGGTTGGCTGGTTGTGGACAAACCCGCCGGGCCGACCTCTACCGCGATTGTCAACAAGGCCCGCTGGGCGCTTGAGGCCAAAAAGGCGGGTCATGCGGGCACCCTTGATCCGGAAGCCACCGGGGTTTTGGCCATCGCATTGGGGGAGGCCACCAAGACCGTGCCGTTCATCACCGATGCGTTCAAGGCCTATAGATTTACCGTGCGTCTGGGCATCGCGACCAATACCGACGATGCAGAGGGTAAGGTAATTGGCACCTCTGACGCGCGCCCCGATGATGCGGCGATCAAAGACGCGCTTGCCCGGTTCATTGGCGATATTGAACAGGTCCCGCCGCAATTTTCCGCCGTCAAGGTCGATGGGGAACGCGCCTACAAACGCGCGCGCGATGGCGAGGAGATGGAGCTTGCCGCCCGTCCCCTGTGGGTAGAGAGCCTGTTGTTAACGGACCGGCCCGATGCGGATCACGTCACGCTTGAAATGGTTTGTGGCAAAGGCGGCTATGTGCGCTCCATCGCACGTGATTTGGGGCAGGCGTTGGGCTGTCTGGGCCATGTGCGCGAGTTGCGCCGCATCTGGTCGGGGCCCTTTGACGCCGCTGACGGGCTGACCCTGGCACAGATTGAGGCGCTGGCCCGCACGCCCGCCCTTGATGACCATCTGTTGCCGCTGGAGAAGGGTCTGGATGATCTGCCGGAGGTCAAAGCCACGGCAGAGGGTGCGACGCGCCTGCGCAACGGCAATCCCGGCTTGGTGATCGCGCAGGACGTGGAATATGGCGAAGAATGCTGGGCCTCTTTCGAGGGGCATGCCGTTGCGGTGGGCCGTTTCAAGGCGGGCGAGCTGCATCCAACCCGGGTTTTCAATCAGGGCTGATAGATTACGCAGACCTACCCTAACGTCAACTTTGGATCGCGCTGTTTTGTGACGTCGCGTCACGAACAGACGATGTTACACTATGACACCAATCTCACCAGAATGTCAGCAATTTCAGCCCTTTATGACAGGGTTTGTTTCAATTCTACGGTGCACGGTAAGCCCTGTGTGATGACCTCTGTCTCTTGCCCAAAGGCTCCCCATTTTGGGTGCTGCAGACAACAGATCATTCCATAGGAGATGATAGAATGACACGGACCATGTTTACGCTGATCAGCGCGGGTGCACTTGCAACCCTTGCTTTTGACGTCTTTGGACAGGGGCTGTCGCCCCTATTTGGATATGCCAAACTGGCCCCGGTCGGCCTGGCGAATTCCACCTTGAAAGAAGTGTTCGGTGCAAGCCCACAAGGGGTCGCGTATCTGCTCCACATGCTCACCGGCGTTGTGTTTTATACGCTTGGATATTTCCTGATTGCACGCCCTGTGCAAAAGGCGGTTCTGCCCGGCCTGCACTGGACCCTGACCGCAACCGCATATGGTGTCGCACTCTGGGTCTTTGCACTCTATATCATGGCCCATCTGGTGGCCGGTATGCCCGCCTTCCTTGGGTTCAGAGGCATTACATGGGTCGCGCTTTGGGGGCATATCCTCTTTGCTCTGGTCGCTGCCGCTGTGATCGAAGCGCACAAACTGTCCTTCACCTTTCCCACCCGCCGGGTCCAGCAGGCCGCCTGACACCTCTCGCAGCTGACGAACCACCACCCCGGCCAAACACCGCCTGCGACCTTCCCTTGCGCAGGCGGTGTTTTTATTTGCGACCGGGCGTTTGTGGTGGCATGAGACCACTATGATCACCCGCAGCCATACCAAAGGGGATGCGCCCTCCTGGGCCGTGTATTCCGATTGTGAACGTTATCGCTACAGCCTAACGCGCGTCTGGGATGAAACTGGCAAACGCGTGTTGTTTGTGATGCTGAACCCCTCCACCGCGACCGAGGTGCAAAACGACCCCACAGTTGAACGCTGCGAGCGACGCGCGCGGGTGCTGGGCTATGGGGCCTTTCGGGTCACCAACATTTTTGCATGGCGCGCGACGGATCCGCGCGACATGAAACAGGCCAAAGATCCGGTTGGCCCACAAAACGACGCGGCGTTGTCCGAGGGCGCAGATTGGGCCGATCACATCATTGCGGCCTGGGGCGCGCATGGGGCGCACCGGGACCGGGGATGTGCCGTCAAAGATCAATTGGCCCTGCTGAATGTGCCACTGTTTCACCTCGGGTTGACCAAGGCGGGGCATCCAAAACACCCGCTTTACCTGCCCTATGTGCAGCACCCGGAACGCTGGCAGCCATTAACCAGTTAGCAATATTCCTTTTGACTGAACCGCGGAACTGTGGCTCGCTCCCGCGTGGTGAACTCTGCCATTTTGGCAGGGCGTGTGAAGGGTACTGAGATGTTGTGGTTGGCAAGTTTGATGGGATTGGTGGCGATGGGCAGCGTGGCCTATGTGGACACCCCTGACGATACCTCTGAGGACCCGCAGGAGGAGGACATCCTTGCCCCCGCAGGTGAAACAAACCCTGGCGATATTATCGGGGGCAGTGCGGATGACGATACGCTGCTTGGAGATGGCGGTGATGACCAGCTTGGCGGTTATGGCGGCGACGATCTGATTGAGGGCGGCGCAGGCAACGACACTGCCTTTGGCGGCGCGGGCGACGACACGGTGAACGGCGATGCCGGTTCTGACGAGGTGCACGGCGAAGACGGCGATGATGCCTTAAACGGCGGCGATGATGATGACACGCTTTATGGTCACAACAACGACGACACCCTGCATGGAAACGACGGTGACGACACGCTGCAAGGATCGGCTGGCAACGACACGCTGTTTGGTGATGTGGGCGACGACGCCCTGCACGGCGGATTGGGTGATGACCAGCTGGAGGGCGGCGCGGGCGAAGACACCCTGTTTGGCGGCTGGGGCGATGACACGCTGAACGGCGTTGCGGAGGGACCGGCCCCCAGCATCAGCGACACCTCTGATGGCGATTTTTTGAATGGCGGCGGTGGGGGTGACCTAATTGTCGCGGGCCAGAATGATCTTGTGTATGCAGGCACAGGCGCCGATCAAATCGTATTGGGCGATTGGATCGCGCAAGGTCACAGCGCCCTGATCTCTGATTTCTCCCCCCAGGAGGACAGTTTGCTGTTCGTTTGGGACGATTCAGATGAAGAAAGCAGAGAGCCTGAGGTCGCCCTGACACCTGATCCGGACAATGCCGGACAGTTTCAGATTCTGCTGGGCGATCACGTGATTGCACAGGTTGCAGGCGATCGTGCTCTGACTGATGCCGATATTGCGCTGGTGCCCCTTAGCCTTGCCACAAACACCGGTTTGATCCCTGTGTGACACGTGGCCTTGAGGCCGGTTTTGGGGGCTGTGCGCAATAACCCTTTGCCAATCCTGCCGCTTCTGCCTATACGCCCCCTACACCTGTTGATTCCTGATCTTTGGGTGGTTTCTCCATGGGCCTGCGCTGGACGACATCCCGGCCTGCGCCATACCTTTAAACTCTGATCCGAAAGGAGACCCCGATGTCGATTACTGCTGAAGAAAAAGCACGTGTCATGAAAGAATTTGGTGCCAAGGAGGGTGACACTGGTTCCCCCGAGGTACAGGTTGCGATCCTCAGCTCGCGTATTGCGACGCTGACAGAGCATTTCAAGACCCACAAGAAAGACAACCATGGCCGTCGCGGTCTGCTGAAAATGGTCGCCACCCGCCGCAAGCTGCTGGACTACGTCAAAGGCAAGGATGAGGCCCGCTATCAGGACCTGATCAAACGTCTGGGCCTGCGCCGCTAAACTGCGGACATAATTGAGACAAAGAGCCGCGTCCTCGTTAGGGGCGCGGTTTTTCTTTGTCTGTGATGTGGATTTGTGGAACGCTGTTATCAGACCTCTGCAACCCCAAAGACTCAGATGAAATTCCTGATCCCCTGCATCCTCATGATTTCTGGCAGCACCGCCATTGCGCAGCAAGCGGACTGCACGTCTGACGACTACCTTGAGGCCGCCATCGCGCATCTGGAAAGCCACTATCGCAGCTTTCCCGAGGAGCTGTTCACCGCGCAACTTTACCTGCGCGAAGGGTTTGAGCAGGACCAGGTGGAGCCAGATGGGAAATGGGGACCAAAGACGCAGACCGCCATGTGTGGGGCATTGCAGAGCTACACCAAAATTGGCGGCACGGACGGGGACTGGGGGATTCATCGGTCGAGCCATACGCCTGCGTTCAGCCTGTGGCTGCTGCGCGCGGCACGGTCAAATCTGTCAGACGGCGAAATTGAGTTTCCCGACTGAACCCATTTAACATCAACCGTCCTGACCTGCGCCGGAATTTCTAAAAATTCCGGCCCGATTTTTTCGAGAAAATCGGTCGCTCTGCCGCCTCTTGTGTCGCATCACAAATCACCTTACGACATTCCGGGTTGAACGCCCGGGGAGGAAAACAGATGGCCAAAACAATCGTAAACAGCTGGAACGAATGGGACCCGCTGAAACATGTCATCGTGGGCCGGGCAGATGATTGCCACATCCCGCCCGAGGAACCCGCGCTGGACGCCAAAGTGCCCGAAGACAGCGACATGCGCGGCCAATGGGGCCGCCGCCCACAGGAAACCATTGATCGCGCGAATGAGCTGTTGGACAATTTTGCCACCCAACTCAAAGCGCGCGGCATTCGCGTAGACCGCCCGACGAGTATTGATCACGCTCTGCCCGCCACCACACCTGATTTCCACACG
This sequence comes from uncultured Sulfitobacter sp., assembly GCA_937928635.1. Lineage (GTDB taxonomy): Bacteria > Pseudomonadota > Alphaproteobacteria > Rhodobacterales > Rhodobacteraceae > Sulfitobacter. The sequence goes on along the minus strand of CALFWM010000008.1, from coordinate 146,001 downwards.
GACAGTCAGTTCGGCTGTATGCCCCCGCGCGATGTGCTGCTGACAGTGGGGTCAGAGATGCTTGAGGCAACGATGTCCTATCGCTGCCGCTGGTTTGAGTATTTGAATTACCGCCCGCTGATGCAGCAATATTTCAACGAGGATCCAAATTTCCGCCATGAAAGTGCACCCAAGCCGCGTCTGACGGATGCGGATTACCACCCCGATTACCTCAGCGATAAAATCGGCAATGCCAAGCGGTTGGAATGGGCGGCAGAGAAGTTCTTTGTGACAACAGAAGAAGAACCCTTGTTTGACGCCGCAGATGTCTTGCGGTTTGGCAAAGATCTGGTGGTGCAGCATGGTTTCACCACCAACCTGAAGGGCATCGAATGGCTGCGCCGTCATTTCCCCGACCACAGGGTGCATTCAGTGAACTTCCCGGGCGATCCTTACCCGATCCACATCGACGCGACATTCACACCCTTGCGCCCGGGGTTGATCCTGAACAACCCGCACCGCCGTCTGCCGGAGGATCAGCGCAAGATGTACAACGACAACGGATGGGAGATCGTGGACGCGGCCTCACCGGCGCATAACACGCCACCGCCTCTGTGTTATTCCTCAACCTGGCTCAGTATGAACGTACTTGTGCTTGACCCCAAAACCGTCTGCGTCGAGAAATCAGAGGTCTATCAGGCCGAACAGATGGACAAACTGGGCATGGAAGTTGTTGAGGTGGAGTTGCGCGATGCCTACGCCTTTGGGGGTGGGCTGCACTGCTGTACGGCAGATGTGTACCGCGAAGGCCTGTGTGAGGATTATTTCCCCAGCTTAAGCGCTTAGGTCAGTTTTGAAAGGAAATGCGCGGCGGATCAGCGTCGTACATTTTTCTATAGCGAAATGCAAATGACTTGAAACACACTGCATCTCCTAACCAGTTGAAATCTTTGACTTTAGGCAGGGTTAGCTGATTCTGGTTTTTGTGTTTCTGCTCTAAGGCCAAAGGCGTTGATATCAATGCACTCAAACGAAAAAGGCTGGCTCCCTCAGGAACCAGCCTTTCTCAATTCGTTAAGTCTTGCGGCTTATGATTTTGCTTTTGCCTTACGACGTGCGGCGAAGCCACCACCCAGCAGGATGGAACCCAGCAGCAAACCACCAGCTGGCAGCGGAACTGCCGCTGCGCCGATGAAGTCGATTTCTGCGTCAAAAGCTGTTGGACCAGAAACCAGCAGAGAAATCTCACTTGCTGAACCCAAGTTAGCACCAGCGAAGGACGAGAAGTCCCATGTCACGTTACCAGCAGAGGATGTGGAAATGGACGTTGCTGTGATGCCGTCAACTGTCAGGTCGAACACGACGTTCAGGTCAACATTGATGACATCCAGCACGAACTGGGTGTTCATGCCACCACCTGTCAGGTCTGCACCACCAGCGTCCCATTCGAACAGCGCGAAGCCAGTAACGCCGTTAGAGTTGGAGATCGCAGCAGTACCGCCGTCAACGAAAACAGTTGTTGCACGGGATGGCAGGCTAACGCCGTCACCAGCCGCTGTTGTTGTACGGTCACCACCAATGATGCCCGCGCCGGAAACTGTGCCTGTGCTGGACAGACCAAACCCGGCAGGGTTTGCTACTTCTTGGAACGTATCGAACGAGTCAATTGTAACAGTTGCGGCGGCACCAGCAACAGGTGCCAGAGCGACTGCACTTACGAGTGCCAATGTTTTGACATTAACCATGTCTTGAACCTTTCTTAAAAACAGACATTGGAAACTTTTTATCATTTGGAAACAGTAGCCGCAATAGGCCATCGTTGTGCACCAATCTATTGTTTAGGCATTCTTTACATTTAGCTGACCGGCGAAAACCCGCTGATTTCGTTAACAAATTAGGTTTTCGCTTTTTGATTCAATCGGAGGCTGTGGTTTCGTGGTGGATTTCTCCACGCAACCATAGCGTGAATATGTGATTAACTGACTCCTAAACAAGACAAAAGAGAGAATCACCCAACGTTGAGGCCAAAGCCAAAAAACGCAATGCACTGGTTCCCAAGAGAAACCGTTACGTCTAATAAATTTTGGTCAAATTTTGCTCAGGTTTTCATATCGCCCGGACATCATTGCACAAATCTGTATTGAACCACCCACTTGTCTAAGACGTCACCCTGCCGCGGCCTCAACGCGCACCTTGGCGATCTTCCAGACACCACGACGCGCCAAGACCGCTGGCCCTTTCAAATGTCGGCAAACTCATATAGATGCGCGTGCATCTGAAAGACGGCGCCCGGACCGCAGCGCCGACAAAAGAAGATACCGTGGTCAGGGGCAATACGGCCCCTATGCAAATGGCCCTCAAGATGAGCGCCTAACCAGGAAAACTAGATGTTTAATGTAACGACGAAATCAATTGAGTGGGGCGAAGAAACGCTGACACTCGAAACCGGCAAGGTTGCCCGTCAGGCAGACGGCTCCGTGATTGCCACGTTGGGTGAAACCAGCGTTATGGCAAACGTGACGTTTGCGCGTAAGCAAAAGCCGGGTCAGGATTTTTTCCCACTGACCGTTCACTACCAAGAGAAATATTATGCGGCCGGTAAAGTGCCCGGTGGTTTTTTCAAGCGTGAGGCCCGCCCCACCGAAAAGGAAACGCTGACCGCCCGTCTGATCGACCGTCCGATCCGCCCGCTTTTTGTGCCCGGCTTCAAAAACGAAGTTCTGGTCATGTGTACTGTGCTGTCCCACGATCTGGTCAATGACCCTGACATGGTTGCAATGATCGCGGCCTCTGCCGCGCTGACCATTTCCGGCGCGCCGTTCATGGGCCCGATCGCCAACTGCCGCGTTGGTTTTGAGGATGGCGAATACATCCTGAACCCCACCGTTGACGACATGCAGGATTTGCGCCTGAACCCCGAACAGCGTCTTGATCTGGTTGTCGCCGGCACCAAAGACGCCGTCATGATGGTTGAATCAGAAGCCTATGAGCTGACCGAAGCAGAGATGCTCGGTGCGGTGAAGTTTGCCCACGAGCAGATCCAGCCGGTGATCGATCTGATCATTGATTTGGCTGAAGACGCGGCGAAAGAACCCTTTGATTTTCAGCCCGTTGACTATTCTGATCTGTCCAAGGCCGTGGCCAAAGCCGGTGAAAAGGAGATGCGCAAAGCCTTCGCAATTGCCGACAAGCAAGAGCGCACAGCAGCCGTTTCCGCCGCCCGTGACGCGATCATGGAAAAGCTGAACGAAGAGCAGCTTGAGGATGCCAACCTTGGTTCTGCGATGAAGAAACTCGAAGCCGGCATTCTGCGCGGTGACGTTGTGAAGACAGGCAAGCGTATTGACGGTCGTAAGACGGACGAGATCCGCGATATCGTCTCTCAGACAGGTCTTCTGCCCCGGACGCACGGCTCTGCCCTGTTCACCCGTGGTGAAACCCAAGGTCTGGTTGTGACCACGCTGGGCACCGGGGACGACGAGCAATTCATCGACGCGCTGCACGGCAACTTCAAATCCAACTTCCTGCTGCACTATAATTTCCCTCCCTATTCAGTGGGTGAAGCGGGCCGCGTGGGCCCTCCCGGTCGTCGGGAAATTGGTCACGGAAAACTGGCATGGCGTGCGCTTCAGGCGGTTCTGCCTGCGGCAACGGACTTCCCCTATACGGTCCGCGTCGTGTCGGAGATCACTGAATCCAACGGCTCTTCTTCCATGGCTTCCGTCTGTGGTGGTTCCTTGTCCATGATGGACGCGGGTGTGCCGTTGAAATCCGCTGTGGCCGGTGTGGCCATGGGTCTGATCCTGGAAGAGGACGGCTCCTATGCGATCTTGTCCGATATTCTGGGGGATGAAGATCACCTTGGCGACATGGACTTTAAGGTCGCTGGGACCGAGAACGGTATCACGTCGCTGCAGATGGACATCAAGGTCGCAGGCATCACGCCCGAGATCATGGAGAAAGCGCTGGCACAGGCCAAGGATGGGCGTTTGCATATCCTGGGTGAGATGAACAAAGCGATCTCTGGTGCGGCGGAATTCTCCGAGCACGCGCCACGGATTGAGACCATGCAGGTGCCAACGGATAAAATCCGTGAAGTCATCGGTTCCGGTGGTAAAGTCATCCGCGAGATTGTGGAAGTCTCTGGCGCCAAAGTGGACATCAACGACGAAGGCATCATCAAGATCGCGTCGCCAAACGGCGATTCAATCAAGAAAGCCTACGACATGATCCACGCCATCGTAGCGGAGCCTGAGGAAGGCGCTGTTTACACGGGTACGGTTGTGAAAATTGTCGATTTCGGTGCTTTCGTGAACTTCTTTGGCAAGCGTGACGGTCTGGTGCACGTGTCCCAAATCGAAAACCGCCGATTGAACCACCCTTCCGACGTTCTGAAAGAAGGTCAGGAAGTGAAGGTTAAGCTGCTGGGCTTTGATGACCGCGGCAAGGTGCGCCTGTCGATGAAAGTTGTCGATCAGGAAACCGGCGAAGAAGTGAAGAAAGAAGAGAAAGCAGACGAATAATCATCGCTGACTGTTCTGCCAATGGGGCGCGGCTTGTCAAAAGCTGCGCCCTTTTTCGTGCCCCCTCACGCTGTCTTGAATGGCGCGTTAACCAGAGTCACCCAACGTTACGAAAGCGCTCGCCCAGCATTTGTTTACGATACCTCCCACATAAGGGAGAGAATCAATGAAATTAACTATGTTCGCAGCCAGCGCTGCACTGGCCATCACGGCCGGTAGTGTAAGTGCAACAACGTACTCCGACCCCTTCACCAGCTATTTTGCGTTTGGCGATAGCCTGACCGACGACGGCAAATTTGGCGAACTTGCGCCACCAAGTTTTGAAGGACGGTTTTCCAACGGCATTACCTATGCCGAACACATCGCAAGTGATTTCGCGGCTGAGGGCAAGGCAAGCGCTAACTTCGCGCTTGGTGGTGCAACGGCGGGCCCCGACAATACCAACATCCCGGAGTTCCCGGCAACGGCCCTGCCTTTTGCGACCTTCGGCGCGCAAATCAATACATTCAGCGGGCTGCCTGCGCCTTTCCCAGTGGGGGATAATCCGTTGATTTCCGTTCTGTTTGGGGCCAACGACCTGCTGCAAAACCTCGGGACATCGGCCACAGTTGGTGAAGACGCCGCAGATGCTGTGACTGCCAATATCGCAGCGATTGCGGCACTGGGGGATCAATTTGACGACTTTGTTGTCTCAAATCTGCCGGATCTGTCCCTGACACCATTGTTTTCAATGTCACCTTTTGCCCCTGTGGCGCAGGCCACGACATTTGCGTTCAATCAGCGTCTGGCGGCGAACCTTGAGGTCCTGCGGGGTGATGGTTTGAACATTGTTGAGGTTGATCTTGATGCTTTCCTGCGGGATATTTTGGCCGATCCCGGATCAATTGGCGTGACCAACACGACCGATGCGTGCACACCCTCGATCCAAGTATTCACGCCGCTCGATAATTGCGTATTTGACCCTACAACCGGGGCCTTGGATCTCAGCATCGCAGATGACTTCCTGTTTTCGGACAGCATCCATCCAAACCGTCTGGCACAAGCCGCATTTGCCGATGAAGTCCGCGCAGCCCTCAGTCCTGCGGCTGTGCCATTGCCTGCCTCCCTGCCCCTGTTGATGGCCGGGATCGCTGGTTTTGGCCTGATGCGCCGCCGCCGCGCCGCTTAAAAAACGCGCTATAGCAGAAATGCAAAAACCTGAATCACCTAAACCTGCCTGAAAACAAAGATTTCAATTGGTTAGGAGATGCAGTGTGTTTCAAGCTATTTGCATTTCGCTATAAATCAAAGGCCTTCGCGTTACCAAACGCGAAGGCCTGTGCCGTCAGAAAGACGCCACACAAACCCGGCCCGTCAGAAATGCCAGATTTTGCACAAGCTTTTGCCGCTTTCTTAGTGCATCCTGAATTAACGATTTCTTTAGACAGGACTGCTGCCATGACTGTGCTGAACCGCCGCACTCTATTGACCACTGCCGCCGCTACGCTCGTAACCGGGCCCGCTCTTGCCGCAACGCAACCTTACCGCATTCCTGATCGGCACAAGGCAAAGATCGTGAACATCAAAGCCGGTTTTGGCCCAAATGAGATCCATGTCGATCCCGGAAATTTCGCATTGTACTGGACACTGCCGGGTGGCAAGGCGGTGCGCTATATCGTGGGCATCGGGGTGGAGGGGCGCTATTATCCTGGCACCTACCGTATTGCACGCAAGGTGGAATGGCCCAGCTGGACACCGACAAAAAACATGATCCGTCGCCAGCCGCATCTCTATGCGAAACACGCCGGAGGTATGCCGGGCGGGCCGAACAATCCGCTGGGTGCGCGCGCGCTCTATCTCTACAAAGGCAGTCGCGATACGCTCTTGCGCATCCACGGCACCCCGCGCCCGCAATCCGTGGCGCAACGGGTTTCAAACGGCTGTGTCCGGATGATCAATGCCCACATCGAAGACCTGTACGAACGCGTGCCCAATGGCACACGGGTTGTGCTGCACTGATCCCTGAAGTTGAAAACCAATACACCGCCCCGGGGAATGTCCCGAAGGCGGCACAGAGATATTTTGATGCGCTCTATAGCGAAATGCAAATATCTTGAAACACACTGCATCTCCTAACCAGTTGAAATCTTTGGTTTCAGGCAGGGTTAGGTGATTCAGGTTTTTGCATTTCTGCTATGGTGGCTCTGGCCCAAATGCCAGACGCTAGACCTTTGTCGTGCGCAGGTACGGCAGTACCGTGGTGAACTCTCCAAACTTGGCCTTGGCATCCTCGTTTGAAACCGCGGGCGGGATGATCACATCATCGCCCGGCACCCAGTTGGCTGGCGTTGCAACGCCTTTGCCGGTTGAGGTTTGCAACCCGTCCAATGCGCGCAGCACTTCGGCAAAGTTGCGCCCGACTGTCATTGGGTAGGTCATCGACAGTTTAAGTTGTTTGTCCGGCCCTATGATGAACACAGACCGCACTGTGGCACTGTCCGCAGGCGTGCGACCGTCTGGCAGATAGGCCTCAGCAGGCAGCATGTCGAACGCTTTTGACACCTCCAGCCCGGCATCCGCGATTATCGGGAAGCCTGCCGGCGCGCCTGCGACCTTTTCAATGTCGCCTTTCCACTTTTTATGGTCCTCAACACCATCAACAGAAACCCCTATCACCTTGGTGCCGCGTTTCGCCCATTCATCCGCCAATTGCGCCACGGCACCAAATTCTGTGGTGCAAACGGGTGTGAAATCCTTGGGATGAGAAAACAGGATCGCCCAGCTGTCGCCAATCCAGTCATGCAACGAGATCGTACCATGATCCGTCTCAACCGTCAGATCAGGGATTGTATCGTTAATGCGCAGGCCCATAATTTGTCTCCTATTCCGAGTGCCACTTCGTGCAATATAGGGCGTCGCTGGTTGACTTGCATCCCCCCGCGTGGGGGCGCATACGCACTTAGGAAAAAGCGCCCGTCTGTGGGCCCTACGGAAAATGGGAGTTCTGTCATGCTGGAAAAACGCGAATTTTATATCAACGGTCAGTGGGTCGCCCCGGCGACAGCCAATGATTTTGCCGTCATCAATCCATCAAACGAGGAGCAATGTGCCGTCATTTCTTTGGGTGGCCAGGCTGATACGGACGCGGCAGTGGCCGCTGCACGGGCCGCGTTTGACGGTTGGTCCCAAACCCCACGGGCGGAACGCGTTGCATTGCTCGAAAAACTCTCAGAGATCTATGAAGCCCGCAAAGATGAAATGGCCAAGGCAATTTCACTCGAAATGGGCGCGCCCATGGACCTTGCCAACACCCAGCAGGTTGGTGCGGGCAGCTGGCACATTGAGGGGTTCCTCAAAGCGTTTGAAAACTTTGAGTTTGACCGTGATTTCAACACCACTGAAAAGACATTGCTGGAACCCATTGGGGTTTGCGCACTGATCACGCCGTGGAACTGGCCGATGAATCAGATCATCCTCAAGGCGATCCCGGCCATTGCGACGGGATGTACTGTCGTGCTGAAACCATCAGAAATTGCCCCGCTCTCCGGCCTGTTGTTTGCCGAATTTATGCATGAGGCCGGTTTCCCCGCAGGCGTGTTCAACATGCTGAACGGCGATGGCGCCGGCGTAGGCACACAGCTGAGCGTGCATCCAGATGTCGATATGGTCAGCTTCACCGGTTCCACGCGCGCAGGCATTGCCATTTCCAAAGCAGCGGCAGATACGCTGAAACGCGTGTCACTGGAGCTTGGCGGCAAAGGCGCGAATGTTATCTTTGAAGACGCACACCCCAAAGCGGCCAAGTCGGGTGCCATCCGCTGCTTCCGCAATTCGGGTCAATCCTGTAATGCCCCCACGCGCATGCTGGTGCACAAATCGCGGTATGACGAGGCTGTTGAAATGGCCGCTGATGTGGCCAACAACACCCCTGTTGGGCCAGCCTCAAATGAGGGCAAACACATCGGACCGGTTGTGTCCGAGGCACAGTTCAACAAGATCCAGGGCCTGATCGAAACAGGCATGTCAGAAGCACGCTTGGTTGCCGGCGGTTTGGGCCGCCCGGACGGTTTGAACCGTGGGTATTACGTGAAACCAACCGTGTTTGCAGATGTAAGCAATGATATGGTCATTGCCCGCGAGGAGGTCTTTGGCCCGGTCCTGTCCATCATCCCGTTTGAGAGCGAAGAAGAAGCAATCGCGATTGCCAATGACACGCCGTACGGGCTGACAAACTACATTCAGACTGAGGACACCGACAAACGCCGCCGCGTGGCGCGCCGGTTGCGCTCTGGCATGGTGGAGACCAATGGACAGGGCTTTGCGCAAGGCTCGCCGTTTGGGGGCTACAAACAGTCTGGCAATGGCCGCGAGGGGGGTGTTTACGGCTTAGAGGAATTCCTTGAGGTCAAAGCTGTCTCCGGTTGGGCAGCAGAATAGGTTTTCCGCGCTTTGCGCGGAACCGGAGCGCGCAAAAAGAGGGCTGCCTGCGGGCCACCCACTTTATCTCAAAGAACAGCGTGACTGGTTCCTGTTGGGTTTGAGTTTATTGGAAGGGTGAAACCAGTTTGCGGAGGTCACATTTAACACATTCTTTACCATGTTTTGGGAAGGTTGAAACGCGCGGATAGGTGGAGACCGATCCCGCGTGAAGGGTGAAGCCCTATCCTTGGCCACAGGCTTGAGGATAGGGCGGAACTCTCCCCATTCACCCTTCTAATAAACTCAATTCTGCCCTCTCAAAACGGTGCAGCGCTGCGGATTTTAACCGACCGCCCGCCTTGCGGATGTTTGAAGCGTAGTTCTTCTGAATGCAGCATCATTCGAGGGTAATCCAGCGCCGCACCCTCGGCATAAAACGGGTCTCCCAAAATTGGATGTCCCAGGCTCAGCATGTGTACGCGCAGTTGATGGCTGCGCCCGGTTTTCGGAAAAAGTCTCACACGCGCCGTGTCGCCCTCCGACTTCAGAAGTTTCCATTTCGTCTGCGCGGGTTTTCCTGTCTCATAACAGACCATCTGGCGCGGGCGATTGGGCCAATCCACGATTAGCGGCAGATCAATGCTTCCAGACTTCTCCGCGGGCACCCCCCAGATGCGCGCAACATATGTCTTACAGGTCATGCGTTTTTCAAACTGCAAACCCAGATGCCGCTGCGCATAGGGTGTCAGCGCAAAAATCATCACGCCAGATGTGTCCCGGTCCAACCGGTGCACCAGCAGGGCATCAGGAAAAGCCGCGTGCACGCGGGCCAGCAGGCAATCCGCCAGATGCGATCCTTTTCCCGGCACGCTAAGCAGTCCGGCCGGTTTATCAACCAGCAAAACTTCCGCATCTTCATGCAAGATCATCAGCGGATCATCGGGGGGTGAATATTGCGTTTCCATCCTGCTTCGTCTCAGATGTAGGATGGGTTTTCAACCCATGGCGGAGGTCCATTTGCACCAGATAATCACCAAGATGCAGGCCCTGGTTGCCAGGGGCGACGCAGTGGCGATTGCCCCGCTGCTTGGCCCTGACCTGACTTTTCTGCCGCCCGCTTACTGGGAAGCATAGACAAGCCGTGATGCAATGGCCGCAGTGCTCGGCCATGTCGGGCAGGTTTTCACAGAGTTCCAATATTGCCGCGTCATGGTGGGCAAAGACCGGGCGCTGGAGTTTCAATGAAAAGTTGGCGATCTGGATACGGTTGGTTTGGATTTGATCACCTTCAATGCTACCGGTCTGATCGTGGTATTCGAGGTTGTTATGCGGCCTCACAAGTCCATTGGCGCGCTGCAGGACGCGATGAACGCGCTGTCTTGGCAGCGTAAGGCAGGCCTCGGCCCGCCTACCCTTTGCGCATGTGCCGCAGCATTGATGTGGAGTAAATCACCAGCGCCACCCAGATCATCGGAAAGGCAATCATCCGACCCCGCCCAAAGGGCTCATCAAAGACAAAAAACGCGATCAAGAAAATCACGGTAGGCGCAATGTACTGCAAAATGCCGATGGTCGACAGACGCAGGCGTTTGGCGGCATTGGCGTAGATCAGCAGCGGCACCGCCGTGACCACGCCACAGCCCAGCAACAGTAATGTGTCGCGCTCCAGTGTCATGCTGAAATGTGACTGTCCCTGCGCGCTCAGATACCACAGATAACCCAGCGCAGGCGGCGTGAGGATCAGCACCTCAAGCAGAAAGCCCTGGTTGGGTCCAATCGGCAGGCTTTTCTTGGCCAGCGCATAAAACCCCCAAGTCAGCATCATGCCAAGCGCCGCCCAGGGCAGCCCGCCCGCCTCCAACGTCAGGATCAGAACGGCCAGAGCAGCCAAGGCAATGGCCACGCCTTGCGCTCGGTTCGGCATTTCGCCCAGAAACACTGCCGCCAGAAAAATGCTAAACAGCGGATTCATGTAGTACCCCAGGGCGGCATCCATGGCATTGCCCGCCATCACCGCCCAGACGTAAATCCCCCAATTGAGCGAAACCAGCACCGCGGTCACACATGCCATCATCAGCATGCGGGGAGAGCGCAGTGCGTCGCGCAAGGCGTCCGTGCGACGCAGCACGATCAGCACAAGGGCCGCAATGGGCACAGACCAAAGGATCCGGTGCACCACAACCTCCGCCGCCGGTACATGATCAATCAGCTTCATATAAAGCGGCAGAAAACCCCATAACCCATAGACCGTCAGGGCAAGCACCAGGCCACCCGCCGTGTCCTCATTTGGTTTGGTGTTCAGACTGTCGCCATTGCGCATCGGGGATACTCCTGATCACAGGCGTATCCCCAAGCGCGCAACGCTACCAGCGCTAAACCTTCACGCGCTCGGATTTGGGGTCATACATCGGTTTGAGGGAAGCCTCCGCCTTGACCCGCGTGCCCGCCACGTCGATCTCGTATGTCGAGGCAAGGACATCTGCCGCTGTCTCGCCCTTACACGGTACATAGCCTAGCCCCATCGCAGCACCAAGGTGGTGACCATATGAGCCAGAGGACAAGTAACCCACAATCTCACCATCGCGCACCACGGGTTCGTTGTGATAAAGCAGCGGTTCCGCATCGGTCAGCTTGAATTGCAACAGACGGTTTTCCAGCCCCTTTTCCTGCTTTTCCAGAACCGCTTCGCGCCCGATATAGCTCGGCTTGTCTTTCTTTACGGCAAAGCCCAGACCGGCCTCCAACACATGATCCTCCGACGTGATATCATGGCCAAAATGGCGGAAGCCTTTTTCGATGCGGCAGGTATCCATCATGTGCATCCCGCACAGGCGTTTGCCCATATCCAACCCCACATCGGCCAGTGTTTCAAACACATGGCCACATTGATCGGCAGAGACGTAGATCTCCCATCCCAGTTCGCCCACATAGGTCACACGGTGTGCGCGGGCCAGCCCCATGCCAATCTCGATCTCCTGCGCGGTGCCAAAGGGGTTTGCCTCGTTTGAGAAGTCATTAGGCGACACCAGTTGCAGCAACTCGCGGCTGCGTGGGCCCATCACAGCCAGAACGCCTTCGCCTGCGGTCACATCGGTGATGACAACGCGGAAATCACCGACGTGGCGTTGCATCCATGTCTGGTCGGCCAGCCGGGTCGCGGCGGGGGTCACAACCAGATATGCCTCGTCTGTCAGGCGGGTCACGGTCACGTCCGCTTCAATCCCGCCACGGGAATTGAGGAACTGCGTATAAACGATCTTGCCATTGGGCGCGGAATAATCCCCACCTCCGACATAGTTCAAAAACGCCTCCGCATCCGGACCCTCAACGCGGATTTTGCCAAAAGAGGACATGTCATACATGCCCACCGACTGGCGCACGGCCATGTGCTCTTCACGCACGTTGTCGAAAAAGTTCTGACGCTGCCAGCTGTACTGATACTCGCCTTCCTGCGCCTCACGAGAGAACCAGTTGGCGCGCTCCCAGCCTGCCAGTTCGCCAAAGACCGCGCCGCGTTCTTTCAGATGTTGATGGAACGGCGTGCGGCGCACCCCGCGTGCGGTTTCCTTTTGGCGGAACGGGAAGTGGTCGGCATAGAGCAGGCCCAGCGTTTCTTTGGAACGCTCAAACAGATAGGCCTTGTTGCCCTGAAATGGCTGCATGCGGGAAATGTCCACATCCCCCAGATCGAAGGGTTTTTGCCCGTCTTCCATCCACTGTGCCAGTGCCATGCCAGCACCCCCTGCCGATTGGATGCCGATCGAGTTAAACCCGGCCGCCACCCAGACGTTGTCCATCTCGGGCGCAAGGCCAAGATGATAGGCATCATCAGGTGTAAAGCTCTCTGGGCCGTTGAAGAATGTGTGAATGCCAGCCTCTGCCAGCATTGGCAGACGCTCAACAGCGGCTTCCAAAATGGGCTCAAAGTGGTCGAAATCCTCAGGCAGTTGGTCGAATTCGAAATCCGCCGGGATGTCCAGGCGCCATGGTTTGGCGTTGGGTTCAAAGGCACCCAACAGCATTTTGCCCGCGTCTTCTTTGTAATAGGCGCATTCATCCGGCACCCGCAGCACGGGCAGTTGTGTCAGGCCGGGGATGGCTTCGGTCACGATATAGAAGTGTTCGCAGGAATGCAGCGGCACGTTGGTGCCAAGCATTTGCCCAACCTGATGGCCCCACATGCCTGCGCAATTCACCACATGATCGCAGGTGATGTGGCCGCTCTCGCCGCCCTGTTCCCAATCGACGCCGGTAATGCGCTTGCCCTCACGTTTCACGCCCGACACGCGGGTGCGTTCGATCACTTTCGCCCCGCCCTGCCGCGCGCCTTTGGCCAGCGCGAGCGCGATGTTGGCCGGGTCGCCCTGCCCGTCTTTGTCGAGGTAAACCGCCCCGGTGATGCCATCAATATTCAGATGTTCGTACTTTTCTTTGACGTCAGCCGCGCTGATTTCTTCCACGTCCACACCAAAAGCCCGAGCCATCGCTGCCTGGCGGTAGATTTCTTCGCGGCGCTCCTCGGTCAGGGCCACTGTGATCGACCCACAGCGCTTGAAGCCTGTCGCGACGCCCGTTTCCGCCTCAAGGTTGCCATAAAGTTCCTGAGAATACTTCGCCAATTTGGTCATATTCGCGGTGGCGCGCAGTTGCGCAATCAGGCCCGCAGCATGCCATGTGGTGCCAGAGGTCAGTTGTTTGCGTTCCAGCAAAACCACATCTTTCCACCCCAGCTTGGTCAGGTGATAGGCAACAGAACAGCCAATAACGCCGCCGCCAATAATTACGACGCGGGCGTGGGAGGGAATATCAGCCATAAGGGGGGTCCTTTGAACGATGCGGCGCGCGCGGCGCTAGATGATGGTGTGACCAGCCGCACGCAGGCGGGTGGCGATTTCTTTGATATGGGCCGGGCCAACTTCGCAGCACCCGCCGATGATTGTTGCGCCCTGCTGCACCCAACCCATGGCGTGATCGGCATAGATCGCTGGCGTCATATCTGCGCGCGCAGAAAGGTCATCCGCTGTGGTTTGTCCTGCGATGAATGCCGGAGTAATCTGGGTGAACCCATTGGCATAGGCCCCGACGGGTCTGCCGCAGGGCAGCAGTTTGTCCAGCGCGGCGGGTATCACCTCTGGCATCGAACAGTTGATCAGTGCCGCGTCCGCTTGGCCTGCCACCTCCACCGCATCCGCCACGGGCTCACCCGAACGCAGGCGCGTGCCATCCGTATCATCTACCGTGAACGACAGCCAGACCGGCAAGTCGGTGGCGCGCCCTGCCTCCAGACAGGCGCGCGCGGCGGCAATGCTGGGCACAGTCTCAAAGTTCAGCAGATCCACCCCCGGCGCAAGCAGCGCGGCGATCTCGGCAAGTTGCGACACGGCCACGTCATGGGGCGGCAAAAGATCCGCGCGATAGCTGGCACCCAAGGGCCCAATGGCCCCGGCCACACGCCGCCCTGCCCGCACAGATGCCGCCGCAGTGGTTGCGGTCTGGATCAATTCACCCAACCGGTCTTCGAGATCGGGCAGCACAATGCCATCTGCCGCATAATGGTTGGACGCCCCGCCCCGCAGCCGGTCCCGGTGCAGGGCATAGGTGTTGGTGGTCGCGACAGTCGCGCCTGCGGCGGCATAATCCTCGTGGACAGCGGCCACCATGTCAGGATCATCCAACAACGCTTGGGTGGACCACAAGGGTGTGGCCACGCCGCCTGCACGGTGGATCAGCTCTTGTCCCATGCCGCCATCAAGGAGGGTGATCTTTGTCATTCCGGGACCTCTGCCGCCAAATCACGGCTGGCCAGAAGGGCCGCCGCTGCGATCATCAATACGCCGGATACCCGGTTCAGCCATTGCCCCGACAGTGCCTTAACCCGCCCCAAGGTGCGCGTCGCCATCCAGCCCCAAACCAGCAACATTGCGCCATCAACCACCAGATAGGTCGCCCCCAAGATCACCAGTTGCGGCAGAACAGCCTGCGCAGGGTCAATGAACTGCGGAAACAGTGCGCCAAAGAACACCACCGCGTAGGGGTTGGCCGATGAGGTCAGAAACCCCTGACGAAACAACACCCGCCGCCGGGATTGTGACGCAGCCGCAGGGCCATCACCGCCCCCTTTGGACAGCATCAGTTGCAGTCCAATCCACACCAGATAGGCCACACCGGCCCACTTGATCACCCATATCGCCTCCGCCGATGCCGCAATGATCGCCGTTAGCCCAAAAGCGGCGGCAGTCATTTGCAACACATTGGCAGACAAATCACCCGCAATCGTCGCCGTGCTGCGTCGTAGTCCGTGGCGCAGGGAATTGGAGATGATCAGCAGTTGCGACGTATCCGGTGGCGTAATGAAAAACGCCGCCAGTACGCCAAGGTAGATCAGGTAGGTCTCAATGCTCATGCACGCAGCCGTTCGTTTTCAGGATCCCACAGCGGCGCGTCCTCCTGCACAACCGCTTTGCAGGTGTGACCAAAGATGCTGATCTCAACCTCTGTGCCCGGCACCGCAAGGTCCGCGCGGATCGTGCCCAAGGCCACGGATTTGCCAATCCGGTAACCCCAGTCACCCGAAGTGGTTTCCCCCACAACCTCGCCGTTGTGCATAACCGTGGACATATAGGGCGCGTCCTGATCGCCAGCCTCGACGATCATTGTAACAAAGCGTTTCTTAATGCCCGCCTGTTTCTCCGCCGCCATGGCCGCCTTGCCGGGGAAGTCCTGCGGTTTGTCGAATTTGACCCAACGGTCGAGGCCTGCTTCCAGCATGGAGTAATCCGTGGACAGGTCACCCTTCCAAGTGCGGTAGCCTTTTTCGATGCGCATGGAATTCATCGCGTACATGCCGAACGGCTTGGCCCCGGCGGATTTGATCGCTTCATAGACGGTTGGGCTGTCCTCAAAGGATGTATGCACCTCCCAGCCCAATTCACCGGGGAAGGACACGCGGAACAGTTTGGCGGGTTTGCCCGCAACTGTGGCGTCCTGAATGGACATCCATGTGGCCGCGAGGTCCGCATCTGTCGTGATCCCTTCCAGCATCTCGCGGCTCTTGGGGCCTGTGATGATGTGGGTGGACCAATCGCGGGTGATGTCGGTGAGGGTCAGCGACCCATCACTCGGCAAGCGCCCTTGCAGCAGTTCAAAGTCGTGCCACAAAGCAACAGCCGCTGTCATCAGCCAGAAATCATCCTCACCCCAGCGGATGATGGTCATCTCCGTCGCGATGCGGCCCCGGCTGTCAGCAAAATAGCCAAGGTTCATGCGGCCCACTTTGGGCAAGGCACCACAGACCTGACCGCGCAGCCATTCGGCGGCACCCGCACCAGAAAGCCTGTAGCGCGAGAACCCGGGCATATCGAGTACACCTGCGTGATCACGCACCGCCTCAACTTCTTCCTTGATGCGCGCCGCCCATGGGCCGCCCCGATCCCATGTTTGTGTGCTTTCTTCCGAGGTGTCATCGCCGTCCTTGGCGAACCAGTTCGCGCGTTCCCAGCCGTTGTAGGCCCCCATCTGTGCGCCTGCATCAAGCAGGCTCTGGTGGTTTGGTGACAGTTTCTTGTCCCGCCCCGCAGGCCATTCGTGATAAGGGAAATGCATGGCGTATTCGTGGCCATAGGTTTCCAGCGCCTTGGACAGGCAATAGTCGTGATCGCAGTGATCAGTGTAGCGGCGCGGGTCTACGGCCCACATGTCCAACTCGGTTTCACCGTGCATGATCCATTCCGACAGGGCCTTGCCTGCGCCACCACCCTGCGCGATGCCGAAGGTAAAGGAGTGCCCTTCAAAGGCGTTCTTTACACCGGGCATCGGGCCGATCATCGGCAGGCCATCGGGCGCGTAAGGGATCGGGCCGTTGATGTTACGGCCCACACCGGCGGTGCCCAGCAGCGGCAGGCGCTCCATGGCGTCCTCAATGTACCACTCCAGCCGCTCCAGATCGTCGGGGTAGAGTTGAAAGGAGAAATCCTCCGGCATCGGATCATCCGGCGTGACCCAGTGCGCCTTACAGTTGCGCTCATAGGGGCCAAGGTTCAGGCCGGTCTTTTCCTGCCGCAGGTAATAGGATGAATCCACGTCGCGGATCATGGGCACCTTGCGACCGTTTTCCTTGGTCCAGGCCTCCAGTTCGGCAATTGGCTCGGTCAGGAAATACTGATGGCTCATCACAACCATCGGCACCGTGCGTCCGCCAAAGGGTTTGAACATCTCACCCACACGCTGTGCGTAATAGCCTGCGCAGTTGGCGACGTACTGGGCGCGGATCTCACCCTTTTCGGTTTTCACGATCCACTCATCGCCATCGCGGTCGATGCCAATTACCGGGCAGAACCGTTCAATGCGCCCCCCTGCATCGCGTGCGCCTTTGGCCAGCGCTTGGGTCAACTGAGCCGGGTCAATGTCGCCATCCAGCGGGTCCCACAGGCCACCGGCAAGATCATGCGTTTCGATGAAGGGGTTGTGCTCTTTCAGCTCAGCGGGCGTGCAGATGTCCATCTGCAAGCCCTGATAGCGGCCCATGGAAGCCACCCGCTCAAATTCCTGCATGCGTTCCTTGGAATGGGCCAGTCGCAGGGCACCTGTAACGTGATAGTTCATCGGGTAATCGACGTCTTCGCCCAGCGTGCGGTACATCGCGGCACCGTAGCGCTGCATGTTCATCACCGCCCAGGAGCCGGCAAAGTTTGGCACATTGCCAGCGGCGTGCCAGGTCGAGCCTGCCGTCAGTTCATTCTTTTCCAGCAGTACGCAGTCTTTCCAGCCTGCTTTGGCCAGATGATACAGGGTGGAGGTGCCCACGACGCCGCCGCCGATGATGACCACACGGGCCGTAGTTGGAAAATCTGCCATTGTTATTCTTCCCTATTGGTCATGCAGCGGAAGGCCATCCGCAATCTCGTAGTAGTCACCTTTGTCCACAACAAAGATGTGTTTTTCGATTTTGAGCCCGGAGGGGCCGTCAAGCGCGCCCAGTCCAAAGCTCATTGAAGTTTCGTCGTCATGTTTCCAGAACAGAAAGGCGCCACAGGTCGGGCAAAAGCCGCGCGCAGCGCTGTCGCTGGAGCGATACCATGTGGGGGTGCCGGTGATCTTGATGTCGGCTTGTTCGACCACCGCAGAGGCCCAGACGTTGCCGGATTGCTTGCGACACTGGCCGCAGTGGCAGTTGGAGACGCCCCGGACCTCGCCAGAGATGGTGAAAGAAATGTCTTTGCAATTGCAGCTGCCGTTCAGCATGGATCAGACCCTTCCCGGTGATGTGGCTGTGCCCAAGAGCACGCCGTAGATGATAAAACACGCGCCCGTTAGGCGGCGAAACCAGACGTTAAAGACCGCGCCAAGCGCTGCCCGCCCAAGGCCCGCACCAAGGGCGGTGAACCCAATGTAGCTAAGCGCGGTCAGGGTCAGGGCAGTGGGCATGATCACCGCCATCTGATCCCAGATAGGCACGCCCGGCTGCACAAATTGGGAAAAGGCGGCGAGGTAGCCCGCGACAGATTTTGGATTGATCGTCGCGATGGCAAGGGCACGCAGATAGATGCTGGACCCGGGGCGCTCATCCACCCTCACGGGTTTCTTCGCGCTGAGCCAGCCGCGGACGCCCAGATAAATCAGAAATGCCGCGCCAAGCAGCTTGGCCGCAAAGAACGCCGTTTCAGAGGCCGCAATCAGGGCCGTCACACCAAAGGCGGACAACAGCAAAAACAGCGTGGCCTGCGTCAAGATCGCCAGCACCCCGATCAAGGAGCGGCGAAACCCCAGCGTCATGCCATTGGAGATGCAGTTTACCGCGTTTGGCCCCGGTGTGGTCACAAACACCACCCAAAACAGCGCGAATATGATCCAGGCCTCAAATGACATCACCGCGTCCCGCATGCTGAAAGGATCCCGCATCGCCAGCGACGTCTACGGCACCCTCGGGAGATGCGCGATATTTGATTTATGAAAGGGGAGGTGTGACGCATCAGTACACCGGCGGCGCGATGACCCAGATGGCCACAGCCGGTTCGCCAAAAGGGTTGGCCCAGCGAAAGGCTTCTCCCCTGATGCGGAAACTGTCACCGGGATGGATCGTGTGGGTGGTGCCCGAAATCTCGATCTGCAATTTGCCCGAAATCAGATAACCGACCTCTTGGGTGGGACGGCTGACGGCCTCTTTGATCCGGCTGTGGGGCTGAAAGGTGGAGTGCACCATTTCAAAGTCATCCGTGAGGTCAGGCGACAACAATTCCTCGACCAGACCGGCGATATCCGAGCCTATCGGGCGACGCGCGCCCGCACGCACCACATGCCCGGCCTCATGCGCCGGGGCCGCCGCGTGGCGGAACAGGATAGAAACAGACACCTCAAGTGCCGCCGCAATCTGACGCAGGTCCGTGATGGAGGGGTCCGATTTATCCCGCTCCACCTGGCTGAGCCATCCAACAGAGCGGCCCACTGTCTCTGCCAGGTCAGTGAGGGTCAGCCCACGCGCTTTGCGCAGCGCACGCAGGTCCGCGCCAAGGGTTTCCGGCAAATCAGGGGTGGCATGTTGCAAGCGCGCGAATCCATTGACGTCATTTCACTTGGGTAACAAATGCCAAAGGTTCGTGAAAAAATCCAGAATTATTTCACGGAAGAGAACGTAATTTCCAGAATGTCCTGAAGCGCCTCAGCATCCTTGGGTGTGAAAGCGTCCGGTTGATCGCTGTCGAGGTCAAAAACTCCCAGCAATGCGCCCTTGCCATCCCAGACCGGCAAAACCAGCTCAGACCGCGTGCTGGAGGCACAGGCGATGTGCCCTTCAAAGGTGTCAACGTCTGGGACCAATTGCGTTTCGCCCGTGCGCGCCGCCGCCCCGCACACCCCCCGGTCAAAGGGAATCACCAGACAACCATGGCCGCCCTGGTACGGCCCGATCTTAAGCAATTGCGGTGCCACAACCCGGTAAAATCCCGTCCAGTCAAAACGATCATCCGCATGGTGCACTTCGCAGGCCAGCGTTGCCATCAGGGCCACGGTATCTGTTTCGCCCTCCGTCAGGGCGGCGATGGTTTTGGAAAGGGTGTCGTAATTCACCTGCATCATGGGCACCAGTGTGTGGAGTAGGCGGCGGAATGGGGGGCTGTCTGCCCCCTTGCCCCCCGAGGAATGTTAAGGCCAGAAAGAGTCAGGCGCGTTCGATTGCTATTGCTGTGCCTTCGCCACCCCCGATGCAGATCGCCGCCACACCGCGTTTCAAATCGCGTTTTTCAAGGGCGTTCAGCAGCGTCACCACGATGCGCGCCCCAGAAGCACCAATCGGGTGGCCCAGCGCGCAGGCACCGCCGTTGACGTTGACAATATCATGGTTCAGCGCCATTTCGCGCATGAAGGCGAGGGGCACGACGGCAAAAGCCTCGTTCACCTCCCACAGGTCTACATCATCCTTGGACCAGCCAATCTGCGCCAACAGCTTTTGTGCCGCCGGTACAGGGGCCGTGGTGAACAAACCCGGGGCCTGTGCATGACTGGCATGGCCCAAAATGCGCGCGCGCATTGTCAGACCCTGATCCAAAGCAGCCTGTTCCGAGGCCAGCACAAGGGCCGCAGCCCCATCCGAAATGGAGGAAGAGTTGGCCGCCGTTACCGTGCCACCGTCCCGGAATGCCGGTTTAAGCTGCGGGATCTTGTCAGGCCGCGCTGTTGCGGGTTGTTCATCTGCGTCAATTGTCCTGTCGCCTTTGCGGGTGCTCAGGGTGACCGGGGCAATTTCCCCATCAAACGCTCCGGCCTTTTGTGTCTCCAGCGCGCGGGAGAGCGAAGCCAGTGCATAGTCATCCTGCATCTGACGGGTGAATTGGAATTGCTCCGCACAATTCTCTGCAAAGGTGCCCATCAGGCGCCCTTTGTCATAGGCGTCTTCCAGACCATCCAGAAACATATGGTCCACCACCGCGCCGTGCCCCAACCGGGCACCGCCACGCATTTTTGGCAGCACGTAGGGCGCATTTGTCATTGATTCCATGCCACCGGCAATCATCACGTCACTTTGGCCCAGCGCGATCTGGTCAAAGGCGATCATTGCCGCCTTCATCCCGGACCCGCACATTTTATTGAGCGTGGTGGCGGGAACGTCTTCTCCCAGGCCCGCTTTGAACCCGGCTTGTCTGGCAGGTGCCTGTCCCTGACCTGCGGGTAAAACACAGCCCATCAGCACCTCCTGGACCTGTGGCACGCCTGCCCCTTTGATGGCCGCCGCAATCGCCGCACCACCCAGATCCGCCGCGCTGAGACTGGCGAAATCGCCCTGAAACCCGCCCATCGGCGTGCGCGCCGCACCTGCAATGATTACATTCTGCATGCCCTTGTCCTCTCTCAACGGCTGGTCACCAGATGGTAAGAATTGGTGATTATGAACGTGCCCAAAAGGGGCTTGAGGGTATACCTATGGAAGTTTCCGCAAGGATAGAAGAGCAGATACAAATTGTTAGCATCCTGGAAAGCCGCATTGATGCCGCTGTCGCGCTGGACTTCAAAGATGCGATGCGCACGGCTACCGCCGACGGGCCAGATACGGTTGTGCTCGATCTTGGCAAGGTCGATTTTATCGACTCCAGCGGCCTTGGCGCGATTGTCGCAACGATGAAACATCTGGCCCCTGCCCGAAAGTTGGTTCTGGCTGGGTTGACCCCGGCGGTGGACAAGGTCTTTCGCCTGACGCGGATGGATTCCGTGTTCAGCATGTTCACGACGATGGATGATGCGATGGCTGAAATGAGATCATGACGGGGGCGCACATGAATGAATCCGCGCCGACACCCCCGCAAGTGCTTGCCCCTTTTCAGCTGACGGTGAAGAGCGGTGAGTTTGCCGTGCGTGAGGCATTGGCCGGTCTTACCACCGGGCTTGCCCCATTATCGCTTGATGTTGAGGAGATCGGCACCATTGAACTGGTCATGGCCGAAGCCCTCAACAATATCGTGGAACATGCCTACCCTGAAGAGTACAATGATGGGCCGATTGCTGTTGGATGCACGCACAAAGCCGATGGCCTGCACATCGCGGTGGTCGATCGCGGTTTGCCAATGCCAAATGGGCAGGCCCCAATTGGGATGGCGCAGGACGTTGATGTCGATCTGATGGACATGCCGGAGGGTGGTTTTGGCTGGTTCCTGATTCAAAACCTTGCAAAAGACGTGCGTTACGGGCGGTTTGGCGATGAAAATCGGCTTGAACTGCGTTTGGCTGTTGCCATTCGTCGCCCCAGATAGGCAGCATGCCGGATCGTGGGCAGATAACAGCACAAAGCCGGAGAATTTTTGACCTTGCCGGTTGCCGACACCCCCGCGATACCTGATGAGCCGCAGCACTACTCCTCACCAACTTTTATTCAAATCGCGCGACCTCCAGTCGGGCTTGGTCAGTACGAAGCTGACGCACCGGACACAGCTGGCGCTCCCCAAAAATCACACATACAAACCCGCGCTTATGAAAACCTTGGACATCTGACCGCTTGTGTTCGTTTTCACAGCGCCCGTTCTCCCCGCTTTGGTTTGCTCCGCCCCATTCTTGCCCTTCTTATTCCCGAAAGTGTCTTGATCACGCCGCATTTACGCCCAACTCAAATGGCACAACCGGTTTTGTAGCTGCATATGGCTTCCCTCGGCGCTGCGTTTTATAGCCCCCACCCAGTGCGTGGCGTCGAGGTACTTCCTTCCCCTAAATTGATATGAACAGGCCCGCTTTTTCAGCGGTGCATCTGAAAAATCACCAGGGGCAGCTGTTCCTGCGCCCACGTCTCCTGACGGATACCTGTGGGTTCAATCCGCTTCCAAAGTCATTTATGTTTCTCAGGAAATTGACCGGAGAGGCCCCCAATATGCGTGACTTTCATCTGCCAGGGCGTTCGCCCGTACTGGCCACAGGCGGCATGTGCGCCACCTCCCATCCTCTCGCCGCGCAGACTGCGGTAGATATCTTGAAACGTGGGGGCAATGCGATGGATGCAGCCATTGCCGGGGCCGTTCTACTCGGCATTTGCGAGCCTCAGATGACCGGGATTGGCGGCGATTGTTTTGCGCTTTACACGCGTCCGGGCAGTGATGACATTCATGCCATCAACGGATCCGGACGCGCACCAGCGGCCCTGAATGCTGCCGATTTACGCGCAGCCGGGCATCAAACTGTCCCGCTTTTTGGGGCGGAATCCGTGACCATCCCCACCGCCATGGATGCCTTTTGCCAGCTGTCTGAAAAAGAGGGGAAAATGGGGCTGGATGCCTTGCTTGCTCCGGCGATCCACTATGCCGAAACAGGGGTGCCGGTCGCGCCGCGTGTGGCCTCTGACTGGGCACAATCCGCAAAAACACTGCAAGATCATGGGCGGTCACATTATTTGATCAACGGGGAAGTGCCCGCGGTGGGTGCCCTGTTTGTAGCGCCCGGTCAGGCCGAAGTCTTGCGCCGGATTGCCAAGCAGGGGCGCGATGCCTTTTATCAGGGTGAAATTGCCGAGGACATGATTGCCTGCCTCAGTGCTGCGGGCGGGGTTCATACCGCGCAGGATTTTGCGGACGCGCGGGCCACCGTCAGCAAGCCCGTTGCGGGGCCTTACAAAGGCATCGAGGTGGTTGAACATCCGCCAAACGGGCAAGGGGCCGTGGCCCTGTTGATGCTGAACATTCTGTCGCACTTTGACATCGCCGCGATGGACCCCTTCGGGGCAGAGCGTCTGCATATTGAGGCGGAGGCAACCAAACTGGCCTATGACGCGCGCAATCGTTTTGTTGCAGACCCGGATCACACCACACGGTTGGATCATCTGCTGGCACCGGAAACGGCACGCAAATTGGCTGCGCTGATTGATCCGTCCAAGGCAATGGCCTCACCTGCTGCACTTAGTGAAGCGGTGCACAAAGATACGATTTACATCACTGTGGTGGATGGTGATGGCATGGCGGTTTCGCTGATCTATTCAATCTTTCATGGGTTTGGGTCGGGCATTGCCTCCGAGAAATTCGGCATTCTGATGCAAAACCGGGGGGCGGGCTTTACCCTGCTGCAGGGCCATCCGAATGAACTGCAAGGGGGCAAACGACCAATGCACACGATCATTCCGGGCATGGTCAAACGGGACGGGCGGGTGATTATGCCCTTTGGCGTGATGGGGGGAGCCTATCAGTGCTGTGGCCATGCACGATTTGCCTCCAACATCGAAGACTTTGGCATGGATCCACAAAGTGCCATTGATGCGCCCCGGGCCTTTTCTGAAAACGGAGAGCTGCGGGTCGAACGGGGCTATTGCGATGCCGTACGCCAACAGCTGAGTGATCTGGGCCATCGGGTGGTGGAGCCTGATACCGCGATTGGCGGTGCACAGGCGATTCTGATCCGGCCGGATGGAGTGCTGGAAGGGGCCAGTGACCCGCGCAAAGATGGATGCGCTCTGGGGTTTTAGAAAGCGGGGGGCGGGCCAAGGCCCGCCTGCCCCGTCTAATTCAATTGGAAATGCAGCGGATAGGCCCCGTCAGTGAAGGGGCCAAACAGGTCGGGGATGTCGGGATGATCGACCGGCTCACCGGAATAATCCGCAACCAGGTTTTGCTCTGACACATAAGCCACGTAATAGCTTTGGTCATTTTCGGCCAACAGGTGATAATACGGCTGATCTTTGACCGGGCGCGCATCCTCCGGGATCGACTCATACCATTCATCGGTATTGGCGAATTCGGGATCGACGTCAAAAATGACCCCTCTGAAAGGGTGCTTTTTGTGGCGGACAACCTGTCCCAGATGATATTTTGCACGTGTTCTCAGCATAACATTGCAGCCCCTACCGTTCGTTAGTAGTCGGTTCAAGGGGCTTTTGTCCAATCACACCGGCTCAATTAAGGGAAACAAACTGTTGACGCTTGCTTTTACCGTTCTGGAAATTGTCGCGCCGGTATTTTTGCTTGCAGGGCTTGGGTTTGCCTGGGTTCGGCTGGGTTTCGAGTATCGCATCACCTTTGTGACACAGCTGGCAATGACACTGGCGATTCCCTGTCTGATCTTTGTTTCGCTCATGCATACGCAGATTGATCCGGCGGCCCTGACCGCCCTGTCTTTGGCCAGTATTGTGGCCTATCTCGTGGTAAGTGTGGCGATGATTGTGCTGGTTTTAGCGCTGCGCCTGAACCGGGGCACCTACACGGCGCCACTGATCTTTGGTAACACCGGCAATCTGGGTCTGCCGCTGGCGCTGTTTGCCTATGGTGACACGGGGCTCAGCTATGCGGTTGTTGTCTTTGCGATCATGGCAATCTGGTCCTTTACCTTTGGCATCTGGCTGGTGGCAGGCAGTGGTGCCTTGGGTAAAGTGCTGCGCGAACCCTTGGTCTGGGCCACGTTGCTGGGGGCGCTGTTTCTGTGGCGCGGCTGGGAAACGCCCACGTTTTTGACCAATACACTTGAGCTGATCGGGCAGATGGCGATCCCGCTGATGCTGATCACCCTCGGCGTGGCGGTTGCGCGCCTGTCCCCGGGTGGCATTGCGCGGGCTGTGATGCTGTCTGCCCTAAAGGTCGTGATCTGTGTGGCCATCGCCTGGGGCGCGGCCACGTGGTTTGAGCTGGATAACATCGCCTTTGGCGTGCTGGTGTTGCAGGTCGCCACGCCGGTTGCCGTGTCAAACTACCTGCTCGCGGAAAAGTATGACACGGATGCGCAGGCCGTCGCGGGGCTGGTTGTGGTTTCCACCGTGATGTCCGTGGGCGCATTGCCGCTGATATTAGCCTTCCTGATCTAGATTTTGTGATGTGATCCGGCAGAAAAATGCGCTAGACTTCCCACCAACAAAAACGTTTGCAAAAAACGAAAAGCGAGAGGCAGATGAGCAAAACTCTTCGCGCTATGATACTTGTGTTGTTGGTCGCCTCTTGTGGGGGCGGGCAATCTTCTGCGCCCAGAGATCTGGACAACGCCTGCACAATTCTCAAAGAGCGCCCCGAATACGTCAAAGCATTCCGCGCGGTAGAGCGTAAGTGGGGGGTGCCGATGCATGTGCAAATGGCCACCATCCATCAGGAAAGCAAATTCATCGCGGATGCCCGCACGCCGTTCAGATACGTGCTGGGCGTGATCCCTATGGGCCGCCAGTCCAGCGCCTATGGCTATGCGCAAGCCCTGGATGCGACCTGGGATGAATACCGCGAGGATCAAAACCGCCGGTCGGCCAAACGCGACCGGATCAGGGATGCCAGCGATTTCATGGGCTGGTACATGGCTCAAAGCAACCAGCGCAACGGCATCGCGTTCACCGACGCGCGCAATCAATACCTTGCCTATCACGAAGGCCACACGGGTTTTCGCAAGGGCAGCTACAACCACAAAAGCTGGCTGGTGGAGATTTCGGGCAAGGTACAGGCGCGCTCGGAGGTCTATGAACAGCAAATTGCAGCGTGTCGTTTGCGGCGCAGGTGATGGAAAAACGCGCGCCTCCCCTTTGGGCGCGCGCGTTTACCCTGCCACATCCCGCAGTACGTAAATCGGGCTGGACCAGGCCTGTGTGCCGTCCTCCAGCGTGACACGCACATAAAACGGGTTGTCGCGGCCTGTTTCCGGGCGCAAACTGCGTGCCATCGTGACGGTGGTGTGCGGGTTGTCATCCGGCAGGCGGAACAGGCAGATGCCACGCGGCAATATGTCAGAGGCGTCGAGCACCAGGTCTTGGTATCCGATGTCGGCCAATGGGATGGTTTCATTCACCAATGCCGTGCTGAGCGTGATATGACCTGCTGTGCTGTCCGTCAGATCAGCGATGAAACCCGCAAAATTACCCGTGGTGACAGATTGCCATGACAGGTTTTTGTCATCCCTTACATCCAGTGTTTTGTCGCGGTTAAAGAAGTTCACAGGTGCGGCATCGCGTAGAGTTGCCTCGTCAAACACCGCAGTACCATCCCATTGCACCGCACGAAAACGCCCGCGATATTCGGCCCCTTCCCACAGCACACCAATGCGGTTGCCCAGATCTTGTTCGCTGTAGGGGCGATGACATTCCAGGTGATCCAAACCGTTGAAAACATCGATGCGGCGCACGGGAGATGCGGCATCCACGTCAACCTTCAGGTGAACGTCACCCACTGGCAGATGCACAATGTCGCCCATCATCGCCATATCGCAAGGCGTGGTTGTGCAATCATCCACCAGCGATGGGTCATTCACATAGAGGGTCGCAGGATGATCGAACATCGCAGTGACGCTCAATCGGATGCGCCCGCTTGGCCCACCCGTTGTGGCGTAGTGGTGGCGCGCATTGATGCACTCAATCAATCCATCGCGCGTCAGCTCCGGCATCAGGAAACAGGTCAACCCGCCCACCGCGCCAAACCAGCCGGCTCCGGGGTAGCTGGCACCGGGGCGCCCCTTGTGGCCGTCGGAATTGCCGATGATGCCAACGCGGTAGCCGCTCTTAAACGCATCCTGCACGATCCATTCAAAGGTGCCCCAGGCGGAGTGGACCTCAACCGATTTTTCAAACCTTCCGTCGTGCGCCATCGTGATGTCTGCATAGCGCCCGCCACAATGGGCAAAACAGATGACGTCCCATTCCTTGTTCTGCGCAAAGGCGTCAAACAATTCGCCTGCGCTGTGGCAATCGGTGCCCATATCAAACTGGTCTTCGATCAGCGCATGCGAGGACCGGCGCATGGTGCGCCCCTCCACCGGAAAGAACACATTGCGGTCCCCGCCCAGCGCCGTGTTACCGGACCATTCGTAGCCGGGCAGCGTGACAAACTCCCCGTCTTTGTTGAAATGCGCGGTGACCTTGTTGAGGTCTTTCCAGAACGTATCGGTCATCTGGAAATCATTGCCCTGATGGGCGCAGGCATCCAGAAACGCCTTGTCGCGTCCAAAGGAGAAATAGTCTGCGGCACTGTTGGTGCCCAGCGTTTCATCGGACTGGCCATGCAGATCGCCCCAATAGCTCATTAACTTGGGCGCGGCAGCAACCTGCGCAGGATTGCAGGTGGTCACAACGGACCCGTCTGGCGCGTGCAATGTGATCTGCAAGGGGCCTGTCCCTTTTGCGATCAACCCGTCAAGAACAGTGGCAAAGGTCCCTGCCACCACGTCGATTGTCTCGGGCAGGTTTTCGACTGGCTGATTGGCCTTGGGCGTCAGCGACATAGACGCCTTGTTGGTTGGGTTGCCCCAGGTATCCTCAGCCTTGATCTTGAGCGAAAACGGCTGACCCTTGGCGATGGTGGAGGGCACCACGGCAACCCATGTTTCTGGCACGCCGGGCACAAGGGTAATTGCGGGCTGCACCGGCAATGTCTGGAAATTATAGGTCGCAATCGGGTCAACCAAAACGCGGAACTCATACCGGCTTTCGCAGAACGTTTGCAGGCGCATGCCCGGACCACCGTGATCTGTTACACCAAAACGGATGGTGATCGTGTCACCCTCTTTCATGAAACCTTTGACAACCTTGATTTGCAATGTCCGGTCCCAGGGCCGGATGTTGCCTTTGGGATCAAACCGCGCTTGCAGCACGGCATTGTTGGAGGCCACGACCTCCGTATATCCGGCGGCTTTCGGGTCCTCAAACTGCGGGTTTGTCTGGTCGGTGGCAAAGCGCCAGACCACACGGATGCTGCCACTGTCATCAACGCCAAACCGTCCCGCCGTGTAGGTCAGCGTGAAACTGTGATAGGTGCCCGCCTCAAATGCGCCGGACCTGTCCAAAACCGCGGTGCCCAGATGCGCGGGATCAATTGGCGTGCGCAGGGCCCCATTGTGCATCTCAAGCGGTGTCATCATGGTGTTTGGGTCAGACATTGGATGTCCCTCTTGGCATTTGTGTTTGTTGATTTTGGGCTGTCAAAGCGAAACAAAACATGTGCAGATCAAAGATAACCGTGTCAGCATCGGCAATGGCACATGAATTGCAAGGGTGGGATCAAGGGCGTTTGTGGCCTTTACCCGCGATGCCATAACCCCAGAGTAAGAACCGAATTTCCAGCGCAAAAGGGGCGCGCTTAGCGGTCTTCGGCAGCCACGGCACCCACATCAAACAGGCGGTTCGGCAAATTGCCGCCCTTTTGCAGATCGCCCAAGATCACCGTGGTCTGGCTGCCGCCGCCGTCATTGATCACCCATTGGCGCAGCTCAACAGGGTTGTCGGTGAATTTCAGCTGGATGTTGCCATATTCCGGGTTGTCCGAGTCTTGGGCGGTCACAACTGTCGCGGTGCCGTCAAAAGCATGGCCCGTCACCATGCGCGCGCGCCCCAGATCGACCCGTTTGGCCAGAATGATCGACAAAGGTGTGCGCGCCAGTGGATAGCTTTCTGCCGGCTGATTGGATTTCCGGTCATAGATCACCACGGTATTGGCCCCGACCACCACCAACGTGGTTTCAGGCGCATTATATTCAAACCGCGCGCGGCCCGGGCGTTTGATGTAGATCGTGCCGGAACTGATGGAGCCATCATCATTGATCTGCGTGAATTCCCCTTTGGCGGTCTGGAGTTTGTTCAGGTAGCCGGAAATCTGGCCAAGCGAGAGTTGCTGTGCCGTTGCAGCAATCGGGGCCAGTGCAAGCGCACAGGTCAGAAACAGGGCAGAAGGGGTAAATCGCATCAATAGGTCCTCACTTTTATCGTTATCTCAGACATAAGCCTGTTCGCGCTGTTATACGATATCAGTGGCCAAGTTTTCGCCCCCAAAGCAGAAAAACGCCGCCGGGTTTGACCCCGACGGCGCAGTTTAATTGCCGAACTTATATCCTTGGAGGGAGTTTTAAGCCTGTTCCGGCACCAGTATCTCGCGTTTGCCCACGTGGTTCGCCGGAGAGACCAGACCCTGATCCTCCATCTGTTCCACAAGGCGGGCGGCCTTGTTGTAGCCAATTGCCAGCTTGCGCTGGATGTATGAGGTGGAGCATTTGCGATCATTGATCACCACCTGCACGGCGCTGTCATAAAGCGCGTCTTCACCATCGGTGTTGCCGCCCGTGTTCAGGCCCAGCACAGCGTCGATGTCGCTTTCTTTCCCCTCTGGTGGGCCCTCAACTACGCCGCTGACGTAATCAGGTTCACCAAATTGCTTGAGGTGATTGACGATTTCCTCAACCTCTTCATCGCTGACAAACGGACCATGGCACCGGGTGATTTTGGCCCCGCCTGCCATATAGAGCATGTCACCCATGCCCAGCAGTTGTTCCGCCCCCATTTCACCCAAAATCGTGCGGCTGTCGATTTTTGAGGTCACCTGGAAGGAAATCCGCGTCGGGAAGTTTGCCTTGATCGTGCCAGTGATCACATCCACCGAGGGGCGCTGTGTGGCCATGATCAGGTGAATGCCAGAGGCACGCGCCATCTGTGCCAGACGTTGGATGCACGCCTCAATCTCTTTGCCCGCCACCATCATCAGGTCGGCCATCTCATCGACGATCACCACGATATAGGGCAGCTTGACGGGTGTGTTTTCTTCGGTCTCAAAGATTGGCTCGCCAGTGTCGTCATCAAACCCGGTCTGCACGGTGCGCTCAAAGTTCTCACCCTTGGCCAGCGCCTCAGCGACACGGCCATTGTAGCCCTCGATATTGCGCACGCCCATTTTGGACATTTTGCGATAGCGCTCTTCCATTTCGCCCACGGTCCATTTCAGCGCCACCAGCGCCTTTTTCGGGTCCGTCACAACGGGGGAAAGCAGATGCGGGATGCCGTCATAGACCGACAGTTCCAGCATCTTGGGGTCGATCATGATCATCCGGCATTCTTCCGGTGAGAGCTTGTAGAGCAAGCTCAGGATCATGGTGTTGATCGCCACGGATTTACCAGACCCGGTTGTCCCCGCAATCAGCAGGTGAGGCATCTTGGCAAGGTTCGCCACCACAGGTTCACCGCCAATATCCTTGCCCAGCGCCAGTGGCAGGCTTTGATTGCCATCCCCAAAATCACGGCTGGAGAGGATCTCGCGCAGCACAACTTTCTCACGGTTTTCGTTGGGCAATTCGATGCCGATCACGCTGCGCCCCGGCACGGTGGACACACGCGCAGACAGGGCTGCCATGGACCGCGCGATATCATCCGCCAACCCAATCACCCGAGAGGCCTTGAGGCCCGGTGCCGGTTCAAGTTCGTACATCGTCACCACGGGGCCGGGACGCACAGCAACGATTTCACCCTTCACGCCGTAGTCATCCAGCACGGTTTCCAACATGCGCGCGTTTTCCTCAAGCGCTTCATCGGACAAGTGCAGGCGCTGCACAGATTCAGGGCTTTCCAGCAGGGCCAACGGGGGCAGCTCAAATCCGGGGTGCGTGTCCTCAAACGACAGGGTTGGCTGTGCCTCGGCCTGCGCTTGTTTGGAGGGTTGTACGGGTTTGCGAATGGGCTGCTGGACCACTTTGCGCGGCTCTGCGATCGGGATTTGCGCTTGCATTTCCTCCGGCGTGACCAGCGGCAATGGCTCTGGCATCGGTGCCACAGGGATCGCCTCACTCATCGGGGCAACTTGCGCGGCTACAGGTGCGGCAGGCGCAACACGATCCAAAGTCAGGCGCTTGCCTACCAAGGGCGGTTCCTGCCGGGCAGCGCCGGTCAAGGGGGGTTCTGGCGGCAGTTCAGCAGGGCGTGATGTGTCCAGCACCAGCGCATCCGGCCCGCGACCGCGGCCCCGTGTCAGTGGTGTGGTGACAGGTGTGTGCAAGGCGGTTGTGGACCGCACACGGTTCTTGATCACATCCGCGATCTTGCTCTTGATGCGCTCCTCACCCGGGGCCTCATTCGCATCGTCAGCGTCAAAAACCGCCTCATGCTGGGATTCAACCAGTTCCGGCTCCGGCATAGATTCGGGGCGTTTGATCAACGTGGGCATCCGCGCGAGTAAGCCTGATTTGGCCTGCGGTTCTGATGCGATCAATTCATGGCTGGGCATCGGTTCAACGGGGTCGGGCGCGTCGAACACGGGCTGGCTTGCGGCAAAGGCTGCGTTTTCCTCAGCCTCAACGCGGCGCCGTTCGCGTCGCTCTGAGTGGCGGGCCTGCATGGTCTGAGCCGTGCGCATCGCCCCGGCTGCACTGCGGCCCAAGAGGTTCATCAATGTCGCATAGGCCACGATCAGCCCCACAACCATAAACTTGCCTGCGCGGGTGAGTTCGACACGGGTAAAACCCAGAACAAAGGCCCCCAGGGCGACAATACCGATGCCCATCAGGAACGACATCAATTTGACGGCAAAGTTTGACCCAATGGGCAAAATGGTCAGGACGGCCCCCATCACGGTGTCCCCAAACAAGCCGCCCAAGCCAAAACTATGGGTCTGTAACCATTCCGCGCCCGGTGTCAGGGTCGCCGCATAGATAGAGCCCAGCGCGACGGCGATCGGCGCGAAAATCAGCCGGCCCATGGCGCGTTCCTGGCCCCAGTGCAGGGCAAAACGCGCACCCCAAACCAACAGCACAGCGGCAATGCCCCAGGCACCCCAGCCCACGATCATAAACAACGGCGCGGCAATTGATGCCCCCAAGCGGCCCAGCCAATTTTGCACCGGCGCGTCGGTTGAGATCATAAAGTTTGGATCATCCGGCGTGTAGCTGCCAATCATCATCGCAGCCATGACACCCAGGCCAATCAGAGCAAGACCCAGCAGTTCTTTGCCGCGTTTTTCCAATGCCTGAGACATGTTACTGTCAAGCAATGGGTCGCGCTGCCGTGTCTGATATGCCATTCGCCTCGTTCCTCGTCTTTTATGTCGAATACAGGCAGTCGCGGATCAACTCTAACCCGCGCGCTGTTTCGTCTTTTGGGGCGACCAATGCGACCCGAATGTATTTCTTGCCGGGGTTTTCATGCCCCTCCACGTCCTGTGCGAGGTAACCACCCGGCAGCACCTTGACGCCTGTCTCTTTCCACAGCTTCACGGCTGCGGCTTCATCATCCTCAACCGACAACCACAGAAAGAAACCGGCCTGCGGGCTTTGATAGCCGGGGATATTTCCCAGAATACGGTCCGCAAGCTCGAATTTTTCCTGATACATCGCGCGGCTTTGCACGACGTGATCCTCATCATCCCAAACCGCAGCAGCGGCCTGTTGCAGCGGCAAAGGCAAGGGCGCACCTGCATAGTTGCGCAGCTGTTTGACCTCATTGATCGTCTTTGCACCACTGGCAATAAAGCCAGAGCGCAGACCCGGCAGGTTCGACCGTTTGCTGAGAGAATGGAAAATCGCAACGCGGTTGGGGTCCGTGCCCAGCTTTTCTACCACTTCGATGGCCCCGGTGGGCGGGTCGGTGCGGTAAATCTCGGAATAACACTCATCCGCAAAAATCTTGAAATCATGGGTTTCGGCCAGATCAATCAGGTTCGCCCAATACTCAAAATCCGCCACCGCCCCTTGCGGGTTTGCAGGAGAGCAGATGTAGACCGCTGTTGTGCGCGCCAACACGTCTTGCGACACTGCGTGGAAATTGGGCAAATGGCCGGTTTCGGCTGTGGCGTTCACCATGATCGGGTCAGACCCGCCCGAAATCGCGCCAATCATATAGACCTGATAAAACGGATTGGGCATCAGGATCGCAGGTGTCTGGCCATTTTTGGTCTCTGGGCACAGCGCCACAACCGCGTTGTACAATCCTTCACGGGTGCCATTCAGCGCCATGACCTCGGTCGCGGCATCCATTGATACACCGTAACGCCGCTTGATCCAGTTTGCGATTGCACCCTTGAGTTCGGGTGAACCATCATTGGGCGGATAGCTGTTAAACCCAGCCGCATTGGCGCTGATTTTTTCTGTGACCCAGGCGGGAAATGCGTGCTTGGGTTCGCCAATTGTCATCTGAATAAGAGGCCCGCCCCCTTCGTGCACGTCCAAAAGAGCGCGCAAGCGCGGCCAGGCATGGGCCGGAAGGTTCGAAAACCGCTCAGGAAACATCATCAAAACTGCCTCGTATCGGGATCATTATCGCCCCGTTTGATGCTAAAGTACCCAAGGGCGTGGACTCAGTCCAGAAGAACAAGCACGCAAACCACGAATTGTGGCATTTCTGACAAATTTAGCTCAGCGCAGCTTCGGCGGCAGCACCAATGCGTAACAAATGCTCCTCCATATCCGGCGCGCACAGTAGCATCAGCCCGCAAGATGGCACCTCTGTGGGCAAGGTCAGCCCGCATAGACCCATCAGATTGCCGATGCGCGTGTTGCGCAGGGCCAACAGGTTTTCAGTGATGTAATAGTCACTGTCCTGCTCAAGGCGTTGCAGGTTCGGCGGCAAAATAGGCGTGGTCGGCAGGATCACGGCATCATAGCCTGACACCGCCTGATCATAACCGCGCCGCGCGCTTTCGATCTTTGCCCAGGCGGCTACATAGTCGGGGCCGGAAAACTGTTTGCCGAGGCGGAAACGTTGCAAAATCTCGCTGTACATGGCGACCGGGTTGGCCTCAATCACGTCACGCCACAGCCCGTAAGCCTCTGATGTGAATACGCAAGTGGACTGCGCAAGGGCCTCTGCCACCTCGGGGACGTCAATCCACGCCACATGCGCTCCGGCGGCCTCCAAACGTGTCACCGCACCAGCAAAAGCCGCAGCAGGCTCATCGCGCACATCCTCCTGCGCCAAATCGCGCAGCACCGCAAAACGACGGCCCCTCAGCGACGTTTTTTTCAGATCCGCAGGTTTTTTGCCCTCAAGCGCGGCCAGCAACAGGCCTGCATCCTCCACCGAGCGACACAGCGGGCCGATGGTGTCAAACTTGAGCGCCAAAGGCACCACACCTTCCAAGGTCAGCCGACCGGAGGTTGTCTTGAGACCCACCAGATCATTCCAGACCGACGGGATGCGCACAGACCCGCCAGTGTCAGAGCCGATTGCCGCCGATGCCAGATCAAACGCAACCGAAGCTGCCGCGCCGGATGAGCTGCCGCCCGCCACACCATCGGGGTCGTTGACCGACGGCGGTGTGGCGGTAGTGGGGTTATGGCCAAGGCCGGAAAACGCCAATTCGCTCATGTGGGTTTTGCCCAGACAGACCAACCCGGCCGCCGTTGCATTTGCCAGCACGGTTGCATCCATATCCGGCACGCGCCCTTTGAGCAGGTTGGACCCCGCCTCCGTCGCGATCCCGGCGGTATTAAACAGATCTTTCCAAGAGATCGGCACACCATCAAGCGGCGACAAGCGGTGGCCCGATTGCGCACGCGCGGCGGCGGCGCCTGCTTCGGCCAGCGCACGGTCATGAGTGACACGTGCATATATCCGGTCGCGCAGCGGGTGCGCCTCAATGGCATCCAGATAGGTTTGGGTCAGGGCCAGCGGATCAATCTCCTTTGCGGCAATCCCGCGCCCCAAATCCGCAGCTGTCATTTTGAGCCATTCTTGCATGTGATCTCCTCCTCCGTCGGGATGACGGTAGCGACGCTTGGGCACATGGACAATCCCCGCCGGGCCGCTCTATCTAGGGGTATGGATTTTGACACGGATATCGCGATTATCGGGGGCGGGCTGAACGGGCCCGCCCTGGCGTTGGCATTGGCCCAGACGGGGCAGCCGGTGACCTTGATCGACGCGCTTGGAATCACGGTGCGCAAGGGCGCAAAATTTGATGGGCGCTCCTATGCCTTGGCGCTTACCTCTGTGCGGCTGTTGCAGGGATTGGGCGTGTGGGGCGACGTTGCCGACCACGCCCAACCAATGTTGGAAATCAAAGTGACCGATGGGCGCGCGGGTGAGGGCCCTGCCCCCATGTTCATGCATTTTGATCATAGCGAGATCGAAGAAGGGCCGATGGGCCATATGGTAGAAGACCGCCATTTGCGCCACGCCCTGTTGCAGGCCGTTGCGGCACACCCGCAGGTCACACAGATGAACAAACGCACCGTCGTGGCGCAGAACGCGGATGCAAGTGGGATCACGCTGACGCTGGACAATGGCAAAACCCTGCGCGCACGTCTGGCCGTGGGGGCGGATGGGCGCGGCACAGGCACGGGCGCGCGCGCCGGGATTGGCCGGGTGGAATGGAGCTATGGGCAAACTGCCCTTGTCTGCGCGATCCAGCATGAATTGCCCCACCATGGCGTGGCACATCAGTTTTTTATGCCGCCCGGTCCGCTGGCGATCTTGCCCTTGACGCAATATCGGTCTTCCATCGTATGGAGCGAAGCAACTGCGCAAGCTGGCGCCATTCATAAACTGCCAGATGCGCAATACCTGGATGTGCTGCGGCCTCGGTTCGGCAGTTTTCTGGGTGACATTTCGCTGGCAGGGGCGCGGTATACCTATCCGCTGGGATTGTCGCTGGCGCATCAGATGGTGGCGGCACGCGTCGCACTGTTGGGCGATGCCGCACATGGGGTGCACCCGATTGCCGGTCAGGGGTTAAATGCCGGCCTGCGCGACGTTGCCGCCTTGGCCGACGTGGTCGCGGATGCCCTGCGCCGCGGTGAAGATGCCGGGTCAGAGGCCGCCTTGGCGCGTTATCAGGAGTGGCGCCGTTTTGACAATGCAGCACTGGCACTGGCAACCGATAGCTTTAACCGTCTGTTTTCAAATGATAACGCACTGGTGCGTATGGCGCGTGACATCGGCATGGCGGCTGTGAACAATCTGCCGGGCTTGCGGCGCGGATTTATGCGCGAGGCGGCGGGGCTGACGGGCGCATTGCCGCGATTGATGCAAGGTAAGGATTTGTAGGCAGGCGCGTTATTCGTCTAACGCCCGCGCTTCGTCTTCCAGCATGACCGGAATACCATTGCGGATTGGAAAGGCGACACCGGCACTTCCCGACACCAGTTCTTGTTTGTCGGCGTCATAGGTCAGCGTGGTCTGGGTCAGCGGACAAATCAACGCCTCCAGCATGCGGCGGTCAAATGCGACCAAAACATCGCTCATTGCATCAGACCTTCTTCTTCTCCGCCCCGCATGGCAAACTCGATCAGGGTGATCAGCGTTTCCCGGCGGGTTTCAAGGGAGGGTGCCTCCAGCAGGGCTTGCTTGTCCTCGGCCTCAAACTCCAGCATCATCGACAGGGAATTGACCAGCAATTCATCGTCCGCTTCTTTGAGCGTTTCCCAATCGGCAGACAGTCCACGGGTTTCAAAGTACCGGCCCAGCAGGTCCATGAAAGGGGGACGTTTGAAGCCCAGATCACTTTCTTCTTTGCCAAGATCGCGGTCAAACCCGGCCCAATCGACCTCACACTGACGGTAGGGCAAAAACCCTTCGATCTCTTTCACAACGCGATAGCGGGACACGCCGCCAAGGGTCACCATATACCGCCCATCCTCGGTTTCGGAAAACTGCGTGATGCGGCCCGCGCAGCCGATGGTATGCAACCCGTTGCCCGCCCGCCCCGGTACGGCGTTTGGCTGGATCATGCCAATCATCCGCGCATCTGTTTTTAACGCGTCCTCGATCATCTGCAGATACCGCGGCTCAAAAATATGCAGCGGCAACCGGGAGCGCGGCAACAGCAACGCACCCGTCAAAGGGAAGATAGAAATCTTGTCGGGCAGTTCTGTTGGCTTGATCATGACAAACGACCTAGCCCACCAACCGCATCAGGCAAATATCATCGAGCTGAGTTTGCGCCGCCCGTTCAATGCAATCGGGTCCGTTGGGGTCAACGCATCAAAAATTGTGAACAATTGCGTCTTGGCCGCACCCTCGTTCCATTCACGGTCTTTACCAAAGAGGGTCAGCAGGTGCTCCACAGCCCCTGCCGCGTCGCCGCTGGCATAAAGCGCCTGTGCAAGATCAAAGCGGGCTTGCAGATCATCCGGGTTGGCCTCAACCGCAGCGGTCAAATCTGCCACAGGACCCGCGTCAGCCGCCTGACGGGCAAGCTCCAACTGGGCATGGGCGGCTTCCAGCTCTGGCGCTTGCGAAATCTCGATTGGGGCACCGTTCAACAGGGCCTCCGCCTGATCAAGCGCATCCATTGCAATGTGCGCGCGTACCATGCCTGCGTAGGCACCGGCGTGATCGGGATCTTCGCCCAGGATCGCCGCAAAGGTCTGTGCTGCATCAGACGCCGCACCCTCTGCCAGCATTTCCTCAGCCGCCGCAACCGCATCATCCAACTGTTCGCCCGGGGCCTCACCCCCGCCGGCCTTGATCACACGGTCGATAAACGCCTTGATCTCTGATTCCGGCTGCGCGCCCTGAAAGGCATCCACAGGCTGGCCTTTGTAAAAGGCATAGACCGTCGGGATTGATTGAATTTGCAACTGGCCTGCGATCATCTGCGCCTCATCGACATTGACCTTGACCATTTTCACGGCACCCTTGGCCGCGGTCACCGCCGCCTCCAGCTGGGGGCCGAGTGTTTTGCAGGGGCCACACCAGGGGGCCCAGAAATCCACAACAATCGGGACAGTCTGCGAGGCCTCAACCACATCGGCCATAAAGGATGCCTCGGTGGTGTCTTTGATCAGATCGGCATCCGGTGCCGCGCCTAGGTTCAGTTCCATCGGTATTCCTCGCTTGGGTCGCGTATGCCCTTATATGAGGGCTGGCAGGCCTAATTCAAAGGCAAAAATCACAGATCAAAGGTTGCAAAAACAGGCGCATGGTCGCTGGGCTGTTCCCAACCACGCACCGCGCGGATGACTTTGCTGGAATGCGCGGCGTTTGAGATGTCTGGCGTGGCCCAGATGTGATCAAGCCTGCGCCCCTTGTCGGCCCCATCCCAGTCAGGGGAGCGGTAGGACCACCAGCTATAGAGGTTTCCTTCGGGGATGTCCTGCCGGGTGATGTCCACCCATTTGCCTGCCTCCTGCGTTTCGCCAAGTGCCTCAACCTCAACAGGGGTATGGCTGACGACCTTGAGCAGTTTTTTGTGATCCCAGACGTCGTCCTCGCGCGGGGCGATGTTCAGATCCCCCACCAGAACCGATTTTTGCGGTGCGTTGGCATGAAACCAGTCGCGCATTTCGCTGAGGTAGTCCAGTTTCTGACCAAATTTCTCATTGATCTCGCGGTTAGGCTTATCCCCACCTGCGGGCACGTAGAAGTTATGGATGGTGGTGCCGTTTTCCAACCGCCCGGCGATGTGGCGGGCATGGCCAAGGCTGGCAAAATCTTCTGCACCGGCTTCTTCAATCGGCAGTTTGGACAGGATCGCCACGCCGTTATATCCTTTTTGCCCGCGCGCCACCATGTGGGTGTATCCGGCAGCGGCAAACCCCTCCATCGGGATTTTCTCAACCGGGCTTTTGCATTCCTGCAGGCACAGGACGTCAGGGCCAAATTCAGCCAACATGCGCAAGACCAGCGGCTCGCGCAGGCGGACAGAGTTGATGTTCCAGGTGGCAAGGGTAAAGGGCATGGGCGCAGCTTTCGTCTGAGTTGAGGCTGCACCCTACCCGCCCTTGGCCCCCTGTACCATCGCAAAACAAGGGGGGTGATCAAAGCCCGTTGGGCGTGATCATCACCTTGCCCGCCCGGCTGCCCGCCCATGAATATCTGGCGGCCTCTGCAATTTCATCCAGTGTGAAATGGCGATCAATCGGCGCATAAAGTGCACCAGACAGGACTGATCTGGTCAGGCTGGCATAGACAGCCATGCGTTCCTCGTTGCTGGCGCTTTCAAACCAGTTGACCAGCCAAAACCCCCGCGCATGCAGGTCGCGGAAGATCATCGCACCTGCCTCTACCTGACAGGGTTCATTGGACATGCCACCATAATTCACCAGCGTGCCACCGCGTTCCAGCGTGTCACCCAAGCGGCCAAAGGTGGCACCGGCAACCGCATCAATGGCCAGCTTCATTCTGGCACCTGTTGCGGCTTTAACCCGTTGGGCAAGATCGGGGCTATCCACCAGCACCTGATCCGCACCCAACTCCTTGAGACCGGCAACCGCGCCTTCGCGCCGCACGACGTTGACCACATTGATACCGCGCTCTTTGGCCAGTTGCACAACATACCCCCCGACAGCAGAGTTTGCTGCGGACTGGATGATCCAGTCACCCTCTTGCAGGTCCACAAAATCCTGCAACAGCAGATAGGCGGTGGCCGGGTTCACCAACAGCATGGAAAGCTGGTCCAAATCACCCTCTGGCATCGGGACCAGATGACGGGGGTCTGCAATCACCTCTGTGACCCAGGTACCCTGCCCCGCTGGCAGCAGCACCAACTGGCCTGTGCCCTCACCCTCCACGATGCGGCCCAGCCCCTCGTTCCCGGCGACGGCGGGCAAGGGCGGTTTGACGCCGTAGTTGCCTGAAATCTGAATGAGGTCTGACGGGTTGATGGGCGCGCGCAGCACTTCAACCCGGACCTGGCCTTGTTCCAGCGTGGCGGCGGGTTGCTCCACCACTTTCAGAACCTCTACCGGGTTTCCGAATGCTTCATAAATTACTTTTTTCATCGCGCCGCCTCCCTTGGGTTATCCCCAACATGACGCAGGGCGCGCGCAACAACCAGCCTTGGGTCGCAACGTCACGGCGAACGTGCAGACAAAAAAATGGCCGGACCATATGGCCCGGCCCAGTTCAACAGGGAGGAATGTGCCTTTACCCGGGCACAATAGTCGGGATCTGTTCAAATGTACGACCGGAAAGAAGTGCCATTTGAATGGCATAGCCGAAGGTGATTCACATCGCCCAAACGGGTTACGCCATAAGTCGATACCCTCCAGATTCGGTCACAAGAAGGCGAACGTTAGACGGATCTGGTTCAATTTTTTGACGCAGGCGATAAATGTGGGTTTCAAGCGTGTGCGTGGTTACACCGGCGTTATAACCCCACACTTCGTGCAGCAGCACATCGCGTGGCACCACACCATCATTTGACCGATAGAGGTATTTCAGGATGTTGGTTTCTTTTTCCGTGAGGCGGATTTTCTTTTCGGCCTCGTCGATCAGCATCTTCATAGATGGCTTGAAAGTATAGGGCCCAAGCTGGAAAACCGCATCCTCAGATTGTTCATGCTGGCGCAGCTGGGCACGGATACGGGCCAGAAGCACCGGAAATTTAAAGGGTTTTGACACGTAGTCATTTGCACCCGCATCCAGACCAAGGATTGTGTCGGCGTCACTGTCATGACCCGTCAGCATCAGAATCGGGCTTTTGACACCCTGCTTGCGCATCAGGCGGCACAGCTCGCGGCCATCCGTGTCTGGCAGGCCCACATCGAGAATCACGAGATCATAGATGGCCTCTTTGGCGCGGACCATGGCGTCGGCACCGTTGGCGGCCTCAAAAACATCAAAGTCTTCGGTCATGATCATCTGTTCGCTCAGCGCCTCGCGGAGGTCATCATCATCATCGACTAGCAGAATCTTTTTCAGCTGAGACATCGTGTTTCCTTTCGTTGTTGATAATTAGATGAGCCTAGATCACGAGTTGGACAAGGTTTCCTGCGGTTCTCTCACAGCCTCGTGTTGGTGAGCCCATGAAATGTTTCAATTTCGTGCCTGCTGGCATAGATATCTTTCAAAATCCGACCGGAGTTGTAACACAAAATGACCCTCGCCCCCGACATAATCGAACGTTTGGCACGTGCGCGTGGCGACCTGCGCATGGGGGTTCCGATCGTTTTAATCGGCATGCCCTCCGTTTTGGTGATGGCGGCAGAGACGATCAATGCACAAAGATTGACAGATTTGTTGGCACTGGGAGGGGCGCCTGTGCTGGCGATCACGGCGCGCCGTGCGCAAACACTCAAAGCCCAAACTTATGATGGCGCGTTGGCCCGTGTGATCCTGCCCGGAGACGCCACACCCGCCTGGGTACAGAGCATTGCGGACCCCGCCGGTGACCTGCGCACCCCGATGAAAGGCCCGTTTGCCTGCGCCCGCGGCGGGGACGTCAGCGCCTATGAGGCCGCCCTTGATCTGGCAAAGGCCGCACGATTGTTGCCTGCTGTTGTAGTTTTGGAACTGGCAGATGCAGCGCAATTTGCCGCCACACATGGATTAACAGCCTTGGACCTGGCGATGGCAGCCCCGGCCCTAAGCGCACGCAGCCCCCTGCACCCGGTGGTTAATGCACGTTTGCCGCTGGAGGTTTCACAAGCCGGCCGTCTGCATATTTACCGCCCCGAAGATGGCGGCGAAGAACATTATGCGATTGAGGTGGGCCGCCCGGACCGGGCCGCGCCCGTTTTGGCCCGATTGCACTCCGCCTGCTTTACCGGTGACCTGATGGGGAGCCTGAAATGCGATTGCGGCCCACAGTTGCGTGCCGCCCTTGCGCAGATGGGTGCCGAGGGGAGCGGTGTGCTCTTGTACCTCAATCAAGAGGGTCGCGGGATTGGGCTGGCCAACAAAATGCGCGCCTATTCCCTTCAGGATCAGGGGTTTGACACGGTCGAGGCCAACCATAGGCTTGGTTTTGAGGACGACGAACGCGATTTTCGCCTTGGCGCTGATATTCTGAAATCCATGGGATTCTCCGATGTGCGTCTGCTGACCAACAACCCGCGCAAGGTCGAAATGATGCGTGCCAGTGGCGTTGCCGTCAGCGCACGTGTGCCGCTGATGGTTGGCGAAAACGATCACAACCGCGCCTATCTGGCGACAAAGGCCGCGAAATCCGGGCATCTGCTGTGACCCCAGATGATCTGGTCCTGACCCCCGTGGGCCTGCGGTTTCAGGGGCGGATGTTTCCCTGTAGCATCGGCAAGGGTGGGATCAGCGACCAAAAGGCGGAGGGGGATGGTGCCACCCCGCGCGGCGTACACCGGATTGTTGGCATGCTCTATCGTCCGGACCGCCTTGCCTGCCCGACGTTCTGGGCAGCACCCATCGGACCTGCCGATTTGTGGTCAGATGCACCCGATGCCCCGGACTACAATCAGTTGGTGCGTGCACCTTATCGCCACAGCCACGAATGCCTGCGGCGGGCGGATCCGCTCTATGATCTGGTGATTGTGACGGATTGGAACTGGCCCAACGCCGTGGCGGGCCGGGGGTCTGCGATTTTTATCCATCAATGGCGCCGACCCGGATATCCGACCGAAGGCTGCATTGCCTTAAGTCGGGATAATCTGCACCATATCGCGCGCGCGCTCAGGCCAGACACGCGTTTGATTGTGCGCTAAGCCGGAACCCGCTGACCAAAGATTGCTGAGCCGACCCGGATATGGGTGGCCCCAAGTGCAATGGCGCGCTCGAAATCACTGCTCATGCCCATGGAAAGACCCCTGAGCCCATTTCGCGCTGCAATTTTCGCCAGCAGAGCAAAATGGAGTGCAGGCTCTTCATTGACAGGGGGGATGCACATCAACCCTGTGACGGGCAGGTCCATGGATTGGCATTCTGTGATAAACGCATCCGTTTCAGCGGGCAAAACGCCTGCTTTCTGCTCTTCTTCACCGGTGTTCACCTGAATGAACAATTCCGGGCAATGACCCATCTCTTGGGCAAGGCGGGCGATGGATTTGGCCAGCTTGGGGCGGTCAACCGTATGAATCGCATCAAACAGCTCCATCGCGGCGCGGGTTTTGTTGGATTGCAAAGGCCCGATCAGATGCAGGTCAACGCCCGCAAACTGTTGTTTGAACTCTGGCCATTTCCCTGCCGCTTCCTGCACCTTGTTTTCACCAAAGGTGCGGTGCCCTTCGTCCAGAACGGCTTTGACACGTTCATTCGGCTGAACCTTACTGACCGCGATGAGTGTGACAGACCCTGCCGCACGCCCTGCCGCGGTTTCCGCTTGTGCCATCAGGGATGAAATTTCGCGCAACGTCATGTTCTTGGCCCTCCGCAAGTTTATCGCGTTTTCGAATTCACTTGGAATGGTGCTTTTCACCCAAGATGCCCAATCCTCTGATGTCAGGCAGTGTCGGGGTACGCAGGTCTTTTCGAAAACGCTCTGGCCGCGAGATAGCAGAAGCCGTGCGCAAAAGAAAAGGGGCAGACCAATGGCCTGCCCCAATCTGTTAGGTTGTTCAGATCAACTTAGAAGTTGAAGCGAACACCCAGGTCGGCACGTGTGCTGCCGGAGTTGTCCTGGCCGATGAAGCCCTGAATACGTGCGCCTGCACCCAGCTGGTGCGTGAAGCCGATTGCAACACCGTCGTCATTGCCTGGCAGATCCGCAACACCGCCGCCGTTGTATACAAACTGAATGTTTGTGGAGGAGCTGATGTCATAGTCTACGCGGAAACCGTAGGCTGTGTCGTCGGAGTTAATGTCGTTCTCACCAACAACAGCGTTGAAGCCAAAGTCACCGACAGAACCGTCGAAAGACAACAACCAGTAATCATCGTCGTTCACGCCGTCGTCGGAGTTACCGTAAACTGCGCCAACGTTGTAGTTACCGAAAGCGTAACCAACACCGATCTGCATGTCCTCGACACCATCAACGTTCTGGTTGTCAGCAACGTAAGAAGCCGCAACTTTGAAATCACCGATTTCGTAGTTCGCCAGGATACCGTTGTTATCGGAACCGACACCGAATGCTGGGCCAGGGAAGCCGAAGGAGCTTACCATGCCGATTGTGCCTTCGAGGCCTGTGTCAGCGAATGGACGGATTGTGGAACCATCGTCGAATACGC
The DNA here is from genome assembly GCA_937928635.1 of uncultured Sulfitobacter sp. GTDB lineage: Bacteria > Pseudomonadota > Alphaproteobacteria > Rhodobacterales > Rhodobacteraceae > Sulfitobacter. The sequence continues at coordinate 101,644 of CALFWM010000008.1, read as the reverse complement.
CGGAGATGTTACCAACACGCAGACGGAAGCCGCCGGAGGATACCTGGAAGCGTGCGCCACCAAATGCCAAGGAACCAGCTGTACCATCGGCGTTTTCGTTGGACTCACCACGTACGGTGGCGGCGAAACGGATGCCGTTGTCTGTTTCAACTGCTGCGTTGATGTTCAGACGGAAGCGGCTGATGATGATGGTTTCTTCAGCACGGTCTTCGTCGTAACCAACACCGAAACGAGCGTAACCGCCCAGAGTGATGTCTGCGTTGCCGGCGGAAACGCTTTGTGCGCTCGCAACCGTTGGCATTGTCAAGCTACCTGCGGCCAAGGCTGCTGTAGCGAAGAGAACGTTTTTCATGAGTTTTCCCTCGGATTGTTAAACGATGCCCAATCCGGGTAATCCGAACGGGGTACGAGTAAAGCAATGCCTTTAATCACCACGCCAATGCAAGGACACTGCACCTGATCACGTTATTGCCCGTTTTATTGGTGCAGCTTTGCCACAGTCAAAATTCAGGCGGTTTCGCCACCCATCTCGGAATTCCTGACTGCCTTCTTTAAAGCTGCCGTTGACTAGAGACCGCGAGAGCCCAATAAACCTTGCCCATACGGCTATGCTTGGGTAGATGTTGCAAAAAAAGAGGCTAGGAGCGTCGGTTATGGGCAGGACCCCAATATACAAGTTTGCGATGACTGCTGCGTTGGTCGGACTGCTGAGCGCTTGTGGCGGATCACGGGGTATCGACAACGGCAACGACGATTCTGCTCCCCGGCAAAGATTCGAATCGACCAACCCCGACAACGTCGAAACCAACCCTGAAAACAGGGCTTCGATTTTCGACCTTTTCAACAGGGCACCGGCCGACACACGTATCTCCGTCAACAAATACCTGTGGAGCGCCTCGCTTGAAGTGCTTAACTTTCTGCCCGTGCAATCCATTGATCCGTTCACCGGTGTGATCGTCACGGGCTTTGGCACGCCGCCGGGTGGCGGACAGTCCTATCGCGCGACAGTGTTGATTGATGATCCCGCCCTTGATGCGCGTTCCCTGAACGTGGCCCTGCAAACCCGTAACGGTCGCCCGGTCAGCGCGGCAACCGCCCGCGCAGTCGAAGACGCCATCCTATCGCGCGCCCGCGAAATACGCGTGTCTGACAACAGATTTTAGGGCCCATTCCCCTCTCCCTCTTTCAACGCCGGGCCCTGTGAGTAAAACAGCCCGGCGTTTTCATGTTAATAAGGCTACCCCCGATGTCCCGTTACTCCCCCGCAGAAATCGAAGCCCGCTGGCAACAGGCCTGGGATAAAGACGCTGTGTTCAAAGCCCTGCGTACGCCAGACAAGCCAAAGTACTATGTGCTGGAGATGTTTCCTTACCCCTCCGGGCGCATCCACATGGGACATGTGCGCAATTATACGCTGGGGGATGTGATCGCACGCTACAAGATCGCAACCGGGCACAACGTGCTGCACCCAATGGGCTGGGACGCCTTTGGCATGCCCGCAGAAAATGCCGCGATGGCCATTGGCGGACACCCCGCCGATTGGACCTACAAGAACATCGCGGACATGAAAGAGCAGATGAAACCGCTGGGCCTGTCGATTGATTGGTCGCGCGAGATTGCCACCTGCCACCCGGGATATTACGGGCAGCAACAAGCGCTGTTCCTCGATTTTCTTGAGGCCGGTCTGGTCTACCGCAAGAACGCCATCGTGAACTGGGATCCGGTCGATATGACTGTGTTGGCCAACGAACAGGTTGAGGCCGGACGCGGCTGGCGGTCTGGCGCATTGGTCGAACGGCGCGAGCTGACGCAGTGGTTTTTCAAGATATCGGATTATTCCGATGAACTGCTGGCAGCACTTGATACGCTCGACAATTGGCCAGCCAAGGTCAAACTGATGCAAGCCAACTGGATTGGTAAATCCCGCGGTTTGCAGTTTGCGTTTTCCACCGTGGATGCGCCCGGTGGTCATGACAAGATCGAGGTCTACACCACACGCCCCGACACCTTGCTCGGCGCATCCTTTGTCGGGATCTCGCCGGACCACCCACTTGCCAAAGTGTTGGAGCGGGACAACCCCGAGGTTGCCGCCTTTAACGCCGAATGTCGCAAGGGCGGCACCACCGAAGAGGCGATTGAGACAGCGGAAAAACTGGGCTTTGATACAGGTATCACCGTGCGCCACCCCTTTGATACCGCCCATGAACTGCCGGTTTATATCGCAAACTTCATCCTGATGGACTACGGCACCGGCGCGATCTTTGGTTGCCCTGCACATGATGAACGCGACTTTGGATTTGCCACCAAATACGGGTTGCCGATCATCTCGACCTATCTGCCCGACGCGGATGCAGATGAGGTGCTGGCGCAGGCCTATGTGCCCCCCAAAACCGACAAGGTGTTCTACAACCGTGGTTTCGCAGGTGACGCATGGCAGACCGGGAATGAGGCCATCGACGCCGCAATTGCATTTTGTGAGGCCAACGGCGTGGGCCAGAGCGTCACCAAATTCCGCCTGCGCGATTGGGGGTTGAGCCGCCAACGCTATTGGGGCTGCCCTATCCCTGTCGTGCATTGTGATGCCTGCGGTGTGGTGCCCGAAAAGAAAGAAAACCTGCCGGTTGAACTGCCCTATGACGTGACCTTTGACGTGCCCGGTAACCCGCTGGACCGCCACCCGACGTGGCGCGACTGTGCCTGCCCGGCGTGTGGCGCAGAGGCAAAGCGCGAAACCGATACAATGGACACCTTTGTCGATTCGTCGTGGTATTTCGCACGCTTCACGGCCCCCCGCGCCGACACGCCAACGGTGGATGCGGATGCACAGTATTGGATGAACGTCGATCAATACATCGGCGGGATTGAGCACGCGATCCTGCACCTGCTTTATGCGCGCTTCTTTTCGCGCGCGATGCAGATCACCAGGCATTTTCCACAGGGCACACCGGAACCCTTTGATGCGCTCTTTACCCAAGGGATGGTGACGCATGCGATTTATCAGACCCCTCGGCAAGACGGTCGCCTAACCTTTCACTACCCCGAAGAGGTTGAGGTGCGTGACGGCAAGGCATTCCTGATCGAAACCGGGCAGGAGGTTGAGGTCATCCCCTCCGCCAAAATGTCCAAATCCAAGAACAATGTGGTGGACCCGCTTAACATCATCTCAAACTACGGCGCGGATACAGCCCGTTGGTTTGTCCTGTCTGATTCGCCCCCCGAACGGGACGTGGAATGGACCGCTTCCGGGGCCGAGGCCGCGTTTAAACATCTTGGCCGCGTTTGGAACCTGAGCGAACGCGTGGCTGCGATGAGTGAAGGAGCCACCGGGACCGGCGATGATGATCTGCTGCGCGCCATGCACAAAACCATCCACGACGTGACCATGGGCGTGGAGAGCTTTGGCTTTAACGCAGCCATCGCCAAACTTTATGCTTTTACCGCCACCTTGCAAAAATCAAAGGCCGGGCATGCCGCACGGCGCGAAGCCGTGATGACACTGGCCAAGCTGATGTCCCCCATGACCCCGCATCTGGCCGAAGATATCTGGGCACGTCAGGGTGGTGAAGGTCTGATCGTGACCACCCCCTGGCCACAGGCGGACGCGGCCATGATGGTGGATGACACCATCACCATGCCGATCCAGATCAACGGCAAACGGCGCGCGGAGATTCAGGTGGCGGCGGACCTTCCAAAAGAAGAGGTTGAAAAAATTGCCCTTGCCAACGAAGCTGTGGTGCGCACCCTTGATGGTGCTGCACCCAAAAAGGTGATTGTTGTGCCGGGACGGATTGTGAATGTCGTTGCTTAACAGACGTGCCCTACTGCTGGCCCCTCTGACGCTGGCGGCATGCGGGTTTCAGCCCGTTTATGGCCCCGGTGGCACGGGCCGCGCGCTGCAAAACCGCGTTTTGGTGGATGAACCGGAGGAACGCTTTGGCTTCCTGCTAACCCGCGCACTTGAGGAGCGCTTGGGCCGCGCCAACCCTGCCGCCTATGGGCTTTCGCTGACCATCAAGACACGCGAAGAGGGGCTTGCGATTGACTCAGAAGGCAATACCGAGCGTTTTGACCTGCTGGCAACCGTGGAATACGCCCTGCGCGATTTGAACACGGGCAATGTCGTCACCTCAGGGGAAGTCGAAAATTTCACCGGCTATTCCACAACTGGCACCACCGTGGCGACGCTGGCGGCGGAAAAGGATGCGCAGGAACGTCTGATGACCATCATCGCGGATCAAATCGTGACGCGGCTGATTGCCACTGATCTTTCATGAAACTCGGCCCGCGTGATGCAAACGCCTATTTCGCGCGGCCTGATCCGGGCAAACTTGGGTTGCTGATCTATGGCAGTGACGCGATGCGCGTCGCCCTCAAACGTCAGGAATTTTTGAAAAACCTGCTAGGGCCAAACGCCGAAGAGGAAATGCGCCTGACCCGGATGCCCGCCGCAGAGCTGCGCCGCGACCCCGCGATGCTGCTGGATGCGATCAAGGCCGTGGGGTTTTTTCCCGGGCCGCGCGCGGCGTTTGTGGAGGATGCCAACGACAACATTGCCAAAATCCTGATCGACACGCTGGCCGATTGGCAACCGGGGGACGCGCAGATTGTGGTCAGTGCGGGCGATCTGAAAAAAACCTCAAAAGTGCTCAAGGCGTTTGAGGGCCACCGCGAGGCCTATGCCGCCGCGATCTACGACACCCCACCGGACCGCGCCGAAATTGAACTTCTGTTGGGTCAGGCCAGGCTCTCACCAGAACCCGATGCCATGGCGGCGCTCACCGATCTGGCCCGCGCCATTGATCCCGGCGATTTTCGCCAGACCCTCGAAAAACTGACGCTTTACAAGATGGGGGACACCACAACGCTGAGCGCTAATGACATTGCCGCCTGTGCGCCCACCTCCACAGAGGCCGATGTCGATGACATTCTGCACGTGGTGGCCGAGGCCCGCGCGGGTGACATCGGCCCGGTGATGAGCAAACTTCAGGCCCAGGGCGTGAACGCTGTGACGCTCACCATCATGGCCACCCGGCATTTTCGCACGCTTTACCGCATTGCCGCCAACCCCGGCGCGCCGATCTGGGGCGTGCGCGACCGTGACCGCGCACAACGACAGGCCAAAAGCTGGGGCGCGGCAAAGCTGGAAACGGCGCTGACCGTGCTGACCGATACCGACCTGACCCTGCGATCCGCCGGGCAAAACGCCCCCGCGCTGGCCTTGGTGGAACGCGCCTTTATCCGACTGGCCATGCTGGGCGCGCAACGCTGACCGGAGCGCACAACACCCCCTTTCACCCTTCCAATAAACTCAATCCTGCCCTCTCCCCTCTCGCTCACATTCCTGAAAGGACACTACATGTATACTGTTGTTGGCACTCTCAAATCCCGCGGCGCACGTGTGATGTGGATGCTGGAGGAAATGGGCATCGCCTATACTCATATCCCCTGCGGCGCGCGCTCTGAGGAAGCGAAAAAATACAACCCGTTGGGCAAAATCCCCGCCCTTGTGGACGGCGATGAGGTGCTGACCGATTCCGTCGCGATCATGACCTATCTGGGCGACAAACATGGGGCATTAACGGCTCCCGCCGGCACCCCTGCCCGGGCACGTCAGGATGCCATGACCCTATGGCTGATTGATGAATTTGACGCCGTGTTGTGGACTTATGCGAAACACGCCTTTGTTTTTCCCCAGGAAAACCGCGTGCCCGAGATCAAGGACAGCCTGAAGGCAGAGTTCCTGCGTTCCGCCGCGCTCTTGTCAGAGCGGATTGAGGGGCCCTTTTTGATGGGCGACCAGATCACCCATGCGGATATTCTGGCCGTGCATTGCCTGAACTGGTCGATCGGGGCCAAGTTTCCCCGGGTCGATGACAAACTGAACCTTTGGGCCAGGTCCCTGCGGGAACGCCCGGCGTTTCAGGCCATTCAAGCGCGCGACTAGGAAAGAAATTTGGCCGCGTGTTGTCCAGCCCAGCGCCCCGTGGCCAGACAGGCAGTGATCAGATAGCCCCCTGTCGGGGCCTCCCAGTCGATCATTTCACCTGCCACAAAGACACCCGGCACCTTGTGCAGCATCAGCCCGTGATCAAGGGCTGCAAATCGCACGCCGCCGGCTGTGGAAATTACCTCATCCAGCGGGCGCAGCCCGGCGTGTCTGATCGGCAATGACTTGAGCAACCGCGCAGTGGCGCGCAGCCCATCTGGCAAAGGGCGCGCCATTTCCTGCGCCAGCGCGATTTGCACCGGGCTCAGCCGCAGGGTTTTGCGCAGGTGGTTGGCAAGGCTCGCCTTGCCGCGTGGTTTTTGCAGCCTGGTGGTGATCTCTGGCACGCTGAGATCCGCCAGCAGATCAAGAAACAGATCATGCCCCTCGCGCACGCCGCGTGACACCGTGTAGATACCGCCGCCTTCCAGCCCGCCAGCAGACAAGTTGGCCTCGCCCCGCGACTGATAGGGGCCTGCGCGCCATGCCACACCTTTCAATGCCGCCCCCAGATGTTTGGTCATATGCGTGGACCACTCCACCTTGATCCCCGCGTTGGCCGGGGCAAAGGCCGCCAGATCGACACCTTTTTCGGTCAAACAATCCGCCCAAGCGCCTGTCGCGCCAAGGCGGGCCCAGCTTGCACCACCCAGCGCCAGAACGGTCGCATCAGGGGTCAACATCTGCGCGCCCTCTGGCGTATCAAAGTTCAGCGCATTCCCGGACCAGCCTTGCCAGTGCCAGCGGGTGTTGATCTGCAAACCGGCCTCTGACAGCCGCGCCAGCCATGCGCGCAACAAAGGCGAAGCTTTCATCACTTTTGGAAAGACCCGCCCAGTGGAGCCCGTGAAAATCTCCTGATTCAAACCCCGCGCCCAGTCTTGAATCGCGGTGGCATCAAAGGCGTTCAATATGGGTTCAAGCGGGCCGCGCGCCTCCGCAAAGGCCTGTTTGAACGTCGAGACGGGTTCGTCTTTGGTCAGGTTCAGCCCTGATTTACCCGCCATCAAAAACTTGCGCCCAACTGTCGGCTTGCCCTCGCACAGGGTGACCGGCACGCCCGCATCCAGCAGCGCTTGTGCCGCCATCAGACCTGCCGGGCCCGCGCCAATAACAACAGCCGTTTTCATACCTCTGCCTTGGGCAGACCACCTTTAATTTCGACCACACGCTGCGGATAGGGGATTTCGATGTCATTGTCCTTGAGCGCGTTCCAGATCAGGAACAACACATCAGAGGTGTATTTGTTCGGCCCGTCATCCAGCCCGTTGACCCAGAATTCCACCGCAAAATCTATGCCGCTGTCGCCAAACCCACGCAGTTCGCAATCGGGGGGATAGGGCAGATCCAACACTTCTGGATGAGTGGCCACAGCGGCCTCAACAATTGCGGGGATGGTGTTGATGTCGGTGTCATAGCTGACGGAAAAATCCGCCTCGTAGCGGTTGGCGGACCCTGAGTCAGAGTAATTGACCACCCGGGTAACGATGAAATCCTCGTTGGGCACCACGATCCAGCGGCCATCGAAGGTTTCCAGAATGACCGCACGGGCCATCATCTTCACGATCTTGCCTTCCTCACCCCCATCAAGTGCAACAAAGTCACCAACCGTGGCTTGCCCTTCAAGCAGCAAGATCACGCCGGAGATAAAGTTTGAGGCGATCTTTTGCAGGCCAAAACCAAGGCCCACACCGATCGCACCGCCCAAGACCGCCAAGGCACCCAGATTGATCCCCATGATGTTCATCAGCAGGATAAACGCGAGACCAAAGATCATGAACTCGACAACCTTGATCGACAGTTGCCGGATCGAGGGTCGCATGTCCTCATTCTTGGAGATGATCGCCGTGGTCTGCGAGTTTGACCATTGCCCCAGCCAGAACAGGATCGACCCCGCAATGACGCCGCGCACGACGGTGATCAGCGAAAACTGGATGTTGCCCACGCCCACAATCGTGTCGGTCAGGGTCTGGGTGACCAGATCCAGCATGCCTACCGTATAAAGCGCCATGACCGGGATCAGGATGTAGCGGCCCAGCAGGTTCAGGAAGGGTTCAGAAATGATGTCGCGCACCAGCGCGCGGGCCGCAAGGAACAGGAAAACACGCTTGCCAAAGGCAATGACAGACCCGCTGTCAAAGATCGAGCGCACGATGCCCTCGCCAATGCCCGTCAGGGCATAAGCCATCAGCGGCAGCAACAGTGGCAGAAATTGCAGAACAAACCGGCGCGGGGCGGAAAACAGGTTTTCCTTTTCGCGCGGATCAATCAGGCGCGCCAGCAAGGGGCGCAGCTTGCGGGTGATCACCACAGCCGCCAGGTAGGCGACAATCAACAGGGCAAATTGGGACCAGGCCGCCGGGCTCAACAACCACGTCAGCGCCAGTTCATAGCCCTGAATGGCATATCCCGCAGCGGTCTGCACAATTTCTGGTTGGGAGGAGAGATCAAACTCCATGGCGCTTTCCTTTGGCCCTTGTTTTCCTGCCGCGTTGGCCCATCCTCTTGCCCTGTCAATTGCAAAGGATCAAGCCGATAGGTGACCCGGACCCCATATGCCCGCTTTGTGGCCGCGACATTCCGCCCGATGTCCCGCAAAGCAAACATCACCTGATCCCCAAACTGAAGGGGGGCAAAGGCGGGCCGGTTGTGCTTTTGCACCACATTTGCCACCGCGAAATCCACGCGACCCTGACCGAGGCGGAGCTTGCACGGCACTACAATACACCAGAGGCGCTGTTGACCCATCCCAGACTGGCCAAATTCGCCGCATGGGTCGCCAAACGCCCGCCTGACTTTCGATCAAAGGTGCCCGGGGGGACACGCAAGCGGTAGGAAATGTCTCGCCATGCGGTGATTGGCTTTGGAAAAGCCAATTTGGAGGCTCTGCCTCCAAACCTCCGGGAAGAATTAAGGCCAGAAAGAGGGGAGGGCGGGGTTAACACGCAGTGCAAATCGCCTTGATCGTCCTTGCGATATCCGCCTCGGCTTGGCTGGTATCCGCACAAAGCATCCGGGCTGTTTGGATAAGCAGGTCTGGTTCGACGATGCGATCAATCAGGCCAAAGGACAGCGCCTCGTCCGCCTCAATTTTTTGGCCACCCATCAGGATCAGTTTGGTACGGGCCGGACCAATCAGCGCCGCCATGCGCGCCGGATCAGAGGGTTGCGGCAAAAAGCCAAGTTTCATCACCGGATAAAAGAATTTGGCCGAGCGCACCGAAATGCGCAGATCGCAGGCCAATGCCATACCCATGGCCCCTCCTGCCAGGGTGCCGTTCAACGCCGCGACTGTGAGGCCCGGCAGGGCTGCAATTGCGCCAGACAGACGCTCCCACAGGTCAGAGGTCGCCAGGCCGGCGCGCGCCTCGTCCAGATCAGCGCCCGCACTAAACACACGGCCTTGCCCGGTCAGGATCACCGCGCGGGCATCACCCGCATTTTCCATGACATCCGCCAATTCGCTCAGCATCGCATGGGTCAGCGCATTGACTTTTTCAGGCCGGTTGAGCGTCACTGTCCAGATGCCACCCGCCCGGTCCAGCGTGATCATATCAGACCCACAGCACGGCGAATGTCCTCATCCCGCAATGAGATTTCATCGCCCTTGAAACGATCCGCCTCAGCCCCGCACATCCAGACCAGACATTTGGCAGGCCACTCAGCCGGAATGTGATCCTCCCACGCCAATTGGCTGACCGGGTTGATGCCAGAGGCCCTGATCTCGCGCTGCATCTGCGTGGCCACGGTGCCGGGCGACAGACCGATGGCGCGAATGCCGTGTTCGGCCTCTTCCTTGTGCACGCAGCGGGTCAGCATGTTCACCGCTGCCTTTGAAGCGCAATAATGGCTCCAGGCCTCCACCGGGCCATGAGCCGCGCCGGAGGAGATGGTCAGAATTGACCCACCCCCGGCTGCTTTCATCACCGGCAAGGCCGCACGCACGCCGTTAAAAACGCCCTTGAGGTTGATGTCGATCACCTGTCCCCAATCGTCAGGGTCAGCGGTGGCAAGGTGTGAAATGGGCTCAACAACACCTGCATTGTTGATCAACACGTCCAAGCCGCCGAAACGCTCTGCGGTGGTCTCCACCGCCGCCGCAACATCGCTGTAATTGGCCACATCACAGGTCAGTGCAATGGCATTGCTGCCAATCTCACGGCTCAAGGCGTCGATGGCGTCTTTGCCTCGCGCCAACAAGGCAACATTGGCACCCTGTGCCGCAAACTGACGCGCAGCCTCCGCGCCGATGCCCCGGCTGGCCCCTGTGATCATGACGGTTTTGTTGGTGAAATCCATGTGCCCGGTTCCTTTGCTGCTTGGAGGCGATACCTGTCGCATCGCCTGTGTTGCCGTTGGTAATCCGCCCCGTCGTGAGGGTCCAGCCCTACGCACGGTTGGGGCAGGGGCGCCGGAATTTCATATATTTTTCATACTTTGCGACCCTACCTTGACGATTGTGCCACATTGTCGGACTCTGCCGCATCACGCCCCATCAAAGGAATTTATCAATGAGTAAACAAACGTCTTTTCGTCTTGCCCTCGCCGTGCCAGCCATGTTGGCCGCGCAGGCAAGTTGGGCTGACCTGACCACAGCCGAAGTCTGGGCCGACTGGAAGACCTACATGGAAAGCATGGGGTATGCCGTCACCGCCGGAGAAACGGTCAATGGTGCGGACCTGACGGTGAGCGACATCCAGATGTCTCTGACCCTGCCAGAAGGCAGCGGCGCGGTTACAGTGTCGATGGGCACGCTGACCTTTATCCAGAACGGCCCGGCGGTTGACGTGCAACTACCTAACGTCATGCCATTGACCATCAATGCAATGGAAAATGGCGAGAATTTTGTCATGCGGTTTGACTACGCCCAGACCGGCCAAAGGATGACCGCAAGCGGGTCGTCAGACAAAGCGACCTATGACTACAGTGCGGACAGCATTGATTTGTCCCTGACGTCGCTTGAGGCTGAGGGCGTTAATTTCGGGCAGGACAATGCAAAGGTCAACGTGACGGGTACGGGCGTCAGCACCAGCACCACCATGACCCTTGGGGCCTTGCGGACCTACGAACAAACCGGTTCTCTCGAAAAGATGGTCTATGACGTTGCCATCGACAACCCGGATGAGCCCGTAAAAGTCAAATTCAACGGCAGCATTGATGGTGTGTCTTTTGATGGGGGTGGGTCGATCCCGCTGACATTGCTCGACACCAGCAACATGGCCGCGATGATGAAAGCTGGTTTTGCCGCAAGCGGAAAGTTCAACTACACGTCCGGAGCGTCCAACGTTGACGTTCAGGACCCCGCCAGCGGGAATTTCACCGCGCAAACCACGTCACAGGGTGGCGCACTGGGTGTGGTGATGAACGACAAGGAACTGGCCTATAATGTCTCGCAAAACGACGTGCGCTTGAACGTACAGGCCGCACAGCTGCCTTTCCCGGTTGAGATGAGCATGGCGCGCGCCGGCTTTGATCTTGCCATGCCGATCAGTGCCAGTGACGATCCACAGGATTTTGCCTTTGGCCTGACGATGGGCGATTTTGTGATGTCTGATTTGATCTGGTCGATCTTTGATCCAACCGCGCAATTGCCCCGCGATCCGGCCACGATTGAGCTGGACCTGACCGGCAAGGCCAAGTTGCTGGTGGACATCATGGACCCTGAAACCGCCGCAAGCACACCAGTGCCCGGTGAATTGCAGGCACTGACGCTGGGCAAACTGTTGCTGAGCGTCGCAGGTGCACGCCTTGAAGGGTCCGGCGATTTCACCTTTGATAACACCGACACCACCACCTATCCCGATTTTCCAAAACCTGTTGGCGCGATCAATCTCGCGCTCGCCGGGGGCAATGGTCTGATGGATAAACTGGTTGCCATGGGCCTGTTGCCCGAAGAGCAGGCCATGGGTGCGCGGATGATGATGGGGCTGTTTGCCGTGCCGGGGGATGCGCCCGACACGCTGACCTCCACGGTTGAATTCAACGATGCAGGCCAGATTCTGGCCAATGGTCAGCGCATCAAGTAGAGCAGAAATGCAAAAACCTGCATCACCTAACCCTGCCTGAAATCAGAGGTTTCAACTGGCTAGGAGATGCAGTGTGTTTCAAGTTATTTGCATTTCGCTATAATCCATTTCTAACGAAGATGACCAAGGGGGCGTGTCGCATGGCACGCCCCCTTTTTCTTGACCGCCATAGAACAGGGCTCAGGCGTACTTGCCCTGCCGCGCTGCGCAGACTACCTGTGCTGTCCAACCCGCAAGACGGAGCTCACCCCATGACCCAGCCCCTGCAAGAGCTGACACATTCCCTGTTGCGTGCCGCCAAGGCCGCAGGTGCAGACGCCGCAGATGCGCTTGCGGTGGAGGCCACGTCCCTGTCGGTGGATGTGCGCGGCGGTGCCCTGGAACAGGCGGAACGGTCAGAGGGCACAGACATTGGATTGCGTGTGTTTGTCGGGCAACGGGTGGCGCAGGTGTCCGCCTCCGATACCTCAACGCGCACCATTGATGACATGGCAACCCGCGCCATCGCCATGGCCCGCGAGGCACCACAGGACCCCTATGCCGGCTTGGCCGAGGCCGATCAGCTGTCCAAAGATTGGGATGCAGAGGCCTTGCAACTGCGTGACCCCACCCCCGAACCCGCGCCGGAAATCCTGCAACAGGATGCCGCAGAGGCCGAGGCCGCAGGGATGGCGGTCAAAGGCATTTCGCAAGTGCAGTCTGCCAGCGCAGGTTACGGCGCGCAGCACATCTGGTTGTCGACCTCCAACGGGTTTGAAGGGGGCTATGGACGCACCAGCCGTGGCATTTCCTGTGTCACGATTGCCGGTAGCGGCACCGGGATGGAACGGGATTACGACGGCGACAGCCGCATCTTCCAATCCGATTTGCGTGCAGCACAGGACATTGGGGCAACCGCAGCGGCGCGCACGCTGGAACGTATGGATGCGCACAAACCGCCCACGGGCGCCTTTCCCGTGCTGTTTGACGAACGGGTCGCCTCCAGCCTGATCGGGCATTTGCTGGCGGCAATGAACGGGTCCGCCATTGCGCGCGGCGCATCGTGGCTGCGGGACGATCTGGGCGCACAGGTACTGCCCCGCGCATTGTCTGTGGTTGAAGACCCGCACCGCCCTCGGGTCAGCCGCTCCCGCCCCTTTGACGGGGAGGGCATGCCAACCGCAAAACGCACCTTGGTTAAAGATGGTGTTTTACAAGGCTGGACGCTTGATCTGGCCAATGCGCGTAAACTTGATATGGGCTCAACCGGAAATGCGGCGCGCGGCACATCCTCGGGGCCGTCCCCGTCCAGCTGGAATGTTGCGCTTACCCAGGGCAGTGCCAGCCGCGATGATCTGATCCGCGACATGGGAACAGGGCTGTTGGTCACGTCAATGATTGGCTCCACCATCAACCCAAATACCGGGGAATACTCGCGCGGGGCCTCTGGTCTGTGGGTCGAAAATGGTGAAATCACCCATGCGATCAATGAATGCACCATTGCGGGAAACCTGCGCGATATGTTGCGCAGCATCGTGCCTGCCAATGACGCGCGTCCGCATCTCAGCCGGGTTGTCCCATCGCTTCTTGTGTCTGGAATGACCCTTGCCGGCGCATGATCTACCCCTTTTGATTGACGCAGCCCGCGCCGCTGGGCGGGTGGCCACAAGTTATGCCGGAGCAACGGCACAGCGGTGGGACAAACCCGACGATGCAGGCCCTGTGACCGAGGCCGATCTGGCGGTCAATGCACTGCTGTCGACCACCTTGCAATTGGCACGGCCCGATTATGGCTGGCTGTCAGAAGAAACAGAGGACAACGCCGCCCGGCTGAGTGCGGAACGTGTGTTTATCGTGGACCCCATCGACGGCACCCGCAGTTTTGTCGAAGGGTCCAGCACCTGGGCCCATTCAATTGCCGTGGCAGAGCGTGGTCAGGTCACGGCAGCCGTGATCTATCTGCCGTTGCGCGACAAGTTGTATGCGGCGGCTCTTGGTCAGGGGGCATGGTTAAATGGCGTGCCCTTGCGCACCTCAGAGGATTGCAACGTTACAGATATGACCGTGCTGGCCGCGCGCCCGGCCATGGTGGCGAAACACTGGAACGCAGGCACAGCCCCAACGTTCAAGCGCAGCTATCGCCCGTCTTTGGCCTATCGTCTGGCCCTGGTGGCGGAGGGGCGCTTTGATGCGATGATTACCCTGCGCCCGACATGGGAATGGGACATCGCGGCAGGCACTTTGATCGTGCGTGAGGCAGGCGGCGGTGCGTCTGATCGCAAGGGGGCAACGCTGGTCTATAACAACCCCGATCCACGACTGGATGGGGTTGTCGCGGGCAGTGCCTGCGGCCACGCGGTTTTAACCTCTGCCCTTGCGTGACACGGCCCATCTGATACCCAAGGTCACGGACCACGCACAAAGGATCACACCATGACCCACCCCATGCCCCTTGTTCAGAGTGGCGCGTTGGTGACTCTCGTCAAGACCGCCTTGCGCGATGCAGGAGGTGCCTCAGACGCCGGGACCCCCCGAACCCCCGCCAAGATACGTCATCTTAAACAGCAAGCTGTGGCGGTTGTTTCAATCGCAACGCAAGGCTGACATCACATGGCGCGGTCGCTGGGGCTGACGGCGTATCGGGCAATTGCCCGACGAGGCGAGGCACAAACTACGCTCCCGGACCAGCCGCGCCCGAAGGGAGAGCTGGTCTGGATTCACGCCCCTGAACCGGGCAGTCTGGTTGCCGTTGTCAATTTGGCCAACCGTCTGTGCCACATGCGCTATGGGTTGCGCGTGCTGATCACCGTGCCGGACATCGAAAACAGCCCTCATCGCCCATCGGACACCGTGATTGTGCAACCCCAACCCAGCGAACACCCGGACAGTGTTGCGGCGTTTCTGGATCATTGGAGCCCTGATACCTGTCTCTGGCTCTGGGGGATGCTGCGGCCCAATCTGGTGCTGGCCTGCACTGGCAAAGGCTGCCCCATGATCCTGCTGGATGTGGACAGCAAAGGGTTTGACGGACACCGTGACCGCTGGTTGTCTGACCTGACGCGCACGCTGCTCGCACAGTTTGACCCGGTACTCGCCCGTTCCAACGCGGGCAAGCGGCGCCTGGTGCAGCTGGGTTGTACAAGTTCTGATATTGAGATCACATCGCCGCTGGTGGCCGGGGCACAGGCGCTGACCTGTGCGGACAGTGATGTGACGGAGCTGGCAGAGGCATTGGGCGGGCGCCCGGTTTGGTTTGCAGTCGAAACACATGCCAATGAAATTGCCACCGTTCTGGCTGCACATCGTCAGGCCATGCGCCTGTCCCATCGTCTGCTTTTGATCCTGATGCCAGCAGATGCCAAAGATACCGGTGCGGCGGTTGCCTTGGCTGATGATGGAAAGTTTCTGGTGCGCAATTGGGATGAAGGGGGTTATCCCGATGACAACACGCAGGTTCTTGTGGCCAGCGACCCGGCGGACCGGGCATTGTTTTTTCGCGTGGCGCCGGTTTCATTCATGGGATCGTCTCTGGTGCCCGATACCGGTGGATTTGACCCGTTTGAAGCCGCTGCCTTGGGCTCTGCTGTGCTTTATGGGCCGAAAGTGCGGGATTTCATGCCGTCCTACAAACGTCTGGCCGCTGCGGGTGCCGCACGGATTGTGAATGACGCCACGGCATTGGGCACGGCAGTCTCCCATCTGATTGTCCCGGATCAGGCCGCCGCAATGGCCCACGCGGGGTGGGATGTGATCTCTCAGGGAGCGGAGGTGACAGACAGAACGGTGGAACTGGTACAACACGCCTTGGATCAAACCCTGATGCAGACCTCATGACCCGTGCGCCGGACTTTTGGCACAAGGGACGCCCGGACTGGCGCGCGCAGCTGCTGCGCCCGCTTGGTGCGTTATATGCCTTTGGGACGGCACGTCGGCTGGCCCGTGGGACACCGGAAAAGATGGATGTGCCGGTCATCTGCGTTGGCAACCTGAACGCGGGTGGCACGGGCAAGACGCCCACGGTCATGGCCGTGGTCTCCTATTTGCGTAACATGTATCATGACCCCCATATTGTGTCGCGCGGGCATGGAGGGTCTTTGATGGGCCCGGTGCAGGTTGATCTGGCCCGTCACAACGCAACACAGGTCGGGGATGAGCCCCTTTTGCTGGCTGCGTTCTCCGAGGTCTGGGTTGCCAAAGATCGCGCAGCAGGCGTGCGTGCCGCAAGAAAGGCCGGGGCCTCCGTTGTGGTGCTTGATGATGGATTTCAAAACCCGGCAGTGGCCTATGATCTGAGCATTGTGGTGGTGGATGCGCTCAAGGGGTTTGGCAATGGGTTGTGCCTGCCCGCCGGACCGCTGCGCGAGCCGGTTGACGTTGGGTTGGCGCGGGCGGATGTGGTGCTCAGCATCGGGGATACGGCGGCACAAACGCAGTTTGACACGCAAGCCCTGCCTGCGGGTCTGCCGCGTGTCCAGGCTGCACTAAAGCCGCTGCAAACGGGCATGGATTGGAAAGATGCCCGTGTTTTGGCCTTTGCCGGGATTGGCCATCCCGAAAAATTCTTTGCCACCCTGCGCGATCTGGGGGCAACAGTGCTACACGCCGAAGCGCTCAGCGATCATCAGCCGCTCACCACAACTCTGATGGGCCGGTTGGAAGCTGATGCGAAGGCGCGCGGGGCGCAGTTGGTGACAACAGAGAAGGACGCGGTACGTCTGCCAGCGGCATTTCGCAGCAAGGTCATCACGGTGCCCGTGCGGTTGGAGATCGAGGCCCCAAATGCGCTGTTTGATGCGTTGGAAGCCTTACCCCGCGGCTAGGGGCGCGAAATTTTCGAAAATTTCGGACCGTTTTCTTTGAAGAAAACGGCGCTGCTCTCAATTGTCTTCGCCCAGTTTCGGGGCCGGACGGTGCAATGCCAGATCAGCCTCCGAAAAGGTGAAGGGTGAGCGCAACCCCGGCACACCGTCCAGTTCGATCTGCATGCCACGCGCAATCACTTGCGGGTCAGCCATGACATCATCCAGCGTGTTGATCGGACCCGCGGGCACATTATTGGCCCCACAGGCCGCCAGCAGGTCATCGCGGCTTCGCATGATCGTGGCCGCATTCAGCCGCACGATCATCTCGGGCCGGTTGGCCACACGATCGGCATTTTTGGCAAATTCGGGTGCCTCGGCCATGTCACCCAACCCCAGCAAATGGCACAGGCGTTGGTATTGCCCGTCGTTGCCCGTTGCGATGATCAGGTGCCCATCGCTGCAGGCAAAAACCTCGTAGGGCGTGAGATTGGGATGCGCATTGCCCATCCGGGTTGGCGCTTTGCCCGTGGTCAGATAATTCATCGCCTGATTGCCCATGATCGACACCGCACAATCCAGCAGCGCCATATCAATGTGTTGCCCCCGGCCCGTCTCATTGCGCTGATGCACCGCAGCCAGGATAGCAGTTGTGGCGTAAATGCCGGTGCAAATATCCGTAATTGCCATACCTGACTTTTGCGGCTGACGGTCCGGCTCACCGGTGATCGACATCAGGCCAGACATGCCCTGGATGATAAAATCATACCCCGCACGGTGCGCGTAAGGCCCCGTATGGCCAAACCCGGTGATGGAGCAATAGATCAGGCGCGGAAATTCCGCCGCAAGGCTGGCGTAGTCCAACCCGTATTTCGCTAGCCCGCCTGTCTTGAAATTCTCAATAAGAATGTCTGCGTCACCTAGCAGCGTTTTTAGCTGTGCAACACCTTCGGGGTCACGAAAATCAATGGTGACGGAGGCTTTGCCCCGGTTTGTGGAATGAAAGTAGGAGGCGGAGACATCCGCATCCCGCGCCACAAAAGGCGGGCCCCATTGACGTGTGTCATCGCCCGCAGGGCTTTCGACCTTGATCACCTCGCAGCCCAGATCACTCAGGGTCTGGCCCGCCCAAGGTCCGGCAAGGACCCGGGCAAGTTCGACAACCTTGAGACCAGCGAGGGGTGTGGCCATCAGTTGCCAAGCGCGGTTTCGATCAGGGCCTTCATTTCTGGATAGGCCATGTTGGAATATTTCTTGCCGTTGATGACAAAGCTGGGCGTGGAGTCGATGCCGTCAGCCGCCATATTTTTGTCTTCCCACTTGGTCAGGTTTTCGGCTTTTTCGGCATCCTGCAAACAAGCATCCAGCGTGTCGCCGTCCAATCCCGCAAGGCGACCAATCTTGCCAAGTTCCGCGACGATCTCCGCTGGGGCACCGGCACGTGCCCATGTGGACTGACCCTTGTAGATCAAATCTGCGATTCCGTGATATTTTTCTGTGCCGCCGCAACGCGCAACCATGGAGGCCCAAAGACCCGGACGGTCAAAATAGACCTCGCGGTAGACAAAGTTGATCTTGTTCGTGTCGATATAGTCCGCCTTGAGCTGCTGATAGGCACCTTCGTGGAAACGTGCGCAGTGCGGGCAGGTAAAGGACGCGTATTCGACGATCGTTACGGGCGCGTCCGGGTTGCCCTGTGTCATCTCCGTCAGGCCAAATTCCGAGGCTGTTTCGCTAAACGTATAGCCAGAGCCAGACGGGACAGCGTCATTGTTGCTGCCGCTGGTAAAATACCACGCACCCAATGCGACCACCGCAATAGCCGCCAGAATTGCATTCATCCGCGTCATGTCATTTCCTTTTCAGGGTTTTGCTTTGTTCAATACGTTCTCGCCCAGACGTGCAAGGGCTGCACGCAGGCCATCATCAGAAACGGGTCGCGCTGCCTCTGTCGCCTTTTGTCGCAGGGCGGGGTTTGGGGCAGCGGCCGCCGCCTCTTTTGGCTTGTGACCAAAGGCGACTTTGCCATCTGCAAACCCGGTTGCAGCGGTCTGTGTGATCCGCACTCTTGAAATGGCGTTGTAGCCGTAAACCGCATTGACCCGCGTGCGCAGTTGTTCTTTTTGCATTTCCAGCATCGGTGCGTTGGCCCCGGTGGTCAGCAGCGTCAACGTCGCGCCCATGCCCCCGCGCCCATAGCTTACCTCAACCGGGTGCGCGATGGCGGCGGTGTCTGGTCCGGCAATCTCGCTCCACTGGGTCAACAGACGCGATTGCGCAAACCCCCGGCTTTCAGAGGCCGCACGAATTTGGCCCGACAGCAAGCTGTCCGTGCGCTTGAACCCTTTTGTGCTGGTACGCCGTGGCGGCATCTATCATGTTTCCCAAAATGCTTGGGCACTTCTTACCTGCTCGCATGAATGTTACCAAGCCGTCCTGTGATAGGAGACATGACTTTTGCGTGAAAAACCCTACTCTGATGTCCTGCTGGACTGGTATGACGCACATGCGCGCAAGATGCCATGGCGGGTTGGTCCGGAGGCACGCAAGGCAGGGATCATGCCAGACCCCTATGCGATCTGGATGAGTGAAATCATGCTGCAACAAACCACCGTCGCCACGGTACGCAGCTATTTTGAGCGGTTTCAGGCGCGCTGGCCCACGGTTGCGGACCTTGCCGCCGCACAGGACGCCAATGTGATGGGGGAATGGGCCGGCCTTGGATATTACGCGCGGGCACGCAATCTGCTCAAATGCGCACGGGTTGTGGTAGATGAACACGGCGGCACCTTTCCCGCAGATCACGGCGCGCTGCTCAAATTACCCGGTGTGGGGCCCTACACTGCGGCGGCGGTGGCCTCTATCGCGTTTGATCTGCCCTTTACTGTGCTTGATGGCAACGTTGAACGTGTCATGGCGCGGCTTTATGACATTCACACACCGTTGCCCGCCGCCAAACCTGAATTGATGGTAAAGGCCGCAGCGCTCACGCCACAATCGCGGCCCGGCGATTACGCGCAGGCGGTGATGGATCTAGGCGCAACCATTTGCAGCCCCAAATCACCTGCCTGTGGCATTTGCCCCTGGCGGGACCCTTGTCAGGCCCGTCTGGCAGGCACCGCCGCTGAGTTGCCCAAGAAAACGCCGAAAAAAGCAAAACCTGTGCGCCATGGCACGGTCTATCTGGCGCAGCGCGCAGACGGGGCCCGGCTGTTGGAAACGCGCCCTGCCAAGGGATTGCTGGGTGGCATGCTGGGCTGGCCGGGGTCTGAGTGGGCGGATGTCGCTACCCCCTTGCCGATTGGTTTGCCGCCTGTTCAGGCGAAGTGGACTGTGCTGCCCGGCGAGGTGCGCCATACCTTCACGCATTTTCATCTGATCTTGCAGGTTCAGGTCGCGCGCGTTGATTTGGATGCAGTCCCAAACAGAGGCCACTTTGTGCCAAAATACGATTTTCGCCCCAGCGATCTGCCCACCGTGATGCGCAAGGCCTTTGACCTCGCGGCGAAGTAGCGCAGCGTCACGTCTTTGTCCTGCGCTCTTTCTGCGCTACGCTTTGCAAAACCACGCAGGTCCCGCCCTTATGAGCACGCAAAGCACCATTGTCCCCCCCGCCAGATTGGCCCGCTTTTCACGCGCACTGCCGTTCTGGATGTCGCTGGGTTTGATCCCCTTGGCCTGGATCTCTGCGTATTACGGGGGGTGGACGCTTTTAATCCTGCCGGTGGTGACCTGGTATTTGTTTTCCTTGCTGGACCTTGTTCTGGGGCTCGACCTCAGCAATGCAGATCTGGAAGCAGACGAGAACGATATGTTCTGGTATCGCTTGGTCACGCTTGTCTGGGTGCCCCTGCAATTTCTGACCATCTTTGGCCTGCTCTGGTACGCGCCGCGGGCGGCACATCTAAGCGGATGGGAATGTGTTGGCCTGTTTTTTGGGGTTGGCGTGATCACCGGCACCATTGGCATCAATTATTCACATGAACTGATGCATCAAAAAAACCGTTTGGAGCGCTGGTGGGCGGATATCCTGCTGGCGATGGTGCTATATTCGCATTTCCGGTCTGAACACCTGTTGGTGCATCACCGCTATGTCGGCACCCCCCGCGACCCTGTGACCGCGCGCTACAATGAGGGGTTTCACAGGTATTATCCGCGTGTTCTGCTTGCGTGCTGGCGCTCTGCCTTTCGTGCCGAAAAGCAGATGCTGGCGCGCAAAAATCAGCCGTGGACGGCGCTGCGCAATCCGTTCTTTAAATACTGGGCCTTGCAGGCCGGGTTTCTGCTGTTGGCATTCCTGTTGGCGGGCTGGATCGGCGTTGGGTTGTTCTTGGTACAGGCGGGTGTGGCGA
Source organism: uncultured Sulfitobacter sp. (assembly GCA_937928635.1). Taxonomy (GTDB): domain Bacteria; phylum Pseudomonadota; class Alphaproteobacteria; order Rhodobacterales; family Rhodobacteraceae; genus Sulfitobacter. The sequence continues at coordinate 80,502 of CALFWM010000008.1, read as the reverse complement.
TCTGGCAGCTGGAGCTGGTCAACTACATCGAACACTACGGCCTGACCCGTAAACATCTGGGTGAGGGCAAATATGAACACGTGCAACCGCGCCATTCCTGGAATGCGGCACACCGGGCGTCAAACTGGCTGTTGATCAACTTGCAGCGTCATTCAGACCATCACTACAAACCCGATCGCCGCTTTCCGGTGTTGCAAACCTATGGTCCGGAAGAGGCACCGCAACTGCCCTTTGGCTATCCGGTGATGACTATAGCCGCGATGGTGCCCCCGCTGTGGCGACGCATTATGAACCCACGTGTCCGGCAGTGGCGCGCGACCTATTACCCGGAAATTACCGACTGGGCGCTTTACAACAAACACGCCACCCCGTTGCCGCGCTAAGGCACCCCCTCAACACACCCAATCTTAAACTATGCCTGTCATTGCATTGCCACCAATTGCATAGGAGGCGGCATGGAACAAGCCCAATTAGCAGAAGACCCAACATTCGGGTCCTGTCTGATCATTGAAGACAGCGAATTTGACAGCACGCGCATGACACGCATCGTCAATCGAACGTTTGACAAAATGCCCGTGTCCGTCGCCACCACACTAAACAAGGCGCGCGCCATGCTGCGCGAGGGGCAGATGGATATCATCCTGCTGGACAACAATCTGCCTGATGGCTTGGGTGCGAATTTTGCACTGGAATTGGCGCAGGACAGTGAGCTTGGCCAGATTCCTGTGATCATTGTCAGCGATTGGCCCTCCCCCTTTATGTGGGACAAAGCCGCATCCGCCGGGGTGCTTTATGTTGTCAACAAGATGGAATTTGACGGGCACCACCTGCACGCGGCATTAAATGCGGTGCAGCGAAAACGAAAAAACCTAAACTGAAACAGGTCAAGACGTACCAACAGCGCGATCCCCAAAAACTCAGTACCGCGTATCATGCAGCGCAATTAAGGCGGGGCGTTTCAAAAGGAGCGGGATCGCCCACAAGGCACCTGAGACAGTCGATACATAAGGGGGCCTATCCGGGCCATGCCAGACACCACATTTGATAGCCTCGCATCGGGTCACCCTGATGTTGTGGCCTATGTCGCGTTTTTTTAACGACATTGAAACCCGGTTTGACGCCCTTGGGGGCATGGCGCCGGTCTATGAAAAAGCCGACGCCTATCTGGCTCAACATTACCCCTGGGCCAGTTAAACCTTTTCCAAAAAAAAGACCCCGCTCCATCAGGAGCGAGGTCAAGTTAAGTGCCTTTGTAGGCGAACCTTCATGTGGAAGGCCGCAGGCACCGGCGGTGTTCGAATTTCAAAAGATCAGTTGGCCATTTCGGCCCTGATTTGCTGGCGCAAGAGGTCAATCGGCACGCGTTTGCCGTCCTTCTTAAAGCACCAGTAGGTCCAGCCGTTACAGCTTGGGGCTTTTTCGTAAGCAGCCCCAACCTGATGAATGGACCCTTTGACGTCAGAGCCAATCAGTGTGCCATCTGCGCGCACCTTGGCCTTGTGACGTCCGTTGAGAGAATAGAGTTCTTCGCCCGGGCGCAGCATACCACGTTCGACCAACTGACCAAAAGGCACGCGCGGTTCCGCGCGTTTGGAAGTGGTGGTTTGCAGCGCGTCGCGATCAAACTTACGCACCTTGTTGATGCGTTTCGCCGCAACCGTGCGATAGGCTTCTTCACGCTCAATCCCAATAAATTCGCGCCCCAGCATTTTGCACACAGCGCCGGTCGTGCCTGTGCCAAAAAACGGATCAAGCACAACATCACCCGGGTTGGTGGAGCCGACCAGCACACGGTGCAGCAGGCTTTCGGGTTTCTGCGTGGGGTGCGCTTTGTCACCGGCATCGTCTTTCAGACGCTCATGCCCGGTGCAAATCGGCAGCACCCAGTCTGAGCGCATCTGAATACCCTCGTTCAGCGCCTTCAGCGCCTCATAGTTAAAGGTGTATTTGCTGCTTTCATCCTTGCCCGCCCAGATCATTGTCTCATGGGCATTGGTAAAACGTTTCCCACGAAAGTTCGGCATCGGGTTGGACTTGCGCCACACCACGTCGTTCAAAATCCAGTAGCCCTGGTTTTGCAACTCGGCCCCGACACGGAAGATGTTGTGATAGCTGCCAATGACCCAGATTGCGCCATGCGGTTTCAGCAGACGACGGGCGGCCTTCAGCCACGCCCTGGTAAACTGATCGTATACTTTGAAGCTGTCGAACTGGTCCCATTCGTCATCAACCGCATCCACTTTGGAGTTGTCGGGGCGATGCAGATCACCCTTGAGCTGCAGATTATAAGGCGGGTCAGCAAAGATCAGATCCACGCTGCCTTTGGGCAGTGAATTCATCACGTCGATGCAGTCACCCGCAAGAATATTGTTCAAGGGAAGCGCATCTGCGCCCTTTGTCATCACGTTCATTTATCTGCCTCTGTCCCGGTGCTTTTGCACTCGTTGGTTGAGCACAAGGATGAGTCATTGATGATTCGTGGTCAATTTCTTTTTTGATTCAGTGTGTTGAGAAAAATCCTTGTCACAACATATTGTGGACGGGTTTAAAGGAACGTCTATGGTGAGGGGTCACCCCCTGATTTCGCAGCGCAGACATGTGGCTTTTTGATCCATAGCCTGCGTTTGTCTCCCAGCCATATCCGGGGTGCTGTTGCGCCAAGGACAACATGACACAATCTCGACAAACTTTGGCCATAATTGAGGCCGCAGAAATCGACACAGAGCGGGCATCACCCTTGGTGATTGTCTCTGCCGGAAGGGTTAGCCCGCGCGGGATCATGTTGCCGTCAATCAGCGCATAATCAGCCGGCGTGTTCAGCCCGGCAAGCGCGCGTTCCATCGCAAGGTGGCTGGCGCGCAGAATGTTCAGTGCGTCAATTTCCTCAACAGAGGCATGGGCGATGGACACCTCCGCCACCTCTTTGATCTGGGCGTAAAGCCGTTCGCGCGCGCGTTTCGTCAGTTTCTTGGAATCGTTCAATCCCTCGGGGATGCGGTTAGGGTCCAACACAACCGCCGCCGCTGTCACCGGGCCGGCGAGCGGGCCACGCCCAACCTCATCAACCCCCGCGATGCGCAGATATCCTTTGGCCTGCGCCAAACGTTCAAATTCATAATCAGGGGTCAGGACAGGTTTCATACCTTCTTCCAAACGCAAGACAGGCCGAACCGCAAGGCCCGACCAGTCTCTTACAAGAATACTCTTTAACTGTGGAGAGAGGAGCGGACGCCCGAACACCCTCTCCTCTCTCACCAACACGCGGGGACATGCGTGCCGGATTGCGGGTTTTTAACGGCGGGCCAAACGGTAACCGGCCTGACGCAGGCAATGCGCCTCCCACCCAACGCGGCGGCCATGGTCGGTTTTGATCCGTGTGGCACAGTGGTCTGGCAGGCGGTTGATAAAGCTGTAGTTGCGCTCCAGGCAGCGACGCGGGAACATCCGCACCTTGCCGTGACGGGTGCGAAAATCGCGCAGGCAATTCTGCGGCAGCAAATTCCGGCGCACGTGGCGCGGCAAGGGGCGCGGGTCCACGTGGGGCTGCACATGCAGGCGATGGGGGCGATGCACACGCGGGGTATTTTGTGGATCATACCGCTGATCATGGCGCACCTTTTTCCTCTTCTTTTTGTTTTCATGGATCAGCGCGCCTACAACCGCGATCCCGGCGATGGCCGCCAGTGCATGGGCCAGATCATTGTCACGATCCGCAAATGCGGGGGCGGCACCCAGCGTCGTCAATGCAACAGAGGCAGCAGCGATGGTGGTGATAAAAGAGCGGTACATGGATCTGATCCTTTTGCTGTTGGTGCACCTGAAATGTGCGGGGGCCAGCGCAGTGAAGCGCCTTGGAATCAAACTGGTGCCATCCCTGTCAGACAGGCAATAACAGGCAGATGTTATTGGATATCAGAGCGCCGTAGGTGCATCGGATATTGAATATCACCGTGCAAAAGCGCAGAAATAGCCCCATGAAACAAATACTTCTCATCAGTGTGGCCACCGTTTTGCTGTTCACGGCTCTGCCCGCCTCTGCAACCGGGTGTTATGCGGATTACAAGGCCAAGCAGGACAACCCGCTGCGCCTGCACTATGGTGTTGCGCAGATCGAGGGGGCCTGTGACCCTGCCTCTGCCCGCACAGAGCTTAGCGCGCGGCTGGCGGCGCAGGGTTGGATATTACTGAACGTGCTCTCCGTTTTTGGCGACGAAGGGCTGGCACAAAGGAAAAACAGTGCAGGATCAAACTACCTCCGCTTCTGACATGCGCCGTATGGGCGGGCGTTTTGTGGGTGGCGGTATTGCTGCCATTGTTCTTGTGCTGTTGATTGGGGCTGTCCTGCTGTTCTGGGCCCTGCCGGACGCCAATACATTCAACGCACAAGTCACGCGAATTTTCATCGAAAATGACGATCTGACCTCTGGTTCAGAGATCAAGCTGCTGGAAATCCTGGCCCAATCCGGCACCGCTTTTTCGGATACGCTAGCCAGCTATCGCCTGGTCATCCTTGTGCTGCTGATCTTTGCCAGCGCTATGCTGATCGCCGCCTTGGTCTTTCTGGTCATGCTGATCGGGTTCAACCGCCGCATGGCCCAGATCGAACGCGCGGGCATTCAGGTCAATTCCCTGCTGATCAGCCGCGAGGAAAACACCGTTTACCTCAACAACCTTGGTTTCAAGCTGACAGATGCCGCGATGGAAACCATGTCCGTTCTGGCCGAAGCGCGCATGGACGATGACGTGATGTCAGGCTCCGAAATTGAAGGCGTCATCTCTGGCCGCAGTGCGGCTGATTGTGATGAGGCCGCCGGAGCCACCCGTATCAAACGTCTCCGTGATACCCTGGGCAACCAGATCGTCAGCGAACTCCTGGTCAAAAACATCGCGCGCCGGGGCTACATGCTCGCCATCGACAAAGACGTGATCAAGGTCATTTAACCTGCGAACGCCCCTCTTTCACCCTTCCAAAAAACTCAATCCCGAACTCCCCACTTGCGAAAGACTCGCAATTGGGGCGCTGCCGCCCTACATACCTTCCATGAACAGACGAGAATTCACCACCTCCCTGGCCGCTGTCTTTGCCGCCCCTGCCCTTCCTCTTGCCGCACGCACCCCTGCAATTGCAGCGCCCGCGGTTCCCCCTGGTGCCTACGCATGGGCGCAACTCATTGCGCAGGCGCAGAATAAATGCAGCCCCGATATGCTGGCCAAAATGTTGCATCTGAAGCCTGAGGTGGCGCAGATCCTTTTCAAGGATCTGGTTGTGGATGGGGTCCTGCAAATGCCTGGCAGAACTGGTATTGCGAAAGCCGCCAATCCCTTTGACACGACCGGGTTCAAAAACAGCGCCACGCAAAAGCTGAAAACCAAAGCCAAAGACGCGCTCGAACGGGTCTTATCCCCCGAAGAACAAGGTGATGAGGCTGCACCTCTGGTCAATCCAGACCAACCGGGTCTAGGGTGCATTCAGACGCAATCTGAGGACGAAACCCATGCCAGCCCCGATCAATCCCCTAAAGAAATCACTGAACGGCGGTAACACGACCTTTGGCTGCTGGCTGGGCCTTGCAGATCCGATCGCCGCGGAAATCCTTGGCATGGCCGGGTTTGACTGGCTGTTGCTGGATGGCGAACACGCCGCTTTTGACATGCGCGCATTGACCACGCAGTTGCAAATTCTTGAGGCCTCACCAACCACGCCGGTTGTACGTGTGCCCGTGGCCGACACGCGCATCATGAAACAGGTGCTTGATGCCGGGGCCACCAACATTCTGGTGCCCATGGTCGAAAGTGCCGAGGAGGCCCGCCAAATGGTGCGCGCAATAACCTATCCGCCCCATGGCGACCGCGGCGTGGGCTATTCCGTCACCCGCGCGGGCGGCTTTGGATCGGTCGAAGACTACGGCCCAACAGCGGACGCGCAAATTTGCCTCATGGTGCAGGTGGAAAACCGCAAAGGGCTTGCTGCTCTGGACGATATCCTGAAGATCGAAGGCATTGACGGGGTCTTCATCGGCCCTGCTGATCTGGCCGCCGATCTGGGCCACATGGGCGATCTGATGCACCCGGAGGTCAAGCAAACCATCGTAGAGACCACAGCCCGCATCGCTGCGGCAGGCAAGATTGCGGGGTTCATGTCGCCCAACGATGAGATGACCAACGCCACACTAGAGGCAGGCGCGCGGTTTGTCGGTGTCGGCTCTGACCTGCTGATGCTGACCAACATGACCCGTGATCTGGCGCGCAAGTGGGTCAAGACCCCTTCATGAATGCTGGCATATTCTTTTTGGGGCTAGCCTACGTGCTTAGCCAGTTTTTCCGAGCGTTTTTGGCGGTTCTGACATCCGTTTTGGGCACAGATATCGGCGTGACCCCGGATGACCTCGCGGTGGCGTCAGGCATGTGGTTTGTCGCCTTTGCAGCGATGCAAATCCCGGTGGGTTGGGCGCTGGATACAATTGGCCCGCGACGCACGGCGGCCTGGCTGTTGTTCATCGGCGGTGGCGGGGGGAGTGCGGTGTTCGCACTGGCATCGTCGGCCCTGCACATCAACATCGCCATGGCGCTGATTGGCGTGGGCTGCTCACCTGTGCTGATGGCATCCTACTATATCTTCGCACGCGACTATCCACCGGCACAATTTGCCGTGCTTGCCTCGCTGATGGTGGGCTTGGGCAGTGTTGGCAATCTGGTGGCCTCTTACCCAATGGCCTTTGCAGCAGAAACCATGGGATGGCGCGCGGCCCTTTGGGGGTTGGGCGGGGTTTCTGCCCTTGTGGCTTTGGGCACATTGATTTACGTCCGCGATCCCCAACCTGTGGAGGGCGAGGCCAGCGGCACCCTCATGGAATTGCTGCGGCTGAGGGCGCTTTGGCCGATCTACCCCATTATCTTTTTCAGCTACGCCATATCCGGGGCGGTGCGTGGTTTGTGGATTGGCCCCTACCTCGCTGACACCTTTGCCGCCAGCACCGGGCTGATTGGCACGGCCAGCCTGCTGATGGGTGTTGCAATGATCCTGGGCACGCTCGCCTATGGTCCGGCGGACCGCGTGGCATCTTCGCGCAAATGGATGATCGTGGCGGGCACGGTGATCACGCTGATCTGCGCACTTATGCTGGTCGTATTGCCGATGCAGGCACTGTGGCTTTCCATAGCCCTGATGTGCGGCGTCGGCTTTTTCGGCGCGACCTATCCGGTGCTGATGGCCCATGGGCGCAGCTTTTTGCCCGGCCATCTGATTGGCCGGGGCGTGACCATGCTGAACCTTTGCTCCATTGGCGGCGTAGGCGTGCTGCAATTTGTCTCAGGCCGGGTCTACAGCAGCTCGGTTAAACCGGACATGCCCAGCGCAGCCTATGTCAACGTCTTTGCGCTGTTTTCGGTCTGCATGTTGATTGGCCTGTTGATCTATCTGTTCAGCCGGGATCAGACACAAAACGGATAAGCGCCGCCGAATCCCTTTCCCTTCCGGGATGCCTGCGGTACATGGCGCGCACGAACCCCCTATATAAACGGAGAAATCAGATGGGTTATCGCGTCGCCGTCGTGGGTGCCACTGGCAATGTGGGCCGCGAAATGCTGAACATTCTGGCAGAGCGCCAGTTTCCTGTGGAGGACATTGTGGCCTTGGCCAGCCGTCGTTCCCTGGGTACGGAAATCAGCTTTGGAGACAAGACGCTCAAGACGAAGGACCTTGATACGTTTGATTTCACGGGCTGGGACATGGCGCTGTTTGCGGTGGGTTCTGAGGCCACTAAAAAGTATGCGCCCGGTGCGGCCAAAGCCGGATGCGTGGTCATTGATAACTCTTCGCTTTATCGTTATGATCCGGACATTCCGCTGATCGTGCCCGAGGTGAACCCGGAGGCGATCCACAATTACGCCAAAAAGAACATCATCGCCAACCCCAACTGTTCGACGGCCCAGATGGTTGTTGCGCTCAAGCCCTTGCATGACCGCGCCACGATCAAACGCGTCGTGGTCAGCACCTATCAGTCCGTTTCAGGTGCCGGCAAGGAAGGTGCGGATGAGCTGTGGGATCAGACCAAGTCGATCTACAACCCGACCGATGACAAGCCCCCTAAAAAGTTCACCAAACAGATCGCATTCAACGTGATCCCGCATATTGATGTGTTCATGGAGGATGGCACCACCAAAGAAGAATGGAAAATGGTGGCCGAAACCAAGAAAATCGTTGATCCGGCAATCAAGGTGACGGCGACATGTGTGCGTGTGCCCGTGTTTGTAGGCCACTCAGAGGCCGTGAACATCGAGTTTGAAGATCATCTGGACGAGGATGAAGCCCGCGAGATCTTGCGCACGGCACCCGGCATCATGGTGATCGACAAGCGCGAGGACGGCGGCTACGTCACGCCAATTGAATGCGTTGGCGACTTTGCCACATTCATCAGCCGCATCCGTCAGGACAGCACAATTGATAATGGTCTGAACCTGTGGTGCGTGTCAGACAACCTGCGCAAAGGGGCCGCATTGAATGCGGTTCAGATCGCAGAATTGCTGGGCCGTGAAGTTCTGAAAAAAGGGTAACCTTTGGTTCTTGATCGCCAAATCCGCCACAGGATTTTGGCGGTTTTAGGTCTCGGCTGACCGCTGCCCCAATAGCAGAACGCGTAATACTACCGCTCTTGCATAGAAATGCCCCGGCTGTTGGTCGGGGCAATTTTCTTTCCCGGTGCCGGAATGCCCGCATCGCGTTCGATCACATCAAATTCCCTACTGTCAGATGATGCTTCACCCTCAGCTCCCCTGCCCTTGAACCAGTCTGCGCCATAGGGATGTCCCGGCAGCGGCGCACCAAATTTCTTGACCAGTGCACGGTAGCGATAACCAACGGTTTTTGTGTTGCAGAGGTGACGCCGCTCTGCCCTGCTGTAAATCGCTGTACCCATGCCCATCGGACGCAGCATGTACCCCCGCTGATCCAGTTCTGACTGTAACATGCGCCAATCCGTGCAGGTCTTGACAACCCGCTCAAGATCGCGTTGCAAACGGCCTTTCGTTGTCGAATCCAGCGGAGCAACATTGGGCGCTGCATTCACAGCAACGTTCAGCGCGCCATGGGGATGGCCGGGCATGGCTGCGCGAAACCGCTCCACAAAGGTACGGTAGGCAAAGCCCAGATCAGACCCTTTGCACACCCGCGTGCCGCATGATGTTTTGTATAGCACGATGCCACCTCCGGCCGGGCGCAATTCGTAGCCATGCACCGCAAGGCACCGGGCCAGATCATCCCAGCCAGTCGCGTCAGCCATGTCTTTCGCGAGGAGCGCCTGAAGGACAGCGAGGAGCGCACCGTCAGGCCGGGTGTTTGTTTTCGGCTTAAGACGGCTATGCACTTCTGTTGACAGCAGATGCCGCACCAGATGGCCAATGGTGACATCCTGTGCGGAAGCCACGGCACCTGCATCCTTCAGCAGTTTGCGCGGCAGCTTCAGTGTTACGGTTTCCAATGTCATACATGATCCTCATAGAGAATCGGTTAACCGCGCGTTAAAATCGCTCCGCCCGCAGCACATCGCAGTCGGTGACGCACACCATACCAATGTAGCGTTCCACCACCTCAAAGGCACTTTCCAGCAAGTCGTCCAACCGCTCGGGGCGAATGATGCAGACGACCTGCACCATACCCTGGGCCCGGCTGACTTGGCCAGAACGGCTCCACTCCCCAGAACGTCCCGATCCGCCAAGCACCGGCAGCACCGTATATCCGCTGACCTCTGCCTTTTTCAGGGCCTCGGTCAGCCGTGACTGCATGACAGCTTCGATTGTGATTTCAACACGTTTGGCTTTGTGTGTTTGCATCGGGTTACCCTCCGGTCAGGGCTGAGGCGATGGCCACATAAAGCGGTATCCCCAGCGTCAGGTTAAATGGAAACGTCACCCCCAGTGACAGTGTCAGATAGATAGAGGGATTCGCCTCTGGCAAAGCCACGCGCATGGCAGCAGGCACCGCGATGTAGGATGCTGACGCGCTCAGCACCATAAACAGCGCAACGCCGCCCGTGCTCAACCCCAGGAGCAGCCCGGCCCCAAGGCCAAAGGCGCTGCCGACCAGCGGCATCAGCACACCAAAGGCCAGCGGGCCGGGGCGCAGCACCGCACCCTCTTCGCGCAGACCGCGCCCGGCGACCAGCCCCATGTCCAGCAGGAAGAGGCACAGCACACCCTGAAACGGCGACACGATAAAGCTGTCGATCTTGGCCAGCCCTTCGGCACCGGTGATCCCACCAATCATAAAGGCGCCGACCAACAGCACAATCGACCCATTCAACATGATTTCCCGCATCAACGTGCTGTCCATCCGGCGGTCATCCCCGTCTCCAGCGCCGCGCGAAATCAGCCAAAGTGCGGACAGGATTGCCGGGGCCTCCATCGCGGCAGCCACAGCGACCATGTACCCCTCTGCCGCGATGCCACTGCCCTCCAAAACGGACGTAGCCGCCACAAAGGTGACAATTGAGATAGAGCCGTAGTGCGCAGCGACCGCCGCCGCGTCCAACCGGCTAAGGCCGGTCATGGTTTGTAACAAGAAGAACGCGATAAACGGCAAAAGCGCGGACAGGACAATCCCCGCCAGCAGGGACAACCCAAGTGTCAGGTCAATGCCATGATCCGCTACGCTGACCCCGCCCTTAAACCCAATGGCAAAAAGCAGGTAGATCGACATGCCCTTGGCCACAGCCTCGGGAAAGCTAAGGTCTGATCGCGCAAGCGCCGCCAAAACACCCAGCACAAAGCAAAGGATGATCGGAGACAATAAATTTGTAGTTGCAAGCGAGAGGATCTGATCCATCACCGGACCCCTTTAATGAACGAATGTTCATTTATGACAATCAAGGACTTGGTCAACCCCTATAGGGGGACAAATTCACCCTGTTCAGGCAAGTAGTGCGACAGCCCGCCTTCCCCGATGTCCGTCCACAAACCATGCAGGGTCAGTGCCCCTTCTGCAACCAACTCCTTGATCCAGGGAAATGTCATCAGATTTTCAAGCGATATCATCACCGCATGTTTTTCAAGTTGGCGCAGCTGTTCTTCGGCATCTTTAATATCTGCGACCTGTTCATAGCGGGGCCGCAAGATATCCATCCACCGCCCGACAAAACTGTCTTTGGCCTCAAGTTCCGGCGCATCGCCCTGACACATCTGCACGCAGCCCTGCACGCCACCGCAGTTGGAGTGCCCGAGGACAATCACATGCGCCACCTTAAGCGCGCGCACGGCATATTCCACGGCAGCCGATGTGCCGTGCTGTGCCCCATCCGGGCTGTAGGGAGGCACCAGATTGGCGATATTGCGGTGAATAAAGAATTCCCCCTGATCCGCCCCAAAGATCGAGGTCGCATGCACCCGGCTGTCACAGCAGGAAATAACCATCGCACGCGGGTGCTGCCCCTCTGAGGCCAAGCGGCGATACCACGCCTGGTTTTCCGCATAACCTGTGGCTTTCCACCCCTGATAGCGTTGCACCAGATATCCGGGTAATGGTTTGGCATCCTTCATGTGGTCTTATCCGTCTGTCATTTCTCTGCCCGCGTTAACGCAATTTTGGTGAGAATTCGAGGGAAAAGGCGCTTGGCTTCAATCATTTCCACATCTCTTTAGGGCAGTGTCAATTTTATGCCGTGGGGGCAATTAGGGGTGAGACCATGCAGATTCTGCAAATACGACCTATGGAAACGGTCAACGTTGATGAAGAACGGTTGGGCACGCTTTATGCCCAGCTGGGCGAAGCAGGTGCCGAAGACGTCGTGTGCCGCGCGCTTGAAGAGCTGGCGATGCGGATGACCCATTGTGACAAGCTCTACCAAGAGGAATCCTGGCCGGAACTGCGCAAGAACACACGTTCGTTGATTGCCATTGCTGACCAGATCGGCATGGCAAAACTGTCTGCCGTGGCCAATGACGTTACGCAATGCATCGACAACAACGATTGGACGGCGCTGGCGGCCACACTGTCGCGGCTGTTGCGCATTGGGGAACGGTCCCTGATCGCCATTTGGGACATCGGCTCGCTTGGTGAACCTATAATCTGAACGCTTGCGGGCCGCTCCAGTTCGGCTAGGTTGCAAAGATGCCCCTATCCTTCGGAGACCGCTGTGACTGCATCCTTTGCCCCTGATACCGACTCCTCGATCCCCCTTCATGTTGTGACGCAGGATGCGCTTGCGGATTGGGTGGCGGATCAGCCTGATGCAGTCCAAACCTTTGTCAGCACTCAATCCTTTACCGGGGCCATTGGGCAAACCCTGAGCATTCCGTCGCCGGATGGCACGCCTTTGATGGCGCTGATTGGCTATGGCACGGCGGGCAGTCGGTTGCGCGGGCGGTTCCACCTTGCCGCAGGCTGCGCGAAACTTCCAAAGGGCATCTATTCCATTGCCAGCGGCCTGCCAGAGGCGGAGGCGGAAAACGAAGCACTTGGCTGGCTGCTCAGCGGCTATCGCTTTGACCGTTATGCCACGCGCGCCACGCTTGAGGCGCACTTGATTGCACCACCCGGCGTTGATGCCGCCAGGGTGGAGGCATTGGCAACGGGCGAGGCGTTGACCCGCACGCTGATCAACACGCCCGCCTCTGACATGGGCCCGCCTGATCTGGAGCAAGCCGCGCGTGATCTGGCCAGCGCACATGGTGCAACGATAGCGGTCACAATCGGGGATGACCTGCTGTCAGAGAACTTCCCCATGATCCACACGGTCGGGCGCGCAGCAGATCGCGCCCCCCGGCTGATCGACATGCGATGGGGCACAACAGGGCCAAAACTGACACTGGTGGGCAAAGGGGTTTGCTTTGACACGGGCGGACTTAACCTGAAACCCGGTGCCTCCATGGGGCTGATGAAGAAAGACATGGGCGGTGCCGCCGCCGTTTTGGGCCTTGCACATATGATCATGGCGACAGGCCTAAAGGTACAGCTGCGCGTTCTGATCCCCGCTGTTGAAAACTCTGTCTCTGGCAACGCCTTTCGCCCGCAAGACATCCTGACCTCCCGCAAGGGACTGACGGTTGAGATCAACAACACAGATGCCGAAGGGCGGCTGGTTTTGGCCGACGCGCTGGCCTTGGCGGATGAGGAAAAGCCGGATTACATCATTTCCATGGCAACCCTGACCGGCGCTGCACGCGTGGCCGTGGGGCCAGACCTTGCGCCCTATTTCAGCGATGATCCGGCATTTGTATCCGCGCTGGAATCGGGTGCGGCCGCACAGGCGGACCCAGTCTGGCGCATGCCCTTTCACACGCCTTACGAGGCCATGATCGAACCGGGCATTGCAGACCTCGACAATGCGCCAAAGGGTGGGTTTGCCGGTTGTATTACGGCTGCCCTGTTTTTGCGACGCTTTGTCAGTGACAGCCCCTATGCGCATTTTGACATTTACGGATGGCAACCCAGCGATGCACCCGCGCGCGCCAAAGGAGGCGTTGGCCAAGCCACCCGTGCGCTTTATGCGGCCCTGCCAGATCTTCTGAAAACATGAGCGATCCGCGCATCACCCCGGATCCTGCGCGCGTCGCATTCCAGAAACCTGCGCAAATCACCAAAGATGTCGTCAACCTGTGCCGCAGCCCTGATGGCCCACGCGACCGCCAATTGCTCTTTGGTGATCCCGTGATGCATTTGGCCGATGCGGCGGATTGCGCCTATGTGCAAAGCGACAAAGACGGCTATTGCGGATACATCAGACGCCAACAGCTTGGCCCGCGCCAGACCGCCAGCCATTGGGTCTCGGCGCTCGCAACCCATGCCTACATCGCACCAGATATCAAATCTACGGACCAAGCCACACTCAGTTTTGGCAGCACGCTTTGCGTAACAAAAACTGATAAAGATTTCGCAGAAACCGCACTTGGGTGGGTCCCTCTCGCTCACCTCTCTCCCGTTGGCGAAACGCTGTGTGACCCTGCAAAAGTGGCGGCCCTGTTTCTTGGCACGCCCTATCTCTGGGGCGGCAACAGTCGCCTCGGGCTGGATTGCTCAGGCCTGATCCAGGCTGCATTTTTGGCCTGCGGGTTAGACTGCCCGGGCGACAGCGACATGCAGATGGCATTGGGCGTGCCCGCAACCCCGCCCTATCAGCGCAACGACTTGTTGTTCTGGAAAGGACATGTCGCGCTTGTCACCAGTGATAAAACGATGATCCACGCCAACGCCCACGCGATGGCTATCACCTGTGAACCCATCGAGGATGCCATCGCCCGCATTGCCAAAAAGGGTGACGGACCTGTGACAGCGCACCGTCGGCTGCCTGCTCTTTCTGGCCTTAACTCTTCCCTGCCAGAGGCCTGAAATCTCTTTTGGTGCTGCGCCTCAATCCTCTACCGCACGGATCAGTTTACGCTCCAACACCCGCAACACGGACTTTAGATCATGGCCACGGCGCAAGACCTGCCCGCCGGGGCCCACCACGGCATACATCCCCTGTTTGCCGCGCAGCTTGGGGCGCTTTTCAATCCGATACAGCGGGATTTCGGCAGTGCGGCGAAACACCGAAAACACCGCCACTTCACGCAGACAGGAAATACCGTAGTCACGCCATTCGCCGGCTGCGACCATCCGACCGTACAGGGACAGGATGACCGACAATTCTGTGCGGTGAAACGCCACTTGCTCAGGGGCACGTTCAAACGCGGCGACATTGGAATTTGGCGAGGGGGGGATGTGCATGGCCATGGACCCAAAGCTATGCGACTGAGCAGTCAAATCAAGCCCTTAGTCACGCCATCCCCTTTTATCATTCATATTCCTGTTTTGGGCAATGGTGGCCAGTCAGCCCAAATCAGTTTGCAGCTTGGGCCAACACCACCTGACAACCACAAAGCTGGGCTCGCGCAGGCGGTCGTTCTCAGGTCTCTGCGCCAAACAACGGATAGACTGCGCACCCAAAACCATAGAATAATTGTGAGATGTGAAGGCGCGCCCTCAGACGCCTTGAATGCGTTACAAAATTATGCAAAATATCCGATCAATGAAACACATGGGCACCCCACAATGACCCCGCAAGAGCGCGCAGAAAAATGTGCCGCTCTCATGTTTGCGGCAGATGCTGCCTCACCGGGGTTGGGCATGAAGATGGTGTCCGTAGGCCCTGGTACAGCGACAATGTCGATGGTCGTGCGGCCCGACATGTTGAACGGGCATCAGATTTGCCACGGGGGATTCATCTTTACTCTGGCGGATAGTTGCTTTGCCTTTGCCTGCAACAGCTACAATCAGAATACACTGGCGCAGCAAAACCAGATCACTTACATCGCGCCGGGCCAGCCGGGTGAAACTTTGACGGCTCATGCGGTTGAGGTCTCCAAAACCGGGCGCTCCGGCGTTTATGACGTCACGGTCACTGGCGGCGATGGCCGTACCGTTGCCCTGTTTCGCGGGCTGTCGCGCAACATCAAAGGCCAGCATTTTCCCGAAGAGGACACGCCATGAAAGATCTCACGCCAGCCCGGTCGACGCTTGACCCGATTGAGATTGCCAGCCGGGATGAGATCGAAGCGCTACAGCTGGAGCGGCTAAAATGGTCGCTGCACCATGCCTATGACAACGTGCCGTTCTACAAGGATAGTTTTGATCAGGCAGGCGTGCACCCTGATGATCTGAAATCCCTCTCTGACCTGTCAAAGTTTCCGTTCACGGTAAAAACTGACCTGCGCGCCAACTACCCCTTTGGCATGTTTGCTGTGCCGCGCGAACAGGTGGCGCGCATTCATGCGTCATCTGGCACCACGGGGCAGCCAACGGTTGTCGGCTACACACAGGGTGATCTGGACAATTGGGCCAGTGTCGTTGCGCGTTCCCTGCGCGCAGCAGGGATGCAATCCGGTGACATGTTGCACAACGCCTATGGCTATGGGCTGTTTACCGGGGGGCTTGGCATTCATCTGGGTTCAGATGCGCTGGGGCTGACAACCTATCCGATTTCGGGCGGCATGACGCCGCGACAGGTGCGTCTGATAGAGGATTTCAAACCCAAGGGCATCACCGTCACCCCCTCCTATGCGCTGTCAATCTTGGATGAATTTGCGGCCCAAGGGTTAGACCCCCGCGCCAGTTCACTGGAGGTTGGTATCTTTGGTGCCGAACCCTGGACCAATGCCATGCGGCAAGAGATTGAGCAGGCATTTGATATGCATGCGGTTGATATCTATGGATTATCAGAAGTAATGGGCCCCGGCGTGTCGATGGAATGTGTTGAAACCAAAGATGGCCTGCACATTTGGGAAGATCATTTTTACCCCGAGATCATCAACCCTGAAACCGGTGAACCGGTTGAGGATGGCGAGCACGGCGAGTTGGTGTTTACCTCACTCACCAAAGAGGCCTTTCCCATCATCCGCTACCGCACCCGCGATTTGACGCGGCTGCTGGCGGGGACTGCGCGCAGCATGCGGCGCATGGAAAAGGTCACGGGGCGCTCTGATGACATGATCATTCTACGCGGCGTCAACGTTTTTCCCACCCAAATCGAAGAGGCGTTGATGGCAACAGCCGGGTTGGCCCCGCACTTCCAGATTGAGCTTAGCAAGCCTGACCGGATGGATCAGATGTGGGTGTTGTGTGAATGTGCAGATGGCTCTGTGAGCGCTGAGGCGCGTGAAGGGGCCGCCAAGGCATTGGCCGCACAGATCAAACAGACTGTTGGGATCAGTGTGGGTGTAGATGTGGCAGACGTGGGCGGCGTGGCGCGATCAGAGGGCAAGGCGGTCCGGATTTTGGATAATCGCCCAAAAGAGTGACGCCATCGCGTAAGGCATCCATAAGACTGGGCTATTGGAACGGTGAAGCAGGTGAGGAACCACGTCATCGCGCACGTTAAGTGCGCCCTAAAGCGCCCCGCCTGAAACCTGAACCGCCGATACCCTGCCGCGCTCCGCGCTCTCGGGACATCGACGATACGTGATGCTTCAAGTTAAAGGCGGGACGCTATAGAGGATGACAGTTAACCGCAGCTTACAGAGATGATCACATCTGTTTCATCCAACAGCACACTCACACGTTTTGGATCAAAATCTGATGGCACCGCTTCGTCCGTGCGGTAGGAGCGTTTGGGGTCCGGGATGGACAATGTCACCACAGAATCCTGCCCCACCAAACCGGCGTAGGCGGCTGCGTTACAGGTGTCCGTGTTGCTGGTGCGCGGCGCGTTTGCCGTATTGCCGCCGCCAATGGTGCTGTTGCATCCGGCCAATAGGATCACGCCTAAAACGGCACATTTCTGGATCATCTTTTCGTTCTCCTCAATATCAGTAGCATCCAAACCGCGTTATGAAGCCATCTTTGCCCACTTCGGCGTTCAACCGCTCCGGGTTGAAGTCTTGGGTAACGACTTCTCCGGCACGGACAACACGCAAGTTGGGCAATACGCCATAAACCGCCGTTTCGGGTTGGCCAACAAATTCTGCGTAGTTGTCAGCATTGCAGGTTGTTTCAACGTCTGATACCCTACTCCACCCAGCCAGAAGGCAAAGCAGCAAAAGCGCCCTCATGCGCCGTACCGGGCCAGGAAAGTTTCAACCGCACCGTTCACGACGCGGGCAATTTCCGCATCGCTCACGGTTTTGGTGACGCCAAACATCAGGCGCGGCCATAGGTCTGCCTTGCACAATTCGCCAAATTGATCCGCCGCCAGTTCAAAATCATCTATTTTCAAGGCACCGCGCTCCACCGCTTCTTCAAAATACGCCACCATCTCGGCGCGCATGACAGCAGGACCGGAGTTGTAAAAGCTCTGCCCGATCTCGGGAAAGCGGTCAGATTCTGCGACACAGATACGGAAAATCTGCTGCCCAAAGGTAGAGGTGATGAAGCGCAGAAAATGCTGACCGGCCTGGCACAGCACCTCGCGCGGGGGGGCATTCATGTCAATTTTATCATGCGCTTCCTGGCTTTGGCGGATGCATTCGGCATTCGCGACCTCCATAAAAAGCAGGCGCTTATCAGGGAAATAGCTATAAAGCGTCGCCTTAGAGACCGCCGCAACGCGGACAATTTCATCCACACTGGCCCCTTCAAACCCATCCGCCATAAAAACGGTGCGGGCACCTTCCAGCACCTGATCAAACTTGCGGCCTTTGTGGATTTTTTGTGGGCTGACGTTCATGAAATCTCCGGGCGCGTGAGGGGACAGGATATAAACCGTTTCGTTCAGTTCCAAGAAAATTCTGCGCTGACGCGAGGCAAAGGGGCATTGCCTTCATCTTTCGGTAGTTTAGAATTATTCTAATCTGGAGGAGTTGGCCAATGCGTTTTTCCCTGACCCGCAAGAGATTTCGCGATCTGACAGAACAGGAAGTTCTGGCTTTGGCGATATCGTCAGAAGAAGATGATGCGCGGATTTACCGGGGGTATGCGGCGCGCCTGCGGGAGGAGTATCCGGACAGTGCCGCGGTGTTTGACGGCATGGCAGCCGAGGAAGACACGCATCGGCAGCGCCTCATTGATCTACATATCCTGCGCTTTGGCGATACCATTCCCCTAATCCGGCGCGAGCACGTCTCCGGGTTTTATGCGCGCCGGCCTGTCTGGTTGGTCGAAAACCTTGGCTTGGAGCGCATCCGGTCCGAGGCCGCCGCCATGGAACAAGATGCCGAAGCGTTTTACCTTGCCGCCGCTGCACGCACATCGGATGCGGCCACACGCAAACTGCTGGGTGATTTGGCTGCCTCAGAGGCCTCTCACCAAAGCACAGCTGCTGACCTCGCGGCGCAACACCTGGACCCTGACACCGCGCAAGGCGAAGAAACCCGCGCCCATCGCCAGTTCATCCTGACCTGGGTGCAACCCGGTCTTGCCGGGCTGATGGACGGATCGGTCTCCACGCTTGCGCCCATTTTTGCAACGGCCTTTGCCACACAGGACACCTGGACAACTTTTCTGGTGGGTTTGGCCGCATCAGTTGGCGCGGGTATTTCGATGGGCTTTACCGAGGCTGCGTCAGACGACGGAGAGCTGTCGGGGCGCGGTTCGCCGCTGAAACGTGGTTTTGCCTCTGGCATCATGACCACATTGGGCGGCCTGGGGCATGCGCTGCCCTATCTGATTTCAGATTTCTGGACGGCCACGGTGATCGCCATCATCGTCGTTTTTGTCGAGCTTTGGGCAATTGCCTGGATCCAGAACCGTTACATGCAGACACCCTTCATTCGCGCCGCATTGCAGGTTGTCGTGGGCGGCGCGCTGGTGTTTGCCGCAGGCGTGCTGATTGGCTCAGGCTGAGGGGGGCGTCAGGACGTTGACGCAACCTGACGCACCGCGCGAAATGCGCCATGCGCGCCCTTTAGTGCGACAAACAGCGTCAGCCAAAACATCACCCGGGCGGTAAATTCGTCAAACAGATACCAGTGCCAAAACGTCACCGCGATGGCCGGGTAAATCCAATAGTGCAGCGGTTTCCATTTGCGTCCCAGCTTGCGCACAGAGATTGTGTTTGAGGTCACGGCAAGGACCGCAAAGATCACAAACCCTACCCAGCCCACTGCATATTCCAAACGCAATACATCCGCCAGAATGCTTTGTAGGTCCGCGTTTTCGAGGGTGTAGAGGACATAGTGCAGCAAATGCAGGCTTGCGTAGATAAAGCTGATCAGCCCAAAATGACGCCGCCGCGGCAGCAACCAGCGCCCCACCGGTTTGCCCCAGCCCGTCCAGTTGATCACCATCAAAATGGGCGTCACGGCGATGGTCAGCAGCAGCAGGCGGATCGACCAAACCCCGCTGTCATACATCATTTGTGCGTAATACCAGCTGCGGTCGAACAGTCCCAGAATGGCAAACCGCCCCGGGATCAAGAGCAGGAGATAAAGCAACGGAATGGAATTCAGGATTTTGGACATAGGGCGAATGCAGGTCTAGTTGGATTTACGCCACCTTGTCGAAACCCTGCACCCAGCACCAGACTTCAGCGCCGCTCACAAGACATCGTGAAGAATGCATCACCCCTGCGCCAAACACCGGGTGCGCAATCCAACCGTTGCATACGGCACACCGCATGGGTAACCCTCGGCTTATGCTTGCGATTTTTTTGAAAACACTACCGTTCTTTGCGGTTATTGCCATCGGTTATGTTGCCGGGCGCACACGGTTTTTCACCGAAGAGGCGACCGCCTACCTTACGAAGTTCGTCTTTTATTTCGCGCTGTCTGCAATGCTATTCCGGTTTTCCGCCAACCTGTCCCTGGCCGAGGTCTGGGACACACGGCTGGTCGTCGCCTATCTGTGGGGCACCGCGTTTGTCTATGGCATTGCCACCGCTGTCGGTTTTTTGCGCCGGCTCGATGTGGCAACCACAGCGATTGAGGCGCAATGTGCCGCCATCGGCAATGTCGGGTTTCTGGGTATACCAATGCTGACGCTGCTGCTGGGCGCGCAAGCCATCGGGCCGATTATGCTGGCGCTTGCGGTGGACCTGATCGTGTTTTCCAGCCTGATTGTCATTTTGGTGACAGGATCGCGCGATGGGGCCTCCGGCGGGCTGCTGTTGCGCACTGTTGGGTTGGGGTTGTTGAAAAACCCGATGATTGTCGCAATTGGTCTGGGGTTGATCTGGTCCGCCTTTTCAATTCCGATTCCAACCCCGATGAATGACTTTCTGGCCATCCTCGGGGGGGCCGCCACCCCCGGTGCGCTGTTTGCCATTGGCGCGTCGCTAGCCAGCAAATCAGCCGAGCGGATCTCCATTGCCGGCTGGCTGAGCTTTTGCAAATTGGTGTTGCACCCGCTGTTTGTCGGCTTTGCCATGGTGTTGTTTGCGGTCGACCCGTACAAGGCCGGCGTTGTGGTGGCCGCCGCTGCCTTGCCGGTGGCGGGCAATGTCTACATGTTGGCGCAACACTACGGAGTCGCACCTCAACGCGTGTCTGCCGCAATTTTGATCTCCACCGCGATCAGCATCGTTACAGTAAGCCTTGTGGTGGGGTGGGTCAGCACCGTCTGACCCGCCTTGCCCGAAAGAACAAAAGGAAAAACGTGCATGAAAACCATTTCTGAAAACGCCTGTTTTGGGGGCACGCAAGGGGTCTATTCCCATGCCTCAGCCGCGTGCAGTTGCGAGATGACTTTTGGTCTGTTCTTGCCGGAAGAAGCGCGCGATGGGCCGGTGCCGGTGCTGTGGTATCTGTCCGGGCTGACCTGCACCCATGAGAACGCTATGACAAAAGCAGGCGCGCAGGCCTGGGCGGCGGAACATGGCATTGCACTGGTCTTTCCTGACACCTCACCGCGCGGTGACGACGTGGCGGATGATGAGGCCTATGATCTGGGCAAGGGTGCCGGGTTTTATGTGAACGCGACGCAAGAGCCTTGGGCGCCGCATTTTCAGATGTGGGACTACGTGGCGGAAGAACTGCCCGCGCTCATTGGCAAAGAGTTTGCAATTGATCTGGAGCGTCAGGGCATCACCGGGCATTCCATGGGCGGGCACGGGGCGTTGACCCTTGCGATGAACCTTCCGGGGCGTTTTGCCTCCGTCTCCGCCTTTGCACCGATCACCAACCCCACTGCAAGCGATTGGGGCCGCAAGCAACTCAGCGCCTATTTGGGCGGGGATGAAAGCACATCGGCGCGCCATGACGCGACCCTGATGATGCAAAACACAGGATTTGATGGCCCGGTGTTGATTGATCAGGGGGCGGCAGATCAGTTCCTGGACCTGCTCAAACCCGAGGCGCTATCCGCCGCAATGGCCAAAAAACGCCAGCACGGCACGTTCCGCATGCAGCCGGGTTATGACCATAGTTACTTCTTTGTCTCAACCTTCATGGAAGACCACGTAGCCTTCCACGCGGATGCACTCTACGCAAGGTAATCATATGTCACATTACGATCTTATCATCATCGGCTCCGGCCCGTCTGGCCGTGCGGCCGCCATTCAAGCGGGCAAATTGAAACGCCGCGTGCTGGTGGTGGACCGCAAGGACCGGCTGGGCGGAGTATCGGCGCATACCGGCACGATCCCCTCCAAAACCCTGCGCGAAACGGTGCTGAACCTATCCGGCTGGCGCGAACGCAGTTTTTACGGACGTTCCTACCGGGTGAAGGATGAGATTGAGGCGGGCGATCTGAAAGCGCGGCTGCACATGACCATTGATCATGAGGTGGACGTGCTGGAACACCAGTTCAACCGCAACCACGTGGACACCTTGAATGGCTTGGCCAGGTTTCTGGACGCAAACACGGTGGAGGTCGCCACGGAGGCGGGCGAGGTTTCAACCCTGACGGCGGACAGGTTTCTGATCTCCACGGGCACCAAAACCTTTCGCCCCGACTGGGTGCCGTTTAATGGCACAACTGTGCTCGACAGTGATGAATTTCTCGACATGGCCGAAATCCCGCGCTCGCTGGTGGTTGTTGGGGCAGGCGTGATTGGCGTCGAATACGCCACGATGTTTTCCGCATTAGACGTGCGCGTGACGTTGATTGAGCCCCGCGAGAGCTTCCTTGACTTCATCGACCGCGGTGCCATCCGCGATTTCACCCATCAGATTGAGGAAAACGGCGTTGATCTGCGTCTGGGCTCCAAGATCGATTCCATCGAAGATCAAGGCACGCATGTTGAGGTCGCGCTGGACAATGGCCGCCACGTGCGCGCGGAAATGCTGCTGTTTGCCGCCGGACGCATGGGGGCCACCAAAAAGCTGAATCCAAAGGCAGCGGGGCTGGAAACAGACCATCGCGGCCGGATTGAGGTTGACCGCAAGACCTATCAGACCAAGGTCAAACACATCTATGCTGCCGGTGACGTGATCGGGCATCCCTCCCTCGCCTCGACCTCCTTGCAACAAGGCCGCATTGCCGCGTGTCACGCGTTGGATGTGCCGACGCTGGCAGAAAGCCCGTGGTTTCCCTATGGTATTTATTCTGTCCCCGAGATTTCCACCTGCGGCATGTCCGAAGAAGAAATGCAGGAACGTGAAATTCCCTATGAGGTTGGTGTGGCACGGTTTCGCGAAACCTCACGCGGCCATATCATGGGGCTGGAACACGGGCTTTTGAAAATGCTGGTCAGTCTGAAAACCCGGCGGGTGTTGGGCGTACAGATTGTGGGCGAAGGGGCAACGGAGCTGATCCATATTGCCCAGGCTGTGCTGAACCTGAAGGGCACGGTAGATTACTTTGTCCAGAACACCTTTAACTATCCGACCCTGGCGGAGGCCTACAAGATCGCGGGCCTTGATGCATTCAACCGCATGCCCATCCCGGAGGAATTCAAGGTCACACCCAAGAAAGCCACAAAGACCTCCAAAGCCAAGAAAAAGAAATGACCGCACTTTATATTGATGCCGATGCCTGCCCGGTCAAGGCAGAAGCGGAAAAGGTCGCGACACGCCACAAGGTGCACATGTTTGTGGTATCAAACGGTGGGTTGCGCCCGTCACAGAACCCGCTAGTGGAAACGGTGATCGTCCCGGATGGGCCTGATGTGGCAGACATGTGGATTGCCGAACGGGCCACCACGGGGGATGTAGTGGTGACAGGGGACATTCCATTGGCCGCCAAATGCGTCGAGGCCGGTGCACGGGTGCTGAAACACAACGGCGAAGCACTCACGGCGGCCAATATTGGCAACGTACTGGCCACACGCGACCTGATGGCAGACCTGCGCGCGGCGGATCCTTTTCGCCAGGGCGGCGGGAAAGGCTTTACAAAGGCGGATCGCTCTCGTTTTCTGGAGGCGCTGGAGCGTGAGTTGCGCGCAGCCGCCCGCGGGTAGGGCGCATTTTTCGAAAAATGCGGTCCGGACTTTTCAAAAAGTCCGGCGCATATCGAGAGGTCTGTTATGACACCACAAGCCGTCGTTTTTGATATCGGCAACGTCCTGATTGAATGGCAGCCAGAGCGTTTTTATGACGCGGAGATTGGCATTGAGCGCCGCCGAGCCCTGTTTGACGCCGTTGACCTGCACGTGATCAACGACCGTGTGGATCGGGGCGAGACCTTTCGCGATGTCATCTATGCCGCCGCCGAGGATCACCCCGACTGGCGCGCCGAAATTCGCATGTGGCATGACCGCTGGCTGGACATCGCCACCCCGGCCATTGACCATTCCGTCCGCCTGATGCGGGCGTTGCAAGCGCGCGGCATTCCGGTTTTCTCGCTCACCAATTTTGGCATCCAGACCTATGATCTGGCCGCGACGGTCTATCCATTTCTGCGTGCGTTCGACCGGGATTTCATCTCGGGTCACCTGCGCGAGGTGAAACCCGAAACTCCAATCTATCAAATTCTCGAAGAGACAAGCGGGGTTGCCCCCGCCACATTGCTGTTCACCGATGACCGCCCCGAAAATATCGCCGTCGCAGCAGAGCGGGGCTGGCAAACGTATCTGTTTGACGGCCCACAAGGCTGGGCCGACAGGTTGGTTGCAGCAAAACTGCTTGATCCCAAAGAGGCCTCATGACCACGATCCCCTTTATTTCCTTTGCCAAAGGTGAGGCGCTGCTGGATTGGGTCGGCCTGACAGATGCCATGATTGCAGGGCACAACCTGCCCAAAGCAGAAATTGGCGATACCTTTCTCTATCGTGGTCCCGACACCTTGCTGAGCCGTGCGGCATGGATCAACGGGCTGGGGATTGCCGTGAAATCCGCCACCGTGTTTCCCGACAACCCGGCCAAAGGCACGCCGATGATCAATGGCGGCCTGAACCTCTATTCTAACGACAATGGCACCCTTGAAGCGATCGTGGATTTTCACCTTGTGACCAAGTGGAAAACCGCCGGAGACAGCTTGCTGGGCGCACGCCTGCTGGCCCGCAAAGACAGCCGCGACATTCTGATCCTGGGCGCGGGCAATCAGGGCCGTGCCCAGCATGCAGCCTATGCATCCATTTTTCCAGATGCACAGTTCACCGTGTGGAACCGCACCCGTGCCAACGCTGAAAAGATGGCGGCAGAACTGCCGGGCCTCGCCATCGCTGATGATCTGGAAACGGCTGTGCGCCGCGCTGACATTGTGACCTCAGCAACGATGTCCACCAACCCGCTGATCAAAGGGGCCTGGCTCCAACCGGGCCAGCACGTGGATCTGATCGGGGCCTATCGCCCCGACATGCGCGAGGTCGATGATGAGGCTTTGCTGCGCGCCCGTGTCTTTGTGGACAGTTTCGACACCACCATCGGCCATATCGGAGAGATCAGTCTACCGCTGGACGCCGGTACGATCAGCCGCAATCACCTGATCGCGGATTATTACGATATTGAGCGGTTCAAGCGGCAGTCGGACGATGACATCACCCTGTTCAAGAACGGCGGCGGTGCCCATCTGGACCTGATGACCAGCCGGTTCATTCTGGACCGTTGGAACGCCTCTGGATGATGTGGGCCCTTGCCTTGATGGGTGCTGTCATTGCGTTTCCGTTTGTACGTGAACTCAGACGCGCGGGCTGGGCGATTGGTTGATGCTGGCCCTTTACGCCTGTACCGCGCACAAAGGGATCCCCTCAGGCCGTTACCAGCCCCTCCAGCCGTTTCTCACGGATCGGCAGATGCACAACGGCGCTGAACGCCCCAACAGCGATGCCAATCCACCAGACCGCCGTATAACTACCGTAGATGTCATATAGCCGCCCGCCCAGCCAAACGCCCAGAAAGCTGCCCAGCTGATGGCTGAAAAAAACAATCCCATAGAGTGTCCCCATGTACCGCAACCCGTAAATATGCGCGACCAGACCCGAGGTCAGCGGCACCGTCGCCAGCCACAAGGACCCCATCGAGACTGAAAACAACACCACCGACAGCGGCGTAATCGGGAACACGATAAACACAATCGCAATCACCGTGCGCCCCAGGTAAATCCCGGCAAGCAGGTTCTTTTTTGAATAGCGCTGCCCAAGCCACCCTGCCGAAAGCGTGCCCGCAATATTGGCCAGCCCGATCAGCGAAATCGCCACCGCCCCCAAGGCCGAGGTGGTTGTGATGCCAATGCCATGTAACAGTCCGCCGGGCAGGATGGGGCCACAAACCTCCGTCACAAAGGCCGGGAAATGCGCCGTGATGAACCCCAATTGATAGCCACAGGAAAAGAATCCCAGAAAAATCAGCGTAAAGGAGGGGTCCCTGAACGCTTTGCCCAATATTTGGCTCAGCGATTCCTCCAGTTCTGCCTTGCTGGCCATGACCGGCGCGCGCATCAGCGGCAGGGTCAGGATCAGCGACAGGATCGCGGCGGCAAAGATCACAAACACCATCTGCCAGCTCATGAAACCCAGCAACCATTCCGCGACAGGTGCGCCGAAAATCTGGCCGACGCTGCCTGCCGCCGTGACCATCGCCAGGGACATGGACCGGTTGTGCGCAGAAGACGCCCTCCCCACCACCGCCAGAATCACACCAAAGCCTGTGCCTGCAATCCCGAACCCTACCAACCAGGCATAGGTTTGATGCTCTATCGGAGTTGTCGCATTGGCACTCAGGATCATGCCCGCAGCATAGACAATTGCGCCGATGATAATTGCCTTTCGATCCCCGATCTTTTCTGCCACTGCGCCAAAGATCGGCTGGCCAATGCCCCAGGCCAGGTTCTGGATCGCAATCGCCATTGAAAATTCGGCCCGCAGCCAGCCAAATTCATTGGCAATCGGAATCTGGAAAACCCCAAAGGATGCACGCACCGCAAAATTCACAACGATGATCACACAGCCTACAATCAAGACGGGCGTAAACAAAGAGCTGCGGTGTTCCATCGTGCAATCCGTTGTTGGGTCACGCGACCTTAGCCATCCGCAGGGGCACGTCAAATCACCAGTTGTGCGCGCGCCATAACTCAAAGTGATAAACCAACTTTTACAGTGAGACTTTTCAAACCCGCACCGCAGCAGTATGCCAGAACAATGACCAGCCTGCGCCATACCTTTGATCGCCTGATTGCTGAGGGCAGTCTGAGACGCGACCCCGCGCAGGATGCCGTGTTGCCCGAATTTGACCGGATCAGAGAGGCCTTGCTTCAGCCCGTCAAAAGGGGGCTGTTTCGCAAGGCACCAGAGCCGCCAAAGGGTCTGTACCTATGGGGCGGTGTGGGGCGCGGCAAATCCATGTTGATGGATATGTTTGTCGAACACATGGGTGATGTGCCCGCGCGGCGCGTACATTTTCATGCCTTCATGCAGGAAATCCACAGCGCCATGCACGAGGCGCGCAAAACCGGTGTCGATGACGCTATCGCGCCCGTTGCAGCGGATGTATCGGCCAAGGTGCGTCTGCTTGCATTTGATGAAATGCAGATCACCGACATCACCGATGCGATGATCGTTGGCCGGCTGTTTGAAAAACTGTTTGCGGACGGGGTGGTCGTGGTTACGACATCAAACCGCGTGCCGGATGACCTTTATAAGGACGGTTTAAACCGCAACCTTTTTGAGCCGTTCATTGAGTTGATCAAAGAACGTATGGTTGTGCATGAACTGTCCAGTCCAACGGATTATCGTCAGGATCGGCTGGCCGGGGAAGACGTCTTTTTTTTTCCCGTTAACGCCACAAGTCGTGCGGCGATGGATGCCGTCTGGAACGATCTGGCAGGGCAACCCGGCGCACCGCTCACGTTGCATGTGAAAGGGCGCGAGGTTTTCATCCCTGCGTTTCACAACGGCATGGCGCGCGCAAAATTTCACGCGCTCTGTGGTCAACCGCTGGGTGCTGCGGATTATCTTGCGCTGGCACAGGCCGTGCGGGTGTTGATGCTGGATGATATTCCCTGTCTGGGGCGTGACAATTTTAACGAGGCCAAGCGTTTTGTCATATTGATCGACGCGCTTTATGAGGCGCGCGTGCGGCTGATATGTTCAGCCGCCGCCAAGCCCGAAATGCTGTATCTGGAGGGTGAGGGCGCGTTTGAGTTTGAACGCACCGCCTCACGCCTGCGCGAAATGCAGGCCGCGGATTGGGGTCAGCTGTCTGAGGCGCCCTGAACCATGTTTTCGCTCATCGGCACATCAGGGTGATAGGGCCCCGTGCCCGAGTACAGCAGCCACAGCCCGCCCAGAATAATCCCAACACCCACGGCCATAAAGATCACCTGTGAGCGCCCCAGATCAGAGTCATTGCTGCGGGCAGAATTGCTTTCATTTGTCTTTGTGCTCATTTTGTAATTCCTCAAATTTTCAGTTCTTACGTGGAAATATCACGTCTGAAATCATTATTACCTGACACTATATCTGGGGTTTTGCAAAATGCTATGGCCAAATATCGTGGTATGAGTGCTGGATTCACAGAGCGTTCCAACCCCCAATTCCCCTGAAATTAGAAAATTCAACGGGTTAGACGATGTGGCGTGTCCCAAGTGAGTTGCATTTCGCTCTAATTGTTTTTTTGAAGTACGTTCCCGGCCAGATAGAGAGACCCGCAGATCAGCACCTTTGCCCCCGGATCATTAGCCAAAATCGCGTCCAGTGCAGCCTCCACGCTCGCGGCTTCCGTCGCCTGCATGCCCACTTCACGGGCCACAGCGGCGGTTTGGTCAGCGGGCAATGTGTTGGCCTCGCCAGGAATGGACACCGCGTAGAGATGCGCCACCTGGGGTGCCATGGGGCGCAAGTAGCCGGCAATATCCTTGGTGTTCAACATGCCGCAGATCAAATAGGCCGGGCGCGCGGCACCGCCGGCCAGCACTTGCGCAATTGCTTCTCCGGCAGCGGGGTTGTGGCCCCCGTCCAACCAGACCTCTGCCTGTGGGGCGGCCTCTATCAACGGGCCTGTCTTGAGACGCTGCATGCGGGCGGGCCAATAGGCCTGGCTCACCGCCGCCTCGCAGGCCGCCGCGTCACAGCCCAGATACCGCAGCGCCGCGAGGGCCGCGCCGGCATTCATCACCTGATGCGTGCCCGGCAAGTTGGGCAGGGGCAGGTCCAGCAATCCGATGTCGTCCTGATAGACCAGCCGCCCGGCCTCTACGCCGACATGCCAGTGCTGCCCATAGGCCAACAGCGGCGCGCCTTGTTTGGTGGCAACGGCCTCGATCACTGCAAGGCTTTCGTCTTGTTGGGGGCCCACCACGCAGGGCACAGCACGCTTGATGATCCCGGCCTTTTCGCTGGCAATCTCGGCCAGCGTTTCGCCCAGAAATTGCTGATGATCCACCGAAACAGGCGTGATCACGCTCAGGCGCGGGGCATCCACCACATTGGTGGCGTCCAACCGTCCACCCAGCCCGACCTCCAGCAAAGTGTAATCCGCAGGGGTCCGGGCAAAGGCCAGCAACGCCGCACAGGTCGTGATCTCAAAATAGGTGATCGTTTCGCCCCCGTTGGCGGCGTAACATTCATCCAGAACGCCCGTTAGCGCCTCTTCCGTGATGAAGGTCCCTGCAAGTCGGATGCGTTCATGAAAGCGCGCCAGATGGGGGGAGGTATAGGCGTGCACGGTCTTGCCCGATGCCTCCAGCCCCGCGCGGATCATGGCCTGCGTTGATCCTTTGCCATTGGTGCCGGCAAGGTGGATCACCGGCGGCAGATCACGCTCAGGATGGCCAAGGGCGGCCAACAACCGCCACATTCGGTCCAGCACAAGGTCCATGACCTTGGGGTGCAGCGCCATCATCCGCTCCAGGATGACGTCCGATCCAGCCGTGGTCATTTTGCGTTGTCTGCCGTGTTTTCCGCCTCACTTAATGCGTGATCCAGATCGCCGCCCTCCTCCGGGGCGGGCAGATCGCCACGCACGGCGGGGGGCAGGCCCAACAGCATGCGGGTGATGTTGATCAGCTCATCACGCATCTCAGTGCGCGGTGTAACCCGGTCCAGCATCCCATGGTCCAGCAGGTATTCCGCACGCTGGAACCCTTCTGGCAGTTTTTCACGGATGGTTTGCTCAATCACGCGAGGGCCTGCAAAACAGATCAGCGCGTTGGGTTCGGCAATCTGTACATCGCCCAGCATCGCATAGGATGCGGTCACGCCACCGGTGGTCGGATGTGTCAGCACGACGATATAGGGTAACCCTGCTTCTTTGAGCATTTGCAGGGCCACTGTGGTGCGGGGCATCTGCATTAGGCTCAGGATGCCCTCTTGCATGCGCGCGCCGCCTGCGGCTGAAAACAAAATCAGTGGGCGGTGCAGTTTCACCGCCTCTTCTGCCGCGGCGATGATCGCATTGCCGACATACATCCCCATGGATCCCCCCATAAAGGAAAAATCCTGACAGGCCGCAACGATCGGCGTGCGGCCAATTTCACCAGTAGCCACCAACATCGCCTCTTCTTCGCCGGTTTGCTTTTGCGCGGCTTTCAGGCGGTCGGGATAGCGTTTCTGGTCGCGAAACTGTAACGGATCTGTCGGGGGTTTGGGCACCTCAACGGGTACAAAAATGCCCCCGTCAAACAAGGCCGTCAGCCGGTCCCGCGCAGCAATGTGCATGTGGTGGCCACAGCCCGTGCAGACATTCAAATTGTCAGACACTTCACGGTGAAACAGCATTGTGCCGCATTCGTCACATTTGGTCCACAAATTGTCCGGTGTTTCGCGGCGCGAAAAGATCGAATTGATCCGGGGCCGGACGTAGTTGTTGATCCAGTTCATGCATGGAACCCTTATGGCATTTCACGTTCCGAAATAAGGCGCGCTTCAGCAAAATGCAATCAACGCCTGATGGCCAAACGTGCGGCCAGCCAAAAAACCAGCATCAGCGCAAAATCCACAGGCAACCAGGCACGGATCAGGTCAGCATCATCAAAGGAAAACGGCATGACATAAAGCGCAAGACCCGCAAGATTGTCTGGCAGCGATATCAGCAGGATCGCCGAGACATTGTGTATGAAGTGCAGTGCAATGGCAGGGCCCAGCGTGCCGGAGCGCGCCGTCAGATCCGCCATCAACATGCCAAACATCCCAGCCCAGATTGCCACCAGCAACGCGTTTTCACCGGCGGAATTCGGCAGGTAATGACCCAGTGCAAACAACACCGACGGCAGAACCATCCAGATCAGCGGAGAGCGAAAGCGCGCCGCCAGTTGCTGTTGGATATAGCCGCGAAACAGGATTTCCTCGGCACTGGATTGCACAAGCACGGCCAGCAGCGAGAGCGGAAGCAACAACACCCACCGCCCCAATTCCATATTAGGCACAAGTGCCCCGCCCAAATCCCAGGGCGGCAAGATGAAAAGCACAGCGTTCAGCAAGAGCAGCATCACACAGACGGCTGCAAACTGGCTTAGAAAGGGCCTGTCCGGCCCAAACAGGCTGCGCACCGGGCGGCGGTGCAACAACCCAACAGTCACGGCAACAGACAGGCTGACAAAGCCAAAGGTGAACAGCCGCACATACATGCCAAACGGCGTCACACCGCCAGAGATATCCTCGAAGAGCTGATCGCTTTGATCCCCTGCAACCGAAGAAAGAAAATCAAAGAACAATTGATTAAGTGCAATAAACGCCGTTGCCGCAGCGCAGAGTCCCACAAAAAACAACAGGATTGATGGATTTTGGCGCGCAGGCCCAATGAAGACTTCATGAGGGCGGTAGTCTGGCAGAGGCATCAGTCTTTTTCGTCTTTAGGGTCAACCGATATACGTTTTGAGACATCCAAATCGGGATGTGCATTGGCGTCCTGCCGCGGCATCTCAACGCGGGCCTCCATCAGACGGTCCGCCGCAGAGGAGAGGTGCCCGGAGACGGTTTGCAACAGGCTGAACAGAACCCTTTTGTCATTTTCCACGACAGAGAGAAATTGCTCCGCCCCGATCCGCAAGAATTTCGTCTGCGTTACGGCAACAAGATCAAGCTGCCGGGGCTCATCCAAAATAATGGCCAGATCACCGATCAAGCGACCCGGCGCAATGTCGGAAACATGGTGGACCCCTCCATTAGTGTCGGTCCAAACCAGTTCGCTTTGCCCTTCCAGGCAAAGATAGGCCGCATCGGCACGCTCGCCTTCGCTAAACACCTTGACGCCCGCCTCAACCGTGTACCATTGCGCGGCAAACGCCAGCAGCCGACGGCTGCGCGCGTCCAGCTTGGCAAAGAGATCTGTACGGCTGATGATCCGCAGCTTGCGGCGCAGGTCATTGGCATCTTCCTGCGGATCACCTTCAGATTTGGCCTCTACCAGCCCTTCGACCCGGCCATTGCTGATCTTGATATGCAGGTCAAAGGCTTCGGGATGGGTAAAGCTGTCATTGAGGTAAATCTGCGTGGTCCTGGGCAGCAGATCGCTCAGCCGGTCCCGTATTTCGGCCTGGGTTTCGGCATCCTGATCAGACAGCAACTGGTTGAAGATCAACACATCCGGGCGCTTGATCGCGGCGCGGCCAAAGGCTGCGCGCTCCTGAAACAAGGTCGCCAGATTTTCGCCACCGATGGCCGTGGGAATGTCAAACAGCACCTCTGACACCAGTTGCTGCATGTTGTGTTTTTCCAGCACAGCGGTGACCACATCACGCACCAAATCCCCTTGCAAGCCGGCAATCGCAGAGACCCGCCCGTACAGCAGGTTTTCCATCAGGGTCAGACGCGGCAGATAATTTTCGGGTGCCATCGGAATGAACAGTGCCTTTGCCCGTTCACGCAGTGCCTCGCCGCGTGTCTTTCGGATATGGAGGATTTCCTGTTTAAAGGTTTCTGGAAAGGTCGGGCCAATTTGCTCTGCGGTAAAAGCAAAAGGCACGGTCAACAGCAGCGCAAATTCTTCTTCGTCCAGCGCTCCGTCACCCTTGTCGCGGCGCCGGGCTGCGATCTCGACCAGTCTTTCATACATTGGCTCTTCAATGCCCAGAGCCGTGAAAAGCGGATGACCGGTGCCATCCAACCCGAAAGTGCGGTGCAGTGTTTCGACCAGGGTCTGAGAAATCGCAATGGCCTGCTCCCCCAACCCTTGCTCCATGATCATGCTTAGGAAATTCTTTTCAGCCGCCAGTCCTTCCTGCGAAATGTTGTAGCGGGGGGCGGCGAACATCAGGTTACCGCCCAGTGGTATCGCGGGGTTAAACTGGTCCGGGTCCAGTCGGTAGACGTATTTATCCAGCCCTTCTTCGGTCAGGCGCTCATGCACTTCTGTGCGAAGTTCGACGATCCGTTTTGCCAGTTCAGGGTGGTTTTCAGGCATGATGCGCGTGTTCAGCATGCGTTCAAACAGCAGTTGCGATGTGCCCAGCGCCTTGGTGATCTTGTACCACCATGTATAGACGTCCTTTTCGGTTGCCAGACCAGCGATGCCGGGGTCCAGCCAATCGGCATCGGTTTTGTCCAGACTGTTGCCCGCACGGCGCGCCTCAATTGCGCGGCGGTCTTTGCGATCAGGGTCCCAGTCCACGCTTTTTGGATTGGTGCGCAGCGGCATCAGCAGGTTGGCCCCAACGGTTCCCTGAAACAGATAGGGCTTTACGTGGGCATAGCCGATCCGCGCGGCCAGAACCGCCTGATGTAGTTCAGCCGTATTTTGCCCCGCCATCATCACCCGGCCCCGGATGGGCAATATCTCACGGGTCAAAACCTCGGCCATGGCAGTGCGCTCAGATTGGGTTGGCACCTCAAGAGCCACACGGGTGCCACCGGGGATGTCGATGTTAAGCCCGTCCAGCACCATATCCCCTTCGCTGTTTCGCACAGAGACATTGGTAAACACGATGTCACCCTGCAAATGCGGGATGGTGTCCGGCGTGCCCTCAAACAGGGATTCATCAATCATGCTTCGGGGCGCAAACCGTTCTGTTACAATTTCCCAGCGCAGGCCCATATCCTGGGTCTGGTTATAATAGGCCAACAGTTCTTTCCAGGGCGCAGAAAGGTCTTTGTAGGCGGCAAGGGCCGCCACCAGCGCGCCCACCGTGATTTCACCCCTGATGGCAAGGTAACCCCCGACCGCGTAGAAAAAAAACGGCGTCAGCTGGGTGATGAAGTTGTTGAGAAACTTCATAAAAAACTTCTTTTTGAAGATCTCAAGGCGGATTTCAAACAGACGCCCCAAGCGGTCCGTGAACCCGGCCAATCTGAACCGCCAACCGCCGTTGGTGCGCAAATCGGTGATTCCGGCGGCGGTCTCGCCAATCTCTGCGGCAAGGGCGCGGACTTCTTCAATGCGTTCCTTATTCAGAAGGTTGATCCGACGCTGCAAGATCGGGATGATATAGGCCTGCAACGGAATAAGCGCGACACCTGCCAGGCCAAACCAAAACGACTGCAGAAACAGAAACACAACAATGATCAGCATCTGCCCGGCCTGAAACACAGGCTGCGCAATAAAGTCGCCCATCAAGCCGCCCATCGGTTCGGCCTCAGAGGTGACCATACTGACCAGTTCGCCCTGTGATGTGTCTTGGTAGTAGCTGCGGGGGAAGCGCATCATGCGACTGATCAGACGATAGCGAAAACGGCGCAACAGACGTTCGGCCAACATGCCCTTCATGGTGTTAAGGCGCATTTTCAGGATGCCATGGACCAGCACAGCCCCCAGATACCCAAAACACAGCACCATCAAGAACTGAACCTGCGTCAGGTCATGACCCAGCAGGCTGACCATCGGGTTTTCGGCCCCAATGGCATCGTTGATGATCCGCTTTGGCAGCTCCAGCGTCGCGTAGAGAAACGGAAAGGTGAACAGTGTAAAGGCAAGCAGAAACAACTGATCGCGCCGCGAATGTTTCCAGATGAAGGAAAACAGGGATTTTTCCATTGCGGGGCTTTCCTGACTGATACTTTGCAAAATAGACTTCGGTTCGGGAATTTACAACGCGGTGTGCGCCATCTGGTTTTTTACCGCAAGGGCATCGCGGATTTCGCGTTTGACCGCAATCAACTGTTCAGCCAGGGCGAGCAAATCATCTTGCATCGGGGTGCTGTGGCGCCAGTACAGGGCAATCTCGTGCAC
The DNA here is from genome assembly GCA_937928635.1 of uncultured Sulfitobacter sp. Taxonomy (GTDB): domain Bacteria; phylum Pseudomonadota; class Alphaproteobacteria; order Rhodobacterales; family Rhodobacteraceae; genus Sulfitobacter. The sequence continues at coordinate 45,690 of CALFWM010000008.1, read as the reverse complement.
CACTACGGCATGATCAATCTGGCGCAGCCCAGGCCCAGATTGTTTCAGTCAAGAGCGGTTGATGGAGGACCATCGGGTTATTGGAGGGCGTGCCAACCACCAGATCCAATTGCCACTCCTTGAGCTGTGACAACGACTGTCCCGTTAAACCTTCGCACACCACCACCTGCAATTCCGGGTAAACGCGGTGGAGCCGGCGATTGCCAAGCAGGATGAAACACGCACCGATGGAGGCGGCACCCCAATCGACAGCTTGTTACCAAACAGTCCGCCCGCGCCCCGCGCAATTGCACGAAATTCGCGCAGTTCGTGCAGGATGGTACGCGCAACATCGACCGCAGTCGCCTTGGCTGCGACCATGGGTATCGCCGCCATCACGACCAGCACACTGAGCAAGGAAAGCGTCACCGCGCTGAAGATCGTGTTGCACCACTCCTCATTGCCCTACACGCCAAGCTGATCGCCATCCGATCTGGCGTGACACGGTCCCCGACCCTGCGCCGGGGGTCTTTTCGTGCGAGCGAACGGGCCCTTATCTGACTTGCCAGCACCGGCTCCCTCCCCTATCGAATGAAGCACGTTTCAGGAGGGAGCCACACGATGTCCAGCAACCAGCGTTTTGATAAGTCCAAATTACCCAGCCGCCATGTGACCGAAGGGCCCGCGCGGGCACCACATCGGTCCTATTATTACGCGATGGGCATGACGGAAGAGGAGATTCATCAGCCGCTGGTTGGCGTCGCCACCTGCTGGAACGAAGCGGCCCCCTGTAACATCGCACTGTCGCGTCAGGCCCAGGCCGTGAAGGTCGGCGTCAAGGATGAGGACGGCACGCCGCGTGAATTCACCACCATCACCGTGACCGACGGTATCGCCATGGGGCACGAGGGCATGCGCTCCTCCCTCGCCTCACGCGAAGCAATTGCCGACACGGTTGAGTTGACCATGCGCGGCCACTGCTATGACGCGATCGTGGGTCTTGCGGGCTGTGACAAATCCCTGCCCGGCATGATGATGGCGATGCTGCGCCTCAATGTGCCGTCTGTGTTTCTTTATGGGGGGTCTATCCTGCCGGGTAAGACCCCCAAAGGTGCGGATGTGCCCCAGTCCTTTGCCGAGCGTGACCTAACTGTGCAGGACATGTTTGAGGCTGTCGGTAACTACCAATCCGGCACCATGACCGAGGCGGAGCTGGAAATTCTTGAGCGTGTCGCCTGCCCCTCTGCGGGTGCTTGTGGCGGCCAGTTCACCGCCAATACGATGGCTTGTGTGAGTGAGGCGATTGGCCTTGCACTGCCGAACTCCTCGGGCATGCCTGCCCCTTACAAAGACCGCGACGAATATGGTCGCGCGTCCGGGGCTGCGGTGATGCACCTGATCGAAAAGAACATCCGCGCGCGTGACATCTGTACCCGCGAAGCCTTTGAAAACGCCGCGCGCATCGTGGCCTGCACGGGGGGGTCCACCAACGCCGGTCTGCACCTGCCTGCAATGGCGCATGAGTGCGGCATTGATTTCTTCCTTGATGACGTCTGCGAGATCTTCCGTGACACGCCTTATTTTGTCGATATGAAGCCCGGTGGCGCTTACGTGGCCAAAGACCTTTACGAGGCAGGCGGCGTGCCCGTGGTGATGAACGAGTTGCGCAAGGCAGGCCTGATCCACGAAGACTGCATGACCGCGACGGGCGAAAGCATGGGTGAAGTGCTCGACAAGGTCACGCGTGAGGCGGATGGCAAAGTGATCCACACGGTAGCAAACCCGCTGTCCACCACCGGTGGCGTTGTGGGCCTGAAAGGCAACCTTGCTCCTGAAGGGGCCATCGTGAAAATCGCAGGCATGGGCGAGGAAGACATTGTGTTCACCGGCCCCGCGCTGATCTTTGAATGTGAACAGGACGCTTTTGAAGCCGTGCAAAACCGCACTTACAACGAAGGCGACGTCTTTGTGATCCGCAATGAGGGCCCCGCAGGCGGGCCGGGTATGCGCGAAATGCTGGCAACCACGGCGGCGCTGTCTGGCCAGGGCATGGGCAAAAAGGTCGCGCTGATCACCGATGGACGGTTCTCTGGTGCAACACGCGGGTTCTGCGTGGGCCACGTGGGGCCAGAGGCTGCGCATGGCGGGCCAATCGCGTTGATCAACAACGGCGACATGATCACGTTGAACGCCATTGAAGGCACCATTTCAGTTGATCTGTCGGATGAGGAACTGGCCAAGCGTAAAGCAGCCTGGACCGGGGCACGCCCGACCAACTACGCCTCTGGCACGCTGTGGAAATACGCACAGCTTGTCGGCCCAACCTACCTTGGGGCCGTGACCCATCCGGGTGCCGCGAAAGAGACGCATGACTACATGGATCTGTAAGGGCGCTGCCCTGGCTGGAACCCTCTTGGGTCTCAGCGCCTGTGATGATGTGAATACCGACGGAATCCTTGGCGGGCTTATGGGTGAGCCTGCCAAACCTATGGCCTTGTCCCAGACCCAGATGGCGCAGGGGGCCTTTACGCTGTTTCCGCCAGAGGGCTTTTGCATCGACAAGACAACGCTGCGCCAACAGTTTGCGCTGATGGCGCGCTGTGATGCCTTTGGGGTCGATCGGCTGGCCGGGGGGGCACCGCTGGGCCTGATCACTGTCAGCGTGACCCCCTTGGCACCCGATGAACCGCTTGCCAGCGCGCAGGAGGTTGCCGACGCGGTCAAACTGGCACGTATTGCGGATGAACAAGTCAGCAACGACACAGTGACCTTTCGTGCCGAAGGCAAACCACCGGCGCGCGGATTGGACGTGGCCCATTGGCGCGGTGTGGCCCGTGTGGGGGATCAGATGATCGGTGTGGCCCTGTATGGGGCCAAAGACAGCCGGGCGACGTCTGAGGAGGGTCGCGATGTGATCGCGGAGCTGATCAGCCTGGCACATTCGGGCAGGTAACAGCGCAGGAACGCGCCGCGCGCTGCAATTGTTTCCGATTTAGCAACACAAGCACAATTCGCCATGACATTGTTGCCAATTCATTTGAACGCAATCTTTCGCGGCGATAAGCTGCGTCAGAGTGAAATGAGGCGACGTACCCCATGTCCAAAATCGGACTGAGTTTTTTGGATGGCAGGCTGCATGCCCGCACCCTGATGCGCTGGGCGCGTGCGGCGCGCCATGCACACCGCACGGAATTATCTGTCCTGCGCCGCCAGCGCAGCCGGGCGCGGCTGTTGAAATCTCATCTGGATCGGCTGATCCACAAGGCGGACGAACGGCTGGCCTTGCCGATGATCGGCTCCAACAGCTTTGCCAAACCGCACAACGCAGATTGGGCATGGCGCCCGGAGTTGTGGCGCGGCCCCTTGCCCACCCCGGGGCTCAGCGCGGTGCAAACAAAATCCATGTTGGGGGACGAAGTCACCCTGTTTCATGACTGCGATTTTTCCGAGCTGACCCTGCGCCAATTGCGCAATCTGCGCGAAGAAGACCTGGCCCCTTACGGTCTGCGCATGGATGTATTCAACTTTGACGGGTCGTTTCTGTCATTGGTGATTGACCTGCCGGATGAGGGGGTCAACGGCCTGCGCCGCACGCATCTTTTGCGCATGGATGTGATTGTTGAAATGGAACAGCCGCTGGAAATCTTTGCCCGCCTCAATGTGCGCCATGGCCCCAACACCGAGCAGATCGTGCGCGAACTCCCCCTGAAGGAAGACAACATTCGGGTGGAGTTTGATCTGGCCTATTCCAACCTCAACGAAAAACGGGTGGAGCGCGCCTGGATCGACATTATTTTTGAGGGCCCCGAGATGAACCAGGTGGTTCTGCGCGATCTGACCTTTTCGCGCCGTCCGCGCGCCTCGCTTTAGGAATTGCTGACTATGAGCACACTCACGCTGACCAAAACCAAAATGATGCAGGGTGTCTGGCAGGGGATCATCACCCAGGCCGGGGCCGGTGTGCCGCAGATCGACGTCACCCATCAAAGCCAGGGTGTTGAAGGTGTCACACTCAAACACGATGAAAACTTGGGGCATTGGCAGCTGTCGATCCCGATCCCCCCAGAGGCGATTTCAGATGGGGTACAGACCCTCGTCATCAGTGACAAAGCAGCGGATGAGAAAATAGGCCACGTAACCCTGCTGGCCGGTGAGGCGCTGGGCGATGATATTCTGGCGGAACTGGACCTGCTGCGCGCCGAGTTGGACATGCTGAAACAGGCGTTTCGCCGTCATTGTCTGGAAACCACTTAACCCAAAGATCGCGAGGACAGCATGCGGATCATCTGTCTGAACGGCTGGGGCGGCAAGTTGCATGATGCGTTGCACAGCTATGTAGCTGACGAGCGCCCTGATGTTTTATGCCTGCAGGAGGTCGTGCACAGCCCCGCAACCGATCAGGACTGGCTGACCTACCGCGACGGGGACCACATCCTGCCCCAGCGCGCCAATTTCTTTCGCGATGTCTCCACGGCCCTGCCCGATCACGTCGCAACCTTTTGCCCCGCCGCACAGGGCGTGTTGTGGGACGGTGAAACACAGGTGCCCTCACAATGGGGCCTGGCAACTTTTGTGCATAAATCCCACCCGGTGATCGCGCAGGTACAGGGGTTTGTTCATAAATCCTACGGCGCTGATGGATATGGGGATCACCCGCGCTCCCGCTCCGCCCACGGGGTGCGGTTGTTTGATCATTTACAAAATCGCACCATAAGCGTCACGCATATGCATGGGTTGCGGGATTTGGCAGGCAAGATGGACACGCCTGAGCGCGCAGCACAGGCCAGACGGTTGCTGGCCCTCTCTGATCAGGTGTCAGAGGGCAGCGATCTGCGGGTCATCTGTGGAGACTTCAACGTGAGGGCGGACGGTGAAACCCTGACCTATCTGACGGATGCGGGGTTTACTGAATTGGTCACCAGTGGCGGATTTGAGGGCACCCGTAACAGCCAGTACAAAAAACCCGGCCGTTTTGCGGATTACATGTTGGTGAACCGGCCCAAAGCGGTCAGGGGGTTTGATGTGGTCTATTCACCCGAGGTGTCCGACCATTGCCCTTTGGTTTTGGATATCTAACCTCTGATCAGCTTTCTTCTGCCAGATAGGCTATCACGTTTTCGATATCTGCCCCCTTGCGCAGGCCCCGGAAGGCCATTTTATTGCCCGGCATATAGCCTTTTGGATCGGCAAGGTAGCCCGCAAGGGTTTCCGCAGTCCATGTGACGCCAGAGTCAGCCATTGCCTTTGAATAACGAAAGCCGTCAGCCTGTGCGACTGCGGCACCCATGATGCCATGCAGCGACGGGCCTGCGCCATTTTTGCCCTCCTTCAGGCTGTGGCACGCCTTGCACTTACGAAACACCTTCTTGCCGGCGGTGGGGTCGCCAGCCAAGGCGACCTCCGTTGTTGCGGCAGCAGGAGCGGCCTCTGCTTTTTTCTCGTCCATGTCAAAGACCAGACGCAGCGTAACCGGGCTGACCCGCGTGATGCTGGGCAGTTTGGCCAGTTCCATCAGTTTGTCGATGCCCGCCGTCAGACCCATGTCCGCGATGGACAGCATGATCATGTCATTGGTTGAGACCAGAACCTGGCTTTCGCTGACGCGCAGCACAAAGAGTTCAGCGTCCAGTTCCAATACGTTGCCGGCAAGTTCAACATTGCCGGTTGCATCCACAACCGTGCTTGCGCCTACGGCCAGCGCTGACACTTCGGCCATGTCGATCTGCGCGTTCAACATTGCTTTGGGGGCATTTTTGAACACGTGCTCCACCATCCGCTCGTTGCGGATGTCGATCAGAGTTTCGACCGAGGATAAGTCAATTTCGATTTCTGCCGCGCCATCTGCGCCTACCGTGCCGGAAAGACCTTCAAACGAATGGACCTCGCCCACCGTGTCTTTCTTGACCGATCCAAATGCGATACGGGATGCGTCAGCGTTCAAAGTCCAGCTGTCTGCCGTGGCCATGCTGCCCAGTGCCGCAAAAAGGGCCGCTGTCATGAGATTTTTGAGTTTGTACAAAGTGTAATACTCCCTTTAAAGTCTGCCCAAGATAGGCGTGCATCACGGTGCCGTCTGACCGTGCTATTACCTTCAACACCCGCGAGGCCAAAATTATTCATGCCGCTGAGAAAATAAACGCAACGGACCTTGTTCGTAACGGGTTGCCAGAAATTTATCCGCGTGTCTGGCGCTATGCACTTGTGCTCTCGGGGCGTCGTGCGGATGCAGATGATCTGGCGCAGCGGGCCGTGATCCGCGCGCTGGAGCAGGCGGAAAAGTTCCAGCCCGGCACACATCTGGACCGTTGGGTGTTCACAATTACGCGACGGATCTGGCTGAATGAAGCGCGCGCGCAGGCCGTGCGGCGCGGCAATGGCCTGATCCCGGTCGAAGAAATTGCACTTGAATCAGATCAGCTCAGCCCGGAAATGAATATTTTCGCGGGTGAAGTGTTTAAGGCAATAGGAGCCTTGCCAGAAGCACAGCGTGAAACCCTCACGTTGGTCTATCTGGAAGGGTATACGTACAAAGAAGCAGCGGCTGATCTGGACATCCCCATTGGTACGGTGATGAGCAGGCTTGCCGTGGCGCGCAAATCGCTTGCGCAGGCTTTCCCGGATGAGGGAGCAAGGTGATGACGGACGCGAATGATCAAATCACAGATGAGGTGCTGACCGCCTATCTTGACGGCGTTCTGGAACCACCAGTTGCCGCGCAGATTGACGATGCGCTGGCGCATGATGTCGCGTTGGTGGAACGTCTGGCGGCCCTTGACCTGCCCATGAGCAATTTGCAAATGATCTTGGACCCTGCAGTTCTGGCCGCCCCCGCGCTGCCTGCTGATCTGCTGAAACCTGGCGCTCTTGTAGCGCCGCCTGCCGCAAACCTGCCCCACAAACCCTTGATGCGCCGGTTCTGGGTGCCCACCGCGGTTGCCGCGTCTTTTGCCGCAGGGGTGCTGCTTGCCCCCTTGCTGACACCCACAGCCACGCCCGGCGCGCCCAAATGGGTTGATGCAGTGGCCTCCTATCAGGCGCTTTATGTCACACAGACGCTGGAAAAGGCCGAGCAGGATCCAACAGACACAGCATCCGTATTGGCACAGGCCACGGTTGATTTTGCTGTCACGCTGACACCTGCGATAGATATTGATGGGCTTGAGTTCAAACGCGCGCAGATCTTGGGCTGGAACGGCAAACCACTATTGCAAATGGCATATCTGGACGGCGATGGCACCCCCATGGCGCTTTGCCTGACCCGTGTCGGCGCGGAAGACCGCGGGCCAAGAACCTCTACCAGCCATAATCTCGCCGGGGTCAGCTGGGTGAAAGATGGGGTTGGATATTACCTGATTGGCGGCAGTGACCTTGCGCGTGTTGAAGCATTGTCACAGCAAGTAATCACAAGCCTTTAGAAGGACTTGACCGATTCTTTGAGTTTGATAAACCAGAGTCGTACAATGTGCATGGGTTCGAACGGCTCCGCGTCTGAATTTCTTGCAAGATAATCACGTAATGTTGTTTGGTACTCTTTGGTTCCTAATCTTATTTTGTTTCGTATACACGCAACAAGCATTGAAATGAAATTATGACTCTTCTTCGCGCAACACTCTTCTCCCTCCTAATCAGCAGCACTGGAGTACACGCAGCTGATGTCGTGTTTGGTGTAGGCCTTGATGATCTGGACAGTTCCGGGGATACCGCCTCATTTCAGCTCGAAATCCATTCAGACCCCATTCACAGCTTTCGATGGGGTGATCTTTCCAGGTTCGCTGTTTTGCAAGTCGACACTGACCGGGATGTCTTTGCTGGCGTTGGATTTTCTGTCCTCTCGGAGCTCTCACAAAGATGGTTTTTGGAAGGAAGCCTCGCGGCGGGCCTGTATGATTTTGGCAGCAGCGGCAATGATCTGGGCGGGCACGTGCAAATCCGCAGTCTTGTCGGGGTCGGGTATCGGTTAACCGACACTTCCAGCGTGTCGATTGCCATTGATCATCTTTCAAACGGCGGATTGCGGAGCCGGAACCCGGGTCGCGAAACACTCTCTATCCGTTATCGCCGTTCATTTTGAAGGGTTAAAGCTGCAAAACGGTACGCATCCGGGCAAGCTCATCCAGCAACACAACGACACCCTAACAAAAAAGGCCCACGTCACTGACATGAGCCTTTTTCATCATTTCACGTCCCGGTTTTAGTCCAGCGCGGACAGGCCCTTCAGAATATCAATGGCATAGGCCAGTTGATAATCTTCCTCACGCAGATCAGCGGCTTTCTCGGCCTTGGCGCGGTCAGCTTCGATTTGCTTGATCTGGTCTTCGGTCAGGCTGTCGTTGTTCAGGCTGCCGCGCAGGTCCGCCTCTGAACGCAGATTGCGGCGCGGTGTTTCCTCATCTTCGCTTTCGGGGCGACGGGGCGGCTGGGCCACGATGATGTCAGGTGACACACCCAGCGCCTGAATGGATCGGCCGGACGGTGTGTAATAGCGCGCCGTGGTCAGGCGCATGGCCCCGTTGCCGCGCAACGGCATGACCGTCTGCACAGAGCCTTTGCCAAAACTCTTGGTCCCGATCACAATTGCACGGCGATGATCCTGCAACGCTCCTGCCACAATTTCAGAGGCCGAGGCAGAACCGCCATTGATCAGCACCACAATCGGCTTGCCCTGGGCCAGATCACCCGGCGTGGCATTCACCCGGTCTCCGTCGCCGGGATCGCGGCCACGTGTGCTGACGATCTCACCCTTCTCAAGGAAGGCATCGGAAACAGCAATCGCCTGGTTCAGCAATCCACCTGGGTTGTTGCGCATGTCGATGACAAAACCGTTGACGTTTTCGATGCCGCCAAGGGCTTCAACCTGCTTTTCAAGCTCTTCTTTCATCTTGGGAAAGGTCTGCTCGTTAAAGGTGGTCAGGCGCAGCACCGGCGTGTCGCCCTCAGTGCGGGCGCGCACGGCGGTCAGTTGAATAGTGTCGCGAATGATGGAAACATCGAACGGTTCCGGCTCACCCTCACGCACAACAGTGATGATGATTTCTGACCCGACGGGGCCGCGCATCTGCTCTACCGCGTCATCCAGCACCAGACCCAACAGGCTGTCGCCGTTCACGTGGGTGATGAAATCGCCCGCCTCAATCCCGGCCTCCGCGGCAGGGGTGCCATCAATGGGTGAGACGACTTTTACAAAACCATCTTCCTGCGTGACCTCAATCCCGAGGCCACCAAACTCGCCGCGCGTCTGCTCGCGCATCTTGGCGGCATCCTTGGGGGACAGATAGCTGGAATGCGGATCAAGCGAGGTCAGCATACCGTTGATTGCCGCCTCAATCAGCTCTGAACTGTCGGTCTCTTCGACGTATTGCGCGCGGATGCGTTCAAAAATATCGCCAAAAAGGTCCAGCTGTTCATAGACGTTTTCAGTCTTGGCGGATTCTTGCGCCAACAGCGGACCGGCGATTTGTGTTGTGGCCAAGACACCCGCGAGGGTGCCTGCGCCTGCGGCCATTACAAACTTCTTCATGTCACAATCCATCCTTGTCGGTGCGGAACCAGGTCTCCGGGTCCTGTGGAATATTGTCTTGTCTTACTTCTATATAGAGCGTTTCTGAACGTTCTGTTCCAGCCCCATCACGATTCGTTGACCCTTGCGCGACATTTTCGCCAACGGGGCCGCCCATCAGCCCAATTGGTGTCTCACCGGCAATCACCTGCCCTGCCTCTCCGTAAACCACATCAAGGCCTGCCAAGACAAACAAAGTATCAGCGCGCGGTTCAAGAATGACAACTTCACCCAGATCCAACAGTGGCCCTACATAGCGGATTGTCGCCGCTGTGGGGCTGGTGACAATTGCCCGCGCACGGGTCGCAAGGATGATGCCCGGGCGTGTCACACCCGCAGCATCGGTTTCACCTGCCGCGCGCAAAAGCAGGCCCTGCACAGGTAAGGGCAGCTCTCCGATCTGCCCATCAAGGGTCTCAAGCGCCGGTTCAGTTTCGTTGACAGCAATTTCAGCGAGGCCACTCGCAAAACCATCCAGTGTTTCGGTAGAGGCGATCAACACGCCCGTGCGCACCGGGTCTTGGGTGAACCGTTTGGGCAGGTCCGTGCGGTTTGCCATGGCCTGATTAAGCGCGGTGCGCGCGGCCTGTACCTGCGTCAGCCCATCCCGCAGGCGCTTTTCCGCATCAACTTGCAGATCGCGCAGGGTTTGCACGTCTTCCAGATCACGGCGCAGCGCCTGGGCGCGCAGGTTAAGCACCGGCGTCAGCTCCGCCAGCAACATGCCTGCGCGCGCGGTCCCGGTTGGCCCTTGTGGATGCAAAAACGCCGTGGGGGTTGGCGCGCCGCCAATGCTTTGCAAGGCACCAAGCAGCTCGGCAATTTCAGAATCGCGGGCACCAAGTTTTTGGCTTATCTGTGCCTCAGATATTGCCGCCTGACGCAAACCCGCCCGCATGGCCCCAAGACCCCGTTCAAACGCCTGAATCGTCTGGGTCAATGCCTTGACCCGATCACGCGCGCCGTCCGCCTCGTCCAGCTGCACCGCAGCGGTTTCAAGGGCCGCTGCCGCCGCACGCGCCTCAGCCCCGGCATCGGTTTGCGCCAAGGCGCCAAAAGGCAGCAACAGGGCAACAGCCAATGCGCGGATCATGTGATCAGCACCGCGCCGGTCATTTCCGCAGGCGGTTCAATGCCCATCAGGTGCAGCAGTGTTGGGGCGAGATCAGCCAATCGGCCATCTTTCAGCGTGGCACCCGCAGGCCCACCGATCAGCGCGACCGGCACCGGGTTCAGGGTATGCGCGGTGTGAGGGCCGCCAGTTTCGGAATCAATCATGGTTTCACAATTGCCGTGATCCGCCGTCAGGATCATCGCGCCGCCCACCTTCTCCAGGGCTGCGCAGACACGTGACAGACCCGCATCCACCGCCGCACAGGCCGCCATGGCCGCCTCCATATCGCCGGTATGACCAACCATGTCAGGGTTGGCATAATTCACCACGATCAGATCATATCTCTCTTCAATGGCTTTCACAAAATGGTCCGTGACCTCGCCACAGGACATTTCGGGTTGCAGATCATAGGTCGCCACATTGGGCGATTTGGGCATGCGACGGTCCTCACCTTTCGAGGGGGCCTCCGCACCGCCATTCAGGAAAAAGGTCACATGTGGGTATTTTTCTGTCTCGGCCAGACGAAACTGCCGTTTGCCTGCTTTTGCGACCCAGGCACCCAACGGGTTCACAACCTCTTGTTTGGGATAGGCTGTGGTCATGTAACGGTCATGCTCAACGGAGTAATCCACCATGCCGAGCAACGCGGACAGGTTGGGCCGTATGCCGGTTTCAAAGCTGTCAAAATCCGGCTGGCCGATGGCCGCAAGGATTTCGCGCGCGCGGTCGGCGCGGAAGTTGAGGAAAAAGACACCGTCACCGTCCTTGATGCCCTCATGCGCTGGCAGCACGCTGGGTTTGATGAATTCATCAGAGATATCAACGTTATAGGCAGATTTGACCGCCGCGGAGGGTGCAGAAGCCCTCACACCTTTACCGTGCACAATCGCGTCATAGGCGAGTTGAACACGGTCCCAGCGGGTGTCACGGTCCAACGCGAAATAGCGCCCGGAAACGGTGGCGATATGCGCACCCTTTGGCAATTCCTGTTCAAGCGTTTCAAAATATCCCAAGGCAGAGCGCGGGGCAACATCACGCCCGTCCGTGATGGCATGGATTGCCGTTGGCAGGCCTGCATCCGCAGACATCCGGGTTGCGGCAATCAAATGGTTCAGATGCCCGTGCACACCCCCATCAGAAACCACGCCGATGATATGCATCGTGCCACTGTTTGCGCGCACTCTTTCGATGGCATCCAGAATGGCGGTGTTTTGCAAAAAACTGCCATCCTCAATCGCCAGGTCAATCTGCCCCAGATCCATCGCAACCACACGGCCCGCGCCAATGTTGGTATGACCAACCTCTGAATTGCCCATCTGCCCTTTTGGCAGTCCCACATCAGGGCCATGGGTGATCAGGCTGGCATTGGGGCAGGTCTGCATGATGTGATCAAAGGTTGGCGTATGCGCCATGCGCGGGGCATTGCCCTCTGGCTCGGCCCGCTGGCCCCATCCATCAAGAATACACAATACCACGGGCTTGGGTGGGGTCATTTGGGGGCTCTGCTCCGCAACGGTTCTTTGTTTTGGGCCTTTTAACCGTTGGGGCGGGTCACTGGAACCTTTTTTGTGCGTGAAGGACAGATGCGGCGCGCCGGGTAGTGGAGAAACCCTTGCCCCCTTGGTGCCGAGCGGCCATATAGGGGAAAGTTTGGTAAGAACCCAAGGACAGCCCTGCATGACACTTCAAGCGCCCGAAACCCGCATCGTGAACACTTGGCGCATCGCCTGTGATGGCGGTGAAGGAGGATTGGGGCATCCGCGCGTCTGGCTGCAAATCCCGCGCGATGAAGGGTTTGTGGAATGCGGCTATTGCGACTGCAAATTCGTGCACACAGATTTTGAGGGCAAGGTCTGAGCCGACGGCTAGCACGCGCAGGCCTCGCGGTATGCGGCCTGCCGGTTGTCTACCTTTGTATTGCGTTGATTGGTGCGGTGATCCCAACAGGTGATGCCCGCGTATCAGACGCCCCCACCCATGAAGTTTTACTGGTCACTGGCCCGATCCACTATGACTTCCTGTTGCCACTAAATCCGCAGACCCGCTCGGCATTTGACTTTCTCACGCCTCACCACCCGGAGCTGTCCGACCCGGATGCCAGGTGGCTCTTGCTGGGATGGGGTGCGCGGGACTTCTATGCGACGGTTGGCAGTTACACGGACCTAAGTGCCCGCGCCATTTGGCGCGGCATCACGGGCGACGACGCAGTTATGCGCGTAGACGTGGTTGGTGCGTTCACTGCTAATTTTCCGGTGCGCAAACTGGCACTGAACGACGATCAATTTAACGCCCTGTTGGCAGCCATCTCTGGCAGCTTTGCGGCACCGGAACCGCTTGATCACAACGGCCTTGGCCCAACCGATTCTTTTTATCCTGCGACCGGACGGTTTAACATTCTACGCACCTGTAACGTCTGGGTTGGAGAAATGATCCGTGCTGCGGGTCTACGCTTTGGTGTCTGGACGCCCCTACCTGCCTCTGTCACGCTTTCCCACAGGATATATACCGCAAAATAGACCCAACTATTCTTCGGCAGCTCCTCCTGTTGAGCCAAGAATATGGAAGCAACTGACCCATATCATACGGCACAGCATGACCGCTGGCAGCGCAGACAACTTCATGGCAAAAGGAACCCACGCAAGCGGGAGCACATCATGACATTCGGCAAAGGCCACCATCTGCATCTGATCGACGGATCAGCGTTTATCTTTCGCGCCTACCATGCGTTGCCCCCATTAACGCGCAAGTCAGATGGTCTGCCGATTGGGGCGGTCTCGGGCTTTTGCAACATGTTGCAGCGGTATGTAGAAGGGAACACCGGGTCCGATGTGACCCATGTTGCCGTAATTTTTGACAAGGGCAGCCATACGTTTCGCAACGATATGTATGACCTTTACAAAGCCAACCGTGATGAAATGCCCGAGGATTTGCGGCCGCAGATGCCTTTGACGCGATCCGCGACGGAGGCGTTCAACATCGCTTGCAAGGAAAAGGAGGGCTATGAGGCGGACGACATCATCGCCACCCTCGCCGTGCAGGCCCGTGCCGCCGGGGGACGGTGTACGATTATCTCATCAGACAAGGACCTGATGCAATTGGTGGGCGACGGCGTGGAAATGCTGGACGCGATGAAGAACAAGACCATCGACCGCGATGGGGTGTTTGAAAAGTTCGGGGTGTATCCAGAACGTGTCGTCGATGTGCAGGCCTTGGCTGGAGATAGCGTGGACAACGTGCCCGGCGCGCCCGGCATTGGCATAAAAACCGCTGCCTTGCTGATCAATGAGTATGGCGATCTGGAAACCCTGCTGGCGCGCGCGGAAGAGATCAAACAGCCCAAGCGCCGCCAAACCTTGATCGACAACGTTGAACAGATCCGCCTGTCACGGCGGCTGGTGCTGTTGGACGATCAGACACCGCTTGATTTCACACTGGATGATCTGGAAGTGCAGGAACCGGACAGCGATGCGCTGCTGGGGTTTCTGGCCGAGATGGAGTTTCGCACACTCTCCAAACGTGTCGCCGCGGCACTGGGGAAAGAAGCGCCGGTTATCCCTGATGCCCCCACCGCGCCGGATGCACCCATGGTGGAAGATATTCCATTTGATGCAGAGACATATGAACATGTGGCCGATGCCACCGCATTGCAGGTCTGGATCGACCGGATTTACGAGCGCGGCTATGTGGCAGTGGATACCGAAACCACGGGTCTGAATGAAATGACGGCGGATTTGGTCGGCATTTCACTGGCGGTCGAGCCCGGACAGGCCTGCTACATCCCGCTGATCCACAAGGCGCGGGCGGGTGATGATCTCTTTGGCTCGGATGATCTGGCCGAAGGGCAGATGCCGCTGGAAGAGGCGTTGAAGATGCTGACGCCTGTGCTGGAAGACGCAAGCATCCTCAAGATCGGGCAGAATATGAAATATGATGCCAAAATATTTGCCCAGATCGGCATCACGGTGGCCCCCTTTGATGACACCATGCTGATGTCCTATGCGCAGCACGCCGGACTGCATAATCATGGCATGGACACGCTGTCAGAACGCTATCTGTCGCACACGCCGATCCCGATTAAGCCCCTGCTGGGGTCCGGCAAATCGGCCATCACCTTTGACAAGGTCCCGTTGACAGACGCGGTAAAATATGCCGCCGAGGATGCCGACATTACCCTGCGGCTGTGGCAGTTCTTGAAGCCACAGTTGCATACGGCGCAGGTCACCAAGGTCTATGAGACGCTGGAACGTCCGCTGGTGCCGGTTCTTGCTGGGATGGAACGCTCTGGCATCAAGGTGGACCGCGATACGCTGAGCCGGATGTCCAATGCTTTTGCCCAGAAAATGGCCGGGCTGGAAGATGAGTTGTACGGATTGGCCGGGCGCAAGTTCAACGTGGGTTCTCCTGCGCAGGTCGGTGAAATCCTGTTTGATGAAATGGGCCTAGAGGGCGGCAAAAAGGGCAAAACCGGCAAATATGCAACCGGCGCGGATGTGCTGGAGGATCTGGCGGCCGAGCATGATTTGCCCGCGCGCGTGCTCGACTGGCGGCAATTGAGCAAACTGAAATCGACCTACACGGACGCGCTACAGGATCACATCAACCCTGATACAGGCCGCGTGCATACGTCCTACTCCATCGCTGGGGCCTCCACCGGACGGCTGGCCTCGACTGATCCTAACCTGCAAAACATCCCGATCCGCACCGAGGAAGGCCGCCGCATTCGCGAGGCCTTTGTGGCGGAGCCGGGCAAAACACTGGTCGCGCTCGATTATTCACAGATCGAACTGCGCATTCTCGCGCATATCGCGGATATTCCCGCGCTCAAAGAAGCCTTTGCGCGCGGCGATGACATCCACGCCATGACCGCATCAGAGATGTTTGACGTGCCGATGGACGAGATGACGCCCGAGGTGCGCCGCCGCGCCAAGGCGATCAACTTTGGCGTGATTTACGGCATCTCGGGCTTTGGTCTGGCGCGCAACCTGCGCATTCCTCGGGGCGAGGCGCAGGGGTTCATCGACCGCTATTTTGAACGTTTTCCGGGCATTCGCACCTACATGGATGACACAAAGGCCTTTGCCAAAGAACATGGTTACGTCCAGACGTTGTTTGGCCGCAAAATCCACACGCCCAACATCGGGGCCAAGGGACCGCATGCGGGCTTTGCCGCGCGCGCTGCCATTAACGCGCCGATCCAGGGCACCGCAGCAGATGTGATCCGCCGCGCGATGATCCGGATGCCTTCCGCTATTACGGATCTACCTGCCAAGATGTTGTTACAAGTCCATGATGAACTGCTCTTTGAGGTGGATGCGGGGGCTGAGGAAACGCTGATCACAGCCGCGCGCGAGGTCATGGAAAACGCCAATGATCCGGTTGTGAAACTTGATGTGAAACTGACCGTGGACGCAGGCCAAGGGGCCAACTGGGCAGAAGCACACTAGCCGCTTCTGAGCAACGTCACAAAGGAGAGACCGATGCCAATGCTCCACACCTGGGACGACGTGAAAGCCCTCGCCTTTGGGTTGGAACTACCAAAGGTCGAGCTGGCGATCAGCTGAGGTAATGAAAACCTCAAGGCCCATGGCAAAGTGTGGACATGGTGGTCACCCTATGTGGAAGCCGCGATTTTCAAAGGCAGCATTGAAGAACGCGAAATGCTGATGGAGGCTGATCCCGAAACTTTCATCCTGCATCCCCATTACACCAAACATGCCCATATATTGGTTGCGGCGGGGCGCATTGATGCGGGCTGGGCAGAGGCGCGGTTGCGACAGACGTGGCGCGACATGGCCCCCAGGAAATTCCTGCAAACCTGGGATGCCACCCGAACCTGAGACAAGAGGCGGGCCAAGGCACCGCCTTACGCGCCACCTGCACCTTTCACCCTTCCAATAAACTCAATCCCGCCATCACCTCCTGCACCAACGCGAAAGATAGTCCCACGTAAGGCGGGGTTTACCCCGCCACTCCTGTCACAGCAGAATGCGCTTCATGTCCAAGCCTCCCACCCTCTATTCCTTTCGCCGCTGCCCCTACGCGATGCGCGCGCGTCTTGCGCTGGTCGCCGCTGGCCTGCGCGTGGCACTGCGTGAAGTGGTGCTGCGCGACAAGCCCGCCGCATTTATTGCCGCGTCCCCTTCCGCAACGGTGCCAACCCTGGTGCATTCCAGTGGCACCATAGATGAAAGTCTCGACATCATGCGTTGGGCGCTGGCCAGGAACGACCCGAACGGATGGTGCGATATGCCAGCAGAGGGGGACACATGGATTGCACGCGCCGACGGGCCGTTCAAACACGCATTGGACCGCACCAAATACGCAACCCGCTACCCCGGTGAAAACCCCGAAGACCACCGCAAAAAGGCTGTGACCTTTCTGGCTAACCTCAACGCGCAGATTGACACAACGATCTTTGACAGGTTCAGTTTGGCGGACGCAGCAATCCTGCCCTTTGTGCGCCAGTTCGCCTTTATCGACAAACCCTGGTTTGATGCGCAGCCCTGGCAAAAACTGCATCAATGGTTGGCGCAGTTTTTGGCTACTGACATGTTCGCCGCAATCATGCTGAAATACCCGCAATGGCACACAGGTGACGCGCCGATATTTTTTCCGACTGAAAGCGTTCCGGTGTAGTGGTCTAACACCTTAATCCGTCGGTTCACGCACCAGTGCCGCCACCACACGACGGGTAAAAGGCGCAACAATCAGCACTACCGGAAAGGCCACGGGCCAACTGCTCAACCAGCCCGACATCCAAACACCAAACACATTATCAGACCAGCCCACAGCCCGGAATGTTGCAATGACTGAAATCAGTAAAGACATCAGGCCAGACAGGATAAATCCAAACAACATGGGGGCAAAGCGGGCCGGGATCATCGGGTTTTCAACCAGCCAAGGGTCGGCTCGGTTGGGCCGTTGGGGTGATATTCACCACTGATCCAGCCGCCATATTTATGCTTTTTGATGGTCTTGAACAAAGCCTTGAAATCAACGTCACCCGTGCCCGGCGCGCCACGTTCGGGGGTATCCCCAATCTGGATGTGCCGCACCAGCGCGTGATACTTTTCAAAAACCGCCACCGCATCGCCATGGATCATTTGGGCATGATAGCTGTCGTATTGAAGGGCCACATTTGCAGCCCCAAGCTCATTCAGAATATCCGCCGCCAATTCATAGTTGTTCAGAAAATAACCGGGCATGGCGATGGGATTTAGGGGTTCCAGCATCAGGGTGATGCCCTTGGGCGCAGCCTCAGCCGTCCAACGCATATTTGCCAGCATCGTTGCCTTGGCCTCTGGCCCCTCAGCCTCTCCAGTCATCACGTGGATCATGGAGACCCCAAGGGCGGTCGCATATCGAAAGGCCCGGCGCATATCAGATTGAAAACGCGCCTCTTTTCCGGGCTGGGCGGAAAACCCGCGTGCCCCGCCAGCGTAGTTGGGTGGTGGCGCATTCAGCAGGATCATCTGCAAGCCATTCCGGCCCAGCGCCGCCTGCGTTGCCTTGGCCGATACATCATAGGGAAACAGGATTTCCACCGCCCTGAACCCCGCCTCACCTGCGGCATCGAACCGGTCAAGATAGGGCAGTTCGGGCCAAAGTAGCGTCAGGTTCGCAGCAAAATTCAGCATCAGGTCTCAGGTGTCCGCAGGCAGTTCATCCGATGGAATGATGCCAAAGAATGTGCCCCGCGACCAGAGCCCAAACCACCCCTCATGATGTACGCCCAGATCAACCAGCCGGTAAAAAGATTTGCGGTCAATCAAGGCCTCAAGATTGCGCCGGATCAAAATGTAGGGCGCGGGCTCACCTGTCTTGGGGTCGCGCACCACGCGGATAGGGTGGTCGGGCCCGGCGGTCGCATAATCGTCAAGGTTGGTCTCAAACCGCAGCGCGTCGCCGTCCCGTTCAAAATCCACCGCAACAAAGGGCGCGTCTTCTACCGTGATCCCAACCTTTTCCACCGGTGTGACAAGGAAATATTTGTCCCCCTCACGCCACAGAATCGTTGAGAACAATTTTACCAATTCGGGCCGACCAATCGGTGTGCCTTGATAAAACCACGTCCCGTCCCGTTTGATCTGCATGTCCAGATCACCACAAAACGGCGGATTCCACTGCTCCAGCGGCGGCAAACCCTTTGTTTTCAGGGCTCTGGCAGAGCTTGCCAGCCCTTCCGCTGACGGGGTAACGGTTTTTTGTCCAGCCATCGCTTTTGCCATTTCATCCAAGAGGGATACATTTACACTGGACGATATAACCTCAGGGAAGCAAATGTCATGACCCAGAATGAAGACATGGTGGCGCAGATCGAAGCGCTTGGCGAAAAACTCAGCGAAGCCAAGGCGTCGATCACCAAGCGTTTCATCGGGCAGGAACGGGTTGTGGACCTGACGTTGACCGCGCTGCTGTGTGGCGGGCACGGATTGCTGATCGGCCTGCCAGGGCTTGGGAAAACGCTTTTGGTGGAAACACTTAGCACCGTCATGGGCCTGAACGGCAACCGCGTACAATTTACGCCAGACCTGATGCCAGCCGATATTCTGGGCTCCGAAGTGCTCGACACAGCATCAGACGGCAGCCGGGCATTTCGCTTTATCGAGGGGCCGGTTTTTTGTCAGCTGCTGATGGCGGATGAGATCAACCGTGCCTCGCCGCGCACCCAATCCGCGCTGTTGCAGGCGATGCAGGAAAAGACCGTCACCGTCGCAGGACAGGATCGTTCGCTGGGCGCACCGTTCCATGTTTTGGCCACGCAAAACCCAATTGAGCAAGAAGGCACCTATCCTCTGCCAGAAGCGCAGCTGGACCGTTTTCTGGTGCAGATTGATGTCGCCTATCCGAACCGAGACACGGAGCGCGACATCCTGATCGCCACCACAGGCGAGAGCGAAGGACAGTCCACACAGGTTTTCACCGCAGAAGAACTGATTGCCGCGCAAACACTGTTGCGCCGGATGCCGGTTGGGGATTCTGTGGTTGAGATGATCCTGGATCTGGTACGCGCCTTCCGCCCCGAGGAAGACTCCGCCAGCGCGCAGGTGCGTGAAACCGTGGCATGGGGCCCCGGCCCGCGTGCCGCACAAGCCCTGATGCTGGCCGTGCGCGCACGTGCCTTGCTACAGGGGCGTCTGGCCCCCTCGGCGGAGGACGTCATTGATATGGCGCGCCCTGTGTTGAACCACCGCATGGCGCTGAACTTTGCCGCGCGGGCACGGGGCGACAACCTGCAGTCCCTAATTGATGAAACAGCGGCCAGCCTCACAGGATCCAAGGCCGCGGCGTGAGCACCGCTCAGCCCTTTACCCCCGCAACCCTAAGAGGTGCGGCAGAGGATCAGGCCGCCCGCCTGCCCGCCTTGTTGGCGCGGGCAGAGCATTTGGCCGGTGCTGTACTGCTGGGCGCGCATGGGCGGCGACGGGCGGGGATGGGTGACGATTTCTGGCAATACCGCCCCGCTCAGGTTGGTGACAGTCGGCGCATGATTGACCATCGGCGCAGTGCCATGGGTGACCTTGAATTTGTCCGCGAGCGTGAATGGCAGATCGCGCAATCGGTGATGTTGTGGGTGGATCAGGGGGCCTCCATGCGGTTTTCCTCAGATGTCAAGCTGCCGGACAAGGCGGACCGCGCCCGCGTGCTGGGGCTGGCGCTGGCAATCCTGCTGGTGCGCGGCGGAGAGCGCGTTGGCCTGACCGGCACCAGCCTGCCACCGCGACGCGGCAACACGCAGGTTTTGCGGCTGGCCGGGATGTTTTGCAGAGATGATGAAACAGACTACAGCCCACCAGAACACCGCGCCATGATCCCCCATGCGCGGGCGGTTTTTATCTCTGATTTCATGGGTGATATCGAGGGCGTGAAACTGGCCCTGACCAAGGCCGCAGATCGCGGGGTGCGGGGCGTTTTGTGCCACGTGCTGGACCCGTCCGAAGAGGCATTTCCGTTTTCCGGGCGCACTGTATTTGAAAGTGTCGGCGGCACGCTGCGCCATGAGACGCTCAAGGCGAACGACCTGCGCGACCGCTATCTGGAGCGGCTGGCCGAACGTAAGGCCGAGTTGGAAAATCTGTGTGGTTTAACCGGGTGGCACTACGGCGTGCATCACACGGACAGCGCGACGCAGACCGCCCTGCTGTGGCTCTATCGCGCGCTTGATGCGCGGGCCGGGGTGGCAGCATGACGGTATTGGGCGGCATTGGTTTCACAGCGCCCTGGCTGTTGGTCGCGCTCTTGGCGCTGCCCATCCTGTGGCTTATTCTGCGCGCTGTTCCCCCCGCGCCAATCCGGCGGCGGTTTCCCGGGGTGGCTCTTTTGCTGGGCCTCAAGGATGACGAAAGCGTTTCGGACCGCACGCCATGGTGGCTGTTGCTGCTGCGGATGCTGGCAGTCGCGGCAATCATTCTGGGGCTCGCAGGCCCTGTATTGAACCCCGAAACAGATCAGGCAGAGGGCAATGGGCCGCTGCTGATCGTGCTTGATGGATCATGGGCCGGGGCAACCCGCTGGCCGCAACAGACAGAGGCGATTGACGCGCAACTGTCGCGCGCCGCACGGGCAAACCGCACCGTTGGTTTTCTGACGCTGGCCCGCCCCGAGGCCCCTGCCTTTCAAACCGCAGATGTCTGGCGCAACCGTTTGGCGGGCTTTCAACCGGCGGCATGGCAACCCTCAGCCGACAATCTGGTCAGGGCCGCAGAGATCACCGCAGAATTGGGCACGTTTGACACACTGTGGTTCAGCGACGGCCTTGAGTATGCCGGGCGCGATGACATGCTGGATGCCTTGCAGGCGCGCGGCCGTGTCGAGGTTTACCAGACCGCTGCAAACGTGATGGCGCTGAAACCAGCCGTTTACGAGGACGGCGTGGTGAAGCTCAGCCTCAGCCGCGCAACCCCCGGTTTGGAACGCGAAGTGACCTTGCAG
Source organism: uncultured Sulfitobacter sp. (assembly GCA_937928635.1). GTDB lineage: Bacteria > Pseudomonadota > Alphaproteobacteria > Rhodobacterales > Rhodobacteraceae > Sulfitobacter. The sequence goes on along the minus strand of CALFWM010000008.1, from coordinate 24,109 downwards.
GCAGAGGGCCGCGACCCGGCCGGAAACGCACGCATTCTGGCCACCGTGCCTGCAACGTTTGAGCAGGGCGCCGTAGACGCGCGTGCGGAACTGTCTTTGCCCGCAGAATTGCGTGCCCGGGTCAGTGGATTCACCATCGCCGGGCAACGCTCTGCCGGGGCAACAACGCTGGTCGATGATGCGTTGCGCCGTCGTGAGGTCGCGCTCATTGGCGGGCGACAGGACCGTGAAGGGCTGCAATTGCTCTCCCCCCTGCACTACATTGAACAGGCGCTGGCCCCCACCGCGGATCTGATTGACGGATCTATTGCAGATGTGCTGCCGGCCAATCCAGATGTGATCGTGCTGGCCGACATCGCCACCTTGTCAGAGGCCGAAACTGTGCCGCTGCTGGAATGGATCGAAGAGGGCGGCATGCTGGTCCGTTTTGCCGGTCCGCGTATCGCCGCCAGTGATGTCAGCCGCGTGGACGAAGACCCCCTGATGCCCGTGCGCCTGCGCGCCGGGGGGCGGTCTGTGGGGGGCGCGATGTCCTGGGGGCAACCCAAATCGCTGGCGACCTTCCGTGATACCTCGCCGTTCTTTGGGCTGGCTGTGCCTGACGATGTGACTGTGACGGCGCAAGTGGTTGCGCAACCTGACCCAACGCTGGCCAACCGGGTGATTGCCGCCCTTAGCGATGGCACACCGCTGGTCACGCGCAAAACCCAGGGGCAAGGCCAAATTGTGCTGTTCCATGTCACGGCCACGGCTGAATGGTCTACGCTGCCCCTGTCCGGTCTGTTTGTGCAAATGCTGGAGCGTTTGGCCGTTTCCTCCTCGTCCGCCTCGCCCGATGCGGGCAAATTGGCGGGCACCACCTGGACCCCGCTGCTGGTGATGGACGGGTATGGTGTCTTGTCCGATGCGGGCAATCTGGGGGGCGTGGATGGCGCTGATCTGGTTGAGGCCGCGCCGGGGCCACAAATGCAACCGGGGATTTATGGATCAGGAGAACGTCGTTTGGCACGCAATGTCTTTACCGCCGAGGATACCCTGACACCTGCGAGCTGGCCTGCGGATGTGCCGGTGCGCGGGTTGGCCGTGGCACCAGAACAGCCCATTGCCGGTTGGTTGCTGAGCCTGTCTGTTTTGTTGTTGCTGGCAGATGTTGTGGCCTCTCTTGCGCTGTCCGGGCGTCTTTTGTCGCGCAGCAATGCCGCCGCTGCAGTGTTGCTGGCACTGCCCCTGATGGGCCAGCCCTACGCGGCAGAGGCCCAAAGCGATGCAGAGGAATTTGCGCTGGGAGCCACTGCCGAAGTGTCGCTTGCCCATGTGCTCACCGGCAATGCTCGGGTTGATGAAATCGCGGCGGCGGGTCTGACCGGCCTGTCTGATACGCTGTTTTTCCGCACCTCGGTTGAACCTGCACCCCCCACCGGGGTGAATCTGGAGGTCGATGAACTGGCCTTTTTCCCCATTCTGTACTGGCCGATCACATCCGATCAGCCGCGCCCCTCATCAGAAGCCTATGCCAAGCTCAACGCCTATCTGCGCTCTGGTGGGTTGATCCTGTTTGACACGCGCGATGCCGATGTCACTGGGCTGGGCGCCACCAGCCCGAATGGCCGCAAGTTGCAAGATCTTGCCGCACCGCTGGACATTCCACCGCTGGAATCCCTGCCTGATGATCACGTGCTGACGCGCACATTTTATCTGTTGCAGGATTTTCCGGGCCGTCACAACAGCCGCGAAGTCTGGGTAGAGGCCTCCCCCCCGGACGCGGAACAGATTGAGGGCATGCCGTTTCGCAATCTCAACGATGGTGTCACGCCGGTGATCATTGGCGGCAATGACTGGGCCTCGGCCTGGGCTGTGCGGTCTGATGGGGCACCTTTGCTTCCCATCGGGCGTGGCTATTCCGGCGAGCGGCAGCGCGAACTGGCCTATCGGTTTGGGGTCAATCTGGTCATGCATGTACTGACGGGGAACTATAAATCAGATCAGGTGCACGTGCCTGCGCTGCTGGATCGGCTGGGCCAATGACCTCAACACTCGTTTTTGATCCCCTTATCCCATGGCCGTTGCTGATGGTGGTTGTGATCGTCGGCCTGTTGTCCGTGATCCTTGCGGTGATGCGCGGACTTAATGGGTGGGCCTTGCGGGGCCTTGCCGCCATGGTGGTCTTGGGTGCACTGGCAGGTCCATCCTTTCAGCAAGAAGACCGCGCGCCGCTCACGGATATTGTTCTGCTGGTGGAGGACGCAAGCGCCAGCCAACGGCTTGGAGAGCGCCAATCCCAGACCCAAGAGGCTGTTGCCGCCCTCGCCACGCAAATTGCCGCGCGCCCCAACACCGAATTGCGTCAGATCACCGTGCCCGATGGCCAGGGGGATGCCGGCACCGAAATGATGACACTGATCGCAGATGCGCTGGCGGAAGAACCCCGCGCGCGCATTGCTGGTATTCTGGCCGTCAGTGACGGGCGCGTGCATGACGCTGATCTGCCAATCGACCTGCCCGCCCCAATGCATCTGCTGCTGACAGGAGAGGAAGACGATTGGGACCGCCGGTTGAGCGTGCGCAACGCGCCCGCCTTTGCCATCATCGGAGAGCCGGTCACCCTGACGCTGCGTATTGATGATATGGGCGCGGCCCCCGTAAATGGCGACCTCGCCCAGCTTGATATTTCCATCGACGGCGATGAGCCACGCAGCTTTAGCGTCCCCATTGGCCAAGACATTGAGCTTCCTGTTACCCTACCCCACGGCGGGCGCAACGTGATCCGGTTTTCATTGCCCCTGGCCGAGGGTGAGCTGACAGATCGCAACAATGCTGCGTTGATCCAGATGAACGGCGTACGGGACCGCCTGCGCGTGCTGTTGGTCAGTGGTGAGCCACACCCCGGCGGGCGCACCTGGCGCAATCTGCTCAAGTCCGACAGTTCCGTTGATCTGGTGCATTTCACAATTCTGCGCCCCCCGGAGAAACAAGATGGCGTGCCCGTGAACGAATTGTCACTGATCGCCTTTCCGACGCGCGAGTTGTTCATGGAAAAGATTGATGAGTTCGATCTGATCATCTTTGACCGCTACAAGACCCGTGGCATTCTGCCGTCGATCTACCTCGACAATATCGGCAATTATGTCCGCGAGGGCGGTGCGGTTCTGGTTGCCGCAGGCCCGGATTTTGCCAGTGCCAACAGCCTGAACCACTCGCCCTTGGGGCAAGTTCTGCCTGCCGAACCCACAGCGCGGGTGTTTGAACAGGCGTTTCGCCCCGAAGTTACCGATCTGGGGCAACGCCACCCCGTGACCGCAGGCTTGCCCAGTAACGGCGATTGGGGCCGCTGGTTGCGACAGATTGATGTGATCAACCCCCAAGGCAACGTGGTGCTAAGCGGTGTTGATGATCGCCCCTTGCTGACCCTGAATCGGGTGCAGGAAGGGCGCGTGGCGCTGCTCGCCTCTGATCATGCCTGGCTGTGGAGCCGGGGCTATGAGGGCGGCGGACCGCAGTTGGAGCTACTGCGCCGTCTGGCCCATTGGATGATGAAAGAACCCGAGCTGGAAGAAGAGGCGCTGACCGCCAATGCGGACGGTCAATCCATGCGGATCACGCGCCGCACGCTGGATGAAACCGTACCACCCGTCAGCATCACAGCCCCTGATGGCAGCACCAGCCAGATTACGTTGGAACCTGCTGGCCCGGGGCTGTTTGAAGGCAATTATCAAGGCCCTGAAATTGGCCTTTACCGGTTGGAAAACGGGGATCAAAGCGCGGTGATTGGCCTTGGCCCCGCCGCCCCTCGGGAGTTCATTCAGACCATCGCGGATGCAGAGGCACTGACGCCGATCACCACCGCCCTGCGCGGCGGTACGATCAGGATTGAGGATGGCATGCCCCGGCTGCGCAATGTGCGGGCTGGCAGGCCTGCGGCGGGTCGCGGCTGGCTGGGTCTGACCCCGCGCAGCGCCTATGAAACCCGCGATGTCCGCCAGACGGCAATTTTGCCCCCCTGGTTGGTGCTGCTGCTGTCCGCATTTTTCATCACCGCCGCATGGCTGCGCGAGGGACGCCGCTAAAGCGCCGCCGGACATTGGTGGCTTTTGCGCAATTGCAGGATCATCCGGGGCACGCAGGTCTTGGGGGTCATAGCGTTCCGAGTTAAACTCGAAACGCTTGTCTTATGACTTTCGTGGTCTCCATGCGAAGATGGAACCTCTGCCAGCCACACCACCGGGTTTTACGAGACGCCGGGATATATCTCTGATGAAAAACACGGCTTCATTTTGCGCGCGCCCCTTGCATAGCGCACGGGCACCCAAAAATAGCGTGCGGCGCAGCCGCTCCTTTGGATCAGAGCTACCCGATCAGGAGCCAACCCCAGATCGGCAGCACGATCAGCGACAGCAGCACCTGCCACGTCAGCACATCCGCATATAGGTCCGCATCACCGCCCATTTGCTTGGCCACAATATAGCCATTGGTCGCCGCAGGCGCGGCAAACACCAAGACACCCACCAATGTCAGCATGCTGTTCAGCCCCATGACATAGGCAATCCCCGCAAACACAGCCGGGGCCACCACGGGGCGGAGCATGAACGCTACGGCCACCTTCCAATCCCAACTGAGAAGACGGCGCAGGCTGATCCCCGCACCCACCGCCAGCAGCCCCACCGCCAATGCGCCGCGCCCGATCATATCCAACGCTTCCGCCACCGGGCCGGGCAGCGTGATGCCGCTAAAATACAACGCCAGCCCGATCATACAGGCCTGCACCAGCGGGTTTTTCACCACTGTTTTGATGATTTGGCCAAAGGTGGCGCGCGCCGGGCCAAAGGCGCTCAGCACCACAATGCAGGTCACGTTGATCGTCGGGATCAGCAGGGCAATCGCAACCGCCATGGTGGTCAACCCACTGTCCCCCAGAAACTGCTCTGCCGCCGCCAGCGCCACAAAGGCGTTCCAGCGCAATCCTGCCTGAAAAATACTGGTAAAGGACGGATTGGCCAAGCGACCCTGTGGCAACAGGCGCGGCAACAGACACAAGGCCGTCAGCACCAAAAATGTCACCAGCACGGTCGTTATGAAACCGCCAAAATACCCCTAGGATAGATCAGTGCGGGTGATCGCAAGGATCAACACAGCCGGGATCAGGATGCGAAAGCTCAGCGTTTCGATGCTTTTCCAATCGGCGCGGAGCAACACACCACTGCGCGCCACCACATAACCCGTGGCGATGATCAAGAGCAGCGGTAAAACGGATAGGGCAAAAGACATCTGTTGGAATTGCCAGCAATTTCCGGGTCAGTCCAGCCTGATCTCAACCTGTGCCGCCCGCCCCCGCGCGTCAATCACAGAAATGCGTGAAAACCCGAGACTGTTCAGCGGCAAGAGCGTTTCGCGCTGGCGCAGGTTGGTCAACATGGGTGCGCCATCCACCAAGACGGTCAGTGGCAATATCCCGGCCCGCAGTTTCAGGGGGATGCCCTCGCCAGAGTGACGCAGCACCGCGCCGTTCGGAGGGAACCGCACCACAGGCGCATCCGCGTGCGTGGCAAAAACAGCGTCGCGTGACCGGAAACGTTGCAAGGGCTTTGGCAATGCAGCCGTGCTCAGGATCAAGGTCTCCGGCGGCGGGGGAGGCAGCGGCGTAGTGCGTGCCTTGAGCGCGCCAAAGGCTTCAAACATCACAGGTGCGGCAAGGTCTCCGCCAAAGGCCCCCGGCACCGGCGTGCCATCCGGGCGGCCCAGCCAGACCCCAATCACATGAGCACCGTCATACCCAATCGCCCAGGCATCCCGGTGGCCATAGGACGTCCCGGTTTTGTAGGCGATTTCGCCCAAACGCGCCGCGCTGACCGGAGGCGGGGGCACGCTGGCCAAAATATGGCCCACCTGCCAGGCCGCAGATCGCGACATCATGCGGCGGGGTGCAGATGCCTCAGCATTTTGCCGCCAGATCAACGGGACAGCCGTGCCTCCATTGGCAAGGCCCGCATAAAGCTGCACCAGATCATTCAACGTCAGCCCAATACCCCCCAAGGCAACAGCCAGCCCCGGCTTGCCCCCCGGCACTTGCGGCACAGCGCCCCCGGCCCGCAATGAGGCCATCAGCCGCGCAGGGCCAAGCTCTTGGGTCAGCAGCACCGGCGGGATGTTCAGCGACAATTGCAGCGCCTCGCGCATGGTCAGTTCGCCGCGAAACATGCCGTCAAAATTCTGTGGTGCATAGCGGCCAAAGGCGACAGGGCTGTCATCAATCAACGTGTCCGGGTGAGCCAGACCCTGATCAAAGGCCAACCCATAAATGAACGGTTTTAGCGTGGAGCCGGGAGAGCGCAGCGCGCGGGTCATATCAACAAACCCAAGTGTGCCGTCCGTGCCCGCGTAGCGCGGCGACCCGACGGAGGCCAGCACCGCGCCCGTGCGATGATCAACAACAACGATTGCCGCCGACACCGCCGCCGGTTGCCCCAAAGTCGCGCGGCGTGCCAGCATCTCCATACGCGCTTGCAGTGAGGCCTCAAGCGTCAGGTCATGGCGGGCAGACAACGGATCAGAACGGCGGACGTGATCTGCCAAATGGGGGGCCAAGCGCACAAAGGGTTTCATCACCTCTGGCACGGGTGCGATGCGCATCTGTTCAGGGACGTCCATACGGGCCAATACCCGCGCGCGGGCCTGTGTTGCCGCCTGCGGGTGACGGTCAGGCCGGCGGCTTTCCGGGGCCTGGGGCAAGGCCACCAACAGGGCCGCCTCAGCCATGGTCAGGCGTGCTGGTTCTTTGCCAAACCAGGCCAATGCCCCCGCGCGCAGCCCTTCCAAAGCGCCGCCATAAGGGGCATGCACCAGGTACATTTCCAGAATCTGGCGTTTACTCAACCGTCGCTCCAGCGCCCATGCCAGACGCATTTGGCGCAGCTTGCCCTGCCACCGCCCCGTGCCGGAGTTTTCCAGCAACCGCGCCACCTGCATCGTCAGGGTGGACCCGCCAGACACAACCTCGCCCTGCCAGATCGCCTGCGCAACGGCGCGCGACATGGCTCGCAGATCAACGCCCGCGTGAGTATAAAACCGCCTGTCCTCATAGGCGATCAGCATGTCGATAAAGTCAGGGTCCACCTGATCTAAATTCAGCTGCAACCGCACGCGGCCATCCTCAACCGGAAAGACACGCATTAATTCCCCATGCCGGTCTCGGACCTCCACCGAAGTTTCGGCCAACACAGGCGGCAGCACAGTCCCGGCAACCCATTGATCAAACCCATCACGCAGCCCAGCCCCGCAGAGCAGGACCAACGCCAGCGCAATGAACCCAAACCGGCGGATCATGGCGTAACGGTCACCCGACCGGTTTCGGTGTTGGCCCGGTATTCGGCGCGGTACATGTCCTCCACCGTGGCGGCGGGATGGTGATAGGTGCCCGGCGTCACCGCGCGCACGATGTAGGCCACGCGAAAGCTGTCCGTGCCGCGATGGTTTACCGCGGCAAAAAAACGATCACTGCGAAATTCAGCGTTTTCGGCGTTGGCGACCTTGAGCCAATCCAATGCGCCAATCTCGCCACTGCGGATCAGGTTCGGGTTGTCGATTTCAAACCCGGCGGGCAATGGATCATCCAGGATCAACCGCGCGCCGACCTCCTCAAACGGGTCTACCGTCAGCACCACCACCATGCGCGTGCCAGAGGCGATGTCGCCTGACACCGGTGAGCCGTCCATCGCATAAAGCGTGCGGCTGATTTTGTAGCCGTATCCCCCCGCCTCGAGTGCCACCTCGGGGACGCCGTAAGCTGTCATGGTCACATCCATGACCACCGCACTGATGTTTTCGATGACAGCGGGGGCTGGTGCCCGGTCACTCAGCCGTTTCACCACCGGGCCGCTGACATCCACACCGTCCAACCGCACGCCCGGACGCGCATCGGGCAAGGCCAGCGCATGGGCCGCCATCACTATCTGCGAGGCCTCTTGTGTGGACAGCCGTTTGGAACCGCCCCTCACCTGTGAGATCAGCGTGGTAGGCTCAATCACCGCACTGCCCGCCTCAGCGCTGAGTTTCAGTACGGCTGCCGTGTCGCGCAGGTTGGTGCCAAAATCACTGCGCCAGCCCGTGTCAGCGCGGTCTTGCGACAGCAACGCACCGGCCCTGCGAAACATTTGATCAGCGCGGATTTGATCGCCGTAGGACGCCAGCGCGGCCCCCAGCTGCGCAGCGGCCATAGGCGTCGCAAAACTCTCCGCTTTGGTGTCCGCGTAATACCGCAGGTCACCCATGTTTGCCGCCCCCTCGCGGGCCAGAACCAGCAATGCATAAGCGATGTCTTCGCCCCCTTTGTCAAAATCAGGCGCGTAGGAAATGCGGTTGCGCAGATTGTCCATGGCAAGCGAGAACGCAAGGTCCGGCACAATGTGCCCTTCGGCGCGCGCGCGGCTCAGGAAATCGGTGACATAGGCATCAAGCCAGGATTCATCGGATGAGGCACGCCACAGGCCAAAGGCCCCGTTGCTGGCCTGCCGGGTCAGAACGCGGGCGATGGCCTTGCTAATCCTATCATTGATCCGCTCAGGTGCGCCCAGACCTGCCGCCTGTGCCATGCTGCTGAGGTACAAGAGCGGCATCGCGCCGGAGGTGACCTGCTCCGTGCAGCCGTATGGGTAGCGATCCAGCTGGCGCAACAAACCCGGCGCGTCAATACGCGCCAAGGGACCGGCGGTTAACGTCGCACTGCCTGTCCCAAGCCGCAGATCCGCAAAAACCGCATTGTCAAAGGTAAACCGCTCGCCCGGACCCAACACAAACTGACGTGTCACCGCGATTTCAGGATCATTGTCGCGCACAGGGATGGTCAGGGATTTGCGCAATTTTTTACCATCCGGCGTTTGCAGCACGATCGTGATCAGATGATCCCCAATCTCGCGTCCTGTCAGGGGGATGCTCAGGCGCTCTGATCCTTGCGCGTTCAACGTGATTCGCGCTGGCACTTCACCCAGACCCACCCCAGCATCCGCGAAAACTTGCAAAGGCATGTCGCCCGATGCCCCTTCGGCATGGACCAGTTCCAGCAACAGCCGGCTTTTATCACCGGGGGCCAGGAACCGCGGCAAGGAGGCGCTGACCACAACCGGATCGCGCGCAATCACGTCGCGGGCGGCATCGCCAACCGCACTGTCCGACCAGGCCACAGCCATCAGTTTTACAGTGCCGTTAAAGGCCGGTTTGATGATCTCAACCTCGGCACGGCCATCCGGGCCAACAGGGATCGGGCCGCTGAAAAACGCCATCAGCTTTTCGGTGGGCGGAGGCGATTGCGCCTGCGCCGTGGCCGCCGCATCTCCTCCCGAACGCACCGTGCCCAGCGCACCATTCATCCCGTCAATCAAGCGCCCGTAGACATCGCGCATGTCCACGCCCAATCGGCGCTGGCCAAAATAGTGATCAGTGGTGTCGGGTGCCTCAAACCCTGTGAGGTTCAAGATGCCCACATCGACCGCCGCCAGCGTGACATAGGCGGTTTCGCCCGGTGCGACGCCCGTGACATTGACCGCCGCGCGCAGGGTGCTCGCCTGCCCGTCCACGACATCTGCTATATCAAAGCTGACCGAAAGCGCCTTGTTGCCCGGGCGCACCGCCGCATGGGCGAGGCCCAGTGCGCGCGATGGGTTTTGACCCGCATCAACGTTCATGGCGCGCAGGACGGAAACGGCTACATAAGCCCCGCTGCCCCACTCCGGCGTGATCTCCATCGGAATCAGGTTTTCACCCGCACTAAGCGAGACCACCTTGCGATCAATCACCCGGTTGGACAGGACCGTGATCAGGGCCACGCCATCACTTTCCGGGACCACGCGCAATTGCGCTGTGTCACCGACGCTGTAGACGGGCGCGTCCAACGACATTTCCAACCGATCCGGCGTGTCGGTCGCGCTGTCATCACCGTACCATCCCGAAGAAAAGCTGACGGCAGAGGCCGCATATGCCCCGCCAAGGCGTTCGACAACCAGTTCGTATTGGCCCCACGCCGTTGGCGTTTCGAGGGACAGGGGCGCGGCCCCCAGCGTGACCTCACCCGTTTGAACGCGGGTGCGCCGGGTGGTCGGCTCCCACTCCCAATTGCCATAAAGCTGATACCACTGATAACGCGTTTCGACCCTGTTCAACGTCCATTGTACCTGCATGGGCGTTGGTTGCAGATCAGACCCAAGGGCAATAAGGTCAAAGCGGGCGTTTGCCCCTTCGGCCAACACATCCTCAAATCCGGGTTTGATGCCTATCATGGGCGCGTTAGGTGTGATGGCGCGGGTCATGCGGCGCTCTACCGGGCGGCCGGACCTTTCGGAAACCCGCAGGATAACCTGCGCCTCCAACGGCAGGCCCGGTGCCTCGCTCAGTTTCGGGAATTGTAGGGGCATGGTTGCATTACCCGCCGCATCCGTTACCGCATTGCCAATAAATTTGGCTTGCGTGCGAAACGGCGTATCATAGCGACCAAATTTGTAGCCGTCCCAGCCGTCCAGGGCACGGGTCGCCTTCAGCCGCAGATCGCCCTCCACCTTGAGGTTCGCACCCGGTGCCCCAAAGAGGTAGTTCACCGCCACCGACAGGGGCGGCGTGCTGCTCAGCCGCAATGAGGCGTCCGGCAAAGATATCTCAAAATCGAGCCGTTCGGGCAGGAAATCCTCAACCAGCACGGTTTGGCTTGCCAAGGGCGGGCCATCCACATCAGACAGAATGTCCACACGCCAGGCCCCGCGCGGCACATTGCCCCCCAGCGGCATGGCAAAGACATGCCCTCCCACCTTTGGCGATTGGCTCAGGTGACGGGAATATTCGACCCCGTCAGGGCGTTTCAAAATGGCTGTGACCGGCAGGTTGTTAAGCGCCTTGGCCTGCGCATCGCGCGTCAGGGCGGTTGCATAAATCGTTTCGCCCACGCGGTAGGCCCCGCGATCTGTGCTCAGAAACGTATCAATTGGGGGAGCGGGGGGGTGCCCCTCCACCCCGCGATCAGAGAGGTCAAATGCCGGGTCGGTCAGAGGCAGAAAGGCAATGTCTTGGGTGCCGTCCTCGGCCATCAGCAAGGCGGGTTGGGCTCCTCCGGTGCCCCGCGTCAGACCGGGTGCAAAATTAGCAAAACCACTGGCGTCTGTGCGCGCTTTTCCCAGCACCGCATTGGCGCGTGAGATCAGGGTCAGTTTCACGCCCGCGCGCGCGCCTGCATCGCTCAGCCCGCGCACCGCAACCTGCAATCCATCCACGCCAGACCATGTGGACAGCCCCAGATCAGACAGCACAAACCACTGCGTTGCTGCTGGAAAATCATGAGGATCCTGTCCCGGCACAGAGGCGCTGAACGCGTAAATGCCCGGTGTTTCATTCGCCAGCACATCCCCCATGGGCAAGCGGGTGGTCATATCGACATTCAGGGTGTTTTGCACCTGCCCCGTGCCGGTCCAGATCTCTTGCCCAATCTCGCGGCGGAAATTTTCATCTTCGTATTTGGTCAGGGGGCGGCCAAAATAGCTTTCCCGGATCGCACGCACCAGATTGCGGTCACTGACGCGGCGCAGTTTGAGGTCGACCTGATCGACATTGACGCTTTCCACCGGCAGGGCGGCTTGCGCGGAGCGGGGCAGCACGTAGGCCCGCCCGGGAAAACGCACAAGCGGCGTACGGTCGCGGACATAGACGCGCAGATGCACATCCTTGTGCAGCACCTCGCCGCTTGCCGCAGGCAGCCCAGCGCGAAAGTTCAGATCATAGCGTTGGCCATGCTCCACCCCGTCCACACAAAGCTGGTTTTCATCCGGCTGCACCACCAATCCGCGCGTGTCACTGCGCAGGTAGGGTTCATAATCCACACCGACCTGCACCAGTTTCTCGGAAAATTCGGCGCAGATACGCGGCGCGGCGGCGTCATTGTCCACCCGGTGATCGGTAATCCGGAAACCGTATTTGCCAATAGCCTTGTCCAGCGTGGCAGTGATGTCTTCGCGCGGGCTGAGGGTTTGGGCAAGCCTGAGGGCGGGGATCATATCACGGCCACGGCGGTTGGCCTCCAGCGCGCGAGCCAGAACAAACAGCGCATCCGCACGCAGCAGGTCACTGTCTGCGCGCAGGTACGCGTTGGTGGCGGCCTGCAGGGCCTCGCGACGGTGGCGGCGCTTGTCAGAGGAGGATTCAACTTGTGACACACGGGTCAGGGACAGGCTTGCAAACCGCAACCACAGATCGCTCCGGTCAGTTGCCGCCACCGCTTTACCCGCCCAGGCCAGCGCATTGCGGGTATTGCCTGCGTCTTGCGCGCTGACCATCGCGTCAATCAGGTCTTGCTGGGCTTCGTTAACCCCGAACGAAAAACGCTGCGCGTTTGCGCCCACAAATTCGGAAGCCGTCGTGAAATCGCGTGACGATAGAAACGAAAGATCTTTTTGCCGTTGTGCCGCGACCCCCAACACGCGCGCGTCTGTTGCAACCTTGCGGGCAGACATTGCGCCCTCATAGGGTTGGCGGTCGGTGATCTCGGACTTTGGAAAACAGGCGTTGTTGCGGGAGTTAAAAGTATAGGCCACGCAGGCCTCTTGGGCAAAACACGCCCGGGCGCAGGCGGCTTGGGATGTATCAAAAAGTTGGGTCAGGTCCGCGCCATAAAAATCAACGTTGCGGGACAACAGATAGCGATGGTCAGGAACCGCATTTTGCGCGCTGACTGCACTGGCCAGAACCACCATGAACATCAGTGGTAAACGCAGAATTTGGGCAAAACGCATCAGACTCTCCCTTAAATGAATGCCGTTAGCCTGCCATGGGGGCGCAGATCGAACAAGTATGAGAAGCCTGACCCTGCGGTTAAGCTATAATTCACCCTGATCACCGACCATTCCCCATCCCTAGAGTCGTGGAGGCGGCGCGACAGATGAGCCTGGTCCAAAAGCTGACAAATGAACGGCGCAGCCGACTTGCGGCCGAACGTATGCTGGAACTGAAACAGGCTGAATTGTTCGCGGCCAACCGCAAGCTGGGCCAGCATGCCCAACAGCTGACGGAAGAAATTGTTGTGACCCGCGCAGAGGTCGAAAATATCCGGGGTGAAAACCAGCGCGTTAAATCCGACCTGACCGCGGCACACCAAAAGATCAAGATCACAGAGCGGCGATTGTGGCAGTCGATTGAGACCATCAACGATGGTTTTGCGTTCTTTAACGTCGATGATGAATTGATCATGGCCAACCGGTCTTATCTGTCGGTTTTTGATGGGCTGGCCGATATCCGCCCCGGTGTAAATTATGCAACGATTTTGCAGCTGATGACCGATGAGGGGATTGTAAACACTGGCAAGTTGAGCCCGCGCAGTTGGCGCCAGATGATGACCGAGCGCTTGCAGGTGCCCAAGCCGGAGCCAACGGTGATTGAGTTGTGGAACGGGCATCACATCAAGCTGATTGATCAGCGCGGCCCGGATGGGGATATGGTCTCGCTCAGCTTGGACATCACCAAAACGGTGGAATATGAGACCCAGCTGAAAGAAGCACGCGCCATTGCGGAAAGCGCGAACCGGGCCAAATCGGCGTTTCTGGCCAACATGAGCCATGAAATTCGCACACCGATGAATGGTGTTGTGGGCATGGCAGACGTGCTGCTTGATACCGAATTGAACGAAGAACAGAAGCTATACGTCGATACGATCCGCAATTCTGGGGAGGCGTTGTTGGTGATCATCAATGACGTGTTGGATTATTCCAAGATTGAGGCGAAAAAGCTGGAGTTGCACCCGGAGTTGTTTGATCTGGAGCGCGCGATACGCGAGGTGTTGATGCTGCTGGAACCATCAGCCCATGCAAAAGGTCTGACGCTGGCACTGGATTATGACCTGTTCCTGCCAACCCATCTGATTGGTGACCCTGGCCGTCTGCGGCAGGTGCTGACAAATCTGCTGGGTAATGCAGTCAAATTCACGGCGGAGGGGCATGTGCTGGTGCGGGTGACCGGCGTGCCGGACGAAACGTCGGGGCAGATAGATGTGCATGTCTCTATTGAGGACACAGGGATCGGTATCCCCGAGGACATGATTGATCACATTTTCGGGGAGTTCAATCAGGTCGAAAATGAACGCAATCGCAAATTTGACGGCACCGGATTGGGTCTGGCCATCACCCAGCGTCTTGTTGAAATGATGGAGGGGGAAATTTGGGTCACATCGCAAGATGGCGTTGGATCTTGCTTTGCCTTTAAGGTTGGGCTTGGCATTGGTGAGGATGCGCCCAGCGTGGTGCCCGCATCGTTTGCCTATCTGGGCAACGTGGTGATTGTCGCGCAGGTGGACGTCACCCGAACCCTGCTGGAGCAGCAATTGAAAAAGCTCAATGTCAGCACGATCACCTGTACCGCGGCGGATCAGGCCCTTGAACACATACAAAAGGCTGACTTTTTCCTGATCGAAGAAAAAATGGCACCGACGGATGGGATGGCCCTGACGGAGATGGTGCGCGCCCAAGGGTCCCAAGCCCCTGTTGTTCTGCTCAGCACCCGCCCTGCAGAGCTGGAAAAACATCCCAACCGCGCCGCCATTCAAGGCGTGCTACAGGCTCCTACACCGCGTACAGATCTGCTGAGCCTGTTGTCGGGTTTCGCAACAACACCAGCCACCCCCCCGGCGGCTCCAGAAATACCGCCGGTGACAGAACGCAAGCTGCGGGTCCTCGCGGCGGAGGACAATAAAACCAACCAGCTGGTTTTCCGAAAAATGATCAAGAGCCTGGATGTCGATCTCACAATCGCCAACAACGGGGAAGAGGCGGTGGCTCTTTATCAAGAAACCAAACCCGATATCGTGTTCATGGATATTTCTATGCCACGCATGGACGGCAAAGAGGCCACGCAGGCCATCCGCGCATTGGAAAAATCAACAGGTGTACATGTGCCCGTGGTTGCCATGACCGCCCACGCCATGGAAGGCGACAGTAAGGCGATATTAGAAGCTGGTCTGGATCACTACCTTACAAAACCGCTCCGCAAGCCAGAAATCATCGCACAGATCGAGGCGGTGCATGATCAGTCCATGCTGCCGCTTCAGGTCGATGGATAGGGCCGCACAAACAGGGGCTTCGCGTCGGTTGAGCCCTCTGCCTGCCAGGCATAGCCGCCAAGGTTAAAATCACGGATCGCGGATGCATCGTTCAAACGGTTCTGAACGACAAACCGTGCCATTGCACCGCGTGCCTTTTTGGCGAAAAAGCTGACGATTTTGGGGCCTTTGCCATCGCCCTTGTCTTCCATGAACTGCGGCGTGATCACCGGGATTTTTAGCGTCTTGAGCGAGACCGCGCCAAAGTATTCCTGCGACGCGCAATTAATCAGCACGTCGCTGCCCGTCGCCTGCGCCTGCGCGTTCAACGCTTTTGCCGGACCGTCACGCCAGTAGTCATAGAGGTTCGCCCCCCGCCGCGTCTTCAAACGGCTGCCCATTTCCAGACGGTAGGGTTGGATCGCATCCAAAGGTCGCAAAACACCGTAAAGCCCCGACAAAATCCGCAAATGATCCTGCGCCCATGCCAATTCATCGCCGTCCAGGCTTGCCGCTTCAAGCCCCTGATAGGTATCACCGGCAAAGGCGAGCGCCGCAGGGCGGGTCAGATCAGCGGCAGGGGTCGCTTCAAACGCATTGAAACGGTCGCGGTTCAGGCGGGCCAGATCATCAGACAGATCCATCAATCCCTTCAACTTGCCCAGTGTCAGGTTGCGAGCGGTTTTGGCCAATCGCACCGCGTCTTCCTGAAAATCAGGTTGTGTTGCGGTCACGTCCCGCTCCGCCCAATCCAGCCGTTTGGCTGGGGAAATAACCACCAACATGCCGATACCCCTTGTTGTTTAAATCGTATCTAGCCCGCGTCCCGCAGGACGTCCAGAAATGCCGGTCCGAAACGATCCGCACGACGGTCGCCCAGCAGGCGTGTGATTGCGGTTGCATCCGCGTTGCGCAGCTGCGCGACCTTGGCCAGCAAAGAGGCGGAGCAGCTCAGCGGCTTGTCCGTGCCCGCAGAGCCGCGCGACAGTTCGGTCTGCACTTGCAGCAATTGATCATAGACCTGCCCCGCATCACGGCCCGCCAATTTGCGCCGCGTTGGGTGCATTTCCTCAGACGCACCATTGATCACATCAAGGAAGGCGCGTCCGTAGGTCTCCAGTTTCTTGGCCCCCACCCCGCCAACGCGCGCCATACCGTCCAGATCACGGGGCCGGGTTTCGGCCATTTCAATCAAGGTGCGGTCGGTAAAGATGATGTAGGCGGGCACTTTGGCCGCTTCTGCCAGCCCCCGCCGTTTCGCCTTGAGCGCGGAGAGCAGCGGCGCGTCTTCTTCGCTGACCATCTGTTTGACGGCGGGGCGGCGGGTTTTGCCTGCCGCCTTGATCGAATCGCGGCGCAATTCAATTTTAGCTTCATCCCGTAGGATTGGCAGCGCTGCATCCGTCATGCGCAGGGCACCGTGGCGTTCCGGGTCTGGGCGGATCAGGTCATGGCCCATCATTTGACGAAACACGGCCTGCCATTGCCGGCGGTCGTATTCTTTGCCCACACCAAAGGTCGGCAGGTCTGTGTGGTTACGCGCGCGCACTTTGTCCGTCTCGACTCCCAGCAGAATATCGATCAGATGGCCGGCGCCAAACCATTCTTCGGTGCGCAAAATGGCCGACAGCGCCTTACGCACCGCCGTTGTGCCGTCAAACACATCTGCGGGTGTGTCACACAGATCACAACGGCCACAGGTGACCTCGGATTCCTCAAAATAGCTGAGCAGTGTTTTGCGCCGACAGCTCAGCGCCTCTGCCAATCCCAGCAGCGCGTTTAAGCGGGCGTGATCTGCCGCGCGGCGTTCGGGCGGGGCAAGACCTTCATCAATCTGCGAGCGTCTGAGCCGGATGTCATCCGCACCAAACAGGGTCAGCGTTTCGGCCGGGGCACCATCGCGCCCGGCGCGGCCAATCTCCTGGTAATAGGCCTCGATCGACTTGGGCAAATCGGCATGCGCGACCCAGCGGATGTCCGGTTTGTCCACTCCCATGCCAAAGGCGACGGTGGCGCAGACAATCAATCCGTCTTCTTGCTGAAAGCGGCGTTCGGCAATGCGGCGGTCTTCGGCTTCCATGCCGCCGTGGTAGTGGATCGCCTTTTGCCCCGCCTCATTCAAGGCACGCGCGATGCCCTCGGTTTTGGCACGGGTGCCGCAATAAACGATGCCGGACTGCCCTTTGCGGGCCGCGGCGAAATTCAAGATCTGGTCGCGCGGTTTGTTCTTGGCCATAAAGGCCAGGTGGATGTTGGGCCGGTCAAACCCATGCAAAAAGGCGCGCGGCGGTGTGCCATCAAAAAGTTTCTGAATGATTTCATCGCGCGTTTCTGAATCGGCAGTGGCGGTAAAGGCAGCCAGCGGCACATCAAGCGTGCGGCGCAACTCACCGATGCGCAGGTAGTCAGGGCGAAAGTCATGGCCCCACTGGCTCACACAATGGGCCTCGTCCACCGCGATCATCGACACGCCAACCCGCTTAAGCATGCTGGTCACGGACCCCGCCGCCAAACGCTCCGGTGCCATGTAGAGCAGTTTGAGCGTGCCCGCCTCCAATCCTTCCCAGACGGCGTCGGTTTCCTCTGGCGTGTTGCCCGAGGTCAACGCGCCCGCGCCCACGCCCGCCTCCTGCAAGGATCGCACCTGATCACGCATGAGCGCAATCAGCGGGGAAATCACCACCGTGACCCCATCGCGCATCAGCGCAGGCAATTGGAAGCAAAGGGATTTACCACCCCCCGTGGGCATGATGGCCAGCACGTTTTCGCCCGCACTGACGGAGGAAACGATCTCCTCCTGACCGGGGCGAAACGCGTCAAAGCCAAAGACGTCTTTTAACAGCGGGGCGGCAGCCTGCATGGGAGTCTCTTAAAAATGTCTGCTCT
Source organism: uncultured Sulfitobacter sp. (assembly GCA_937928635.1). Classification (GTDB taxonomy): domain Bacteria; phylum Pseudomonadota; class Alphaproteobacteria; order Rhodobacterales; family Rhodobacteraceae; genus Sulfitobacter. The sequence goes on along the minus strand of CALFWM010000008.1, from coordinate 6,174 downwards.
TTTTCTGCAGACTCCCATACTAGCAATGGGTGAACAAGACCCTGCAGGCCCTATCCGCGTCACAAGGGCGTTTTTGTCAGCAAAAAGCGGAGGCGTTGTTGATCAGAATGATACGCAATGCAGCCACACCAATCAAAACGACCAAGGGTGCCAAATCAAGCCCTCCAATGGCAGGCACAAACCGGCGCACCCGGGAATAGATCGGGTCAAGGAGACGGTTCAGACCATCCCAAATTTGAGCCACTAGCGGCTGGCGGGTATTCAACACCTGAAAGTTAATCAACCAGGACATGATCACATGCGCGATTACGATGAAATAAACGACGTTCAACAAGAGCATCAGGATTTGGAACAGCGAGGTCATCGGTCAGCCCTTTTACAGCATTGAAGGTCAGTTAATCGCCAAACACCTTTTTCGCAAGTCTGACCTGAGGTCTATGGTTGACGTCCCGGTTAACAAGCGCACGTGTCAGGCAAAGGATACCTGCCCGATGTTCCCATTTGTGCACATTGCCAAAGATGTTGTCAGGGCTAGTTGGCAGCCGGCGTTCAAAACCATGACCAGAGATGCCGGTGTTTGCGGGTCGCGCCCGATTTCTTTGAAGAAATCGGACCGGACTTTTTGAAAAGTCCGTCGTGCGGCCCAAACCAAACCTTGCGCGCGCCTCCCTGCCCTGATCTACCAATTGGCAACAGGAATTGGGACCAACATGAGCACGATCACAGCGCGCAAACGTATCTGGGGCTGGTATTTCTTTGACTGGGCCAGCCAGCCCTACAACACCCTGATGCTTACCTTCATATTTGGGCCGTATTTTGCCCAGACGGCAATAGCCGCCCTCATGGAAAGCGGCATGACAGAACCCGCTGCAAAAGCGCAGGCGCAGGCCTATTGGGGCTATGGACTTGGGGGGGCAGGCATTCTGATTGCAATCCTTGCACCGCTCCTTGGTGCTGTATCAGACAGCTCCGGGCGCAGAATGCCTTGGATCTGGCTGTTTTCCGCGTTCTACGTGATCGGCTCAGGTGGGTTGTGGTGGACGGCCCCGCAGGATTTCTCGGTCCTTTGGGCATTGGTCTTTTTTGGGGTGGGTCTGATCGGCATGGAATTTGCCACCATCTTCACCAACGCCTATTTGCCAGAGCTGTCGCCGGACCGGGATGAAAGGGGCCGAATTTCCGGGTCCGGCTGGGCCTTTGGCTATGTTGGCGGGCTGGTCGCGCTGGTCATTATGCTGCTGCTGTTTCAGGCGGGGGAAAGCGGCAAGACCATGATTGGGCTGTCCCCTCTCTTTGGGCTGGATACCGTGACAAAGGCAGATACGCGCATTGTGGGACCATTGTCGGCGCTCTGGTTTACGGTCTTTATGATTCCGTTTTTCATGTACATCCGCGACACGCCCAAACCGCAGGTGCAGAGCTATCGTTTTGGCAAGGGACTAAGGGATTTGCTGGAAACGCTGCGCCGTCTGCCGCGGCATCCATCGCTGATGGCCTATCTTGGGTCATCCATGTTCTACCGCGATGCCCTGAACGGCATGTATACCTTTGGCGGCATCTATGCCTTGGGTGTGCTGAACTGGTCGCTCATGGAGATTGGTATTTTTGGCATCCTCGCCGTGCTGTCGGGTGCCGTGTTTTGTTGGGTTGGCGGTCGCGTAGACCGGCGAATCGGGCCGATGCCAGTGATTGTCTTTTGCTGCATCATATTGATCCTGACGGCTGTGTTGATCATATCGCTGACGCCCACCTCTGTGATGGGTATTGCGGTGGCAGAGGGCTCCTCCCTGCCGGATATCATGTTCTACATCGCAGGCGCGGCCATTGGCGCGGCAGGCGGTACATTGCAGGCATCATCGCGTAATATGTTGACCCGGCAGGGTGATCCCGACCGCATGGCGGAGGCCTTTGGCCTCTATGCCTTGTCAGGCAAAGCCACGTCATTTCTAGCCCCCACCCTCATTGCCCTGGCCAGTGACATCACCGGCAGCCAACGATTGGGCATTACCCCGGTTGTCGGCCTTTTCATTATCGGGTTGGTGCTGCTACTGTGGGTGCAACGAGATGGAGATTTTGCCAAATGATCCTCACACGTCTATTCACCTGTGCCGTTGTTGTTCTTGCGCTTGGGTCCTGCGGTCAAGGCCGTGACATCAGCGGGAAACGCTCTGCGGCACTGCCCACCATCAGCTCAAGCGGCAGTGGTGGCGCACAGACCAACACCATTGCAAAAAAGCTGTTTGGGGCAAAGAGTTTTGCCTCGGGCCAGCCATCGAGCGCATATGGCTCTTATGCCAAAGGATGCCTTGCGGGCGGCGCGCAACTGGCCGAAACCGGTCCAACGTGGCAGGCCATGCGCCTGTCGCGCAACCGCAACTGGGGTCATCCAGAACTCATCGACATGGTGCAACAGCTCAGCCGTGTCGCCGCACAACAGCCCGGTTGGAAAGGGCTTTATGTGGGGGATCTAAGCCAACCCCGGGGCGGACCGATGCTGACCGGTCACCGCAGTCATCAGGTGGGGCTGGATGCTGACATCTGGATGTTGCCGCCTACAACGCTTGAACTCTCTCGCAAGCAACGGGAAAATATTTCATCCATTTCGACCCGTCGCGCAAAAGGGGCTTACGTAAATTCGTCCTGGACACGCGCCCATCACGAAATCATCAAAGCGGCCGCGAAAGACCCGCGCACCGCACGTATATTTGTGTTCCCCGGGGCCAAAGTGCAGATGTGTAATGATGAAAAAGGCGACCGCGCCTATCTGCGCAAAATCCGCCCCTGGTATGGGCACCACTATCATTTCCATGTGCGTCTGAATTGCCCTGATGGGTTGCAAGGCTGCGTGAATCAAAACCCGCCCCCGCGCGGCGATGGATGCGCGGATGCACGCCAATGGCAGGCCAATATCCTGAACCCGCCTCCCGCAAAACCCCGCGATCCAAACGCGCCAAAGCCACGGCGTGAACTGGTGCTTGGCGACCTGCCTGCGCAGTGCAAAGCGGTGCTCGACAACTGAAACGCGCTCTTCTTACTTGTCTTGGATTGATGTGCGCGGCGCTGCCGATGCGCGCCGACCCTGTTGTGGAACTGACAACCAATCTGGTCTGGACAGGTGAGGACAATTGGTTTGGCGGTTTCTCAGGTATTGAAATTGGCAAAAATGGCACTGAGCTCACATTGCTGACCGATCGGCGCAATCTGATTTTTGGCACAATGCACCGGGAAAACGGTAAGCTGGTCGATCTCACCCTCGACCGGCGTGTGATGGTTCGGCACGCCAACAGCAAGCGGGTCAGAAACGTCTTTGCCGATTCCGAAGGGTTGGCAGTTAGTGAAGATGGCAAAATTTTTCTGTCTTTTGAAACCGCAACGCGGGTTGCGCGTATTTTTGGCGAAACAGGCATCACAGAGCGGCTTCCAGATCACCCTGACTTTGTCCGGATGAAACGAAACAAGGGGCTGGAGGCTCTGGCAATCCACCCGGACGGCACCCTTTATACCCTCCAGGAACAGACGCCAAGGCACCGCAAAACCATTCCGCTCTATGCCTTTGCCAATCACGCATGGCGCATTGCACATCAAATCCCGCGGTCGGGGCCATTTCTGTCTGTCGGGGCTGATTTTGATGCACAGGGGCGGTTTTATCTCTTGGAACGCGCGCTTAGTCCGCTGGGGTTTCGCAGCCGTGTCAGACGGTTCGATCTCAATGCCGCCGATCTGGATGAAACGACATTGCTCAGCACAGGCCCTGGTCGGTTTGACAATCTGGAGGCGCTTTCTGTCTGGACAGACGACAGGGGGGCGCTTCATCTGACGATGATTTCCGACGATAACTTTCGCTCCATCCAGCGCACACAAATTGTCGAATACATCGTAAGAGAATAGCTTGCGTCGCCCGCGCAAAGCCCGTAATGCGCGCTTGTCCGCATACTGCCGACCAAGTCACCGCACCCTTGCAAAAAACGGTTTAACATATGAAACGCTCCCATTTGCCCGGCATTATTGCCATGGCGACCATTGTCTTGGCGTCCAACATTCTGGTTCAATTCCTCTACGGCCAATGGCTGACCTGGGGCGCATTTACCTATCCGCTGGCCTTTCTGGTGACGGACATCATGAACCGCGCCTACGGTGCCGCGGCGGCACGCCGTGTGGTTTTAGTGGGCTTTGTTGTGGGGCTCATCTGCTCTTTGATTGGCACGCAGATCATGGGTGAATTTGGTCCATTGGTGACAGTGCGCATCGCAATTGGTTCTGGTCTGGCCTTTCTGGTGGCGCAGATGCTGGATGTTTCCGTCTTTGCCGCACTGCGTGGCAGCACATGGTGGCGCGCCCCGCTGATCAGCACGCTGGTCGGCAGCTCTGTGGACACGGCACTGTTTTTCACGGTGGCCTTTTCCGGCACGCTGAGCTTTATCCATCCTGCAACAGACGTGTCCTGGGCCTCTGAGGTTGGGCCGTTGCTGGGCAGCGGCCCGGAGACGCCGCTTTGGGTGTCACTTGCTGTGGCCGACTGGATGGTAAAACTAAGCCTGGCTTTGCTTGCCCTCATCCCTTTCCGGCTGATCACCGCCAGATTGTCCTCTTCCGCATAGCCCCCTCTTTCTGGCCAAAATATTCCCGGGTAGTTTGAAGGGCAGCGCCCTTCATTCCAAAATTAAATATTTTGCGGGGCGTGCCCCGCCCCTTTGTGGTGCACCAAGACAAAAAAGTGCTTTGTGTTTGGGACAACCTGTGCGACGATTCAGGTGAGTTCAACAAATGTAAAGGAGGTGATCCAGTGTCAGAGAAGGTATTGGAGCGAGGTGTCGGAACAGCTTGGGAGGTTCTCTGCTAAGGCAGCCCTTGGTAGACAAATCCTGAGTGGGCGCGTCTTGACGTAGGTCTAACCGACCCCCTCCTGAAACCATTTCGATTGGGCCGCTCTGTTACCGGAGCGGCCCTTTTTGCATCCTCTGGTCATGGGCGCAATTGAATGCGATGTTGACGGCATGTTGCGGATTTCAGATGATATTGCCCTGCAAGACTGGGAGTTAAGCGAGAGCTTCATGCGCGCCTCCGGTCCGGGGGGCCAAAACGTTAACAAAGTGGCAACGGCCGTTGAGCTGCGGTTTGAAGCGGCGACCTCGCCCTCCCTCAGTCCTGCTGTGAAAACCCGTCTCAAGCGCATCGCAGGTCGGCGCTGGACAACAGAGGGGGCTTTGATCCTGCAATGCGACGAAACCCGCAGCCAGGCCCGCAACCGCGACATTGTGCGGGAGCGTTTGGCCGATCTGATCAAACGCGCGCTTACTCCGCCAAAACGGCGTATCGCAACACGCCCTACATTGGGATCAAAGAAGCGACGGCTCAAGGCAAAGAAGGTCCGGGGTGAGGTGAAAGCCCTACGAGGTAAAGTAGACCCTTCTGGTTGAGGATGGCGGGCCAAGGCCCGCCTTACGGGCAGGTGACCTACGCCTGCAATACCGCATGTGGCTACCTGCGGGATGAGTGAACCACTACCGGCTGACGCCGGTAGCATCGCGTTTGGAATGCAATTCCAGGTACTGAAGTACAACTTTGTCCGTCACATTCCCTGCCGTTGCGGAAAAGTAGCCACGGGCCCAAAATCGCCGGCCCCAGTGCCTTTTGCGCAGTTCGGGAAATTCCTGCTGTATCCGACGGGAAGAGCGCCCCTTAAAGCGCCCCGCCTAAAACTTGAGGAGCCGATGCCCTGCCGCGCTCCGCGCTCTCGGGACATCGACGATACGTGATGCTTCAAGTTAAAGGCGAGACGTTATAATCTGCTGCATCACCGTGGAGAGTGCCAGCTGCGGCGGGACTGAAATGAACATATGCACGTGGTCTCGGGCCAGAACACCTTTCACAATGTGCACGCCCAACTCGTCACACGTCTGTCGGATCGTCTCACGGATGCGCTCTCACATGGGGCCTTGCAGAACTTTGTACCGGTATTTTGTCGCCCAAACGACGTGAAATCGATGGTGATATGTGGTATGGCTACCTTTAGGATGGGGCCTATATACCTAACTAGCTGTGAGCTTTCAACAGGTTGTCCATTCGATCCGAAGCGAGTTGGTTGGCGTTACCAAGCAACAACCTTATTCGGAGGGATCGAATGAACATGCACAAGAATGCCAGACTGACGCCTTTGGGTCGAGAGCGGCTGGT
>CALFWM010000007.1 GCA_937928635.1 uncultured Sulfitobacter sp. | reverse complement strand
CCTTCACAAAGGCCAGGGCGACGGGCTTGAAACCCTGCGCCGTCTTGGCGGGCGCGAATTGGCAGGCATGGTGGGGGCCATCGCGCGGGCGCGGTCCCTGCGTGTGCCCGTGATCCTCGATGGGTTTATCTGTTGTGCGGCAGCATTGTGTCTGGCCCATACCCAAGATGGTGCGCTGGATCATACCGTTGCGGGGCACCTGAGTGCGGAGGGTGGGCATGCCCGACTGCTGGAGGCATTGGGCAAAGAGCCGTTGTTGCACTTGGGCCTGCGTCTGGGCGAGGCTTCCGGCGGGGCGGTTGCGATTTCGATACTGAAATCCGCCATGGCCTGTCACGCTGGGATGGCGACATTTGCCCAGGCTGGCGTCAGCGACGGCTGATATGCGAGCGAGGGGCGGGCCTTGGCCCGCCGCCCCCTTAAAAAGCCGCATCAGCCGCTCTTGTTTTGCTCCTCGGCGGCCATCTTTTCCAAAATCGCCGTTTCCAGATCAGCGGCCAGCTCTTTGGCCCGCGCCACATAGGCTTTGTTCTGCGCCATCGGAATATCCGGATCCCACAGATCAGCAAGCTCCCGCAGGGAGACGCGGTCATGGGCAAAGAACATGCGTTCCGCCTCCGCGGCCTCATAGCTGGAAAGCCCCATGTTTTCGAGCACATAGCGCCCAGCCCGCAGTGAGCTGTCAAACAGCTCGCGCACGATGTCATTTGATCCGGCACGGAAGTGGCGATAGACCTGCGTGCGGTCATAGGCCCGCGAAACGATATGCAAATCGGGGCGTTCCTTGCGCGCATATTGGATCAGCCGGATGGTGGCCTCGCGGTCATCCAGAGCGACCACCAGCACGCTGGCCTCTTTGATGCCCGCCTTGCGCAAAACATCCGGGCGCGAGGGGTCGCCCAGATACGCCTTGAACCCAAATCGGCGCATCAGTGCGATGGTTGCAGGGTTCGTGTCCAGCACCACTGTGTTAAACCCGTTCGCCTGCACCAACCGGTTCACGATCTGACCAAACCGCCCCACACCGGCGATGATCACCGGCCCTTGTTCGTCGATCTCATCGGCGGCCAGGGCACCCTGATCGTCAATCCGGCGGCTGATCATCTCGTAAAGGATAAACAGCAGCGGTGTGATCAGCATCGACAGGGCAACCACCAACAGCAGGGTCTCGGCAATGTCACGCGGCATCACATCGGTCGCCACGGAAAAGCTGATCAGCACAAACCCAAATTCACCCGCCTGCGCCAGCCCAAGCGAGAACAGCCAGCGGTCACGCCCCTTGATTTTGAACACAAGCGCCAGACCATAGAGGATCATCCCCTTGATCAGAATGACCAGCAGCGCCATGCCAAGGATCAGCGCCCAGTCTCCAAAGAACAGGGTAAAGTTAATCCCCGCCCCGACGGTGATGAAAAACAGCCCCAGCAAGAGCCCTTTGAAAGGTTCAAGGTCCGTTTCCAGCTCATGGCGAAACTCTGAACTGGCCAGAACCACACCCGCCAGAAAGGCACCCAGGGCGGGCGAAAGCCCCACAATGGTCATCAAAAATGAAATGCCAACCACGATCAGCAGCGCAAGGGCTGTATACATTTCCCGCAGGTGCGCCGAGTGGATAAAGCGAAACACCGGGCGCATAAAAAACACACCGACAATGATGATTGAGGCGATGGCCGCAATCGTCACCAGCGTCACACCCCAGGCTGGCAGCCCCTCCACCAGCGAAATCGTGCCGTGATGGCCGCTGCCGCCTGCGTGATCGGCAGTATCATGGGCTTTTTCGACCGTACCGGGATCAATCGAAATGGAACCATCCGGCAAAATGCCAACCGGCAAAGTCGCGGCAAGCAGAGGCAGAAAGGCAAGGATCGGGATGACTGCGATGTCTTGGGTCAGCAAAACAGAGAATACGGAGCGCCCGCCACCCGTTTGCATCAACCCCTTTTCAGACAGGGTTTGCAGCACAATCGCGGTGGAGGACAGCGACAACGACAGGCCAATCGCCAGCGAAGTGCCCCAGGGCACGCCGTAGGCCATGGCAATGCCCATCAACGCGGCAGAGGAGAGCACCACTTGCAAACCGCCCAGCCCCAACAGGCGATGGCGCATGTCCCAAAGGGCGCGGGGTTCAAGCTCCAACCCGATCAGGAACAGCATCATCACAACGCCAAATTCCGCAAAATGCTGCAGGTCCTGCGTTTCGGACCCCACCAGCCCCGTCACGGGGCCAATCAGGATGCCCGCCGCCAGATACCCCAGCACAGACCCCAGCCCCAACCGCGCCGCGATAGGCACGGCAATGACAGCGGTGGCCAGATAAATGGTAGCTTGGAACAGAAATCCGTCCATAGAGGTCCTCGTTTTAGGCAGGCGGACAATGCCGCGTCGCGGTCAGGTCGGCAGGGGCGCGTCAGGTTTGGGTTGATCCATTACAATCTGGCTGTGCACCCGTGCAATGGCAGGATGGGGCAGCAGAACCTCATGAATCAGTTGGTTTAGGCTGGGCAGATCTTCACAATAGACCCTTAGCAAATAATCCGCATCCCCTGTCAGGGTCCAGGCGCTCACAATCTCTTTGCGTGTGGCCAAAAGGCGCGCAAAACTTGCCGCCTGCTCCGGTGCATGGGTCAGCAAATGCACCTGAACAAAGCCCTGCACATTCAGGCCAAGTTTCACAGGGGCCAGCCGCGCAGTGTACCCGATGATGTAGCCCTCTGCCTCCAGCCGTTGACGCCGCCTTCCCGCCTGTGACGCAGACAGATGCAGGATGTCGCCCAGTTCCTGTGCCGTCAGATGGGCATTCTTTTGCAGCGCGGTCAGCAGGCGTGTGTCGATGTCGTCCAACATGATGCGCGTCCTCCGCATGGATAACCCTGCTTATGAGGTCTTGGCGCGACCAAATCCAGCAAATATCTGCATGTTCCGCATCATCTGTGAAAAATATGCGTCAACCCTGCGGTGGTTTTTGAAAGCCGCCCGCGCATCCTTGCCGGGCAGGTGCAGTTTCCTAGCTGCGGGGCATCTTGAGCACAACATTACGCCCACGTTTGTTATAGCGCAGCTCGCTGTCACCAATGGCCGAAACCCGGCCACCATCAATCCGGTCTCCGACAACGACCTTCTTGTAGCGACCATTGGCAAGCCGGACCAGGGCACGGCGGCTTGAAGGTTTGCCATAGACCCCGATCAGATTGACCTTGCGCAAATTGATCGCATTGCGCTGCGTGGCCTGCTTGGTCACCGATGTGCTGGAGGGGATTTTGGGGGTCACGACACGCGGGGCAACGCTGGCCACACGGGTTTCACTCTCGGCGCGCGGCGTACGTTGGGCACGCTGTACAATCCGGGCAAAGTTGCGGGGTCGGGTGTCAGGGCGGATCGAGGAGGCAATGGCAAGACGTGTGGGATTTTCAAACGTATTGGGCACTTCTGGTGTGGCCAGAGCCGCCTCAACTGCGTTGTCTGTGTCCACGGCGGCCTCTGCCGCTGCCTGTGCCGCCGCTGCGGCAGCAGCAGCTTCCGCTTGTTCCTGCACAGACTCAGGGCGGTAGCGGGGGCGGAAGCCTGCCAATTCACTGCGTGTCAGGCCATCCAGATTGGCGCGCTCATTGGTCTCCGCCAGATTGCCTGGTCGTGTTTTGGGGCGTACCCCCGCAAGGGCAAGACGCGCAGGGTCGCGTTCGGGGACTGCCTGAAACCGTGTTGGCGTTGGCGGCGGCACCAGATCGGGGCGCCCCAGATAGACGGTAAACCCATCCGGGCTCAACGCCCCTTCAACTGTGGCAATCACCAGCCCCTGATCATCCAGCGCAAAGGTTGTGCCAGCGGCGGCAGGCACGCTCACCTTGCCCAATGCGACATCGGTGGCAAAACTGTCCGCACCGGGCAGGGCAACCGCATCATTGGCGGTGCTGACGGGGTCGATGCTGGTCAGATAGAGATCATCAATACTGATCAAGGCCGCGGGTTCAGGCGGCACGTCAGGGGCCAGTGGCCAGATCCCTGTGGCCGCATAAAGCGCCTCACGCTCCTGATCATTCGGTTCGCTGACTTGCGGCTGAACCGGTTCACGCAAGGCGTCCAGCACGGCGGTATCTTCTTCGCTCAAGGTGGGGGAGAGCGAGGCGGTTTGCACCTGCGGGGTATCAGAATTGGCCCCGGGGGCCGTGATGGAAGCCTCTGGAACGTCGAGCAGCTCGTCCGCCTCGGGGGCAGCGGCGATTTCACGCGCGCCGCGATCCCCGAACAGGCGTGACAGGCTTAGTCCATCGTCAAGGAAAACCGACGCCCAGGCGGCGACGCCCGCAAGGAAAACCAGCAATGCGGCTGTCAGCATCAGCCCCAAAAAGCGCGGTTTCCCGCCAATATCGCGGCGCGCGCCAAAGACCGTCATGCGCTGAGCCTCTGATCCGGAAACGGCAGGGTTGGCGGTCGCGGCGGGGCCGGTTGCGGCACCAGCGACTCTGGCTTTGCGGCGGCTCAAGAAACCATCGCGCGGGGCAGGGGGTGTCGGGCTTTCGGGCGCGGTTGAAGCGATCTGTGCGGTTGCGAACACGGCAGGCGCGGGCGGCGCACCACCGCCAACGGGCGGCGGTGCGGGGGCATCATCAGGCAGGTTTGGCGCGCTCACAACCGGTTCGCGCCGCGCGCCGGTTTCAGCGCCCCGTCGGCTGGCAAACCCAGCGGGTGCCGAAACGTCAGGCACAGCAGAAGGACCGGGTGCGGGCGGCAGATCGCGCCGCGCCGCGCCGACAGCGGGCAAGGAGGGGTTGGTGACGCCCGCTGTCATCACTGAGGCGGTTGAGTCGGTGTCCTCTTTGACAGCCTCGGTGTCCGCCTCTTTTGAACCGGCATCGGCCAAGGGAGCGGTATCGTCTGTCAGGGCTGCGGTTTGACCGGCTTCCGCCGCGTCCGTTTCGGTGTCCGCTGTGGCGGGTAGCGGCTCAACCTCATCGCTTGCATCCGCCGCGAGGGTTTCTTGTTCGGTTTCAGTGTCTTCTGGCGCGTCTTTCACCTCGTCTTCTGACATATCCCCAAGCGCAGCTTCGCCATCCGCTACCGCGTCATCGACCCCGATTGATGCGTCTTTTGTTTCAGCGGGTTCAGCTGCGGCCTCAACCGCGATCTCATCTTCCGGGGCGGATGCATCATCTGCAACGTCCGAAGGGGCGGGTTCTGCCTCCTCCGCGTCTGATGTCTCGCCAGCGTCAAGGGATGTGTCTTGATTTTCATCAGAGAGAGGAGAATCTTTGTCGGCGTCACTCTCGTCTTCGCCAGTACGCTCCTCCTGCTCGGAGCCCAAATCCAGCGTCTGATCACCACCCTGATCAGTCATGTCCTGACCGTCCGCCTCTGCATCCTTCGGGGCCGCTGCGGTCTCTTCTGTGATATCTTCCACCTGACCTTCGGCATCCCCAATGATCACAACTGCGATACCGTCGGGTTCAACAACCTCTCCGGGTTCCAGCAGGTCTTCTGAGGCCTTGGTTGCACCAAAGAAGGGCTCACCCAGATAGGGGCTGTCCGCAGGGATCGTCGCAAAAGATGTTGGATGAAAACGATGCTCGATTGCAAAGGCCTCAGCCTCCGCCAGTGTTTCGCGCGCGACGGCGGCGACATGGGTCTGGTCGCCATCGGCACTGATGTCAAAAGCAAGGTCATCCACCGGGTAGGGCGTGGCCCCGTCAAGCGCCTTGCGCGCGGCGGCCATCCGGGCCTCGGTATCAAGGCCATCTGATGGAATGGTCAGGTATTTGATCTGTTCGGCTGGCAGCAAGAGTTTAGTGCGCAACCCGCCCGGCTCCAGCGCTGTTGCCGTGCGGCGCAGCACGGCCAGTTCTGCGGCCATATCAGCGGCATCAAGCGCCACATCCCCGACCGCGCGCCATCCCCCCGCTGCACGGTGCAACAGTTGAATGCCGTCAAAAGACAGGGACAGGGCAAAATTTGGCTTCATCAGGCGTACTTTATCACGGGGTGCGGGTCTGAGAACAGGGGACGCCGCCTGTTGTTAAGAATAGCGCGGGAGTCTGCCCATGAAAAGGGGACAGCGGCGATGTACCCTACGGCATTGATTAGGGCACGATGTCGCAGGGATGGAACACCTCGCAACGAGCCATGTGCCGCACGCGTGTGATGCTGCGATAAAGGGAGGTGGAGACGTGCCATAAACCCTTGAAAGTACGGGGACCACAGGCGCACTATCCTGTGGTCCCTTTGGTCTATTGCTGATCGGTTTTAGCTGGTTGCTTTGCTCAGCGCCTGATCCAGATCTGCGATCAGGTCATCCGCATCCTCGGTCCCAATTGAAATCCGTACCACTGAGGGTCCGGCCCCTGCGGCCTCTTGCTGTTCCAACGACAATTGGCGGTGGGTCGTGGATGCCGAATGGATCACGAGGGAGCGCGTATCGCCCAGGTTCGCCACATGGCTGAAAATTTCCAAAGCGTTGACCAGTTTGATACAGGCGTCATAGCCGCCTTTGATGGCCACGGTAAACAATGCGCCCGCGCCCTTTGGGCACACCTTGGCCATACGTTCATAGTAAGGCGAGGATTTGAGCCCGGCGTAGGTCACGTGATCAATACGGTCATCTTTTTCCAGCCATTGCGCGACCTTTTCTGCGTTCTCCACGTGGCGCTCCATCCGAAGTGACAGGGTTTCGGTGCCCATCAAGGTGTAATGCGCTGATTGTGGGTTCATGGTCATGCCCAGATCACGCAGGCCAATGGCAATTCCGTGGAAGGTAAAGGCAAGATTGCCAAAGGTCTCGTGGAACTTGAGACCGTGATAGGCGGGCTCTGGCTGGCTGAGCGACGGGAACTTGTCATTCGCGGACCAGTCGAACGTGCCTGAATCCACCACGCAGCCGCCGGTCACAGTGCCGTTGCCGGTCAGGTATTTGGTGGTGGAATGCACCACCAGCGTGGCACCATGTTCAATCGGGCGACACAGGAACGGCGTGGCGGAGGTGTTGTCGATGATCAGCGGCACACCGGCATCATCTGCGATATCCGCAATGGCGCGCACATCCATGATGTAGCCACCGGGGTTTGCAATCGCCTCGCCAAAAATCGCGCGTGTGTTTTCATTAACCGCCGCTCTGACAGCATCCAGATCGTCAAAATCAACGAACGTACATTCCCAGCCAAAACGTTTGATGGTTTGGCTGAACTGCGTGACAGTCCCTCCATAAAGCCGGGTAGAGGCGATGATGTTTAACCCCGGACCCATCAGCGGAAACAGCGCCATGATCTGTGCGGCATGCCCGGAGGAACAGCAGACAGCGCCCACACCGCCCTCAAGCGTGGCAATGCGTTCTTGCAGCACGGCCACCGTTGGGTTGGTCAGCCGGGAATAGACAAAGCCGACCTCCTGCAGATTAAAAAGCGCCGCGGCGTGCTCGGCGTCACGGAACACATAGGCGGTGGTCTGATAGATCGGGGTTTGCCGGGCACCAGTTGCTGGATCGGGCTGCGCGCCCGCGTGAATTTGCAACGTATCAAAGCCGTAGGATGGGCAGTCTGTCATGTTTGAGCTCCCTTAAATGTGGTTGGCGACAGGGATAAGAGATTGGGGATTGGGGTACAAGGCAGCGGGATGGAGTGAGGGACAGATGTTCTGTTTAAAGGTGCATTGATAGAACGGTTACGTGGTAGGCGTTGGATGGAGAATGCCTGTATTGAGTCCATTTTATCAGATGCTGCGTCTTGCACGAAGGCCAGGTTTCCGTTTGTACCAGCGCCTTAAGTCTATAGTATGATGTCATGCAAAAGGGTAATCGACCATGAGTTTAGACGTTTGGCTAGCATACGTAGCGGCGGTCACGATACTCTCCCTAATTCCGGGTCCAAGTGTCTTCATGGCTATTAGCCAATCGCTATCGAAAGGACTAAGTGCCTCTTTCTACAGCATCCTTGGCAACCTGCTGGGAGGGATTGTTATGATGACAGTTGCCTATGTTGGGCTTGGGACAATACTTGCGACTTCAAGTTGGGTTTATGCCGTCATAAAATGGATGGGCGTCGGATACATGGCGTGGCTCGGACTGTCTCAGATCCTTGCCGCGAGGCGCATGAACGAAGCAGACCTTATTGTTACAGCCTCGCCAGAGGTACGTGCAAGCAGCCTTAGCTCTGGGTTTCTAATTGGGGTTTTGAACCCAAAAGCGATCCTGTTTTACGTCGCTTTTCTTGCGCAGTTTATGAATCCTGAGAAAGCGATGACGCCACAGTTCTTGATCCTCGTTGCTACTTCGACGGTTAACGTGTTCATCGTTCTAGGTGGTTACGCACTTCTAGCGGCACAGGCCCGCAGATTCTTCCAGAGCCTTCGCGCACGAAAGCGGATGGGTTACACAGGAGGATCGTGCCTTCTGGGTGGCTCTGTTTTCATGGCAACAAATTAGGAGCAGACATTACTCTTCTCCACCCTTAGGGCAGCTTTGTCCCGCATTGCCGACATTACCCAACACCCAATCACCGCATCCAAAACCCGTTCTTCTTGATCTGGTTGCGGATCATCTGTTCCTTGCGTGGCAGATTATCCTGATCAAACAACGCACGTACCTTCGCGCCGCGCCCCTGAAACACCATGCGTTTGATCGCATTGGAGCCTTTCAGCACCTTTTTGATTTTGTTGGGGGCCGACACGGTTTCGAGCACTTCAATCACCCGATCGCTTTCGCGCGCATACAGCAGGGGTAAAAACCGATAGTGGCAGGACACATCGCCATCCAGATACCCCGCAGGCAGCGTATCACGGCCCCCGCCAAGGGCGTGGATCACAAGGGGCAGGGCGATCTGGTCCAGCCAGGGGTCAAAGCTCTGCGCGCAGAGCTCCACCGGGGGCGTGTCGCGGATCGCAAGTGCGTATTCCTCAAACAAGGCCCCAAATTTGTGCGGGCATGAGTAGTAAAAGAAACCGGCATTGAAATAGAGGTAACGGCGCCAGAATTCATCCGGTTCGCTCAAATCCAGACTGCTTTCAAAATCCAGTCCGAACTTATCATAGAGCGATTTCCACAACCCGGCATATCCGGGGCCGTAAACCTGCGGCACGGGCCAGGTGCCGGTGCGGCGCAGGGAGGCGCTGGGACGGTCAAAATCAAACGGCACGGTGCTAAGCGCGCCGGTGATCAGCGTATCGGTGTCAAAGAACACAAAGGGTTCGCCCTTTGGCAGCGCCTTGAGCATCTCAATCTTGTTGCCATAGGGGTAGGCCGCACCAAAGTGCTTGCTGTCAAAAGGCACAATTTCAGCCCCAAGGTCCTGCAAGGCCGCGTGTACATCTTGGGTTTGAATGCCGGGGTCTTTGGGCCAAAGTGGGCCGGCCTGTGGTTCAGCGATCAACAACCGCCCTGCAAAATCAGGGTCGCAGTGACGCAGAGAGGCGGCAAACAACAGGGCCTCATAGGTCAGCCGCCCGTGCTGGGCCACAACACAGACGTTGAATGTTTGCGAGGCCGATGGTTTGCGTGCCATACTCGAAAGATGCCTTTGGTCGTTTTCGCAGGACTATAGAGGCTGAACTGATCCGACAACAGACGGCAATTATGCGCCGCGCAGGGAAGGTTTTGAAAAATGATTGATTTTGTATTGGCCGTGATCGCCGCAGGGGTGAATTCAGCAGGGGGCGGGGCAAGTGTCACGCCGCAAACCGCCACAGCTCCCGCCGCCGTTGTGGCCCCCGCCGAAACCCCGGCACCAACTGCACTGGCCACTGACCTGACCGTAACGCCGAGTAACCCGACCATTTCAATCGGGGAAAACGTCGCGATTGGGGGCGGCGTTGCGGTGGGCGGCTCCAGCCTGCTGGAAGGAACAGATGAGGCGGCCCGGCCCGCAGCCCCTGCCGTTGCTGGCGCACCCGCAGCCCCAACCGCGCAGTTCAACATGGCCGTTGTGCCCGCCGGTCTGGTGGCCGAAGATCAGACGCCAACAGGCAAGTTCACCACCGCCGCAGAGGTCAGGCCAATCCTGAACGCCACAAAAGGCAATTGGGTTGCGGTGCGCGAATATGATGGCAAAGACCTGCTTTATGTCACGCATCTGTGGGGCTGGCGCTGTGGGCTGGCGGCCATGGCCATTTCGGTGAACGATGAACCGATGCAGAACTGGCCGCTGCCTGCGTGCCACATGAAATATTCCACCCCAAATGCAATGCTGGAAGAAGACGGATTGCCCTATTTGTCGCTTCAACTGGGCGCGGTACAATCCATTGAAATCCAGATTGTCTATGATGACCTGAGCATGGACCGCGCGCGTTTTGAGCGGGGCAATGTGCTGATCCCTTAACGCGGCACGGGGCCAAAAAGGGGCCAACTCTATGTCAGTCACCCGGAGTGCGATAGGGGGCTGGCCCATCTGGATGATCCCACGGTGCAGACAGGCGCTCGAACACGTGGGCCTGAACTGGGGATTTGGTCAGAGACAGCCTTGACAGGTCAAAGTCATTGCGATCAGGTTGTATATTCAAATTTCCTGGGGGTGAGGAAATCATGCGGGTCCCATAGTGCCACATCTTCAGCCCGACAGGTTTGGTGACAAAGACGTGTTCTGTCTTGGGCTGCCGCCCTCTGGCGTCCTGCTAAAATCGGGCGCAAACGCCTGTGAGCACTGAAAAAAATGATATGGGAGTAACAATGACACAGAACCTAAAAGCGGCCCTGTTGGCCACCGGTCTCATGATGACACCGGTGGCCGGTGTCGCGGACACAGCAGATGGCGCGGCCCTGAACGCGATGAACTGGGATCAGGTTGTTGACCTTGCCAAAGGGGGAGAGGTGAACTGGTTCCTGTGGGGCGGTTCGGACAACATCAACCAATATGTGACTGAATTTGTTGGTGGAATCCTCAAGGACAAATATGACATTACGCTGAACCGCGTCGGGCTGAGCGACACGGTCGAGGCTGTGAACATCGTGCTGGGTGAGAAAGAAGCCGGTGTGCTGGACAGTGGCTCCGTTGATATGATCTGGATTAACGGCGAAAACTTCCGCACCATGAAACAGGGTGATCTGGCCTATTGCGGCTACACCGATATTCTGCCCAACAATGCGCTGGTGGATTGGAATAACCCGGCCATTGCCAACGACTTTGGCGTGCCGGTCGAGGGCTGCGAAGTGCCCTGGTCCAAATCGCAGTTTGCCTTTGCCTATGACACCGCACGCACCGAAAACCCGCCGCGCTCGATCCCTGAATTGATTGACTGGGTCAAGGCCAATCCGGGCAAATTCACCTATCCGGCCCCGCCGGATTTCAACGGCTCTGTCTTTGTGCGCCACGTGTTTTATCACGCAGCAGGCGGTGTGGAAAACCTGTTGGGGGATTTTGATCAGGCCAGGTTTGATGAGGTATCCGCCAAGACATGGGCGATCCTGAATAATCTGGAACCCTACCTGTGGCGCGAGGGCAAAACCTATCCAGCGTCGATTTCAGCGATGGAGCAGCTTTATGCCAACTCTGAGGTGGATTTGACGTTCAACTATGAGCCTGCGGGCGTTGGCCTGAACATCGAAAACGGTGTTTTCCCACCGACCACGCAGGGCTACGGCCTGACAGACGGGACCATCGGGAACACCAATTACACCATCATCCCGTTCAATTCGCCCAACAAAGCGGCAGCTCTTGTGTTGCAAAACGTGTTGCTTTCGGGTGAGGCGCAGCATCAAAAGGCGCTGCCAACCGTGTGGGGCGCGGCCCCGGCGATTGAGGTCAGCCGTACCAGCGATGACGTACAGGCCAAGTTTGCCAAGATCGTAAAACACCCCAACGTGGTTCCCGCCGAAGAGCTGGCCAAGGCCGCCCTGCCAGAGTTGCAGGCGTCCTGGATTTCAGCAATTGAAAAAGGCTGGCTGGCCAACGTCGGTCAATAACGCGCAAGGCCCTGCGGTGGATTTCGCCGCAGGGTTCCTACCCCCTCTGACGCTACAAAGGCACGGGCCCCATGTCGGACCGCATGAAGATTTTTTTGCTGCTGGCCCCCGCCATGTTCATCATTGTGGTGCTGTTCTTTGGTGGTTTGCTCACCGGATTGATGCGCAGTTTCAATTACATGCCGGTGATCGGCCTGACCGACCCGGATTTGAGCGCCTATGTGTCGGTCTTTACGGATCGGGAGTTTTACCTCTCCTTTCTGCTCACCTTCCACATCGCTTTCACCTCCACCGTGATCTCCTCAATTCTGGCGATTGGCGCGGCCCTGCTGCTGCGGCGCAGCTTTGTCGGGCGTGGCATTGTGAATTTCCTGTTTCAGATCAACCTGACCGTGCCCCATCTGGTGGGGGCGATTGGCATTCTCTATCTGTTTTCCCAATCCGGCAGTTTCGCGCGTCTGGCTGCCGAATTTAACATGATCCAAAGCCCCAGCGATTTTCCCGCGCTGGTGTTTGACCCCTACGCCATCGGCATCATCCTGCAATACGTCTGGAAAGAGGTGCCGTTCATTGGCGTCATCGTTCTGGCCAACATGCAATCCGTCGGTGAGGATTATGAAAGCGTGGCGCGCTCGCTGGGGGCCAGCAAATGGCAGACCTTTCGCCACGTCCTGCTGCCGCTGATCTTTCCCGGCGTGCTGTCGGCCTCTGTGATGGTCTTTGCCTTCACCTTTGGGGCTTATGAAATTCCGGCCATTCTGGGGGCCAACTTCCCCGCCGCGCTGCCGGTGCTGGCCTATCGCAAATACACAGACGTTGATCTGGCCGCACGTCCCGAGGCCATGGCCATGGCAATTGTCATCGCATTGCTGAGTGCCGTGATGATCTACTTTTACCTGCGCTATTCGCGCCGCCGGATCAGGGGATAGCGACCATGACCACCAAAGAAACCCTCGGCATACGCAGTTTCCGGGTCCTGACGGGGGCCGTGCTGATCACATGGCTGATCCTGCCGCTGGTGCCACTGGCGATCTGGTCCTTTGCCAAGGGCTGGTTTTACCCGGACCTGTTGCCGCGCAACTGGTCGCTGCGCGCGTGGGAATATGCCATGTCCGACACATCTGGCGTGCTGGCCAGCCTGTGGCTGACGATCTGGATATCGCTGGTGGCGACCTTTCTGTCGGTGCTGGTGGGCGTGCCGGCAGGGCGCGCGCTGGGCATGTACAAATTTCGCGGCAAGGAAATTGTCGAACTGCTGATCCTTGCCCCCACCATCGTGCCGGGCATCGCGGTGGTTCTGGGCATCCATTCGATCTTTATCTCACTTGGGCTGACCAACTCGGTGGAAGGCGTGATCCTGGTGCATCTGATCCCGACGCTGCCGTATATGGTGCTGGTGATGTCGGGGATATTTGCCAACTATGATCCCGCCTTTGAGGCGCAGGCGCGCTCCCTTGGGGCCTCGCCGCTCAAAACATTCTGGTACGTGACCCTGCCTGCCATCCGCCCTGGCATTATCGTAGGGGGGCTCTTTGCTTTTCTGGTGTCGTGGAGCCAGTACATTCTGACCCTGCTAATTGGGGGCGGGCGGGTCGAAACCCTGCCGCTCTTGTTGTTCAACTTTGCCACCTCCGGGCGCAATGACATCACCGGTGCCATTGGCATGATCTATATCCTGCCCGGTATCATCATCCTGCTGCTGACGGCCAAACACCTGTCAGGTCGCAGCGGCGCAGTTGGGGGCTTTGGCCAGATTTGACCCATGTTTCGATAAAAGAACTGACCAAAGTGTACCCCGGCGCCACCGAACCTTCGCTTGACCGCCTGTCGCTTGAGATCCCCACCGGGGAGTTGACCGCATTGTTGGGCCCCTCCGGCTGCGGCAAGACCACAACGATGAAAATGATCGCAGGGTTGCTGGAGCCGACCTCGGGGGATGTGACCTTTGACGGGCGTTCTGTGCTGAAAGACAAACCAGAAGACCGCGGCGTGGTCATGGTGTTTCAGAACTACCTGCTGTTTCCCTACATGAGCGTGGCGGACAACGTTGGCTTTGGCCTGAAAATGCGCAAAGTTGACCCGGTCGAGATCAAGCGCCGGGTAGGAGAGATGCTGGAGCTTGTGAAACTGCCCGACCTTGGGGACCGCAAGCCAAGCGCGCTGTCGGGCGGGCAACAACAGCGGGTGGCGCTGGCGCGCGCGCTGATCGTGCAGCCCAATGTGTTGCTGCTGGATGAACCGCTGTCCAACCTTGATGCGCACCTGCGGTTTGAGATGCGCGATCTGATCCGCTCCTTGCAGCAGGAAATGGGGATCACCACCATTTTTGTGACCCACGATCAGGAAGAGGCCGTGGTGCTGGCCGACCGTGTTGCGCTGATTTTGGATGGCCGGATGAAGCAATATGACCTGCCGGATGCCTTTTACAAACGCCCCGTGGATGAGGCGACGGCACGGTTCTTTGGCGGGCATAACTTTGTCCCCGGCACCTCTGACGGGTGCCGCTTTGACAGCCCCCTTGGCAAACTGACCTTGCCGGAAGGGGCCGCCACGGGGCAGGGCAAACTGACCTTCCGCCCCGAAAACGTGCGCATCGCGCCGGAGGCAGCGGGGCAAAACACCCTTAATGCGGTCATCGCAGACATCATCTATCTGGGCACGCAAACCCGCCTCAAGCTGCGGGTAGGGGAAACGGAGGTTGATGCGATCATGAACCCCAATGAGGTCGAAACCTTCTCTGTTGGCGACACCTTGCCGATTTACCTGCCCATCTCAACCCTCTGGGTGATCCGATGACGGTAATCTTCCGCTCCATGGCAGAGGTGACGCGCGCGCACTGGTTGACAGGCCTTGGCATCAGCGAGGATGAAATTCCGGATGTTGTCATTCTGGAGGGTTCATGGCGGCGCGCGAAGCCGCAAAAACCACGCCTGCAACATCTGACTGATCTGCGCAGGCTGGGCTTTCCAGACATTTTTTGGGGCCGCTACGGGGACAAAAAGGGGATGGTCTGGGACGCGCTGACAGCCGGGCGCCGTTTCAGGGACCCAATGACGCCCGAGGCGTTTGCAGAACCGGAAATCAGCAACAAGGCGGTGTTTGACGCGGCCCTGACCCTGACGGAGGAATTGGCTTGAAATACGGCATTCACGCAGGCCTGTGGCAGGCCCAATGGACGGATGAGATAGTCTCGATCCTGAAAACTGTTGCCGATCTTGGCTTTGACGGGGTCGAGGTCTCCCTGCTGGGGATGAGTGATGAAAAGGCCGCTGCATTGGGCCAGGCGGTGCGCGATCATGGGCTGGAGGTCACCTGCTCTGACGGGCTGGCCCCTGACAAGGATATCACCTCATCAGACCCACTGGTGCGTGCGGTTGGGGTGGACTATCTGAAATGGGCCATTGAAACGACAGCCAAAATAGGCTCGCACGGGCTGGCTGGGGTGATGTTTGCGCCCTGGGGGCAGTTTGATCCGCTGAACAAACCTGCACGCGCGGCCCGTTCGGCAGAGGCGCTGGGCGCGTTGCATGACACACTGGTGACCCATGATGTGACGCTGGGCATTGAGATGCTGAACAGATTTGAAACCGATCTTGTGAACACGGCGGCAGAGGCGGTCAGCATTGCCAGTGACGCAGGCTCTGACCGGGTTGGGGTGCTGCTGGACACGTTCCATCTGAATATTGAAGAAAAAGACATCCGCGCGGCCATTGCGGGCTGCGGTGACAAACTGGTGCATTTCCATGTGTCTGACAATGATCGCGGCGTGCCGGGGTCGGGCCATGTGCCCTGGGATCAGGTCAAAACGGGCCTGTTAGGGGCGGGCTATGACGGATGGATCGTGGCAGAAATGTTTGTGGTGGCGGGCAACCCGGCCAGCGCTGATCTCAACATCTGGCGCGATATTGAGCCTGACCCGACGGAGGCAGCCGCGCGCGCACTGACCTTTATGAAAAGCACCTTTGGATGAAGGATTTTCTCGCCCTCTGTGTGACCCGGTTTGAAGCGCTTGAACAAGAGCTGGACCAGTTGGACGGTGCCACCGGGGACGGGGATCACGGCGCAACCATGTTAAAAGGGCTGCGTGCAGCGGCGGGCGTTGAGACCGGTTTTGACAAGGCGTTTCGCAAGGCGGCGGGTGGTGCATCCGGCTCCCTCTTTGCCCAGATCATTGCGGCCCTTGGTAAGACGGCTGAGGGGGGCGATCTGGCCGCAAACCTGACAGAGGCCGCCGCGCGGATCACGATGCTGGGGCAGGCACAAGCCGGGGACAAAACCATGTTGGACGCCCTGTTGCCCGCCGCCTCGGCAGCGACGGCAAGGCAGGCCGCTCAGGCCGCACAACAGGGCCGCGATGCAACTCGTGACATGGCGGCAAAGCGCGGGCGTGCGAAACATGTGGAAGGCGCGGGGCGGGGACATATTGATGCAGGTGCCACATCGGTTGCAGAACTGCTGACACTTTTTGCGGATTGGACGGGGCCATGAAGAAACTATTCAATGCCAAAGATCGCATGCCCGATGACATGATCGACGGCTTTGTTGCGGCCTATCCGGACATCGTCTGTCGTGGGGCTGACCCGCGCGTGGTGCGGCGCACCAACCTGCGCACAAAGGACGGCAAAGTGGCCCTGCTGATCGGCAATGGCAGCGGGCATGAACCCATCGCCATGGGTTTTGTCGGAGAGGGGTTGTTGGATGCCAATGTCGTGGGCGACGTTTTTGCGGCACCGTCGCCGGATGCGATCCTTGAGGGGATTGAGGAAGTGACGGGCGATGCCGGTGCCGTCTTGCTGATCTCGCGCCATGAGGGGGATGTGATCAACGGCAATGCAGCTGCGATGATGGCGCAGGATGACGGGCTGAAGGTGCAGCCCTTGCTGATGTATGATGATATTTCCTCAGCCCCCAAAGGGCAGGAGCAGGACCGGCGCGGGGCGGCGGGCACGATGTTTATCTACAAAATCCTTGGCGCGGCGGCAGAACAGGGCATGGCGCTGGATAATCTGATGCGCCTTGGGGCTGAGGTGCGTGCGGCCACGCGCACGTTGGGCGCGGCCCTGTCGCCAGCGATCTCTCCGCTGACGGGGGAGCTGATGTTTGTCCTGCCGGATGATGAGGTCTTTATCGGTATGGGCGTGCACGGCGAACCCGGCGTCGCCCGGCGCAAGATGGGCCCGGTCAAGGATCTGGTGACCTATATGCTGGATGCCTTGCTGGCGGATGGGCCAATTGCACCCGGCACCCCGACCGTGGCGTTGATCAACGGGTCAGGCGGGACCACCATGATGGAGCTGTTAACGGTTTACGGCGAGGTCACGCGCCAGTTGGGTGACAAGGGGATCATCCCGATTGCCCCAATGATTGGTTCCTATTCCACCACACAGGAGATGGGTGGTTTTTCGATTTCGCTGTTTACGCCGACGCCCCAGATGCTGACGCTGTGGCGTGCACCGCACCGGGCACCGCATTTTCCACATATCGCGATGCAGGGGCGCTGAGGCATGGATGGCATGATACACGGTGTTGCGGTGGACGCCGCCTGTGGCCCCGAATTGCTGCCCTGCTATCCGGCGGGCTGTGCTTCTATGCTGGCCTATGAGGCGGACGTTTATCACTTCCCGGATGCCGACCGGATCACCATTATGCCGGACAAATTTGGCGTGGGTGGCGGGCATCAAATACCTGATGGAACCGCTGGTCTATCACCCGACCATCCAGCCGCGCGGGGCCGACTATGCCGCGCTAAAACTTGATCTGGTGCGCCGGGCCACGGCTGAATTTGCAAAACATAGTATCGGCACGTCATTGGTGGTCGATGGCGGATACCTGCGGATTTAAAGGAAACACCCCATGAAAATCGGACTGATCCGCGCCTCTTTGCCCAGCTATTTCCCCGATAAACACGGGGTGTGGGAGGCGGCAGAGGCGTCCTTGAACGACCTGTGCACGCACCACGGTGTTACGCTATACGTTGCGCCCGACATCCCGATGGATGCGGCACAAACCGACGTCGCACTGGCGGGCTGCGCAGCGGCAGGCGTGGATTTTGTGCTGTTGTTGCACGGTGGATTTTCCATGGGCGATGTGGCGCGCGCGGTGGCCGCGTCACCGTTTCGCTGTGGGTTTTGGTCGGTGCCCGAACCGGTGCGCACAGGCGATGTGCAGCTCAACAACTTTGTGTCGCTCAACATGTCGATGTCGATCGCACGCCAAGTGCGTGACCTGAGCGCACAACCCGCGCAATGGTATCACGGCGCGCCCGACAGCCCTGCGTTGCAAGACCGGCTGAGCAGTACAATCTGTGCGCTCAAAGCGGTAAAATCGCTGCAAGGCGCGCGCATCGGCGTGATTGGTGGCCTTGCGATGACGTTTTACAATATGGAGGTCTCAACCTCTGCCCTGCGCAAGCGTCTTGGGGTGGAGGTAGCCCACCATGATATCCATGAGCTGACCAACCGTATGGCGGCACTTGATGCGCCCCGCGTGGCGGATGAGGTTGCTCAAATGGCGGCTGCGGCCAGGGTTGACGGCGTGTCAGACGCGCAGATGACCCTGACGGCCCGCGCCGCCCTTGCCCTGCACGATATAGCGCAGGCGGGCGGCTATGCCGCATTGGCCGTCAGCGACTGGCCCGCGTTGCAGGACAATCCCGGCATGCACCCCGGTGCCGCCTTTACCTGGTTGGAAGAACGGCACGCGCTGCCCGTCGCCTCAGAGGGCGATGTGCTGGGCGCGGTCACGCAATTGGTGGCCTGTGCGGTAACGGGCCGGGTTGGTTATTTGCTGGACATGACAGAACCGGATCTGGAGGCAGGTCAATTGCTGATGTGGCACGGTGGCGGCGGGCCGCTATATCTGGCGGATGATCAGGGCGCGCGCTGGATCAATCACCCGATGATCGGACGTGGCACCGAGGCGGGGCCGATTTACGGGGCAATCAGCGATCTGGTGTTTCGGGACGGGCCGGTCAGCGTGTTCCGCATCGCGCGCAATGCGGAGGCGTTTTTTGGCATGACGGCGGAGGTTGCTGGGCGCGCGCCCAGCGGGTTCACCGGGTGTCGCGGGTGGCTGGAAAGGTTCACGATTGACGGGCAAACCGCGTCCCTGGAAGATGTCGTCGCCAGCGTGATGGCCCACGGATTGGAACATCACTTTGTGCTGGTGCCGGGGGATGTCTCGGGCGTGCTGGTGGAGTTTGCCTCCTGGTGCGGCATGGACATTCTGGGCCATGTGCCCATGCGTGGCCACCTTGACCGGCGCGACTTTACCTAAGGCGAAATCGGTTCAATCTGCAAAAAGTTGTGCGCCTTAACGCGTTGAAATGTCTAATGTCAGGCAGCGTTAAGAGGGTCCGATCTACCGATCTTTACTTTTCTCGGCCCGCGCCAGTTTGTCATAAAAGTCGCGAAAAATCTCATCGCGCTGCACGTCGTGCGCCTCGCGCATCTGATGGCGGGTGTCGTCCTTTTGCCAGA
>CALFWM010000006.1 GCA_937928635.1 uncultured Sulfitobacter sp. | reverse complement strand
GGACGCAAAAACTACCTGTTCGTCGGATCACAAACCGGCGGTCGCGCCGCCGCCACCGCCTACACCTTGATCGAAACCGCCAAACTGAACACTATCGACCCGCAGGCATGGCTGGCCGACACGCTTGCCCGCATCCCAGACCACAAAATCAACCGCGTCGATGACCTGCTGCCTTGGAAAACTCCTTCATAGGGGCGGCGGGGCCGGACGCTTACGGAGCAACGCGGTGTGGCGTTGAATGATCTTGGCATCGCGCTGCAAACGGCTGGACCAAGCCGTCCCCGCCTGTCGCAATGTATTGAAAGAACGCACCCGAGCGTGTGTGCCACTTGACTGGGCCATGACACAGCCTCATCTGGCAGGATTGGAATGAGCGTTCGTTGATCTGAGCATTGAAGGAACGCACCCGGCCAGAGCGCTGGGACACGCTACTGATGCCCGCGTGGCCTATGTCGAGGTTCCTTCAGATTAGAGCAAAAATGCAAAAGCCTCAATCACCTAACCCTGCCTGAAATCAAAGATTTCAACCGGTTAGGAGATGCAGTGTGTTTCAAGTTATTTGCATTTCGCTATAGGGCATTGAAAGAACCGACCGCATCATCGCCAAAATCAGATCACATCAATCCTGGGGCCTGTGGACATTCACGTTAAAGGTGGGACGCCATAACACACCGCACGATCCGTTTACCTCACCAACCCTCACCCAAAAAC
This sequence comes from uncultured Sulfitobacter sp., assembly GCA_937928635.1. Classification (GTDB taxonomy): domain Bacteria; phylum Pseudomonadota; class Alphaproteobacteria; order Rhodobacterales; family Rhodobacteraceae; genus Sulfitobacter. The sequence goes on along the minus strand of CALFWM010000006.1, from coordinate 2,809 downwards.
CGACGCAATACCGACGGTATACCGGAGCCCATTTCGCCCATTAACCTATTGAAACCAAACCGATTCGCTGAAAATCACGGCCAAAACCACTCCAGCCCCAAAATCACCCCGCGGGGCGGGGTTCATACCACCATCACGTGTTGAACAAAAAGTGCAGCACGTCCCCGTCCTTCACCACATACCCCTTGCCCTCGGCGCGCATTTTGCCCGCTTCCTTGCATGGCCCCTCACCGCCCAATGCAACAAAATCATCGTAGGCAATCGTCTCCGCCCGGATGAACCCTTTTTCAAAATCGCCGTGGATCACCCCTGCCGCCTTGGGCGCGGATGTGCCGGATTTGATGGTCCAGGCACGGGCCTCTTTCGGGCCGACGGTGAAATATGTCTCAAGGTGCAGCAGCTCATATCCCGCGCGGATCAGGCGGTCCAACCCGGCCTCCGCAAAGCCCATTTCCTCCAAAAACATCTCTGCTTCTTCCGGCTCCAGCTGGCTGATTTCTTCCTCTATCTGGGCCGAGATGATCACATGCGCATTGCCCTGAGACGCCGCCATTTCAGCCACAGCCGCAGAAAACGCATTGCCCCCGGACGCCTCAGCCTCACCGACGTTACAGACATAAAGCACTGGTTTTGTTGTCAAAAGCTGCAACATCCGCCAGGCGCGTGCGTCTTCATCGTCTACCTCGACCACGCGGGCGGGCTGGCCATTTTCAATGGCCTCTTGCGCCATGGCCAGCAGGCGGTCCTGCTGCACGGCCTCTTTGTCGTTGCCCTTGATCTTGCGCACGAGGCCGGCGCGGCGTTTTTCGATGCTTTCAAGATCCGCCAGCATCAGTTCGGTGTCGATGGTTTCAGCATCCGCCACCGGGTCCACGCGGCCCTCCACATGGGTCACATCGCCGTCCTCAAAACAGCGCAGCACATGGGCAATCGCGTCTACCTCGCGGATGTTGGCCAGAAACTGATTGCCCAGCCCCTCACCCTTGCTGGCCCCTTTGACCAGCCCCGCGATGTCCACAAAGGTCATCCGCGTCGGGATGATGGATTTGGAACTTGCGATCTTTGCCAAAGCGTCAAGGCGCGCGTCGGGCACGGCCACCTCGCCCACATTGGGTTCAATTGTGCAAAACGGAAAATTCGCCGCCTGCGCCGCCGCCGTACGCGTCAACGCATTGAAAAGAGTGGATTTACCGACGTTCGGCAGACCCACGATACCCATTTTGAAACCCATGTCCGGCCCTCTTGAAAAGTTGCCGAAGTCCTATGGGCTAGAGGCCCCAAGCGCAAGGGCTAGCGCGGGTGTGAAAGATCAGCACTATCGCCACCGGAGGCAACAGCAGGGCAAGTGGGTATAGGTATAATGTGCATGTTAGGTCGCTATTGTACGGGCACACTCATCCCTTCACAGCGCATCTGAGCAAGCTGCATTGCCTTTTCCCCCCGATTTAGGCATTGCATTCCAGAACCCTGACAGAAAATGCCCAGAAAGCCCCTCATGACCCGTATCGACGCCAAATTTGCCGACCTCAAAGCCAAAGGGAAAAAGGCGTTTGTGGCCTATGTCATGGCGGGTGATCCGGACTATCAGGCCTCACTTGATATCGTGCGCGGGTTGCCGGGGGCCGGGGTGGATGTGATTGAACTGGGCCTGCCCTTTACTGACCCGATGGCCGATGGGCCCACAATCCAGCTGGCCGGGCAGCGCGCCCTTGACGGGGGCATGACCCTGGAAAAGACGCTGTACCTGGCGGCAGAATTTCGCAAGGAGGATGACACAACGCCAATCGTGTTGATGGGCTATTACAATCCGATCTATTCCATGGGCGTGGACACCTTTATCGCCGCCGCCAAAGCTGCTGGCATTGATGGGATGATCATCGTTGATCTGCCCCCGGAGGAAGACCGTGAATTATGTCTGCCCGCCAATGAAGCCGGGTTGAATTTTATCCGCCTTGCAACCCCCACCACCGATGACTCGCGCCTGCCGCGCGTGGTGCAGAACACCTCCGGTTTTGTCTATTATGTCTCAATCACGGGCATCACCGGTGCGGCTGAGGCCGAGGCGGTGGATGTTGCACCCGAAGTGGCGCGCATTCAGGCCGCCAGCGGTTTGCCGGTCATCGTGGGTTTTGGGGTGAATACACCCGAAAAAAGCCGTGCGATTGCGGATGTGGCGGATGGGGTTGTTGTCGGCTCTGCCATTGTCGGACGCATCGGCAAGGGCGAGAGCACGCAGGATGTGCTGGCCTTTGTCAAAACCCTTTCAGACGGGGCGCATGCCGCCTAGGGGCACACAGTCTACGGACTATCGCGTGCGTCATCCAGCAAGATGCGCAGATCGGTCAGGACCGGTTTGATTTCGATCAGGCGTTCAACGTCAAATTGACCCAGCAGCTTAGCAAAATCGGGTGCCAGTGCCTGAATGGTCTGGTCGCGCAAACCACGCCCTTTGTCGGTCAGCCACACCTGTTTGGAGCGGCCATCCTCAGGGTTCGGCTTGAGCGTGACATAACCGCCCTGTTCCAACCCTTTGAGCGTGTGGGTCATGCTGGTCTTGGGCACCTGAAAGGCGCGCGCTATCTGCACCGGCGTGGCCCCGTCCCTGCCCCGCGACAGATGGCTCAGCACCCCAAAATGCGGCGCGATCAACCCATCAGGCAGCCGCACCTCCAACAAGGTGCGGCTGAGTTGTTCGATGATTCCGATCTCATTGAAAAGCTCAAAGAGCGGGGTAGGATCAGACCTGTTCACGGATCAGCTTCGCCTCCAACGGCCAGCGCGGCGTGCGCGGGATTGCCGGACCATACCC
>CALFWM010000005.1 GCA_937928635.1 uncultured Sulfitobacter sp. | reverse complement strand
TCTTGCGCTTCAGTTTGACCATGTCATTGACGAATTTCACCGACACTTCGAACCGCGCGGCCGCCGAATGATGTGTGTTGCCAGCCTCGACATGCGCCACCACGCGCCGCCGAAGCTCCATTGGATGAGGTTTGCCCATATTGACCGCCTTGTTTGTCGAAAACAAGGAATCACGCTTCAACGCAAATTGGAATCCCGAATCCCATCAGACGCACGACGCTCTAAACTCGACAAAACCAAAACTGCGGTTTTCCGGCACAACACAAATGATCCGACACCGCATCAGACCTCAAAGACCGTCGCCAAAACCCGCTCAATCCGAAGCAAAATCAGACACTTATCCAAAAAACCCTTTCAATGCTGCTTTTGGGCTGTGTTCAAAGCAGCCTCTGTTGCATCAAGGGCCACTTCAACATCATCAGGCTCCTGTGACGCCACAGCATAGGAGCCGTTCATCCATTTGGCCAGATCCACATCAGCACAGCGGCGCGAACAAAACGGGCGGTATTTTGCAGTGGTTTCACCTGAACAGATCGGGCAGCTCATGACGTCACCTCAGAGAGCGGCGCGCGGGCACGTTTGCGTTGCAGTTCATAATGTCCCAGTGGGGTCCAGCCCACCAGTGTCGTTTCAACCTCATCTGTACGAAACGCACCGCGCAGCGCGCTTTCAAACGCGCGGCGGTCTTTCTTGGGCATCGGGGCCAAATCCAACGTGATTTGTCCGCCAAGCCCCCGCACACGCAAACTGCGTGGCAACAACCGCGCGCAGGCCATGTTGGCCTTGATCCCTGCCGCGAGGGAGGCATCGCGTCCGGTGTTCACGTCAACCGCAACCAAGGCGCGTGTTGGCTCAACGTACATCATTGCCCCTGCCCCCAGCGCAACGGCCACACCCCGGGCGGTTTCCAGTGCATCAAGCACACCGTGGGTGTCAAACCCATTGTCCTGCGTCACCACCTCCGCCGGGGTGGTCCAATCGCGCCATGCCAACAGATGCGGGCCATCCCCCTCTGCCAACGTTTCCATCTCGGTGGACTCGTCTTCCATAACCTTGCGTGCCAGGTCTGCCATCGCGGCGATATCTTCGCTGATCGCCTCGTCGTCTACCTCTGCGCAGGAGGACCGCAGGATCAACCCGTGCCCCGCCTCCCCCATCACCTCATGGGCAATTTCCAGCAGACGGTCGCGCGCGTCTTCGTCTTTGATCCGGCGGGAAATGTTCAGCCCGGGCGCATCAGGCGTCACAATCGCGTAGCGACTCTTGAACAGGATCTTGGCCGTGACCGGGATTGCCTTGCCCGGCTCTGCAAACCCTGTGACTTGCACCAAAATAGCCTGCCCCGGGGCCAACCCTTTGATCTGGCGCAAAAAGGCGGACCCATCGGGCGTGCGCAAAAACATGCCCCCCTGCCCTTTGACAGGCCGATCTGCGATGGCGCGGTAAATCGTGCCGGGGCGGGGTGCATCGCTGTCGATCAGCAGATCGTCCAATTGCCCATCCACCATCAGGGCAGCGGCCTCAACCTCGCCAAGATGATCCAGAATGATGGTGCGGCCTTTCATGAGCGCTCTCCGTGCAGGGGGTATCCGGCGGCGTGCAGCAGATTGGCGGTCTCGGCCAATGGCAGGCCGACGATGGCCGAAAACGATCCGCTGATCCAGGGGATCAACGCACCCGCTGGCCCTTGGATCGCATAGCCACCTGCCTTGCCCTGCCAATCATCTGTCGCAAGATAGGCGTTGATTTCAACATCCGACAGCGCCTTCATTTTCACGATGCTCTGCACATCGCGCTGCCAATGTTGCGTGCCGCGTTTCACCGCGACCGCCGTGACAACCTTGTGGCGCCGCCCTGACAGCAGCCGCAGAAATTGTTCGGCCTCTGTCACATCTGCGGGCTTTCCCAAAATGCGCCGCCCCAGTGCAACGGTGGTATCTGCGCAGAGCACAACCTCATCCGCATCCGCAGGCACGGCCGCAGCCTTCTCACGGGCCATGCGCGCGCAATACAGGCGCGGCAGTTCATTTGGCAGAGGGGTTTCGTCGATGTCGGGCGCACGAATGTCGTCGGCCACCACGCCAATTTGTGCCAACAGTTCGCGACGACGCGGTGAGCCTGATCCGAGGATGAATTTGGGAGTGTGTGCCAAATCAGATGCGCCCTTCAGGGTGTGCCTTCACGGCGCACCGATCGGGCGATGATGGCAAAGGTGCGCAATGAATGCGCACCCTACGTATCACTTGAATCTGTAGTTAATCCGACCTTTGCTCAGATCGTAGGGCGTCATTTCCACCTGAACTTTGTCACCGGCCAGAACACGGATGCGGTTTTTGCGCATCTTACCCGCCGTATGCGCGATAATCTCATGGCCGTTCTCAAGTTCGACCCGAAACGTCGCGTTTGGCAGAAGTTCCTTCACGACACCGGGGAATTCGAGAATATCTTCCTTGGCCATGGTCTCTCCTTGTTTTGTCGCCCGCTGATCAGGCCACTTTCGCCCACAGGGGTGGGCCGCCGCTTAAATGAGCGCATTTGTTGGTATTTTCAAGGGCAAAACGGTGTGGCCGCCCAAGTGTGAGAGGTGTTTTCCCGTTTTCTCAGCCCCAAATTCAACCCTGCATTGTACGGCACCTCAGCTCTATAACCGGCCCCGCCCCCTTAATCCATGCAACGACATACCACATACATTACTTGCCGCCCCCTGCACTGTCCGTGCATCCCCAGGTCAGCATCATCACCACATATTTGCTTTTTCAACAAACAGCGAGAACCCACCACCACGATACTTGACCCCATCCCGCAATAGTTTCAAAAACACTTAAACCAGCAAGGGCAATCATATGCTGAAAAAGGGTGTCACCTTACGCGGAATAGAAGTGTTTGAGGCGCTTGCGCAGACCGGCTCCGTGGCCAAGGCGGCGGGGGTTACCGGGCTGAGCCAGCCGGCTGTCAGCCAGCAAATGCGTAACCTGGAAACGGCGCTGGGAGCAGAGCTGATTGATCACGCCCGCCGCCCCATGCGCCTGACCCCCGCCGGGCATCTGTTTTTACGCCGCACGGGCGTGGCCCTGTCAGAACTCCGCCAGGCCCAAAGCGACGTCACGGTGATGGATCTGGCCCATTTGGAAGAGCTGAACCTGGGCATCATCGACGATTTTGACGATGATCTGACCCCCCGTCTGGCCACGATCCTTGCCGAAAGCCTGACGCGCTGCCGCTTCCGCATGGTGGCCGCAGGCAGCATCGAACTTGCCCGCGCGATGGAGGAAAAATCGCTTCACATGGCGATCTGCGCCCGGATCGACACGCCCCTGCAAGGAGTCATTGAACACCCGCTGGTCCGCGACCCCTTTATCATCGTTGCGCCAAAGAACACGGATGAAGACGCGCAAACCCTGCTGCGCGATGACAGCCCCTTGCCGTTTATGAACTACGGCGCGGACCTGCTCATCGCGGACCAGATTACACAGCATCTGGCCGGGCATGGCACCCCGCCCGCCGCCCGCTTTGAAATCAGCAGCCACCTTGCGCTGATGGCCATGGTTGCGCGGGGCATTGGCTGGACGATCACAACACCGCTGGGCTATATGCGCGCGGCCCGCTTTCACGATGGCCTCCGCGCAATGGCCCTGCCCGTGCCGGACGCCACCCGTCATATCTCGCTTTATGCGGGCACCGATTGGTCGGGCCCCGTGCCGCGCGACATTGCCCGCACCATGCGCCGCTTGATCAAGACCCATATGATTGACCCTGCCCTGGCCGATCTGCCATGGCTGGCGGACCAATTTCATTTGATGGAGGACCGCTCATGCGCAAAATCGTGATCCTGACCGGGGCTGGTATTTCTGCCGAAAGTGGCATTGAAACCTTCCGCGCCGAGGACGGGCTTTGGGCCCAACACCGGGTTGAGGACGTCGCCACCCCCGAGGGGTTTGCCCGTGATCCCGAGCTGGTGGTCAACTTCTACAACGCCCGACGCGCGCAACTTTCGGAGGTTGAACCAAACGCCGCCCATCGCGCGTTGGCGCGGCTGGAGGCAGAGCATGGCGGCGACGTTGTGGTGATCACACAGAACGTCGATGATCTGCACGAACGCGGCGGGTCTCAAACCGTGATGCACATGCACGGAGAGCTAAAATCGGCCCTCTGCGCAAGCTGCGATCACCGCTGGGCAGCCCCGCTCAAGATGCATGTGGGAGAGGCCTGTCCGTCTTGTGCCGCCCCTGCGGCACGGCCTGACATCGTGTGGTTTGGTGAAATGCCCTATGACATGGACGCGCTGTTTGCGCATCTGTCGCAGGCAGACATTTTTGCGGCCATTGGCACCTCCGGCAACGTCTATCCGGCGGCTGGGTTCGTAGCCGAGGCGCGGCGCGCAGGCGCGCATACGCTGGAGTTCAATCTGGAACGTTCCGCCGTGGGCAACCAGTTTGAGGAGCACCGCACCGGGCTTGCGTCCAAAACCGTGACCGCCTGGGTGGAAGAACTGCTCACCCAAGGGTGAGCAGCCCCGGACTTTTCAAAAAGTCCGGCCCGATTTCCGGCCTTATGTATCAAACGCACCAAGCGGGTGTGAGCGATGATTAAGGCGTCACTCGTGGTCTACGCGATACTTTCCGTCATCCCAGAATCCCCACTGGTCCTTGGGCAATCGTATTTCTTTATTGAAGCGAAAGGGACCGCCTCCGGCGTGGAGTGTAAATTCCCTCTCAACCCAGTGCCTCTCATTAGTCAAAAGATCGGTGTAGTGAGCGCAAATAACCAGAGTAGCACCAGCGCTGGACACGGCGTACTCGAATTGGTCTCTAATTTCTGCGCTGTCCGCATCCTCTGGGAAGACTGTAACGGCCATGCTCCACGGTTCCGAATTGATCACTTTGGTGGGGTGGAGGCCAATTTTGTATTCAGAGAATACATTGTTGATTGTCGCGGGGGATTTCCCAACATTCTTGAAGTTGATTTTGTAGTTGATCCACATATCTGGAGGGCTGGTAAAAAGGTCGTCCAAAGGTTCGATATCAAACCTGATCCAAGGACGCTCCGATCTCAGGGACACCATCGCAGCCCTGACGGCAGCCCTATTCGCGCCCCAAGTGAGCAACAGGGTCACTACAAGAAGTCCAGTACCGATACACACGGCGATTGTGGAGTAGAACGAGTAATCCCGCATGTCGCGGGTGGCTTTCTCGATAGACTGTGTGGCAGCGTTCATGCCCTCTTGGGCGATAAGATCGTCTATCTCCCGCTGGCGGGATTCATCTTCTCTGGCCTCGCGGGCATCGGAGGCTTTTCGATCATCGAGGGGTTGAGCAAGAAGAGGGGGGAGTGGGGTTTCGGATGGTTCTTGCTGACTACTTGTGCGGCCCTGTCCGCCGCCTGTTTGTTCTTGGGCCTGCCCTGACGTTGCAATCGTTATTCCAATTGCAAAGATGTACAGCCAAGGGCGGAAAGACATTGTAACAAGAACCCCGCTGTAAATTTACCCCTACTAACCTTATTGCGCAGGTTCCGCTCATTGTCTTCGATTCCTTTTGCGGCAAGCAATTCAACGAGCTGCGCATAGGTGGTCCCTTTGCGCGCCATCTCGGCGCGAAGTATTCCCTTTGCGCGTTCTTCCCAGTCAGTTCTTTCCGGCATATCACGTCCTAAAATGCTAATATCATCATTTATAGTGCTATAGCACTTGAAGTGAGTATGCAATGTCACCATATATGATGCACAAGCACAGGATATGATGACAAATGGCACAGCACTTTCTTCTCTCAGCAGCATCGCGCACACTTAGTCTTCGCAGCATCTACAAAGCTGGCGAAGAAGCGGCCTACGAGACGTTCTGCCAGATGCGCTGGCCTGAGACGGATGGCGAAGCGGTTTGCCCTTGCTGTGGCTTTGATGAAGCCTACAAGATCACCACGCGCCGCAAGTTTAAGTGCAAGGCGTGTCACCACCAGTTTAGCGTGACCAGCGGCACAATCTTTGCCTCTCGCAAGATGGACTTCGTGGACCTACTGGCCGCGATCTGCATCATCGTGAACGCTTCCAAGGGCGTGTCCATGGTGCAGCTTTCCCGTGATCTGGATTGCCAATACAAGACAGCCTTTGTGTTGGCCCACAAGCTGCGTGAGGCGATGGCGCAGGAAATCCACACGGGCGAAGTGCTGGAAGGTCATGTCGAGATTGATGGCGCGTATTTTGGCGGTCATATCCGCCCTGAGAACGCCAAGGCAGACCGCAAGGACCGCCGCTTGAAGCGCCACCAGACAGGCAAACGCCGCGTTGTAATTGCCATGCGTGAGCGTGAGGGGCGCACGCTGCCTTTCGTCGGCATGTCTGAAGGCGAAGGCGTGGCGCTCGCAAACGAGAACGTATCGCGCCTGTCCACCATGTCAGCGGATGAAGCATCCCACTGGGATGAATTGCACATGGGCTACCACGTAGACCGCGTGAACCACTCCGAGATTTACAGCGACCACGGCAAGCACACCAATCTGGTAGAAAGCTACTTCTCGCGCCTGCGCCGCATGGTATCGGGTCAACATCACCACGTCAGCCCTCAGTACCTTTACCAGTATGCGAACCACGCCGCGTGGCTTGAGGATAACCGTCGCACCGATAACGGCACCTTGGCGCAGATTGTGGTTAGCAACGCGATGGAAGCGCCTGTATCGCGCCAGTGGAAGGGTTATTGGCAGCGGGCGGCTTGATATTGCTTGACACAACTATCTGTTTGCAGTTCCCAAAAATGGGAACTACGAACGAATATATGGAACAGAACCGACCACCGAACCGTTTACTGTCCGTCAACACAAAAAGGCTACACTACGTCACATTAACGTCAGAATCATTGATTTTAATGCTTTAATCGACATATCGTAGCTAGAAACTGATGGAGAATAACATGGCTCAGAAGCTTGCAAAGCATGAATCTGGCATTGGTAAAATTACATTCCCGCCAGAAGCCGATGGAGACTTTGACACCGTGCCTACAAAAAAAATTGCTGAGTGGCGTGAGAAACTAAACGCCCGTTTTGGTATTGGGCAGGGTCGGATGGACGTCATATCGGAACCTTCTGCGAAGACGTAGGCCACCGAAGATGGCCGACTGGGAGACTTCCCCACCCCAAATTTATGATATCGTTACTGGCTTTTTCCCAGAAACATCTCCCAAAGAATCTTGGGCGACCAACCCGCGACCACTTCTGGTGTGCGGGGTCGCCTAAGAACATGAAAGTAATATCTATTTTTGCAGGATTGCATACGGCACTTCCAAAAACGTAAACGAAACTGGCAACGGGGACTTGGTTGTTGGGAATTTGTCCTTACTAAATCAACTGAAGCTGAAAACCCCGACCAAATTTGTTCTGCATTCAGGCCAGCAAATGGTAATCTTACCGTGGCTACCTGAGTTTTTTCAACCATGGACTGGTTGCTCAACGCCGACACTAAGCACCTTGCCAGAAGATATGCAAAAAATTGTTGGTTACGATCTGAGCCAGCTGAAGGACCTGCCACAGTTCTGATTGCTACAGGGAATCAGGACATCTGCCACAATCACCCGTCCGGCCCAATTTCCTGTACTAAACTACACACCAAACCCCACCCAACTTCCGCTCCTTCCCCACCAACCCACGCCATTTTAGCTTGGTCAGCGCCGTCGCAGTCAGCCTAAGCGCCTGATCATACCCCAACTCTGGCCTTTGCCCTGCAATGTAGTCTGTGACCTGCCGTGCGGTTAGCGGCCCGCCTGCCAGCGCATCCAGCGCCATCCTGGCCATGACCCCCTTGCCAGCCACAACGCCCCGTTTGGGCCGCACCATGGGCAAGGGCTGGCCTCTCATGCGCAACAATGCCTCAACGTGCTGTAAGCCCTTCCCATCGCCCCGGATGATATCCCGGCGTAGGTTCGTAAGCGCGCTGTTGATGGTTTTGTCCAGCATACCCCAGTATGGATTCACACCGCCCGATTGTTCAGCTATATTGTTGGTGCGTTTGATACATAAGGCCGCCGATTTCTTCAAAGAAATCGCCCGCTTCCAGCCTCAACCATCCGCGCTGGAATGCCCCGAATGGTCCATGCTGCCATGGCTTGGCTTGCGTTCATGATCAACCGGGATCGTTACGTCGATGTCACCCGCCTTTTCAAACGTCAGCGTCACGGTGATCTCGCCTCCCTGTTCCAGCGGCGCGGTCAGCCCCATGAACATCACGTGATCGCCGCCGCGTTTCAGCATATGCGCACCACCTGCGGGCACCACGATCCCCCCCTCAATCTCACCCATGCGCATCACGCCATTGGCGTCTTCCTTATGGGTGTGCAATTCCACGCGCTTGGCCACATCTGAGGTCGCGGCAATCAAGCGATCATCCGCGTCTGAATGGTTCATCAACACCATAAACGCCGCCCCCGTCGGAGCACTGGGGGTGGAACTGCGCACGTAAGGGTCTTTGACCATTATTCCCTCAGCCAACAGCGGCATGGAAAGCGTCAACAAAGCAGCCGAAGCCACTGCAAATAGGGTACTTTTTGACATGTAAATGTCCTTTGTCTGATCTGAAAAAAGGTCGTTTTCAGCGCAACAAAGGGGGCCCGCGTGACAGCCGCGCCAGACGCGGCAACAGTGGCAAATGCCCAACCTGGGCAGGCCAGACCACATCAAAGCGGGCCAGGTCAACAGGCGCGCTGACGTCCGGCACCGCGGCATCAAGCAAGACATGCAGGGCGGCATCCGGGCAGATGTGCGGTGGCGATGTCGGCTTGCCCTCCGCATCAACATAGACTGCGACCGTGCCGTTCCCGGTGCACAACACCACCTGACCCGTCGCGGCAGACGCGCCGCGCGCTACAGCCATGCTTTGGCTGGTCAGGGCCAGCATCAAGGCCAGCATGAGGGAGGTTAAGGCACGCACCATCTCCTCCTAACCTAAGCACGTTGCGCCTGGGTTTCGAGGGCCAAAACAACAAAAAACCCCGAACATTCCTGTTCAGGGTTTCCCGTTATTTCAAACGCTTGTGCGCGGTGCCTGATTAAGACAGCGCCTCCGCACCGGAGCCCGCTTTCTTGATCGCTTTCTTGATCTTCAGCGCATTGGCGCTCAGCTCCTGGTCTTTTGCTTTGGCCAGGAACTTATCCAACCCACCACGGTGATCCACCGAGCGCAGCGCCGCCGCAGAAATGCGCAGCTTGAACGAACGGCCCAGCGCTTCGGATTGCAGCGTGGTGTCGTTCAGGTTTGGCAAAAAGCGACGACGCGTCTTGTTGTTCGCGTGGCTTACGTTGTTGCCCGTCATGGGGCCTTTTCCGGTCAGTTCGCAAACGCGTGACATGGGTCTATCCTTTTGGCTTTTGCGTCACCTCCGCCGATGCGGGATAACACGTAAAACGGGCCGCCCGAAGCGACCCTGAAACTTGTGTGCTGGCTTTAGTGGGAATCGGTTGAGGCGTCAAGCCGTCGTGGCCTGCCTGCCACCCTGGTTAGTCAGTTTCCCTCGGCGTCTGTCTATGTCTGCCAATAGAACGCTGACAACAAAGGCCTGAAACACTTGGGCCCCTGCGGCAACAACACCACAAGGGCCGCTTGTATCTAATGAAACGATCCCAGCCCGGGATCAATTCTTGGCAACGGCCCGCGCAGTAATGTTGGTGTAATTGTCGATGTTAAACACCTGGGTCAACCGCTTTGGCTTGAATTCTTGGAACGTCATCTGCTGACGCGCTTTCAACAGGGAATTCACAGGAATGGCATAAAAGTGGTGCCCATTGAACTTTGGATTGTAATTCACCGCCACGTTACCCGTCAGCGTTTGCTCATACACCACGCGCGCTTGCAGGTTGCCCTGGCTGGCGGTCATCACAAATTCAACAGACTTTCCCGGATTGAGGTTTTGCTGCAAGGACGCCGTTGAGGCGATGGATTTACTGAGGGTTTCGCTGCCACCCTTGCTGAAATTTGAGGTGATGGTGGTGCTGCCTCCGGCCTTTGCCTTGGCACCTTTGCCCAGAAAACCGACCTCTACTTCGACTTCTGCCGAAACGGACGCGGACTTCCCTGCGGATGACTCCCAGCTCCACTGGATGCCATTGCTCAGGACTTGGGACAATTGCCCCTTAACAATCAACGGCTCTGAATTTGACGCATCATTGCTCAGCGTTTCAACGTCCACCACAAAAGGCACGGACTCGGCTGAAATGATTTCCGCGCTGACCGGGGTCCAGACCACTTTGACCTGATCCCAGTTGTAGGTCTTATACAGATCATTCCACGGCGTCGGCCCTTTGACAAAGGCGTCATTGGGCAGCGTTGGCAACTGGCCATTCAACATATTGCGCCACGACACCATGACCTTCAGATCGTCATCTTCCAGATCAAAGGCCTCTCGCTCCTCATCGGTGATGACGTGACTGACCGAGCCAATCGCCTCTACAACGGATTTGTCCAGGTCATCATGTACCATCAACTTGACAGACATGCCTTCTGAGCCAACGGCAACGGTGGGCAGAATGAGTGTTGTTGCGAGAAGTGCTGTTTTGAAATGTTTCATGGAGAGAGTCCTTATTAACTTTTTGAAATGCTTAACTGGATGATGCCAGTGACATGAAACTGCACTATTAAGTTGAGCTGATCTGTGAAGCGGGTCACACAGCGAGAAATTAATTTTGGCGCTGGTGACACTTCCAAACAATCTGTCTACCGTCTTTGGGTTTCAAGCGCGTCAGCCTCTCCCTGGCGTTTTAGGGTGCCCCCTTCATAAAGAACGCGAGCGCACCGCACAAAATATCCCTAATCCGTAAATACACCGCATGAAATACGTGATTTATCCAAAATTCACGGATAATCTGTGTTATATTCGTGATATCTGAGTGGGACCACCACCAAAGGATACCCCCATGAGCAGCTCTCTCCACGTTTACCAATCCATTGCCCGCGCCACCCATGAACACGGAGTGGAAACAATGTTTGGCCTGATGGGGGATGCCAATCTGTTTATGGTTGACAGTTTCGTGCGCGATTTTGGCGGCCGGTTTGTGCCCGCCGCACACGAGGGCAGCTCTGTCCTGATGGCGTTGGCCTATACCCATGTGTCTGGCAAGGTTGGCGTGGCGACCGTGACCCATGGCCCGGCGCTCACCAACTGCATGACCGCCCTGACGGAGGCTGCGCGCGGGCATGTGCCCATGGTTATTCTGGCGGGCGACACGCCCACCGACAACCCGCGTCACCTGCAAAGCATTGATCAGCGCGAACTCGTCAAAACCACCGGCGCGGGCTTTGAACAGCTGCGCGCACCTGACACCGTGGGCAAGGATGTGGCGCGCGCCTTTTACCGTGCCCAGGTGGAGCGCCGCCCCATTGTATTGAACATGCCCGCTGATTTTATGTGGCAAGAGATCACCCATGACCTACAGGTGCTTGACGTCTTTACCACGCCCGGCGGCGTGGCCGAGGGGGACACGCTGGACAATGCCATCGGCATGATCGCCTCGGCCCGCCGCCCCCTTATCTTGGCCGGTGCGGGTGCCGTGGCCGCGCGCGCGCAACTGATCAAACTGGCGGACCGGCTGGAGGCCCCATTGGCTACAACCCTCAAGGCCAAAGGCCTGTTTAACGACCATCCTTTCAACATTGATATCTTTGGCACTCTTTCAACACCTGCCGCCTATGAACTGATTGTCCAATCTGATTGTATCGTCTGTTTTGGCACCGCCTTGCATGATTTCACCACAGACCGTGGCAAGCTGATGAAAGACAAGCGCATCGTGCAGATTGACGTTGAACCGGCTGCCATTGGCGGCGGCTTGCACCCGGATGCCGCGCTTGTGGCGGATGCGGAGCTGACGGCGCAAACCATTGTCTATTGGCTGGATCAGGCTGAAATACCCCCCAGCGGCTTTACCCGTGATCTGGACATTGATCTGTTAACCACCCACCCTGCGGGCAAGGAAAACGAAACACCCGGCTACGTCAATTTTGTCTATGCGCTGGAACGTCTGGAACAAGCCTTGCCTGACAACCGGTTGCTGGTCACCGACGGGGGCCGTTTTATGACAGAGGTCTGGTGCCGCGTCTCAGCGCCTGATCCACAGAGCTTTGTCTGCACGGTCAATTTCGGCTCCATTGGATTGGGCCTGCAAGAGGCGATTGGCGCCGGCGTCGCCGCCCCGGACCGGCCTGTGGTGATGTTTACGGGCGATGGGGGTTTTATGATGGGGGGTATCAATGAATTTAACACCGCTGTGCGCCTTGGCCTTGATCTGATTGTGATTGTGGCAAACGATTCCGCTTACGGCGCGGAGCATATCCAGTTTATCGACCGCAAGATGGACCCGAGCCTGACTGAATTTCACTGGCCGTCCTTTGCCCAAACCGCCAAAGCCCTTGGGGCGGACGGGGTTGAGGTGCATTCCAAAGCGGAACTGGAAGCCGCGCTGGCCGCCCTTGAAACCCGCAAGGGTCCGTTTTTGATCGAACTCAAACTTGATCCAAACGACGTGCCCCGCATGCGGATTTAACGCGCACCACCGCAAGGCTCAGGCGTGCCACCGCAGTACATTGCCGGTCCAATTGCCTCATGACGCCGCATTCCCTCTTTCCTCCCTCCCGCTGATTTGCGACACCTGTGTCATGACACTTCGCATGAAAGCCCTCTTCGTCCATTTCTTCACCGCAACGGGCGCTGTTTTTGCCATGTTGGCCATGCTCGCGGCCATTGATGCAAAATGGGATATGATGTTTCTGTGGCTCGTTGTTGCCTTTTTTGTGGATGGGCTGGATGGCCCGATGGCGCGCAAATACGATGTCAAAACCAACGCGCCTGAGTTTGACGGCGTGCTGCTTGACCTGATCATCGACTATCTGACCTATGTGTTTATTCCCGCCTTTGCGCTTTTCACATCTGGCCTGATGGACGGGTGGAGCGGCTGGGTAATGATCATCATCGTGACCTTTGCCTCGGCCATGTATTTCGCTGATACTCGCATGAAAACAAAAGACAATTCCTTTTCCGGCTTTCCGGGGTGTTTTAACATGCTGGTGCTGGTGCTGTTTGCGCTAAAACCCGATTGGTGGGTTTGCCTGATCATCGTGATGGTCCTGTCAGCGGCGATGTTCGTGCCAATCAAATTTGTGCATCCCGTGCGCACGGAACGCTGGCGTGTCGTCACATTGCCTGTTGCGCTCGCCTGGACCTTCTTTGCGGGCTGGGCGGCATGGGTCGATTTCTATCCCCAAAGCTGGGCGCATTGGGGTCTGATGATAACCAGCATTTACCTGCTGGTCGCTGGCGGTTTGCAACAGGTGATCCCGCAACGTCAGAAATAACGCATCTTGAGGGGTTGATTTAGTGCTTGACCTAAACTGAGGTTGAGGCCGCACTAAGGGTCAAACCCTGACCCAGAGGCCCCCAACATGCCCACATCAAGCCCGGCCTATATCTCATGGCGCGCCTTTCTGAGCGCGAGGCACACACCAGCCCTGGCGCTGGTCTGTTTGGGCGTCTGGCTGCATGCGTCAGACAGTTTGATCGTGGCGACCATGCTGCCCTCAATTGTTACCGAAATTGGCGGCGCGGCCTACGTCAGCTGGACTGTTTCTATCTACGAAATCGGCTCTGTGTTCGCCGGGGCCGCAAGCGCGCTTCTCTCCATGCGCTATGGATTGCGCTGGCCGATGGGCGGGGCTGCCCTGCTGTTTGCCGCAGGCTGCGCCCTCAGCGCAATCAGCCCGGTGATGGAACTGGTTCTGGCCGGGCGCGCACTACAGGGACTGGGCGGTGGCGGTCTGGTCGCCCTTAGCTTTGTCGCGGCAGGCGTCTTGTTTCCCCGTGCGCACCGCGCCCGTGTGATGGCCACGGTTTCTGCCTTTTGGGGCATGTCGGCGTTCTTGGGCCCCCTTTTGGGTGGGCTGTTTGTAGAATACGCCACATGGCGCATCGGGTTCTGGTTTTTTGCCGCTCAGGCGGGTTTGCTGGCCTTGTGGATCTTTCGCCACCCCGAGGCTGCACCGGCACACAGTACCCCAGCCTCCACCGGTTTTCCAATCACGCGCCTGGCCCTGCTGTGCCTTGCGGTCCTGCTGATTTCAACCGCTGGTGTGCGGGTCGAATTCTGGCGCACCACGCTGTTGGCTCTCGCCGGGCTTAGCTGCCTGATCTGGTTTCTGTGGCGCGACTCCAAAGCGGATCAGGATCGCCTGCTGCCCCATGCCCCGTTTGACCCGCGCACTGCAACCGGGGGGACGTTGGCGATGCTGCTGCTGATTTCCATGTCCACCATCGCCATTCTGGCCTACGGACCCATTTTGATGAGCCTCATTCACGGCATGTCTGCCCTGAGTGCGGGATATGTGGTGGCCTGTTCCTCCATCGGCTGGACCCTGGCGGCCATTGCAATCAGCGGTGCGCCTGAAACCCAGGACCGCCTGTGGATCATTACAGGCATGACCTTGACCGCGCTCAGCGTTGCAGCATTCACCATTGTGGTGCCCCATGGCCCGCCGCTCCTGATAGCTGCGGCGTCCTTTGCCGAAGGGTTCGGCTTTGGCATGGCATGGACCTTTATCCTGCGCCGCATCACGGCCCTTGTGCCAGAAACAGAAATCGCACGGGTGTCTGGCGCGATGCCCACGGTGCAGCGGATCGGATATGCCTTGGGCGCGGCTTTTATCGGGATTGTCGCCAATGCCTCCGGCTTTCTGAACATGGACTCGGCAAAGGATGCCGCGCAAGTCGCCCGCGCCCTGTTTTTGGCGTCCCTTCCGCTGGCATGCCTCGGCTTGCTCGCCATGATCGGGCTGGTGCGCCGGCACCCTTATGATGACACGCTCTAAAACCCCGTAAGGCGGGCCTTGGCCCGCCGTGCCTGTTAAATCAGCAATCCCGCCGCCTTTTCATGGCGCAGCAAGGCGACCTTCATCTCAACCCCACCCCGGCCTGAAAACCCGGTCAGCCCTTTGGCCCCCATTACCCGGTGGCAGGGGATAATCACCGGGATCGGATTACCCCCACAGGCCTGCCCCACCGCTTGGGCTGGCACACACAGATCTTTTGCAATCTCACCATAGGTGCGGGTAAACCCGAAAGGGATTGCAGACATCACGTCACAGACATCCTGCTGAAAGACAGAGCCATTGACGCGCAAAGGCAGATCAAAATCTTCACGCTCTCCCGTATCATAGGCTGCGAGTTGCCTGACGCCTTCGTCCAGCAGATCAGAGGCGTCCTCATGCACCCGACGCCCCCACTCAAGCGAGACAATCGCGCCGTCCTCTTCCCCAAGGGTCAGCAGGCCAAATTGTGTGTGCACAGAGCGTTTTTTCATGGAGCAACCCTGCCCTGTCTTTGGCTTAGGCTCAATCCGTTTCATGCGTGTAAGCCGGGGTTCACTCCGGCTCCCCCAATCGGATTGGCCCGCGTGCGGAGCTGGCCTCCACCACGCGCCCTTTCTGTGTCACCACAATCTCACCCCGCGCCGCCAGCACGTCCGCAACCGCGCGCACCTCAGACATCACTCCGCGCCAATCAGCGGCCAAAGCGCGCGCCACTTCCGAGGGGCAGATCGTCTTTCCTGCCCCCCGTGCGGCGACCTGCGCCGCGATTTCCTGCTCAATCGCTTGCGCTGACGGCTTCATCACAACGCCCGCAAATGCCGGGGTGTGCATGCGTACCCACATCCGGCAACACTTTCCAACACCGCTCGCATTTCTCGCCTGTGGCCTTGGCAAAGACCACCGCAACACCTTGCGTTTCCGGCAGAGTAAAGGCATCCGCAGGGGCGCCGTCCCCCGAAATCGCAATATCAGACGTGATGGAGATATCCTCAAAGGACACGCTTTCCAGTGCTGCGCGCTGATCCGCATCCGCCACATAAACGGTCGGCGCCGCCTCCAAAGACGCGCCAATCACCTTCTCCACCCGCTGCACCTCAAGGGCCGCTGTTACAACCCGTCTAACCGCACGCACCTTGGCCCATTTCTCCGCCAAGGCGTCATCCAACCAAGCTGCCGGTGTCTGCGGAATATCCACCAAATGCACCGAGCTTCCTTTACCTGCGAACCGCTCCAGCCAAACCTCCTCCATGGTGAACACCAGCACGGGCGCCAGCCACGTGGTCAGCCGATGGAACAGGATATCGAGCACCGATCGTGCCGCCCGGCACCGCAGCGTATCGCCGTCACAATACAAGGCATCCTTGCGGATATCGAAGTAAAACGCGGACAAATCCACGGTCGCAAAGGTAAACACCGCCTGAAACACACCCTGAAAATCGAACTTGGCATAACCGTCGCGCACTTGGCGGTCCAACTCCGCCACACGGTGCAACACCCAACGCTCCAGCTCCGGCATATCGGCTGGCTCCACCCGGTCCGCCTCGCTGAAATCGCTCAACGCGCCCAGCATATAGCGCATCGTATTGCGCAAGCGCCGATAGCTGTCGGCCACGCCTTTGAGGATCTCATCCCCGATCCGCTGGTCCTGCGTATAATCCGTCTGCGCCACCCAAAGCCGGAGAATATCCGCACCATATTGCTGCACGATCTTTTCGGGCACGATGGTATTGCCGATGGACTTGGACATTTTCATGCCCTTGGCATCCAGCGTAAATCCGTGTGTCACCACATTGCGATAAGGCGCACGGCCCCGGGTGCCACAGCTTTGCAGCAAGGATGAATGGAACCACCCCCGATGCTGGTCCGTGCCCTCCATATAGACATCCGCAATCCCATCATCGGTCCCGTCTTCACGGTCGCGCAGGGTGAAGGCATGGGTGGAGCCGGAATCAAACCACACATCCAAGATGTCCATGACCTGATCATAGTCATCCGGGTTCACAATTCCCTTAAGAAAGCGCTGTTTGGCCCCCTCTTCGTACCATGCATCCGCGCCCTCCGCTTCAAAGGCGGAGGTGATACGCTGGTTCACCTGCGGGTTGCGTAGCAGAAAATCCTCGTCCGTGGGCAAGGCCCCTTTCTTGGTGAAACAGGTCAAAGGCACACCCCAAGCGCGCTGACGTGACAGCACCCAGTCGGGCCGCGCCTCCATCATCGCATGCAGACGGTTGCGCCCGGATTGTGGCGTCCAGTTCACATTGTCGATCTCTGTGAGTGCCCGTTCCCGGATGGTTAGCCCATGCATGTCATGCCCATCACCCACAGGCTTGTCGATGGCGGCAAACCACTGCGGCGTGTTACGATAGATCACCGGTGCCTTGGAGCGCCAGGAGTGAGGATAAGAATGCTTGATCTTGCCCCGCGCCAGCAGCCCACCGACCTCCTCCAACTTGTCGATGATCGCCGCGTTGGCATTGCCCTCCTTGCCATTGGGTTTGAGGATCGCCTTACCGCCAAAGAAAGGCAGATCATCGCGGAACCGCCCATCGGGGTTCACGTTGTAGGTGATGACCTGATCGAGCATCCCGAGATCGCGGTAAAGGTCATATTCCTCCAGCCCATGGCTGGGCGCACAATGCACAAACCCGGTGCCTTCGGTGTCCGTGACAAACTCCGCCGCGCGGAAATCGCGGATGTCGTCCCATTCGCCGTTGCCCCCCTCAACACCGGCCAGCGGATGCTTCAACGCAAGCCTTGAAAGCTCATCATTGCTGACATCCCGCACCCGCGTCCACTGCCCTTCTTCAAGCCGCGCACGCCCAAAGACATCCGCCGCAAGATTGTCCGCCAGCAAATAGCGATCACCCACCGCGGCCCAGCATTCCTCCGGCGTCCCGGTGACCTCATAAAGCCCGTAGGAAATCCCATCCCCAAAAACCACCGCCTTGTTCGAGGGCATGGTCCACGGCGTTGTGGTCCAGATCACGACATTTGCGCCAGCCAATGATTCCGAAACTTGCATCGACGGAACCACGTCCTCCGCATAAGGCGCTACCTCAAACTTCACCCAAACCGTAAAGCTATCCTTGTCGTGATACTCAACCTCCGCCTCAGCAAGCGCGGTCTGCTCCACCGGAGACCACATCACAGGCTTTGACCCCTGATACAAAGTCCCGTTCATCAGGAACTTCATGAACTCCTCGGCAATCACCCGCTCCGCATGGAAATCCATCGTCAGATACGGCTGCGCCCAATTCCCCGTCACCCCAAGGCGCTTAAACTCCTCGCGCTGCACATCGACCCAGCCCTTGGCAAACTCACGACACTCCGCGCGAAACTCATTGATCGGCACCTGATCCTTGTCGCGGCCCTTCTTGCGATACTGCTCCTCGATCTTCCACTCAATGGGCAACCCGTGACAATCCCAGCCGGGGATATAGCGCGCATCAAACCCCATCATCTGGTGCGAACGCACAATCATATCCTTGATGGTCTTGTTGAGCGCATGCCCGATGTGCAAATGCCCATTGGCATAAGGCGGGCCGTCATGCAGCGTGAACGGCTCGCGCCCTTTCTTTTCCCGCAACCGATCATAAACCCCAATCTCCTCCCAACGCTTGAGCCACTCTGGCTCGCGCTTGGGCAACCCGGCCCGCATGGGGAAATCGGTTTTCGGCAGGTTCAAGGTTGATTTATAGTCGGTCTTTTCTGGCGTGTCGGCGCACATGGGGGGCGTCCTTCAATGGTCGTATCTGGGGGAATTGGGATGGATTGGCGCGCGCATCGCAAACGCCTAAGGCCCGGCGTCTCGCATGGATTAGAGCGCCGGGGATATAATTCGCATAATGATCGCAAAGAGACGTGTCATGCACCGGCTTATAGGCCCCGACGCCCCCCACAGCAAGCCCCGCTCCCTCATTCACCCTTCCAAAAAAACTCCGGAGTTTGAGGCAGAGCCTCATTCACGATTTTGAGGAGCAAAATCAAAAAAATAGAATGCGGCGCAGCCGCTCCTTTCCGGATCTCAACCCTTGTCCGACCCTTTGAACAGCCCGCTCAGGCTGCGCCCGATGATGCCCCGCACGGACGGACGTTTGCCTTCTGAAAACGTCAAAGGTCGGCAAACTTCCATTGCCGCCACCCCAACCCGGGCTGTCAGCGCCCCATTGACCATCCCCTCGCCAAACCGGCGGCTCAACTTGCCCAGCAAAGACCCTCCCAGGATCGGCTCCAGCATATCATCCCCCACCGCCACGGCACCGGTGGCAACCAGATGGCTCAGCACCGCGCGGGTCAGCCGCCAGGAGCCGAAAAAACCAGACCGTCCGCCATAAATCTCTGCAATCCGCCGGATCATCCGCAAGTTGGAGGTCAGCGCCGCCGCCACGTCCGCCAGCGCCAGGGGCACAAGGGCCGTGACTGTCGCCACCTGCCGCGTTGCCGCTTCGACCTCTCGGCTTGCCGCGACATCCAAAGGCCCCAGCATTTCCGCCTCTGCCAGCGTTAACAGCGCTGCGGCATCCAATTGATCCCCCCGCAACTCCGCCAGACGATCGCGCCCCCACCGGGTTTCCTCGCGCCCTTTGTAAAGCCGCACCAGACGGTCCGTCACATCCCGCGCCCGCGTGAGTTCACCTGTTGCCAAGGCCTCCTGCGCGTCATGGCGCAGCCCGTCCAGACGCGACAGGCGCCCAAACGCGGCAAGCTCTCGCAGGCATAACAGCCCCAGTACAACCAGAAACGCAGCCAGCAAAACGGTTATACCCCAGCCTAACAGGGGGGAGCGCGCAATCAGATCGGTGACAAAACTCCATGCGGCAATCGACACCAACGCCCCGATCAGCGCTGTTGCCAGCCACCAGAACAGGCGCACCAGTTTGGAGGGTTTGCGCGCCGCCAACCGTGCCGCGATCTGCATCGCTTGCCCTTGCGGCGGTGCCTCCTGCACATCTGGCACGGGGGGCGCGCTGGACACATCGGGGGCAACCTCGCCTCCCTCATCCTCAATCTCAAACAGGATAGGACCCTTGGCCATCACCCGGCCTCCCTTTGCCACGCATACCAAATATCGGGCAGCTTTTCGTCGCTGTCTGCCCCGTCCGTCCGCCGTATTTCGACAAACCCATGACCCAAATAAAACGCTTGCGCGCGCGCGTTTGCCACAAACGTCCAAAGCCCCAGCTGCGGCTGTTCCGCCTGCAATTGCTTCAACAAGTCAGAGCCAACCCCTTGCCCACGGGCGGCTTGCACCACGTAAAGCGCATTCACTTCGCCCGCGTCATGGGCCGAGAACCCTGTGACCTGCCCGCCTTGCTCCGCAACCCGGACCCAGCCGCGCTTGATCATCGCACCGGCATGGGCCAAATCCTCGGCCCGCGTGTGAACGCGCGGCATCCACGGCGTGGTGTCGATAAACTCTGACAAAATCGCGCCTACGGCCCCTGCGTCCGTTGGCCGTGCCGCCCGCAACACCCTCACAACCGGTCCCCGAAAAAAAATTCTGCCGCTTTGTCCAACCGGATATGTGGTGGCCCATCACCGGGCTTCAGGTTGAGCGGCGCTGGCGCAAATCGCATCACCTGATAGTCCTGATCCAGCCATTTATCCGCCCCCTGACGCGCAGGGTTAAGCAGGTGGCTGGGGTCATCAGGCAAGGCACCGGGGTAAAATGCGGCCTCTTTGCCCGTCTCAAGCAACCTGCCCCGCACCACATCCAACATCTCGCCCTCATGCGCCATGCTGGCCTCCGTTGTTGCCCGGAGCGCGGCGATTGCCATGGCCTGCGTCCCGGCCCCGGCATATTGCGCGCGGTCGCGGGCATCGCGGGTCAGCGCCTGCATGATCGCGCTGAGCTGAGGGTGTTGGCTATGGTGCAGATGATCCGCCTTGGTGGCGGCAAACAGGATCTTCTCAACCTTTTTGCCCCCCAGCAGGCTGCTCAGAAAACCATTTTGTCCGGGCCGGAACGCACCAAGTATGTCGCCCATGGCCCCGCGCAAATCCTCCACCGCGCGCGGCCCCTGATGGATCGCGCCAAGCGCATCCACCAACACCACCTGCCGGTCGATCCGGGAAAAATGATCGCGAAAGAACGGTTGCACAACCTGGTTTTTGTAGGCCTCAAACCGCCGCGCCATTTCCCGGTGCAGCGATCCCCGTTTGGAACTGCCCGTTGTGGGCACCGGGGCAAAAGTCAGCACCGGGCTGCCGGCCAGATCACCGGGCAACAAAAACCGCCCCGGCGTGCAATCGGAAAACCCTTGCGCGCGGGCTTGGGTCAAATAGCGCGCAAACCGGCCTGCAAGGTCCTGCGCAAGCGGCTCATCATGTGCGCGCGTTGCATCAACGTCCCGCGCCAGCCCCATGAAATCATGTGCGGAATCGCGGTCTTTAATGCGCTCAAGGGTCGCCTTTGACCATTCCTCATAGCTGCGGTCCATCAACGCCAGATCCAGCAGCCACTCACCCGGATAATCGACAATATCCAGATGTATCGTGCGCGGCCCCTGTAGCCCGGCCAGCAGGCCATTGGGCCGCACTTTCAGCGACAGCCGCAGCTCAGATATGGTGCGGGTGCTGTCAGGCCAATGGGGGTGTTGCCCGGTCATTGCGCTAAGGTGCGATTCATATTCAAATCGGGGCACGGTATCATCGGGCTGTGGCTGCAAAAATGCGGCCTCAATGCGCCCCTCGCTGGCTGCCAGAAGGCCGGGCATGCGCCCCCGGTCCAACAAATTGGCCACCAACGACGTGATGAAAACGGTCTTGCCCGCGCGCGCCAACCCGGTGACCCCCAAACGGATCACGGGTTCAAAGAATGTTTCAGACACGGTGTCTTGCGCCGTTTCAACCTGCCGCCAAATGGCGTCGGCAATACGTGAGATGACCAATGCTGTTCCGCCCCCTGCCCTTTGCACGCCCAACATAGGACGCACCGGCAGGGATTGCCAGTTTGCCAGACCCAAGTTAGACGCAGCCACATGCCCCGCTATGCCCTCAAAATAGAATATCACGGTGCCCCGTTTGTGGGATGGCAACGTCAGGTTGACCTGCCTTCCGTCCAAAGGGCCGTGGAAACGGCACTGGCCAAACTGGAGCCGCGCGATCACACCATTGCGGCGGCGGGGCGCACGGATGCGGGCGTGCATGCCATGGGTCAGGTGGCCCATTGCGACATGACCGCACCCTGGGATCCTTTCCGCCTGTCAGAGGCGTTGAACTATCACCTTAAACCCCACCCCATTGCGATCACGGGCTGCGCCGCGGTGGCGGGTGATTTTCATGCACGCTTTACCGCTCAGGAGCGTCAGTATCTGTTTCGCATCCTCGCGCGGCGCGCGCCCGCGACCCACACAGACGGATTGGTCTGGCAGATCAAACATGATCTGGACGTGGATGCGATGCAGGCAGGGGCTAATATTCTGGTTGGAAAACATGATTTTACAACCTTTCGTTCAACCATTTGTCAGGCACAAAGCCCCGTCAAAACACTTGATCATCTGAAAGTCACGCAGCACGAAACATCTGCGGGAATCGAAATCCATTTTGACGTGCGCGCGCGCTCGTTTTTGCACAATCAGGTACGCAGTTTTGTGGGGACTTTGGAACGGGTTGGCGCAGGGACATGGTCCCCGCGCGATGTTCAAAAAGCGTTGGATGCGCGGTCCCGCGCGGCCTGTGGGCCGGTCTGCCCGCCCCATGGCCTATATCTCGCACATGTCTGCTATCCGGATGATCCGTTTGCGGTCTGACGACGCCCGAATTTTGCAAAATTCGGCGCCGCAGTTTTGCAAAACTGCTCCTCACCCGGGCGCAGCGAGGTCGTTCCAAGCCCCAAAGTGTTTGCCACCCGCCTCGTCCGTGCGCTCAAACCCATGCGCCCCAAAGAAATCGCGTTGCGCCTGGACCAGGTTTGCCGTCCCGCGCCCCCGCCGCATGCTGTCGTACCAGGACAGGCTTGCCGAAAGGGCGGGCAGGGCCACACCAAGCGACGCCGCCGCGGCCACAACACGGCGCAGCGCAGGCACAGTGTCTGCCAATCGCGCGCGCATTTCGGGGGCCAAAATCAGATGCCCCTCAGGCACACCTGCCCGAAACGCATCCGATAACGCATCCAGCAACGCGGAGCGTATGATGCAGCCCGCCCGCCAAATCTCTGATATCTGGGCAAAATCAAGCGACCAGTCAAATTCATCTGACGCCGCCGTTAAAATGCGGTACCCCTGCGCATGGGCCAGGATACGCCCGGCCAACAACGCGCGTTCCAGATCATCCGCCCCCGGCAGATCAGCCTCCAGCGTAGCTGCCGCCAGCAAGGGTTCCGCTGCCACGCGCACTTCTTTTTCTGCGGACCAGCCGCGCGCACCCACTGCCGCCTCAATCGCAGAGGCAGATTGCCCCATTTTTAACGCCTCAATCACCGTCCAGCGCCCTGTGCCCTTTTGCCCGGCCTGATCTCGGATCACATCCACCATCGGCTGGCCCGTTTTGGGATCAACAGATTGCAATGCGGCCGCAGAGACCTCAATCAGATACGAACTCAGCGGCCCGTTTTGCCAGCGTTCAAACAGGGCACCGATCTGTGCTGCATCATGCCCCGCCCCATCGCGCAGCAGCCCGTAAACTTCTGCAATCATTTGCATATCGGCATATTCGATACCGTTGTGCACGGTCTTAACGAAATGCCCCGCACCGTCCGGGCCCAGATGCGCGACACAGGGAATGCCCTCAAACTTGGCCGCAATCGCCTCTGCCATCGGGCGCAGTTGATCCCATGAATGGGCCGAACCGCCCACCATCATGGAGGGGCCATGGCGCGCCCCTTCGGCACCGCCTGACACGCCCATGCCGACATAATGAAACCCGGTTGCCTCAAAAGCTGCGGCGCGCCGGCGCGTGTCGTGGAAATCTGCGTTGCCCCCATCAATCAACGTATCCCCGTCATCCAGATAGCGTGTGATTGCCTCTATCATCGCATCCATCGGCGCGCCTGAGGGGATCATGAACAGAATGCTGCGGGGCCGTGCGATTGATTTAACGAAATCGGCAAGGTCCGCATGCCCTTCAAGTTGGCCCGCCATATCGCCGCTTTCCGCAAGGAAGCTATCAATCCAGCCCGCTTCCCTGTTGGAAACAGCGACGCGGAACCCCTTTTCAGCGAAGTTCAACGCCAAGGCGGACCCCATTGTGCCGAGCCCATATACGCCGATATCCGCGCCTGTTTTGGTGTTTGTCATGCCGCCTGTCCTTCGTGATGTTTCAGCCACAGTGATATGGGCGAACCGACAAGGCAAGCCCTGCTGACGCGGCTGGGTGGCACAAAACTCTTTGAAGAGTTTTGTGCAATTCCTTCAAAGGAATTGGCCGGTTTCATCAGAGCGCAGGGCTGTGACGGGCAGGTTCGGCAAACCCGTCGCTGCCAGTTCCGCCAGTTTCACCACCTCCACCACCCGCGCATAGATCGGTGTGGCCAGGCCAACCTCAGCCCCCATCCGCATCACTTGTCCCTGCAACACATCAATTTCCGTTGCCCGTCCCGTCATCAGATCGTGGGACATGGAGGACCGGGCCTGCGCATCAATGGTCAGCATCGACGTCGCTACACGACGAAAGAGCGGCCCCAGCAACAACAATGCGCGGATTATTTGCCAAGGCAGTACCGCATGATCGCCTTTTGCGCGTGCAGGCGGTTTTCGGCCTCTTCAAAGATCACCGAATGCGGCCCGTCCATCACTGCACTTGTCGCCTCGTCATCACGGTGCGCAGGCAGGCAATGCATAAAAAGCGCGTCATCCTTGGCCTTTGCCATCAATGCCTCATTCACCTGATAGCCGCGCAACTGGTTGTGGCGCCGCTCACGCGCGGATTGCGGATCATGCATCGACACCCAGGTGTCTGTGACCACCAGGTCCGCGCCCTCCACCGCCTTGTTTGGGTCCCGTTCAATCGAATAAAGCCCGTCAAGGGCGGGTTCCGGGTCCAATGTGGGCGGGCCGGTAAAGACCAGATCAAACTCAAATTGTTTGGCCGCATGGGCAAAGCTGGCGAATACATTGTTGCCATCACCGGACCAGACCACCTTGCGCCCCTTGATCGGGCCCGCCTGTTCCTCAAACGTCATCACGTCCGCCATGATCTGACAGGGATGCGTGCGGTTGGTCAGACCGTTGATCACCGGCACGGTGGCGTATTCGGCCATCTCCAGCAGCGTGGCTTCTTCGAAGGTGCGGATCATAATCAGATCAACATAACGGCTCAGCACGCGAGCCGTGTCTGCAATTGTCTCGCCGTGACCCAGTTGCATGTCGGTGCCAGACAGCAACATGGTCTGTCCACCCATTTGGCGCACGCCCACATCAAAAGAAACGCGCGTGCGGGTTGAGGGTTTTTCAAAAATCAACGCAACCATATGGCCCGCAAGCGGCTGATCCGCATCAAGCGCCCCTTTTGGCAGGCCTGCGCGGGCTTTTTTCGCCGCAATTGCACCATCAATGATGCCCCGCAGGTCAGATTGGGAGGTGTGGTGGATGTCTAGGAAATGGTTCATCGGTTCGCTTTTGTTTGTAAGGCCCGGGGGGGGCTATCTGCCCGTCGTCCATCAGGCTGGAGCCCATGGCGTGTAGCAGACAGCCCCCGAGGAAGGGTTGAGGCCAGAAAGAGTTAGGACAAGGCATCCGCCGCAGCACTCAGGCGCACGACAGCTGTGTCAATTTCTGCATCCGTAATGGTCAGAGGCGGCAGCAGGCGGATTACATTGTCGGCCGCAGGCACGGTGATGATCTCCTCCGCATAGCCCGCATTGACCACATCCATGTTGGTGGCTTTGCATTTGAGCCCCAGCATCAGGCCCGATCCGCGCACGCTTTCAAAGACGTCCGGGTGACCGGCAATCAACCCTTCGAGCTTTTGACGCAGCAGGCCTGCCTTGCGGTTCACCTCGGCCAGAAACGCAGGCGAGCTGACCGTGTCCATCACGACACAGCCCACCGCACAGCCCAGCGGGTTACCGCCATAGGTGGAGCCATGGGTGCCTGCCGTCATACCGCTTGCCGCATCCTCTGTTGCCAGAACGGCCCCCAGTGGAAAGCCCCCGCCGATGCCCTTGGCAACCATCATGATGTCAGGGCCAATGCCCGCCCATTCATGGGCAAACAACTTGCCGGTACGGCCCACGCCACATTGCACCTCATCCAGAATCATCAGAATACCGTGTTGATCACACAGATCCCGCAGCCCCTTGAGACAGGCATCCGGCAGCGGGCGAATGCCGCCCTCGCCCTGGACCGGTTCCACCATAATGGCGCAGGTCTTGTCATTGATCGCCGCCGTGAGCGCATCGTGATCGCCAAACGGCAAATGCACAAAACCGCCCAACAGGGGCCCGAAACCCTTGGTCATCTTCTCTGACCCGGCCGCCGCGATCCCCGCAGCGGAGCGGCCATGGAAAGACCCATCAAAGGTGATGATCTCGACCCGTTCCGGCGCGCCTTTGTCATAGTGATGCTTGCGGGCCATTTTCACGGCCAGCTCACAGGCCTCGGTGCCCGAGTTGGTAAAAAACACCGTATCGGCAAAGGTATGTTCCACCAGCCGGTCCGCCAGCGCCTGCTGTTGCGGGATTTCGTATAGGTTGGAGGTATGCCACAGCGCACCGGCCTGTTCACTCAGGGCCGCCACCAGGTCCGGGTGCGCATGGCCCAGCGCGTTAACAGCAATCCCGGCACCCAAATCCAGAAAACGTCGGCCATCTGCCTCAATCAACCAGGAGCCTTCCCCTTTGACAAAACTCAAAGGGGCACGCGCATAGGTAGGCAAAACAGACGAGATCATGGGGAAACATCCTTAACGTGGGGGCCGCAGCTAAGCGCCCAAAAGGGCATGGCGGCATAGTGCAGTCAATAGGGTTTGAAAGAGGGTGGCCGCAGGAACGGCACAATGATCAACCTTGCAAGGTGGCAAGGGTGCAGGCAGGCTTAGCGACGACGTCGTCGGATGGCGTGTGGTGCAAATTTGATCATGCACAGTCGATAAAGCCAAAACGGTGCGGACGTAAAGAGCTAAATCACCATTGCAGCTCTGCGGCGCGCGGCGCATAGCTGCACACATGTTTGTCGCGAAACAACAAAACAACCTGCGCGCTGCGGCCTTTATTGTGCTCGCAACCGTCTTTATTGCCGCGGCATCCCTGCTGGCAAAGGCGCTTGGCACCGGCAGTTTTGGCCCGCCCCTGCATGCGCTGCAGATCAGCCACGGGCGGTTTGTCTTTGCCTGGTTCCTGATCATCAGCTTTTCCATTGTCCTGCGGCCCCGCCTGAACCCACCGCACTGGGGCTTGCACATCGGGCGCACCTTGTTTGGCTGGGCGGGCGTGACGCTGATGTTTGCGGCTGTCGCCTATATACCGCTGTCTGATGCCACCGCGATTTCATTTCTCAATCCGGTCTTTGCGATGATCCTGGCAATCCCGCTGCTGGGCGAACGTGTCGGGCCGATCAGATGGGCAGCGGCCGGAATGGCAATGATCGGTGCACTGATATTGCTGCGCCCCACCCCGGCGAGTTTTCAGCCTGCTGCGCTGCTGGCCTTTGGGGCGGCCCTTGTCATGGGGCTGGAGCTGATCCTGATCAAACGACTGTCCCAGCGCGAGGATCCGTTTCAAATCCTGATCTTTAACAATTCGATCGGATTGGTGATTTCATCCGTCGCGGTGATCGCGGTCTGGCAAATGCCCACAGCACAACAATGGCTCGCCCTTGCGGGTGTTGGTGGTATGATGGCCGCCGCGCAGGCCAGTTTTGTGAATGGCATGGCACGGGCGGATGCCAGTTTTGTGGCACCCTTTAGTTATGCCACGCTGATATTTGCTGTGCTCTATGACGCGTTGTTTTTTCAAATCCTGCCGGATGCCATCAGCTGGCTGGGGGCGACGATCATTATTGCCGGCGCGGTGCTCCTGGCGCTGCGCGAGGCGCATCATGCGTCACATAAAGGACAACCTTAGCCATTCCCCTTACGTAGCGCCTTGCGCCTGCCGCCCGACAGGGTAGAATGGCGCTTGATTTCTGACAAAGCGGTCCACATCTCAAGGGGCCGCTTTTTAAATGAGGTGACTGGCATGTCATGGACCGATGATCGCGTTGAGACGCTGAAAAAGATGTGGGGCGAAGGCCAGTCTGCCAGCCAGATCGCCAAAGAGCTGGGCGGCGTGACCCGCAACGCGGTGATCGGCAAGGTGCATCGTTTGGGGCTTTCCAATCGGGCAAGCTCCTCCGGGGCCACAAAGGCAGAACCAAAGGCCAAGGCCAAGGCAGAGCCAAAAGCAAAGGCACCCGCCAAGGAAGAGCGCCCGGAGCCCAAGACGGAATCCGCCGCACCGCCAAAACCCAATTTGCCCGCGCGCAAACAGATCATTCCCGCAGGCCAGCCCCTGCCGCCGCAGCCCTCTGCCAATGAGATTTCTCCTGAGGCCCTGGCAAAGGTCAACGAAGTTGAGAAAAAAGCCAAGAAAATCAGCCTGATGGAGCTGACCGAGCGGACCTGTAAATGGCCCGTCGGTGACCCCGCAACGGAAGATTTCTGGTTTTGCGGCCTGCCCGTGAAACAGGGCAAACCCTATTGCGAAGCCCACGTGGGCGTGGCGTTTCAACCGATGTCAGCACGGCGCGACCGGCGGCGGTAGGGTGCGCATTCATTGCGCACCACATCGGACTTCGCAGATCATTGTGTGCGGCAGCACCCAACTGACCGCCTAGTCCATATTTGGCCTCCATCCAAAGGCCGGTGCCCTTAGTTGGCGGTTCGTTTCTTGATGCTAAGGCTATATCCTGCCGCCCTTGAGAAACCGCCATAGGAAAGCCATTTGGGCTTTACCTCCGCGGTCGACCGAAGGCTTACTTCGTAGTGCTGATCTTGCCAGACTAAGTCCCACAGAAAAGGCGGCGACGTGTCATTTGATGCAGCACAGGTTTCTTCATAGGTCTGTACCTTCCCAAGCCCTCGGACATTCTTCAATTCAAAAGCAGAAGTTTTACTCTCCAGCCTTGCAATTGGTAGATGAGTTCGAAGTTGTCGGTGGAACATAATCGCGACCTCACATAGCTCTTTTCGATTAGGTTCTGCTGTGGCGCTCAACATACCACTGCAAAAGGCACCTTCGTCCGACGTTGAATAAATCAATCTACCCCCCAGACCCCGCACAAAAATCGCGCTTCCATCTGGTGATTTGCCAAGCTGAACATAGCCCAACGGGTCCAGCCGATCTTCTAAAGTGTCGTGATCAACTACCGAAAAAAGCAAGTATCCACCTGCACGTCGGTCAAAATTGACACACGGAGCGCTTTAAAATGCTTATTTGAATTTGTAATTTTCTGGTCTGGACTCTTGATGAACAGTCCAACCGACAAACCGCCGACCAAAACACCAAGCAAAAAGAACTTCCACATCAAAAAACAGGCCACCATCTGACGATGAAGCCATACAATTGGCTTCGACTTGTGCCTTCATGTCCCTAGAAGGCTATTCAGGCAGTAGCATACTTCCCAACCCTGCATCAAATCCCACGACCCAGTGAGTTGCACCTTTTGCCAGCCCGTGGTTCATAGCCCTACACCCAACCACAAAAGGCCCGCACCCCATGCCTGCCAAACAGCGCTGAAAGCTGTGTTCAGAAAAGTGACAACTGGCCCGCCGGTCAGCGGGCCAGCGCTTGGGGTTAGCTTAGCGCCTTCCAAAAAATGACTTTATCATCCCCGGCGGCCCAGAAATCCCTGATGCGGGCTTCCTCCGTATAGCCGTTCTTGCGATAAAACGCGCGGGTCTGCGCAAAGTCATCTGTGCCAGAGGTATCCGCAATCAGAATCCGCTGCGCCCCTGCTGTCAGTGCCGCCTCAAGGTGCTGCGCGATTCCGCCACCGCAGCCCTTGCCTTGGTGATCCGGCGAAACGGCTATCGCCAGCATGTTCCACGCCCTGTCAGCCAGTTGTTCTGGCACCGCGTAGCAAAATCCGACAGCCTGGCCATCGTGTTCACAGGTCAGCCAGATTTCTGAGCCATCGTCATTGCCCAGAAACCCGGCCACCATGTCTGGCAGCATCTCACTGGGAAACAGCTCCGTGCCGTCCAGCACCTGTTGCAGGGCGGGAATGTCATCATGCTTTGTTGGTCGTATGTTCATTGGTTCGTCTTCTTTCCTGGGTTCGCCCTGTTGCACAATCTGCACAAAGCGGGCGCGCGCATGGCCATCGTCAAAATTCAAATTGAAGGTCGATTTGTCCACGCGCAACAAATGTGAACCTGTCGCATGTTGCGCAGGCTCTTTTTAGTGTTGGGTGTCCTACCGTTGAGGACTTAGCGGTTTCCCGCAATCGTAGACATACATACTCCGTCGCGCAGCATGATGCTGCGCCTGAACAAAGGCCTATCAGCCCCGAGGGCAGGCTGTAAAGTGCGTCACCCCGCGGCCCAAACTGGCCCTACATGCAACATTTCCCACCCAACAGTGAGTTGCGCATCATCGCGCAGCGTGGTTCTAAACGTCTGTCCACATTTGAAAGGCCCGCACCCCATGCCCGAGACAATCCGCGCCGCCGACGCCCTCGCCCGCCGCCTTTATGCCGCAGGCTGCCGCACCGCCTTTGGTATGCCGGGGGGCGAAGTGCTCACCCTGATTGATGCATTGGAAAGCGCGGGCATCCGGTTTGTACTGACCAAACACGAAAACGCAGCCGGATTCATGGCAGAGGGCGTGCACCACCGCGATCAGGCCCCCGGCATTCTGGTGGGCACCATCGGGCCGGGCACGCTCAATGGGGTCAACACAGTCGCCAATGCCTTGCAGGATCAGGTGCCATTGATCGTGCTTTCGGGATGTGTCGATGCGGATGAGGCGCAGACTTATACCCATCAGGTTGTCGATCAGGCGGCGGTGTTTAAGCCACTGACCAAGGCCAGCTTTACCCTCAACCCCGGGGCCGCGCATGTGATCGCAGACAAGGCCGTCAGCATCGCGGTGGAGGGCAATCATGGCCCCGTGCACATCGACGTACCCATTTCCGTGGCAGACACCCATGTGCCCGCCACCCCGCCCGCCCCGCGCGCGGTTGCAACACCGGTGGCCCCCACCGGGGCTGACCTTGATACCGCGCGCACCTGGCTTGCCACGGCAAAGCGCCCGGTGATGATTGTGGGCGTGGGCGCGATGAACCAAGGAGCCTCTGCTGATGTGATCCGCTTTGCGCAACACCACATCGTGCCGGTGATCACGTCCTACAAGGCCAAAGGCATGATCCCCGAGGATCACGCGCTGGCGCTTGGCGGGGCGGGCCTCTCCCCCTTGGCCGACAAAACGCTGGTCCCTTTTGTGCAATTTGCCGATCTGATCATCTGTGTGGGCTATGACCCGGTTGAAATGCGCCCCGGCTGGCGCGATGTCTGGACCCCGCAAAGCCACAATGTGATCGACATCTCGCCGGTGCCAAACCACCACTACATGCACCAATCCACGCTAAACTTTGTCGCGGATTGCGCCGCGACCTTGCAGGCCCTCAGCGACGGCACCGCACCGCATGACACCTGGACCGGGGGTGAAATAGAGGCCGCGCGATCAGCCCTTGCAGCGGCATTTCCCACCGATCCCGAATGGGGCCCTGCCGCCGTGATCGACACCTGCCGACAGGTTATGCCACGCAACACGCTGGCCTCTGTGGACAGTGGCGCGCACAGGATTTTGCTCAGCCAGATGTGGGGCACCTATGCGCCGCGTGATCTGATGCAATCCTCTGCCCTGTGCACCATGGGCTGCGCGATCCCGCTGGCGATTGGGGCCAAACTGGCCTCACCCGATTTGCCGGTGATCTGCTTTACGGGCGATGCGGGGTTCCTGATGGTGCCCGGAGAGCTGGCAACGGCGGCTGAACTTGGCCTTACTCCCATCTTTGTGGTCTTTGTCGATGCCTCGCTTGCCCTGATCGAAAAGAAACAGCGCGAGCGCCAGCTGAGCAATCATGGGGTGGATTTTGGCAAACATGACTTTGCCGCCATGGGCCGCGCCTTTGGGGGCGCAGGGGTCAGCGTGCACACCCGCGAGGAGCTGACACAGGCGTTACAGGATGCCCAAACCGCAGACACATTCACCGTGATCGCCGCAATGATTGAGCGAGGAGCCTATGATGGCAAAATCTAAGGGTGCCCTTGACGGTCTCTTTGTGCTTGACCTGTCGCGCATTCTGGCCGGCCCCACCTGCACGCAATTGCTGGGCGATCTGGGCGCGACGGTGATCAAGGTCGAAAACCCCAAAACCGGTGGGGACGACACCCGTGGCTGGGGGCCAAATTACGCATGCGACACCGCGGGCAACCCCACCGATCTGTCTGCCTATTTTATGGCCGCCAACCGCAACAAACGCTCCATCGCTGTAGATATCGCGACGACAGAGGGGCAGGATATCATCCGCCATCTTGCGGCCCGCGCGGATGTCGTGATTGAGAATTTCAAACCCGACGGGCTGATGAAATATGGGCTGGACCACGCGACCCTATGTGCCGCACATCCCGCACTTGTCTATTGTTCCATCTCGGGCTTTGGCCAGTTTGGCCCCAACCGTGCACAACCGGGCTATGATCTGATGGCGCAGGGGTACGGCGGCATCATGGCCCTGACCGGTGATCCGGACGGTGTGCCCACCAAAGTCGGCGTTGGCATCGCAGATGTGATGTGCGGCATGTACGCCACCATCGGCATTCTGGCCGCCCTGCGCCACCGCGACCAAACCGGCGAGGGACAGCACATTGATCTGGCCCTTGTCGATGCGCAGATGGCCTGGCTGATCA
The DNA here is from genome assembly GCA_937928635.1 of uncultured Sulfitobacter sp. Lineage (GTDB taxonomy): Bacteria > Pseudomonadota > Alphaproteobacteria > Rhodobacterales > Rhodobacteraceae > Sulfitobacter. The sequence continues at coordinate 139,583 of CALFWM010000005.1, read as the reverse complement.
ATGAGGGCACCAATTTCCTCTCTTCCGGCCAGGAACCCGTGCGCCGGGGCAATGCCCACCCCAACATCGTGCCTTATGATGCCTTTGAATGCAGCGACGGTCACTTCCTGCTGGCCGTGGGCAATGACGCACAGTTTACACGGTTTTGTGACGTGCTGGGGATTGCCGAGGTTGGCACAGACCCGCGTTTTGTCACCAACCAGCTGCGCATCGAAAACCGCGAGGCGCTGATGGGGGCCATCAAACCCGCCATACGTGCCCTGCCCCGTTCAGAGGTGATGGAGCGCCTGCGCGCTGTCAAAGTGCCCTGCGGCCCGATCCATTCTGTGGGCGGGGCGCTGAGTTCTGAACAAGCGGCCGCGCGCGGTGCGGTGGTGCAGATGCCTCGCGATGACGGGGCAGACCTCCGCCTGCTGGCCAATCCGCTGAAATTTTCAGCAACGCCTGTGCGCTATGACCGCGCCCCTCCCCATGTTGGTCAAGACACGAGGGAGGTGCTTGAAACATGGGGGCCCAAAGCTGACAAAAGCTCATGAAAATTCCCCCTCAATACACGGTAATTGCGCACAATTCCGCCCATTGAGGAGACAATTTGCAACCTATATTGCAAAAAACCTCACGAATGTCGGAAAGGGCTTCACGTTGGCGTGTGCCGCGCCGAAAACATCGTTCATGAAATGCCACTTACGCTATATCTGAAAAATAGACTGAACCGACAATATAAGGTGCCCCATGACAAGTGATATCTGCAACGCCCCACTGTCCCTGAAAACGCCCGAGGCGTTAAACAGCTGGAACGACATGGTGCGCGCATTTCTTGCGCATGGCACGACCACGCCACAACATCTGGGTGCGGTGCTGACTGCGGAACCCGACTTTGCCATGGGCTATGCCGCCAAGGGGCTGTTTTCCCTGATGATGGGGCGCGCCGAAATGTGGGAAGTTGCGGAGGCCGCCCGCGACGCAGCCCACCGCGCCCGCGCCGCAAACCCCATCACCCAGCGAGAGGAATGGTGGATTATCGCGCTGGACCGTTGGCTGGCCGAAAGCCCAACCGGGGCGGTTGCCGCGATGGAACATATTCTGGACGTCTACCCCGAAGATACCTTGTCTGCCAAAACCGGGCACGCCATTCGGTTTATTCTGGGGGACGCCACGGGCATGCGCGCCTCGATTGAGCGCGTTCTACCAGCCTATGGCGCAGATCACCCTCTGCGTGGCTACATCATGGGCTGTCATGCCTTTTCACTGGAAGAAACCGGTGAGTACGCCGCCGCTGAGCGGGCTGGCCGTTGCGGCCTGATCTATGCCCCTGACGATGCATGGGGGCTGCACGCCGTGACCCATGTGCACGACATGCGCGCGCAGGCCGATGCAGGCATTAAGCTGATTGAGGAAAACCCAGGCGCCTGGGACCAGTCCAACAACTTTCGCTACCACGTCTGGTGGCACAAGGCCCTGCTGCACATGGATCGGGGTGAGCACGAGATCGCACTGGCACTTTATGACGACCAGATTCGCGCTGACAAAACAGACGACTACCGCGATATCGCCAATGCGACCTCCCTGTTGATGCGGCTTGAGCTGGACGGCATGGAAGTGGGCGACCGCTGGAACGAACTTGGCGCATTGGCCGCCAACCGGATCGACGATGGCTGCGTGGTATTTGCGGACCTGCACTATCAACTGGCCCTTGCAGGTGCTGGCCAGAAAGACGCGGCCAAGGCGATGACCGCACGGTTTGCCCATGATGCCAAGCAGGTGGGTGACATGGCCGCACGGGTAACAAACCCTGGCGTGACCGCCCTTGCCGGTCTGAATGCCTTTGCAGAGGGGCGTTACAGCGATGCCTTTACCCAATTGGCCGCAGCGCGCCCGCGGATGCAGTCCATTGGCGGCAGCCATGCGCAGCGTGACGTGTTTGAGCGCATGACCATTGACGCAGGTTTGCAGGCCGGTCACGCGGATGCGACCGAAACCATTCTGTTGGAGCGGCTTGCCCTGCGCGCGGGACACGAGGACCGCTTTACCGCGACCCGCTTTGCGCGTCTGGCCGACATGCGGCGCATTCCCGCACAGTAAGCGCAGGCAAGACGGCTTGTGGCGCGTGACACCCACGCGGCACAGAACGAATACCGAACCGAGATAGATCCATATATTGGCCACTGAATGACCGTTGCTGCGACCAATGCTATTCCATCCACCCCGGTGCGCGCCCACGAGGCCTCCGCCTCCGGACGTGTGCGCGATATCCGTCTGGACTTTTTCCGGGGGCTGGCGATGTTTATCATCCTGTTTGCCCATACGCCGGGTAATTTCCTGACCTCATGGATTCCCGCGCGCTGGGGCTTTTCGGACGCCACGGAAATCTTTGTGTTCTGCTCTGGCATGGCCAGCGCCATCGCCTTTGGCTCCACCTTTGACAGGGCCGGTTGGCTGCTGGGCTCTGCCCGCGTGGTCTATCGGATATGGCAGGTCTACTGGGCCCACATCGGGCTGTTCTTTGCCACCACTGCGCTGATGGTGTTCCTCAATGAGACGGGACTGGGCAACAAGAACTACTGGGGGCGTCTGAATCTGTGGATGTTGTTTGTCGAAAGCGAGCATTGGACCAACCCCAATATGCTGCTGAGCCTGATGACGCTGCGCTGGGTGCCCAATCTTTTTGATATCCTGCCGATGTACATGGTGATTTTGGCGATGATGCCCTTTGTCATTGCCCTGCAGCGGGTGCATTTCGGGCTGGTTGCGGCGGTTTCACTGATCCTGTGGTTCCTGGGCCAGCGCGCCTTTAGCGAGGCTCTGGGCCTGCCCTATCTGAACTTCACGGCCGAACCCTGGCTGGGGGATGACAATTGGCAGCGCCGCTGGTTCCTGAACCCCTTTGGCTGGCAACTGGTCTTTTTCACGGGCTTCGCCTTTATGCGCGGCTGGTTGCCCAAACCCCCGGTGACACCGCTCCTGATTGGCATCGCGACCTTTATCGTGCTGGCCAACATTCCGCTCAGCAATATTGGCGTGCGTGAATTTGGCGTTGAATGGGCGCGGGAATGGCGCGCGGACAACCGACAGTTGATTTCAAAGGTTGATTTTGGCATCCTGCGTTATGTGCAATTTCTGGCGCTGGGCTATCTGGCCTGGGTTTTGGCCGGTGACAAAGGGCACCGCCTGCGCACCTCTGCGACCCATGCAGCAGCACAGGTATGGCTGCGCGTACTGGCCATCATTCTGCGAGTGGGACAGCAATCACTGGCGGTCTTTGTGATGTCCATCTTTGTCGCACGGCTCAACGGGTTCCTGATGGATGTCATGGGCCGTGACACGGGCACGGTGTTGGCGGTCAACGGCTTTGGCTGTGCGGTGCTGATTGCAACGGCCTATGCCGCTGGTTGGTTCAAGGGCCAGCCATGGCGCGTACAACAGGCGGCCCGCTGATGCTGCGCCGTGATGTTCTGAAATCGCTTGTGGCCCTTGCCGCTGTCCCTACCGCCGGTTGGGCCGAGGAACCGGGCCTGTCCCTTGGCGGTGATCCTGTACCGTTTAACAGCGATCTGCTTGCTGCGCGCGCGCGTGACATGGCTGGCAAACCTTATGAACCACGCCCGCAAATCCCCGAAAGCTGGCGCAACCTGACCTATGATCAATACCGCAAAATCTGGTTTGATGCGCGCAATGCCCTGTGGAGCGATACGGACCGCCCCCAACGCGTTGATGTCTTTCCGCCGGGTCTCTACTTCCCGCAGGCGGTTGCGTTGAACGTAGTCGAAAACGGCCTGGCGAAACGCGTGAACTTTGACATGGATGTCTTTGACACCACCGATAAATTTCCCGGCGTCGAAATTGACGAAACACTTGGCTATTCCGGCTTGCGCCTGCGGGCGGAACTGGAAAAACCAACTGTGTTCCAGGAATACGCGGTGTTTCAGGGCGCAAGCTATTTCCGCGGCATTGGCACGGGCGAGATCTACGGACTGTCAGCGCGCGGCCTTGCGCTCAAAACCGGCGATCCCATGGGCGAGGAGTTTCCCGACTTTACCGCGTTCTGGCTGGAAGCCCCCGAACCGGGCAATGCCACGCAGGTCATTCATGCCTTGCTCGACAGTCCGTCGGTTACCGGGGCCTATACGTTTGAGATTACCCATGGGGCCATGCTGGAGATGAAGGTCGCCGCGCAACTCTTTGCACGCACTGACATAAATCACATGGGCATCGCGCCGCTGACCTCCATGTTCCTGTTTGATGACACCATGCGTCAGAGGTTTTCTGACTTCCGCCCGGCGGTGCATGACAGTGACGGCCTGTTGATCCACAATGGCGCGGGTGAAGTCATCTGGCGCCCGCTGGCCAACCCGACCCGCCTGCAAATCAGCGCCTTTGCGGATAACAATCCGCGCGGATTTGGCTTGATGCAGCGCAAGCGCAAGTATTCAGATTTCACCGATCTGGAGTCGCTCTACCACAATCGCCCCGCCGTCTGGATTACCCCGGGCGAGGGCTGGGGCCGTGGGTCTGTTTCACTGGTCGAAATCCCGGCAGACCGGGAAATCTACGACAACATCGTGGCCTATTGGCGCCCGTCCGAACGGATGAAGGCCGGTGATGCGCACCGGATGACCTACACCTTGCATTGGGGGGCTGACCCGGTTGCGCCAACCGCACAGGTGCCGGTCAAAGTGCTGAAAACCGCGATAGGCGGACGGCCCGAGGGCGGCGACATCATCGTGATTGATTTTGCCAACAGCGATCAGGTGCCGGAGGACCTGAGCGAAGTTGAGATCCTCGTGCGTGCCAACGCCGGCACAGTGACCCCCGGCATTTTGCAGCGCAACCCGGAAACCGGTGGCCCGCGCCTTGCCTTTACGTTCAAGGCAGGGGAGGCAACGCTGGCCGAATTCCGCGCGCAGCTGCGGCTCAACGGCGACGCCCTGAGCGAAGTCTGGCTGTACCGTTGGACAAAGCCATGAGCGATCAACCCGGCGACATCCAGTTACAGGCGATGCCACCGCGCGCGCCGTTGCAGATGCAGCCGCAAGACCTCTCCAACGCGCCCAAACGCCGACCCGCCCCCGCTGCACGCCGCTCCCTTTGGTGGCGTCTGGCGGTGTTTGGCCCCGCACTTATCGGCACGGCCCTGTTGATACACGGGCTTTATGGCTGGTTAGCCGGCAGCGGTATGACCGGGCTTGAATGGGCCTTGTTAACCATGATCGGCGCAACCTTTGTGTGGGTCACGCTGTCTGTCAGCACCGTGGGTGTGGCTGTTGCAGGCCTGCTGGCCCGCGAGGACGCGCGGGAGCGCCCCCTACAAGACATCACCGGCATTGATGTGGCGATGCTGGTCCCGATCTATAACGAAGTGCCCTGGGACGTTTTTGGCAATGCTGCCGCGATGCTGGAGGACCTTGCCCAGCGCAAAGGGCCGCACCGCTATACGCTGTTTGTGCTGTCTGACACACAAAACGCGGCCATCGCCGCGCAGGAGTGGCAGGCCTTTCGCCAGTTGCAACAGGCAGCCCCCAAATCCATTCGCGTCTTTTACCGCCGCCGCACTGCAAACATCGACAAAAAGGTCGGCAATCTGGTCGATTGGATCAGCGGCTGGGGCGCGGAATATGAGGGTATGGTGGTGCTGGATGCCGACAGCCTGATGACCGGCCGCGCCATTGAGCGGCTTGCAACAGAACTGTCCGGTGACCCCGATGCAGGCCTGATCCAGACCTTTCCGATGCTGATTGGGGCGGAAACCCTTTTTGCCCGTCTGCAACAGTTTTCCAACATCGCCTATGGCTGGCTGCTGGCCGAAGGTCTGGCGCTTTGGGCGCGCTCGGAGGGGAACTACTGGGGTCACAATGCGATCATCCGCACCCGTGCATTTGCGCAGAACGCCGGTCTGCCGCATCTGACGGCACGTGGCCGGGATGATCTGATCCTCAGCCATGATTTTGTTGAGGCAGGCCTGCTGCGCCGTGCCGGATGGCGCGTGCGGTTTTTGCCCCGTGTGTCTGGCAGCTATGAGGAAACGCCCGCCACGCTGATTGATTACGTGCTGCGCGACCGTCGCTGGTGCCGCGGCAATCTGCAACATCTGCGCCTGTTGGGCACCGCCGGGTTTCACCCGGTCAGCCGCTTTCACCTGTTTCACGGGGCCGCCGCCTATCTGCTCAGCCCGGCTTGGTTCATGCTGCTGATTTTCTGGACGCTTCTGGGCAAAGACGCCGACACCAATGTGGTGCGCTATTTCAACGAAACCAACCCGCTGTTCCCTGATTGGCCCCCCGCGATGAGCCATATCGACAGTGCTGCCTTTCTGATCATCATGTACGCCATGCTGCTGACGCCAAAGATTGCAGGTGCCGGCATCATCGCCGTCACGCCGGCCGCCACACGTGTCTTTGGCGGTCATCTGGCGTTTTTATCGGCCTTTCTGGTCGAGGTCGCCCTGTCGATTGCCTATGCGCCTATCCTGATGATCCAACAGACCAAAGCCGTGTTGCGCGCGATTTTCACCCGATCCGAACCATGGTCCCCACAAAGCCGCGATGCGCGGCATTATCCTGTGATGACGCTGCTGCGCTTTCATTGGGTGGAAACCCTGGTGGGAGTTCTGTTGCTTTCGGGGTTGATCGCAGGGCTGGTTTCGCTCTGGCTGATCCCGATTGTGTTTTCACTGGTGATGTCCGTGCCACTTTCCGCGCTGTCAGCATTCAACGTGATGCGCCGCACACCCGAGGGGTTGCGCATGGACAGCCCGCACACCCTGCGGGAACCCGGCATCGTCATCCGCGCCCGCGCGGAACGTGCTGATTATAAAGGTCGGCTGTTGGCGTCCCAGGACATTCCGGCAGAGTGAGCAGCTGCACCGTTCAGGCGTCAACCACAGGCAGCCCACGTTTAACCCAACCCGGCCCTGCACCAGAACCCAACATACCCTCGGGCACATCAATGATGGTGGTAAATCCGGCCTGCTGCAGCCGCGTTGACATGCGCCGCGAGCGCACGCCCCGCGCACAGATCAGCGCGATCGGCGCATCGGTTGCGTTATTCACCTGCACCAACAGCGCATCAATGAAATCGTCCCGCCGCATATCGAGCGGAACGCCGCCCTCCGGCACACCTGTGCGCGCCCATTCATCGGGACGGCGGATGTCGATCAATGTGATAGATCCAGCGATTGCCTGTGCATGGGCATCGGGGGCCGACAGCGCGCCGTTGCCCACAGTGGCGGAGACGTTAAACCAGCGCCCCGCAGCCACGGCCCCGGCAATGCAAACCCCAACGCCACCAAGGATAAACCCCCGCCGCCCGAAGAGGCGCGGGGGCTTTGCAGCATCCGGTTGCCCGGAGGCTGGTATATTTGCTTTGTCTTGCGTCACTTAAGCGGCGCTTGGGATTTAAAGCTGGGGATGGGTCGGTCAGAGGCGCGGTCACTCTCAAGTGAGGCCCAGTTGCTGCCAGCCGAAGAGATATGATCGGGAATGTTCTCTTCCCAGAACCCGGCGACAACTTCGGTGATGTTCAGGTACAACTTGCCATCGACAATCCGCCACAGGTTGGGATTGGCCGGCACTTTGCCCCCAAGCGAAACACCGTAAGCGCAGTGGCCGTCAAACTGCGGCGCATATTTTGCCGGATTGGCTTCAAACGCGGCCTTGTTGGCAGCGCTCGAAAAGGCAAAAGTCGCACCGTTATATTCTGCTGTGATCTCGGCTGATCCGGGCACGCCTGGCACTTGAGTTTGGCCCACAGCACTTTGCGGCAAGTCAAAATAGGCAACCACGTCATAACCCGAGGCGGCAAATCCCGTGCCATCTATGTATTGATCGCCAGCAAATGCACCCCCTGCAAAGCTGATCGCGGCCGCCGCTGCTGCCAGTGTCAGTGTAACACGTTTCATGAAGGGCACTCCTTTTTGACGCTTGCTAAAGTCAGAGATATGTCAAAGGACCGCATTTTGCACCCTTTGGCCAATCACCTAACGTCAAATTGAGAATCCGTTGAATGCCTGTGCATGCAAGCACCGCTTTATTTCAGAATGGGCGGCGCATTGGGGTCACTGCCCGGTGGCAAGCGCGGGGTGTGTTGCAATGCCTCCCCCTGCGGCAGATCAAAACGTAACCCAACCCGGGCCAGTTTTTCTACCACCGGGTCACTGGGCGCAAAAAATCCGACGTCCATCGCGCCCGCCTCAATGCCGGAAAAGGTCAGCGCCTCGGATGCGGCACGCACCAGGGCATCCTGCGCCCGCTCGATTGCGCCAACAAACCCCAGCAGGTGCCCCTTACCGCCGCCTGCATATTCCACAGCGACCAGAAATGCGCCTGCGGCCATGCCTGTTGCCGTAGCCAGTTTTGCATCTATCGCCGCGATCAGCGTTTCGGGCAGGCCTGAGGGTGGCAATACGCGTTCAATCCGCGCCTCCACCTGATCAGGCGCATGATCGAGCGTGTCACGCAGCCAGGACATCGCCTCGGCGGGCAACAAAATCTCTGACGGGGCCACGCCCAGATTGACAGCCATGCCCAACGGCTGGCCCTCCAGCATCCTCGCAATTGCACGCCCGGACAAGGCCACATAAGGGGCCGCCTCGCCCACGTAGCCCGCCAACCGCGCGGCCCGGTCAAACACGACCACATAGGTCGCGTCTAACAGCACAGGCGAGATCTGATCGCCCAGGGGCTCCTCTTCAAGCAACATAAACAGCTCGCTGTCCGCGATCCGCTCGTAAAACCGCAGGCGCGCGGTGTCATCCGCAGGCGCGGCGCGCATTACGGCATGTGCTGTGTCCAGCGGCGTTTTGTCAGTCATCCATCGCTCCTGCAACACCTGCCCGCAGACGCGGCAGCACGTCCGCGACAAACCACGGGTTCTTTTTTAACCAACCTGTATTGCGCCAGGATGGATGCGGTACTGCAAACACACCTTTGGGGTGGTCCCGCCAGCTCTGCACTGCGGCGGTCACGGTGGTAAATTCTGGCAAGTGATACTTCATCGCATAGCCGCCGATCAGCACGCTGACACGCACATCATCCAGCATCGCCAGCGCATCCGCCCGCCAGGTTTTTGCGCAAATCGCGGGCGGCGGCAGATCGCTTCCCTTGGCATTATAGCCCGGAAAGCAAAACCCCATTGGTATCACTGCAAACATCTTGCGGTCATAAAACTGCGCCCGCCCGACCCCAAGCCATTCGCGCAACCGATCCCCCGAAGGATCATCAAAAGGAATGCCAGATTGATGCACCCGCATGCCGGGGGCCTGTCCTGCAATCAACACACGCGCTTCCGGGTTGAACCAGACAATGGGGCGCGGCGCATGTTGGGTATGGGTGGCTTCAAACCGGTCCTTACACAATGTGCAGGCCGTCAGATCATCGCGCATATCTTTCATGTCCTTTTACATACGCAACCAGATCAAACTTGCCACCCCACCCGCCTCTTTTTGGCCAAAATATTCCCGGGGAGTGTGAGGGGCTGGCCCCTCACGTCTGACCTCACCACAATAATATTTCGATGATTATCGAAGTAAATCTTGCACAGCTCATCCATTTCTATATTTCTTGAAATATGAAATCAGATTCAGCCCCCCTCTCCCGCCTCACCCAAGCTGCAACTGCTTTTGCCGCTCTTGGATCAGAACAACGTCTGGGCGTCTTACGGGTCTTGGTGCGGGCCGGACCTGACGGCATGAGCATCGGGGCCCTTGGCGCCCGGACCGGCGTGACCGGCTCGACGCTGACACATCATCTGAAACTGCTGACAGCGGCGGGATTGGTCAGACAAACCCGTCAAGGGCGCTCCACCATTTGCGCCGCAGTCGCCTATCAGGAGGTCGCAGCACTTTCAGAATTTCTGCTCACGGAATGCTGCGCAGATGCCAATGCCGCCTGCACGGAAAATGATCATGGCTGAGACAACCCAATCCACGGCCCCTGCCCAATGGCTGCGCCCAAATGTCTGGCTGACCTCACTTGTGCTGCTGGCTCTTGTCGCCCTGCTTGATACGCCGCAGTCTGTGCCAACCGTCCGTTTTACCCTTAATGCATTGGCAAGCACGGCCCCCTTCATCCTGTTTGCGGTGCTCGCGGTGGCCACACTCAAGGCAAGCGGGGCTGAAACCCTGCTGGCCCGCGCCTTTGAGGGCAACCCCGCGCGCATGATCATTCTTGCTGCCTTACTGGGGGGCTTGTCGCCCTTTTGCTCTTGCGAGGTCATCCCCTTTATCGCGGCACTCCTGGCCGTGGGGGCACCCCTTGGCGCAGTCATGGCGTTCTGGCTGGCCTCGCCGCTAATGGACCCGGCGATGTTTGCCATCACTTCCGGCACGCTTGGCTGGGACTTTGCGCTGGCAAAAACCATCGCGGCCGTCAGCCTGGGCATGTTTGGCGGATTTGGCGTGATGCTGACCGCCCGCACGCCTGTCTTTGTTGATCCATTGCGTGAACGTCCGGCCATAAGCAGCTGTTGTAGAGTGGAAAAACCGTTTTCCGGCATCCCCCTTTGGGCATTCTGGAAAGAACAGCCGCGCCGCGAGACCTTTCGCGATACGGCCCTTGAAAACGGTATCTTTCTGCTCAAATGGCTGACCCTGGCCTATGTGATTGAAGCGCTGATGCTGCACTATGTGCCGGCCGAATGGATCGCGGGCGTGCTGGGGGGCGAGGGTATCACGCCCATCCTGCTGGGCGCCTTGGTGGGGGCACCAGCCTATCTGAATGGCTACGCCGCCGTGCCGCTGGTGGATGCGCTGCTGGCGCAGGGGATGACGCAAGGGGCCGCGATGTCCTTTGTGATTGCTGGCGGCGTCAGCTGCATCCCCGCGGCCATCGCGGTCTGGGCGCTTGTCAAACCACGGGTGTTTTTCGCCTACCTCGGCTTTGCACTGGTTGGTGCGGTACTGGCCGGTCTGGTTTGGCAGATGGTCGCTGGCCCGACCTGACCCTGCATGATCAACAGCGAAATTCAAATCAGCAAAAACCGAATAAACTAACGACGCGGCGCTGTCTTGGCGTAGAGTGTGCGCATGCAACAACACATCTACCGTTCTCTCTTGTCACAGGCCCGGCGCATCAGCCGGCGCGCGCAGGAGGCCGAGGATTTGTTGCAAACCGTGCTCCTTGCCGCGCTTGAGGCCGGGCGCAGCGATCTGACCCAGGCCCAAAACCGGCGCTGGGTCTCCGGGGCCCTGCGCAACCGCGCTGCATTTGAGGCCCGCACCGCCCTGCGCCGCCGCGCGCGCGAGGCGACCTTTCAGCGCGCCCCTGCCGCTGAGGCTGACACACCGTCATTCCCTCAGGATTTTATCACAACTTTGCCACCGGCCTTACGCACAACAGCTCTGCTGGCGCTTACAGGGCACACCCGCCCCGAGATCAGGCATCTCTTGAAAATCAGCGATGCCGCATTGCGCCAGCGCATCGTTCAAATCAGGCGACGCTGGGACGCGGCGGAGGGCGATGCGATCCCTGATTTTCCGGGGCTGTCGGGGCATTTGCCCTTTGGTCAGATACGGCGCGCCTTGGCCTCGGCATTTACCGACCCGCAGGCCTATCTGGGCAGTCATGACCCGGACGGGCATCTTTTTGTGATCAGCCCTGCTCACAAAACGCCCCAGCGCGGCAACCCATAAGTACAAGAAAACCAAAAGGAGACCTCTCATGTTCGCAAAATGCAAAGTTGGCAACATCTGCTATTACGTCAAAGACATTGTAAAAACAGAAAAATTCTACCGCGACACCCTTGGATTGCCTGTCGACAACATGGGCGACGATGGTCAGGGCAATGATTTTCTGATTGCCCATACCGCGGGCAGCATCGACCTGCTGTTTTTCCAAATGGAAGGCACGGCAGGCAGTTCTCCGATCATCGTGTTTGAAATGGCCGATGGGGGTATAGACAGCGCCGTGGATGGTCTGGCAAAGGCGGGGGCAACCATTGTGACACCCGTCAGCCATGCGCCCGGGGGCTGGTCCGCCGAATTTGCAGACCCGGATGGTCACGTGCTGTCCATGTATCAAGACGAGAGCGTTCCGCGCTAGCCGGACGCAAACCCGCACATCTATGTCCACAACAGAACGTGAAGAAACCACCACGCCCTGCCCCGGTTCACACGCAAACCGTCATTGTACATTTGTTTCAAATTGAGACATAATATGGCCCAAGTCGGTGAATAAAACGTCAATACACCTCTGCTAAGGAGGGTGAACCACCCATCAGCACCAACCGGAGCAGGGCATGCTGGAATTTGAGAATGTATCCAAGTCCTTTTGGACCGGGACCCAGCACAAGGTGATCCTTGACCGGGTCTCGTTCAGGGTGGATTTGGGCCATTCCCTTGGCATTCTTGCGCCCAATGGCACCGGCAAGACCACGTTGATCAACATGATGGCTGGCCTTGAAAAACCTGACGAAGGGGAGATCAGGCGCAACTGCAACATCTCATTTCCGCTGGGGTTCATGGGCGGTGTTGTGGGCAAGGTGTCCGCGATGGAAAATGCCCGCTACATCGCGCGGCTTTACGGGTTGGACCCCGATTATGTTGAGAGTTTCTGCCGGTGGCTGTGCAATCTTGGCGAATATTTTGACCAGCCGCTGGGCACCTATTCTGCCGGCATGCGCGCACGGTTTTCATTTGCGTTGATGCTCGCGCTCGACTTTGACATGTACCTGATCGACGAGGGCATGCCCTCCACCACCGATGTCGAATTCAACCGCAAAGCCGGTGAAATCCTGCAAGAACGCCTGCGCACCACAACCATCATCATCGTCTCGCATCAGGCTGAAACGCTTGAGAAATTCGCACGTTCCGCTGCTGTACTATTGGGGGGGCAGCTTTACATGTTTGATAGTTTGGAAGAGGCAAAGCACCTTTATGACTACGAAACCCAAGGCTAGAAAATTCCGCATCAAGCGGAACACGCCAGCGGCCGGAACGCCTCCCGCTGCGACACCGTCCACGCCCCAGAGCGCGGTGCCCGCGGGCCCGCGCCCTGTTGAGACCGCCCAACAAACGCCCCCGACACCACGCAGCGGCGAGGTTGCCTCCCCTCAGGAGGTCGCAGGTGCGCTCGACATAGATGCGATCCGCCGCGAAGGTCTGACCGGGCGTCAGCTGCGCATGGCGCGCCGGGTTGCACAAAAGCATGGGCTTGCCCCCACGTCTGATTTTGATGCCGTGCGTCTGTTGCGCCAAAAGGGGATCGACCCCTTTCAACGCGCAAACATGCTGGAGCTTGTGGTGCCACAGGACGCCCCGCAAGATGCGGAGGGCCAGCCCGTAACAGGGGGCGGCATGCCCACAAAACAGGCACTCGGTCGTGTGCAACTGCCCCAAACGGTGCCTGCGGGCGGCACAAACCTGCCCTCCACCGCGCTAAGCCCCGCAGACAGACGCCAACGCGAAATTGGCGACATCCAGCGCGACATCGCCCGCCGTCGCCGCAAAAAGATGGGTCTGTTGATGATCCGTCTGGCGTTTTTTGTGTTTCTGCCCTCCTTTATGGCGGGCTATTATTTCTACAAGGTCGCAACGCCCATGTATGCGACGAACAGCCAGTTCCTGATCATCCAGAATGAAGGCGGTGGCGGTGCCAGCCCCTTTGGTGGTCTGCTGCCCACGCAGTTTGCCAACTCCGCTGACAGTATCGCCACACAGGCCTACTTGCAGTCAAAAGATGCCATGCTACGGCTTGACCAGGATGCCGGTTTCAAAAAGCACTTTGCCAATGGTGACATTGATGCCATCCAACGGCTGGATTCCGAACCAACCAATGAAGACGCCTACAAGACCTACAAAAAGAACGTCAAAATCGGCTATGATCCCACCGAAGGCGTGATCCGGATGGAGGTGATTGCCTCCAACCCCGAGGTCTCTGCTGATTTTTCCGAACGCCTGATCAATTACGCAGAAGAGCGGGTCAACGACCTGTCGTCGCAAAAACGCAATGACGGTATGCGGGATGCCTTGGCTGGTTTTGAACAGGCACAGGCCAAACGCCGCGAAGTACAAGAAATGCTGATCCAGTTGCAGGTCGAAAACGGCGTGGACCCACAGGCCGAAATTGTTGCGATCCGTACGCAGATTACCACCTATGAGAGCCTGCTGATCGAGAAAGAGCTGGAGCTGGCCGCTCTGCTGGACAACACCCGCCCGAACCGTGCCAAGGTTGACGGCGCGCAGGGCGATGTGCGCCGCCTAAATGATCAGTTGGACAAGTTAAGAGATAAGTTGAACAGCGCCACACAAGGCGATGATTCTCTTGCACAAAAAGCCGTTGAACTACAACTGGCGCAGGCCGATCTGGCGGCGGCAGATCTGGTATTGCAGGCGGCACAAACCGCCATGGATCAGGCCCGCACTGAGGCCAGCCGTCAGGTGCGCTATCTCACTGTTGCTGTGCGCCCCGTCCCCCCGGATGAACCCACTTATCCGCGCAAGTTTGAAAATACAGTCCTTGCCTTTTTGATCTTTGCAGGCATTTATCTGATGCTCTCCCTCACCGCGTCCATCCTGAGAGAACAAGTAACATCATGACCGAAGTTCAAATCGGCGACTTGCGGATTGGCAACGATTGTCCGTTGACCATCATTGCGGGCCCCTGCCAGTTGGAATCCGCTGATCACGCACAGATGATCGCAGGCACCATGAAAGAGGCATGCGCCGCCGCAGGCGCGCAATATGTGTTCAAGGGCAGCTACGACAAGGCCAACCGCACGTCCTTGTCGGGCAAGCGGGGTCTTGGCATTGACGAGGGCCTCAAGGTGCTGCAATCCGTGGCGCGCGCCAATGACATCCCCGTTCTTACCGACGTGCATTCAGAGGCCCAATGCGCAATCGCGGCAGAGGTTGTGGACATCCTGCAAATCCCCGCCTTTCTGTGCCGCCAGACAGATATGTTGTTGGCCGCCGGCAAGACGGACAAGGCGGTAAATGTGAAAAAGGGCCAATGGCTTGCTCCCTGGGAAATGGGCAATATTGTCGAGAAAATCAAATCGACCGGCAATGAGAACATTCTGTTGACCGAACGTGGCACTGCCTTTGGCTACAACACCCTTGTAACAGACATGCGCGGATTGCCCCAAATGGCGCAAACCGGCTATCCTGTTATCATGGATGCCACCCACGCTGTGGCCAGCCCCGGCGGCAAAGGGTCCTCCTCCGGCGGTCAACGCGAATTTGCCCCCATTTTGGCGCGCGCGGCGGTGTCCCTTGGCGTCGCGGCGGTGTTCATTGAAACCCACCAGGACCCGGACAACGCGCCCAGCGATGGCCCCAACATGATCTATCTGGATCATATGGCCGATCTGGTTGCCACCTTGATGAAATTTGATGCCCTCGCCAAGGTACATCCGATCTCCCTTTAATCCCATTGAAACGACACGGATATTTAACGTGAAAAAACCAGCCCCCTCCGTCACCCCAAACACCTGGGAATTTCTGCGCGACGCGATGATCACTCCCACGGGGTTCCGCGAATATGACGCCCGGTGGAAGTACCCCGATGACATCAACCTGCCCGGCATCACGGCCCTTGGTCTGGGGCTTGGCACCCAGATGTATCGGCGTGGCATTGCCCCTGTGATCGCTGTGGGCAACGACTACCGCGACTACTCCTTGGCGATCAAAAACGCGCTGATGCTGGGGCTGATGCAGGCGGGCATTCACGTCAAAGACATCGGCCCGGCCCTATCGCCCATGGCGTATTTCTCGCAGTTTCATTTGGATGCCCCTGCGGTGGCGATGGTAACCGCGTCGCACAATCCAAACGGCTGGACCGGGGTGAAAATGGGATTTGAGCGCCCCCTAACCCATGGCCCGGATGAAATGAATGAGCTGCGCGACATTGTCCTGAACGGCAAAGGTGAGGCCCGCGATGGCGGAAAGTATGAATTTGTCGACGGCGTGCAAGAGGCCTACATGCAGGACCTTGTGGGCGATTTCAAAATGTCCCGCCCGCTCAAGGTGGTCTGTGCCACGGGCAACGGCACCGCCTCCGCCTTTGGCCCTGAGCTGTTCCGCCGCATGGGCGTCGAAGTTGTTGAGAGCCACAATGCGCTCGACTATACGTTCCCGCACTACAACCCCAATCCCGAAGCGATGGAAATGCTGCACGACATGTCGGCTTCCGTTAAAACCTCTGGCGCAGATTTTGCATTGGGGTTTGATGGCGACGGCGACCGCTGCGGCGTGGTGGATGACGAGGGTGAAGAGATCTTTGCCGATAAGGTGGGCGTGATCTTGGCCCGTGATCTGGCCAAAATCTACCCCAACGCCACCTTTGTTGCTGACGTCAAATCCACCGGGCTTTTTGCCTCCGACCCTGAGCTGCAAAAACATGGCGTCACAGCAGATTATTGGAAAACCGGCCACTCCCACATGAAACGCCGCGTGAAAGAAATTGGCGCACTGGCAGGCTTTGAAAAATCCGGCCACTACTTTCTGGCTGAACCCATCGGGCGCGGCTATGACTGCGGCATGCGCGTGGCGGTGGAAATCTGCAAATTAATGGACCGTAACCCAGGATTAAAAATGTCTGACCTGCGCAAGGCATTGCCACAGACCTTTGCCACCCCAACCATGTCTCCTTACGCCTCAGACACCGAAAAATACGACATCCTGAAACGTCTTGTGGCGAAACTGGTGGCCAAGGCTGACGCAGGTGACACAATCGGCGGCCGCACGATCAAAGAGGTCGTAACGGTCAATGGGGCCCGCGTGATCCTGGACAACGGCGGCTGGGGCCTTGTACGCGCCTCCTCCAACACCCCCAATCTGGTGGTGGTCTGCGAAAGCCCGGAATCAGACGCGGAAATGCGCGCCATCTTTGCCGACATTGATGCGGTGATACGCACAGAACCTGCCGTGGGCGACTACGACCAAACGATCTGAGACGGAGGGCGGCCCCCTTATCTTTCTGGCCAAAATATTCCCGGAGCGCGAGGCAGCGCCTCGTACCACGATTTGGCGGAGACAAATCAAATAAAACATGTCCAGGCTTCAGCCCGGCCTGTCTCCCAAGGCCGCCGCACAGAACGCCGCAATCTTTGCCGCATCCTTCACCCCGGGCGTGCTTTCGACACCGGATGAGACATCCACCTGCACCGCCCCGGTCATCGCAATGGCCTGAGCAACATTGTCTGCCTCCAGCCCCCCGGCCAGCATCCAGGGCAAGCTCCACCGCCGCCCTGCAATCAGCCGCCAGTCAAAAGCCAGCCCATTGCCTCCCGGCAGCACGCCACCCTTGGGGGGTTTGGCATCCACCAAAAGCTGATCCGCAACGCGCACATAAGACTCAAGCATCGTCAGATCTTCGGCTTCCTTCACGCCAACCGCCTTCATCACCGGCAGGCCATAGCGCGCCTTGACGTCGCGCACCCGCCCCGGGCTTTCACTGCCATGCAGTTGCAACATGTCGATGGGTACTTTTGCGATCAACGCATCCAAAAACGCATCTTCCGCATTCACCGTAAGGGCCACCTTGCAGACGCCTGCGGGTACATCCAGCGCAAGTTCCGCGGCCTCATCAAAGCTCACATTGCGCGGGGATTTCTCAAAAAATACAAAACCCAGATAGCGCGCCCGCGCCGCGACGGCGGCCTGCACATCTGCTGGCTTTGACAGTCCACAGATTTTCACGTTAACCATGTTTGATATGCTATCGGGCATGAACCCGATTTAGCTGGCCTCATCCAAAAGCGCCAGCACCTCATCGCTGCCTTTGTGCTTTTCACCTTTAAGACGCGCCACTTCGCGCTCCAGCCGGCGCATTTCACGCGCCTGTTTTGCGGCTTCCGCCCTTTGGCCGTGCTCACGAATCCATTCCCAGACAAACCCAACCAGCAGCCCTACGACGACACTCCCGAGGATGACCAGAAACAGCGGCATTTGCATGGAGGGGTTTACAGCGAACCAGCCGGATATCTCCCCCGGCAGCAGCTGCAAGGAGACCATGGCCCGATTTGCCAGAGCAACAGAAATAATTGCCAACGCAAAAATGGCAATACAAAGGTAGCGAACATACCGCATTTAGGCTTTCCCGTTTAACCTATCCCGCAACAATTTGCCGGTCTTAAAGAACGGTACATGTTTTTCTTCAACATGGACAGTCTCTCCTGTCCGGGGGTTGCGACCCACACGCGCATCACGCTTTTTGACAGAAAACGCCCCAAAGCCGCGCAATTCAACCCGATCGCCCTGCGACATGGCACCGGTGATCTCATCAAAGATGGTGTTCACGATGCGCTCCACATCCCTTTGGTACAAATGTGGATTGTCGTCCGCAATTTTCTGGATCAGTTCTGATCGGATCATCGCAATATCCCCCCCGAAATGTGTCTATTTTCTATGGTCTGGCAACGACTATAGGCGCAAAGCATGCACCCGTGAAGACGGCCAAGGCCCGAGGCACGGGTTTTTTCACCCCGAAGGCACTGTTTATGAGCGTTTTTTCTGAGCTCATGGGCGTTTTGTCACGCGGGTCTCACAGATTTGTGTATCAAAGCACCCTGCTCCACGCTGATTCGCGACAAACCTGTCACCCGCAGAACCGCTCGGACATAAACCGGTTCTGATCGGTTGCCTCACGCCCTGTCGGTCTGCCCCACCGGCGGCCCGCAGATGCGCGCGCACAACCGCATAAATCTGATCCAACACCTGACGCACGGGGGCAGATAGCGATCCTGGTGATTGCGCACCAACCCCTGATCTGGCCTGTAAGCTGCAACGGCGCGGCTCACCCGCTGCACGCCCACCTCCGGGTTAACGGCAAATCCGGCATATGGTGCCTGATCAATCTGCCCATAGGCAACCCGCGGCTGTTGCGGGCCTTCGTAGCGCACGCCAATAACGGTTATACGGTGATGACTGTCGAGAAACTGATGGTGCGCCCGTCAAGGGCACGCCCCGCGCCTTTTGAACCAAAAAAAGGCCCCGCATATCACCATGCGGGGCCTGTTCAATTTGTATCTTAGGGTCGTACCCTACAATGCCCTATTCGTCGCCTTTCAGCGCGGCACCGAGGATATCACCCAAGGATGCACCGGAATCGCTTGAGCCATACTGCTCAACCGCTTCCTTCTCTTCGGCGATCTCACGTGCCTTGATAGAGACACCCAGACGGTGCGCTTTTGCGTCCACGTTTGTGATGCGCACGTCCACCTTATCACCGATAGAGAAACGCTCCGGGCGCTGCTCGGCACGGTCACGGGACAGATCAGAGCGGCGAATGAAGGCTTTCATGCCCTCGTATTCCACCTCTACGCCACCATCCTCGATGGAGGTCACTGTGACGGTCACAACGGAGCCACGCTTTACGCCGCCAACGGCTTCGGCAAACTTGTCGCCGCCAACACCTTTGATGGAGAGGCTGATGCGCTCTTTCTCAACGTCCACTTCGGAGACAACGGCCTGAACCATGTCGCCTTTGCGGTAGTCCTGAATGGCTTCTTCGCCGCGCTGGTCCCAGCTGAGGTCGGAGAGGTGCACCATGCCGTCAATGTCACCTTCAAGGCCAACAAACAGACCGAATTCGGTGATGTTCTTGACCTCGCCTTCGACCTCTGTGCCCTCGGGGTGTGTTTCCGCAAAGACTTCCCATGGGTTGCGCATGGTCTGCTTCAGACCAAGGGAAACGCGGCGCTTGGCACCGTCGATTTCCAGTACCATGACTTCGACTTCCTGAGAAGTAGACACGATCTTGCCGGGGTGAACGTTCTTCTTTGTCCAGGACATTTCGGAAACGTGCACCAGACCCTCAACACCGGGTTCCAGCTCAACAAAGGCGCCGTAATCGGTGATGTTGGTCACGCGACCTGTGTGCGAGGATTCCAGCGGGTACTTGGCCGCAACCAGATCCCATGGATCTTCCTGCAGCTGCTTCATGCCGAGGGAGATACGGTGGGTTTCTTTGTTGATCTTGATGACCTGCACCTTGATCGTCTCGCCAATGGCAAGGATCTCGGAGGGGTGGTTCACACGGCGCCACGCCATATCTGTAACGTGCAACAGACCATCAACACCGCCCAGATCAACAAACGCACCGTATTCGGTGATGTTCTTGACCACACCGTCAACCGTCTGACCTTCGGTCAGGTTGCCGATGACTTCGGCGCGCTGCTCGGCACGGCTCTCTTCGAGGATCGCGCGACGCGAGACAACGATGTTGCCCCGGCGACGGTCCATTTTCAGAACCTGGAATGGTTGCTTGAGACCCATCAATGGGCCGGCGTCACGTACGGGGCGCACATCAACCTGAGAGCCGGGCAGGAATGCAACAGCACCCCCAAGGTCGACGGTAAAGCCCCCTTTGACGCGGCCAAAGATCGCGCCTTCAACGCGTTCTTCTGCGGCGTAGGCTTTTTCCAAACGATCCCAGGCTTCCTCGCGACGGGCCATCTCACGGGAGATAACCGCTTCACCGCGGGAGTTTTCGACCTGACGCAGGAAGACTTCGACTTCGTCACCAACTTCGATTTTGGGAGCTTCGCCGGGATCAGCAAATTCTTTCAGCTCAACGCGGCCTTCCATCTTGTAGCCGACGTCGATAATGGCCTGGCCCGCTTCAATTGCGATCACTTTGCCTTTGACAACAGACCCCTCTTCGGGCGTGTCCATTTCGAAGCTTTCTTCTAAGAGCGCTTCAAACTCATCCATCATGTTTGCCATATGGCGTTCGTTTCCTAACGTTTGGTTTATACGGGCCGCGCGGTTGTCTCCGCCGGTCTTTCAGGTTTCGATTGGTCCATCAGGGTGGTGCGCAGGACAAGAAAAGAAGAAGGGCCGGGATAAACCGACCCTGCTCAGGCATTCTTGTCTGGCGCGTGTTTCCGCCCCTTGGACATGGGCGCGTATAGGGGGTTTTGGGGAGGGGTGCAAGGGGCGTGTTGGGGGGAGAGGAAGGTCCGGTGTGTGGACCTTGCTGCCTTTCAGCAAAGATGTTTCAGAACCAGTTAAGAGTTCTCAGAAAAATTGTAATGGTGATGTGGTGTAAAGCCAAGATAGTCACATCCGGCTCGATAGCGCCTACCATTTTTGTCGCTGTGTTTGGCGATGTACGGCTCATCACCATACAAAGGTTCGGCATGATCTACCAATGCAACTCCGACAGGAAACTCGTAAAGAATGCCATCAATTTTCTCCTTGGTTATCCATTCTTCTGCTTCAACTTTCTTAGGAAATATTGCCGTCGGAGCTCCCCTAGAACCATCAGCACTGAATTCTGACATAAATACCCAAACTAAACTTGGTGTGTCATTCTTCGAACTGACCATATTGCATCCATAATCTGTTGTCTGGCGCGACTTTGGCAGGACCACACCGAGCGGTCAACATGGGCTCAAGCCCGTCATTCACCGCAACAAAACAAAAACCGCATCAGCCCCTTTTCCTTCCACCCCACATCATCACCCTGCCTCAACAGCACCCCCCGCCGCCTTCCAATCTCCAAACCCACCGATGTTGGTCACATCCGAATACCCCATATCCTTCAGCGTCCTGCCCGCCAAAGCCGCCTGCCCGCCAGCGCCACAAACAAGATAAATCGCCGCGTCCTTCTGAAACACAGGGTCATACATCGCCTCAACAGCCGGGTCCGCGCGAAACTCTATCATGCCCCGGGGGATGCGCGCCGCGCCCTTGATCGTGCCCGTCTGCGCAATCGCGGCACTGTCGCGCACATCAATAAACACCCCCTGTCCGGCGGCATGTTTGGCAATGGCCTCCTCAGCACCCATGCGGGGCACAGCGGCGTTGGCTTCTTCCATGTAGGTCTTGGCGGTTTTCATCGTATGATCCCTATAGTTGTGGTTTTCACAATTCTTGGCCCTTCTTCCTCAACTCATCCAGCAGTTCCTGATAAATCCCGTTGCTGTCCCCACCACCAAACACCGCACCACCGCCGGAATAGGCGGTTCCATAGGTGCGCGCAACAGTGACGGTCTGGACCAAGCCAGACAGGAACTGATCCTGCTTCAAGGGGGACAGAGGGTGAATGAACACCCCCCACAACCGGCCATTGGCAACCGCATATCGTGCATCCAGGGCACTGTCGAAATTCGCCTGCATCATGCGCATCAGATCGGCCTCAGACAGCCCTTCGGCAGAGGCAATAGGCACCATCGCCCGCATCCGGTCAGCACGTGCATCCGCCACGACAATCACCGGGATACCGTCCAGCGTAAACTCCATCGCGGGGCCACGTGCCACCACATCAGGGTCAAGCCGCTGCACAATGGCGGCAAGGCGCGCCATGGTCATCGGGGCTTCTGGCACGGCGGCCAGCGGGGCCTCTGGCGCGGCCTCCGGGGTAGCTTCTGGCGTGGTTTCAGGTGCCGTCGCGTTTTGTGCAAAGGCAATGGCAGGGAACAGGGCAGCGGCAAAACAAAGCGATCGGAACATCAGGCAGGTCTCCTTTTCAAGAAGTAGCCTAGATCAAATCACACAGAAAAAGCGATACACCAAAAGGTGAATGTTTTGTGCGGCCCTTTGACCACCGCGTTTTGGCCCTGAAACGTTAGGGTCGAGATGCCTTGATTTGCCGCCAGTGGGGTCAACTCAAGGCATCCTGCCCCCAATCAGGGCCACAGATGTGGCAACCGCATCCGCAATGCTCAGCGCTGAGGTATCAATTTCAACTGCATCCTCGGCGAGTTTCAACGGCGCCTCTGCCCGGTCACGGTCACGGGCATCGCGCGCTTTGACATCTGCCAATACGTCTTCAAACGTGACATCCATGCCTTTGCCCGACAATTCCTTAAACCGGCGGCGGGCGCGCACCTGCGCATTGGCCGTGACAAACAGTTTGACCTGCGCATCTGGGCAAATCACCGTGCCGATGTCGCGTCCATCCAGCACAGCACCCCCGGCACGTGCGGCAAAGCTGCGCTGAAAATCGACCAGTGCTGCGCGCACCTGCGGGATCACAGCCACCTGACTGGACTTTTGCGCAACCTCAGGCGTGCGCAGCGCGTCACTTTCCAGATCATCAGTCACCAGCGCGCGTGCTGCCGCCGCAGGATCGGCCCCCGCCAGCACCTTTGCCGCCACCGCCCGGTAAAGCAATCCCGTATCCAGATGCGCAAACCCGAAATGGGCCGCAACCGCCTTTGAAATCGTGCCTTTGCCCGAGGCCGCAGGCCCGTCAATTGCTACTGTAAATCCGTTCATCTCAGCCCCCTGCGCACGCGCCACTGCCACACCACAAGACAGGTCAACATGCTGACCCCTAGCACCACCCATTTTATCTGCGTCAACCGGCTGGCCTGTGCAATGATCTGATCAGACACATCAACCCCGCTGCGCAACATCACGGCAACCTTCGCGTTTTCAGACAGGTCACAGATCAGGTAGATCACTGGCAAGACCAGCAAGACGGCGCGCAGAGGCCACGCCACCCAGACTGTGTTGAGCCACAATGTACCACCCAGACTAAAGGCCAACAGCAACGGAAATACCGTATCAAGCTGGCGAAAAATGCCCAGATACTGCGCCACCTGATCCGCGTTTAACGCTGACAGAAACCCCCGTGCCTCCGGGGCGCTGTATCCCATCAGACGGCTGTCAAAAATCGGCAATCCGTCAGGCTCCAGTGACAATCTGGTCAATACGGCGAGGGCCACAAGGCACAGTGCTGCACTTACCGCACTAACCCAGAGGATCCGGGCCGCCCGGCTCATGCGGTGCTGCGCGACACCTGCGCACCCAGCGCCTCCATCAGCGGCTCAAAAATCGGAAAGGACGTTGCAATTGGCCCGCCATCGTCGACCCGCACGGGCGCATTGGCCGCCATGCCCAAGATCAAAAAAGACATCGCAATGCGGTGATCCAACTGGCTGGCACAAAGCCCCCCGCCCGGCACCTGACCATGCCCGCGCCCGGTGACGGACCACCAGTCAGGCCCCTCATCAACCTCAATCCCATTGGCGCGCAGGCCCTTGGCCATGGCATCAATCCGGTCACTTTCCTTGACCCGCAGTTCTTTCACGCCGGCCATCATCGTCTTGCCTTGCGCAAAAGACGCCACCACCGACAGCACCGGATATTCATCAATCATGGAGGCCGCGCGCGCGGGCGGCACCTCGATCCCTTTCAGGTCTGGCGAAAAGCGTGCGCGCAGATCTGCAACCGGCTCGCCGCCTTCTTCACGCTCATTCTCATAGGTCAGATCGGCGCCCATATCGCGCAGGGTTGCAAACAATCCGGCCCGCGTGGGGTTCAGCCCGATGCCCGGCACCAGCACGTCCGACCCAGGTACGATCAACGCCGCACAGACCGGAAACGCGGCCGAAGATGGATCGCGCGGCACATCAATATGCTGGGGTTTCAGCTCCGGCTGCCCGGTCAGCGTAATTTCACGCCCTTCATCCTTGTGCTCTGACGTAATTTCCGCGCCAAACCCGGCCAGCATCCGTTCGGTATGATCGCGCGTGGCCTCGGCCTCAACCACAACTGTTTTGCCCGGCGCGTTCAGCCCGGCAAGCAAAACCGCGGATTTCACCTGCGCCGACGGCACAGGCACCTCGTACCGCACCGGCAGGGGGTCCTGCGCCCCGACAATCGTCATCGGCAAACGCCCGCCGGCGCGCCCGACGGCCTGCGTGCCGAACAGGGCCAGCGGATCGGTGACCCGCGCCATGGGCCGCCCGTTCAGACTGGCATCCCCTGTAAAGGTTGCAACAATCGGAGAGGTCGCCATCGCCCCCATGATCAGGCGCACCCCGGTGCCGGAATTGCCGCAATCAATCACGTTTTCCGGCTCGGCAAAACCACCAACCCCGACGCCCTGCACGGACCAGCGCCCGCCGCCATGGTTGGTCACCTCTGCGCCGAAGGCCTGCATCGCCTTGGCCGTATCCAAAACGTCCTGCCCCTCCAAAAGCCCTTCGATGGTGGTTTCACCCACGGCCATCGCGCCCAGTATCAGGGACCGGTGCGAAATCGACTTATCTCCGGGGACTTCTGCTGTCCCGCTCAGCGGCCCACAGGCGCTTGAAATCATGGGAATGGGCTCACCGTGGCTCGACATGGGCAGGTCCTTACATTGCGTCCCCCGCTTCTAGCCCCAAGCACGTCCCGTGCCAACGCCTCCCCTTCTTTTTGGCCATAATATTCCCAGAGCGCGAGACAGCGTCTCGCAAACCGATTTTGAGGAGCAAAATCAATAAAATAGTCTGCGGGCTTGCCCGCTCCGGCATCCTCAGGTCTTGCAGAACGTCAAATAATGTGGCACCCGCCCCTCACGCAGGGCTTTTTGTTCGTAACGCGTCGGGGTCCAATCCTCCCAGGGCTCACGCCAATCACGCGCGCTCTCTGCCAGCCACTCAAAACCCGCTTGCGGCACTTCTTCCAGTGTCTGGCGCACATAGTCCTCAATATCTGTCGCCACCCGGAATATGGCACCCGGTTTGAGCGCACGCGCCAGCGGGGCCAAATGCTCCTGCGTGACAAACCGACGCCGATGATGGCGCGCCTTGGGCCAGGGGTCGGGGTAAAGCAGAAATGCCCGCGAGATTGAGGCTTGGGGCAGCACATCCATCAGATCCCGCGCATCGCCGGGGTAGACTGCCAGATTATCAACCCCAGCCCTGCGGATTTTACCCAGCAACATGGCCACACCATTGATATAGGGCTCGCATCCGATAATCCCTACATCCGGGTTCTGCGCGCCCTGATGCACCAAATGTTCACCACCCCCAAAACCGACCTCAAGCCAGACCGGCCTGCCCTCAAACAACGCCGCGAGGTCCAATGGATCACGCGCCGGGTTGTCCTCCCAACTGACAGCCCCAGGCGACAGGCCAGCAAGATCTTCGGCCAGATACGCGGCTTGCGACTTCTTGAGAGATTTTCCCTTAAGGCGACCATAAAAATTGCGATGCGGGCGTGAGGCTGTGTTCATGCGCCTGCCTTTAGCGCCCCAATTGGCAAGCTGCAAGCGGCTGTTAACGGCCTCTTAAACGCCCTTACTCTAGACTGCACTTATCCCTCCAAGGAGCCGCCCATTGCCCTCTGCCCCGTTTCCACCCCCCGGTACAATGCCTGCCTTGCCTGACATGTTGCGGGTTCTTGTGCTTGATGATCAGCGTTTTGACCGGCACAAGCTCTGCCGCCTCTGTTCTGGTTTGCCGATAAAATGTGAGGTGACGCAGGCCGAAAGCCTTTCTTCCTTTGACCTGCAACTTGATCAAAGCGCGTTTGACCTCATTTTTCTGGATTACAGCCTGCCTGATGGCACAGGAATTGATGCGCTGGAAAAGATCCACCTGTCGCCGCGTAATTGCAACGCGACAAGCATCATGGTCACGAGCTACGATGAGGAAACGATTTCATTTGAGGCGATGGCACGGGGCTGCGCGGACTATGTCACCAAAGACGAACTCTCCCCCGCCTCTTTTGAACGGGCCGTGACCAATGCCATGCAAAAATCCATGCTCGGCGCCCAGGTCGAAAGCCAGACCTACGCCAGAGAAGAGGTTGAAAAGGTGCTCAACCGCTTTGCCAACCAATGTGTCAGCGATATCAAACCCATGGTCAGCCGCATGATCCGCCAGCTGCGCTCCCTGCGCGACACGCCAAACAGCGACAAATCCAAAAGCAACGAACATCGCGCCAGTGTGGAGGCCTCTTGCCTGCATCTTTGGCAATTCCTGGAAGAGCTGGAACAACAACATGCCGACGTTATGATGAGAGACCTCATCGGACAGTCACCGCAGCGGCAAGGGACATCAGATGAAAATGGGTTGCCGTCAAACCAAGACACTGCCGATGCATTGCTGACCTACGCGCAAAAGCGTCCGCCGTCACCATTTTCAAGGCCGCCCTATCTGGGATAGATCGCACCCCTTAAAGCCGCACCGACTGGGCGCTGTACAACCGCTTGACTGCGCTCGGGTTTCTCAAGGGGATCAGGTGAGATCGCTGACGTGCAGTTGGGAGGAACACCCAAA
Organism: uncultured Sulfitobacter sp.; assembly: GCA_937928635.1. Lineage (GTDB taxonomy): Bacteria > Pseudomonadota > Alphaproteobacteria > Rhodobacterales > Rhodobacteraceae > Sulfitobacter. Next base: position 112,649 of record CALFWM010000005.1, on the reverse strand, counting down.
ATCACAGACTTACCTGCAACATCGGTGTCAAAACGCGATGTTGCCAGCGCGGTTCACAATCCTCCGACGCATTGCAGCCTATTGTGTGACAACACCCGCAGCCATTAGCATAGCACGGTAAGGAAACCACATGCTGGTGTCAGGTTTGCGAATGGTCTGGATCGCAAACAACGGGTCGACCCCCCGTTTCACCAGGTAATCCAACCGATTGAACGTTTCCGTCTGGGTGTCCTGATACATCCATTCCGCAAACTTAAACGGCGTGTCCCATTCGCGGCGATCCCGATGTTTGTTGTAATATTCCTCGACAGAGCGTTCATTCCACGACAACTGATGAAACCCGATGCGCGCGCCGCGCGCCATGGTCCGTGTGTTCCCGGCCAAAAAGATGTTCACACAGGAACTTTCACAGGTGTTCTCCACATGGGTGTCGAGGTCAAAATCAATGATCAGCGCGGCAATATCCATCGACGGATAATGCCCGCCACCCGTGGAATTCACCTCCAACACCTTAATCCCGTTGTGACGGCGCAGCACGGTGCGCAAATCTTCGACATCAGAATAACGAATGTCGCGTTCCACCCCGTCAACCAGAACGGTGGTGTCGTAAAACAGGCGGTCCCCCTCGACGCGAAACCGCTGTTCCGTTTCTTCTTGCGCCAGCACAGGCGCGCCAATCCCCACGGCCAACGCGACCGTCAGAAGCCAGCCCACTGATCCTCTGCCTTGCCGGATCAAGCTCAAACCTCGGCTTTCAACCGATCAATCAAATCAGTCTTTTCCCAGCTAAAGCCGCCATCGGCCTCAGGTGCCCGGCCAAAATGGCCATAAGCCGCTGTCCGTGCATAAATTGGACGGTTCATGCCCAGATGCTCGCGAATGCCGCGCGGCGTGAGGTCCATACAGGCCGCAACGGCCTTTTCAATCTCAGCATCCGGCACCTGCCCGGTGCCAAATGTATCGCAGTAGATCGACAGGGGTTTAGACACGCCAATCGCATAGGACAATTGAATGGTGCATTTGTCTGCCATGCCCGCGGCCACCACGTTTTTCGCAAGATAGCGCGCGGCATAGGCGGCAGAGCGGTCTACTTTGGTCGGGTCTTTGCCGGAAAACGCACCGCCACCGTGCGGGGCAGCACCACCATAGGTATCGACGATGATCTTGCGCCCGGTCAGACCTGCATCCCCATCAGGGCCGCCAATCACAAAAGTACCGGTTGGGTTCACGTGCCATTCGGTGTCCAATGTGATCCAGCCTGCGGGCAGCACATCCTGAATATAGGGTTCGACAATCGCGCGAATGTCCGCACTGGTCTGGCTTTCGTGGGCGTGCTGTGTGGACAGCACGATGGAGGTCACGCCAACTGGTTTGCTGTTTTCGTAACGCACTGACAGCTGGCTCTTGGCATCCGGGCGCAGGGTCGCTTCGGTGCCGTCTTTGCGCACTTCGGCCAGACGGCGCAGGATCGCGTGGGCATAATGGATCGGGGCGGGCATCAAATGCTCGGTCTCATTGGTGGCATAGCCAAACATGATGCCCTGATCGCCAGCACCTTCATCTTTGTTGCCGGAGGCATCGACCCCTTGCGCGATATGCGCGGATTGTTCGTGCAGCAGGTTGGTCACCTCAACCGTTTCATGGTGAAACTTGTCCTGCTCATATCCGATGTCTTTGATGCAATCGCGCACGATGCCCTCAACCCGGCCCATGTAATCCTTGAGCTTGGATTGATCAGACAGGCCAACCTCACCGCCAATCACAACGCGGTTGGTGGTGGCGAATGTTTCAGCGGCCACGCGCGCCTCTGGTTCTTCGGACAGAAATGCGTCCAGAACGGCATCAGAAATACGGTCACAGACCTTATCCGGGTGGCCCTCGGAAACGGATTCCGAGGTAAAAACATAATTTTGTCGGGACATGGTCGTGCTCCAGTTGAAATATCCAAGCGCCCCGTCAGGAAGCCGTTGGGGCGCGCTAGAACGGGCTTAGCCCTGCCACCCGATATCGTCAATCTTTAACTCTATGGGCCGCGGTAACGGGCAACACCGCCTGCGCGCACCGCCGCTCCGGCAAGGCCCAGCAGCAGCAAGACTGCAAAGGGCAGATCGCCCGTGCGGCTGTAAAGCGTTGCTGGCAAGTGGCGTGGCAGGGCAACGTCCAGAAAACCAGCGCTGTTGAGGGGCAATGAGGCGGTTATCCGGCCATAAGGGTCAATCATTGCTGAAATGCCGGTATTGGCACTGCGCGCCAGCGGCAGCCCCTGTTCAATCGCGCGCATGCGGGCCTGCGCCAGATGTTGTTTGGGCCCGGCTCCTTTGCCAAACCACGCGTCATTTGTGATCTGGATCAGAAAATCAGGCCGCGCGGGGGCGGCGTTCACATCATGGGCAAAGACAGCCTCATAGCAGATCAGCGGCAACGCTTTGCCCAAGGGGCCAAAATCCAACAGCTTCGCACCGGGCCCTGCGGAATACCCGTTGCCCGCCCGCGCGGCCAATCCGTAGATGCCAAAATTGGCCAGAAAATCGCCCAACGGCATGTATTCCCCAAAAGGCACGAGGTGGTGTTTGTCATAGATCTGCGCGGGCACGCCTGTGGGGTCAAGCGCCACCATGGAGTTGAAATACCGTGTGTCACTGCGCCGCTGAACGCCAAGAGCAACAGGTGCCGTGCCGCCCGCCGCCGCGATTTCGCGCAGCGCCCCCCTGGCCAGATCAAGCGCCCAAGGAATGGCTGTTTCAGACCAGATCACCAGATCGGGGGGGGCCTGTGGGTCCGTCGGCGGGGCGGCTGTGTATTGCAGCTGGCGGTTGAAAAACACCGGTATTTTTTCAGGGTCCCATTTATCACGCTGCGTCGCGTTGGGCTGGATCAGGCGGATCACAGGCCTGCCCGTTTCGCCATCAGGAAAATAATGTTTTCCTATTGCGACGTTAAGGTTCATATCAGTTGCGTTCATGAACAAGCTGAACAGGACGACCAATGCAAATCCGCGCGGCAAAAGTGTGCGCCGCCATCTGCCCCTTGCCACCAGGCCCACGGCTGCGACAATAAGGATCAGGTTCAGCGCATAAGGACCAGCAAAGGCCAAGGCCCTGCTGGCCAACGTATCCACGGTAGCCTGAGAAGGCATCGCCCAGGGAAAGCCGGTAAAGATGTAGGCGCGCAGCATTTCCGCCGCACTCCACGTCAGGATCAGGGGCCAGGAGCTGCGCGACAGTTTGCGCGCCGCCCAAAACGCTGCCCCCCAAAACAGCGCCAATCCCGCGCTGAGAAACACCAATGCGAACGGGGCCATCCAGCCGTGGCGCGCAGCATCCACCATGAACGGCGACATGATCCACTGTAAGGCGTGCATGAAGTACCCCACGCCAAAGGCCCAACCAAGAAGAGCAGCCCGCAGGGGGCGCACCATATGGCGATACAGCCAAACCGCCGCCGCCATGCCCACCAGCAACAATGCGGGCAGATCATAGGGTGCCTGTGCGAAGGCGGCCAAGGCCCCCGCAACAAGCGCGCCAATCAACGGCAATTTCACCCGCTTTGAGTCATGCAGACCCGCAGCCGTTTGATGCGGCGCGGATCGGCATCGACAATCTCAAACTCAGTGCCGCCGGGATGGCACACGACCTCGCCCCGCGCAGGCACACGCCCGGAAAGCATGGAGACCAGCCCACCCAACGTGTCGATTTCTTCCTCGTCCACCTCATCATGATCGGTCAGTGACAGGCCGATCTCGGCCTCAAAATCGTCCAGCGGGGTTTTGGCAAGGGCAAGGTAGGTGCCGGGCTTTTCAACGGTCCAGAACTGTCCTTCGTCCTGGTCATGTTCGTCCTCGATCTCTCCGATGACCTGTTCGATCAGATCCTCGATGGTCGCCAGCCCGTCCACACCGCCATATTCGTCAATCACCAGCGCCATGTGACGGCGTTCGGCCTGCATTTTGGTGAGCAAGACGCCAATGGTCATGCTGGGGGGCACAAACAGCAGCGGGCGCAGCAGATCCTGCATGTCAAAATTCTTTGGCGCGCCGTTAAAGCCATGATTGAGTGCAAGGTCTTTGAGGTGGGCAAACCCCACCGGCGTATCAAGCGTGCCATCATAGACCGGCAGGCGCGTCAGGCCGCTTTCCTTAAAGACGGCCACCAGTTCGTCCATCGAACTGCTGAGGGGGACAGCGACAATATCGGCCTTTGGAATGGCCACATCATCCACGCGCATGCGGCGCAGGTTGATCATGCCATGGGTTGCAGGCTGGGCCTGTTGCGCCATTTCAGCCAGGGTTTCTGTATCCGCGTCAGACGGGCTGAGCGCGCCAATCACACGGCTGAAAAAGCCGGATGAACGGGAGGTTTCATCGTTTTGATTTTCGTCGTCCTCGGGGTGTGCGCCGCGCACTGCGCTAGAGGAACCGGTCTGTTCGCCCATCAATCCTGTCTTTGTGTTCAGGCGACCCCAAGGGCCGCTATCTATGAATATGGGTCATCGTAGCCCAGCTTAGCAAGTATTTCGACCTCAATTGCTTCCATAAGGTCGCCATCGGGTTTGGAAATGTGGTCATATCCCAACAGGTGCAAGACCCCGTGCACAATCAAATGGCTGACGTGGGCAGGGATTGGGGTGCCCGCGTGCTGGGCCTCCGCGCAGCAGGTGTCATAGCTGAGCGCGATATCCCCCAAGGCAATCACCCCGTCAGGGCCGGGATGTGGTGGCAGCGACGTGCCTCCTCGCTGCGCGGGCGCGCGCTCCTCGGCAGGCCAGCTCAACACATTGGTGGCGGTGGGTTTGCCGCGAAAGTCAGTATTGAGCCTGGCAATCCGCGTATCATCCGTGCCAAGGACCGAGAGTTCGCAGAGAGTGGCGTCAATATTGAGATGGGCAAGGGTGGCATTTGTTGCGGTCACGGCCAGTGCCGGCAGGTCGAGTGCCTGCCAGCGCAGGTCTTCCATATCAATGTCCAGCGCCTGCATCTAGCCTGCGTGGAGGCCAGCCTCCACACCTCCGGGAATGTTATGGCCAGAAAGAGGAGAACACAGCGCGATCACGATTGTCTGGTATCCGCCTCGTAGGCCTCAATAATTGCAGCCACAAGCGGGTGACGCACCACGTCTTTGGACGTGAAATAGTTGAAACTGATCTTGGGGATGCGGTTGAGCAGGCGTTCCGCATCCGCCAGGCCGGAGGGCACGCCGCGCGGCAGGTCGATCTGGGTGCGGTCCCCGGTGATCACCATGCGGGATCCCTCGCCCAGACGGGTCAGGAACATTTTCATCTGCATGGTGGTTGCATTCTGCGCCTCATCCAGCACCACATAGGCGTTGGCCAGCGTACGGCCCCGCATAAACGCCAAAGGCGCGATTTCGATGCGTTTTTCTTCCAGCAGTTTGGCCAGCTGTTTGCCCGGCAGAAAGTCATTCAGCGCGTCATAGAGCGGCTGCATATAGGGATCGACCTTGTCTTTCATGTCGCCCGGCAGATAGCCCAGTTTTTCACCCGCCTCGACCGCCGGGCGGCTGAGGATGATCCGGTCCACATGGCCGCCAATGAACATCGACACACCAACCGCCACGGCCAGATAGGTCTTGCCGGTGCCCGCCGGGCCGATACCAAAGGCAAGCTCGTTGTCAAACAGCGATTGCACATAAGCCTTTTGCGCCTCTGTTCGCGGCTCAACGCGTTTCTTGCGTGTCTGGATTTCGACGGCCTGACCAATCGGCATTTCAATCTGATCGCCGTCTTGCACGCCAGTGTCCACCTCAGAATTGCCCATGCGCAGCAGACTGTCCACATCCGCCTGTTCCACCGAACGCCCGCCCTCCAGGCGCGCATAAAGCGTGTTGAGCGCCTGCTCCGCCTGCATTGCGCCCTCCGCCTCGCCCATGATCGCCAATTGGTTGCCCCGGCGCACAATCTGCACCTCAAGCACCTTTTCAATGGCCGCAAGATGCGCGTCATACGCCCCGCACAGGTCAATCAGCAGTCGGTTGTCCGGAAATTCCAGTACAGTCCGAGCCGCATCAGCGGGTGTTGTTGTGGCGTCTGTGGGACTCAAGTTGGCTTCCTTTCAGGGTCAGGAGGTCACATAAGGCGCATTGGCGCATTAATATAGAGGCAAGGCGCAAAAAAGGCCGGGGCGTTTGAGCGCACCGGCCATTCGAGTTGCACTGATCGGTCAAACCTTAGTTTGGATCACGGACCCGCGAGCCACCTTTGAAATCGCCAACCGTCTGTGTGGGGGGTGCCACACCAGAGCAGACCGGCTTGCCAAATTTATCCAGACGCGCCGAAAGATAGCCCTCCACGCCATCGTCAATGATCCAGTGGTCACAGCCGTTGGGATCCACCCAGATGCCTGCCTGCAGCTGGCTGAGGTGCTTCTGGTCAAACCCACGGTCAATGGTTTTGTCCGAAGAGAAACCGCGCAGCAGCGATGCCTCGTGATCAGAACAGGCAGCCAGCCCAGCAACACAGGCCAGGGTGATCAGAATTTTGGTCTTCATCATGTCTGTGTTCCTTTAGCGAATGCAGATAATTTCAACGCGACGGTTCTTGGCTTTGCCGCGCGCCGTCTTGTTGGTCGCAACTGGCAGGCGTTCGCCATAGCCGCGCACATCCGCGATCTTTGCGCCATTGGCCGCGGCAACCTTTGCCACAGAGGTTGCGCGCCGAAAACTCAGGCGCAGGTTATAGGCGTCAGAAGCGCGGCTGTCGGTGTGGCCCGTGATGATATAGGACACAGCACCGGTTTCCTTAAAGAACTTGGCCAACCGGGCCCGGCCATGAGGGCCGATATGCGCGCTGTCTGTTGCAAAGAACTGGTCTGACTGCATCATCCCGCAGACATTACCCCGGCGGCAGACCGGAATGCCCTGACGGTTGGTGTGGGGCGTCATGAAGCCCTCCGCACCGTCGTCCATCACCCAATGTTCACACCCATCCGGGTCAACCCAGATTGTCGGCGTGTAAATGCCCTTGTCACGTCCCTTTTGCGATTTGGTCTGCGCCTCGGCCACCGGAGCCGCAAATGCCAGAGCCACCACCAAGGCGCCCCCCGCCAAAGACCGCACAGCCTTGGAAATTCTATGTACCACCGTCATTTTCCTCTTGTTATTCCCCCAAAGGTTTGCGGCCCCTGTCCCGGGGTTTGCGCGCATCCTGATTATGACGTCAGGGTATGGAAAATTTGCACAGGTGTGAAGGCGGATAATCACCAATCTGGTTGGTTTTCACGCGCGACACACTAGATATGGCCAGTTTTCCCGTTTTGCGGGTGGACATGAACCGGGCCAAATGGCCGATACACAATCTAAAGGTGACGCGCGGTCAAAGAATTTGTCATGCCTTTGACGATTCTGACGCGGGCGATTTCACCAATCCGGGCTTGGGCGTCCTCAATGTGAACCGCATGCAGGTATTCGGATTTGCCCAGCATCTGCCCCGGTTTGCGCCCGGCCTTTTCCACCAGAACGGACAATTCGCGGCCAACCATATTGTCTTGAATCTCGCGCTGGTGCTGGGTGATCAGGGCCTGGAGGCGTTGCAGGCGTTCATCCGCCACATCCGCGGGCACCTCCTTGCGCTCCGCCGCTGGAGTGCCGGGGCGGGCAGAATATTTGAACGAATAGGCATAGCCATAGCGCACCTGCCGGACCAGCTCCATTGTGGCCTCAAAATCGGCTTCCGTCTCTTCGGGGAAACCGACGATGAAATCGCCGGACATCAGGATGTCAGGACGCACCGCACGGATACGTTCAATCAGTTTCAGGTAGCTTTCGGCGGTGTGGCTGCGGTTCATCCGTTTCAGGATGTGGTTGGAGCCGGATTGCACGGGCAGATGCAGGTAGGGCATCAGTTTATCAACTTCGCCATGGGCATTGATCAGATCATCATCCATGTCGTTGGGGTGGCTGGTGGTGTAGCGGATACGCTCCAGCCCATCGACCTTTGCCAATTCGCGGATCAACCCGGCAAGGGTCATCCCGCCGTGGTAGGCATTGACGTTTTGACCCAACAGGGTGACTTCGCGCACGCCGCGCTCCACCAGATCACGGGCTTCTTCCAGCACGCGTGTGGCGGGTCGGGACACCTCGGCCCCACGCGTGTAGGGCACCACACAAAAGGCGCAAAACTTGTCGCAGCCTTCTTGCACCGTCAAAAACGCCGCAGGCGCGCGGCGCGCTTTGGGACGACGCTCCAGATGCTCAAATTTGTCTTCCGCAGGGAAATCCGTGTCGAGCACGGCTTCGCCCATTTCGACCTTCGCGGCCATTTCGGGCAGCCGATGATAGGATTGCGGCCCCACCACCAGATCAACAGCAGGCTGGCGGCGCATAATTTCTTCGCCCTCGGCCTGTGCCACACAACCCGCGACGCCAAATTTCAGATCAGGTTTGGCATCCCGCAGAGGCTTTAGGCGCCCCAATTCTGAATAGACTTTCTCCGCTGCTTTTTCACGGATGTGGCAGGTGTTGAGCAGGATCATGTCTGCCTCTTCGAGCACCTGCGTCTGCTCATACCCCTGCCCGCCGAGCGCCTCTGCCATACGCTCACTGTCGTAGACATTCATTTGGCAGCCATAGGTCTTGATGAACAGCTTTTTGGGGGCGGTCATGATCAAATTCCAAAGGTTATGAGAACCGTTCCCCTAGCAGTGCGCCGCGCAGCTTGCAATGCACGCCGAATTAACAGATTCTGTGGCAAAACGTATCCACGAGGGATCATGCAGTTCACAAATCTCGATCATTTGCTGCGGGACGGTGCCAGCGCGCTGGCCAAAGGGCCGCTTGCCATCATCTTGGTAGAGGACGAGGTTGAGGTCGACACCACCCTGCGCCACCACCTGCAGGCGGGTTTTGAATCCATCATCGCCCTGATGCCGGAAAGTTTTGAGCTGGCCCGCGATTTGCAGGAAACCGTGCTGCGCGTAAATTACAACATGTCTGTCGATCACGCGATGGAGACGGCGATCAACCGATTGATTGAGGCCACAACGGGGCAATGGCTCTACTACTGCTTTAACGCGGAATATCTGTTTCATCCGTTTTGCGAGACCCGCACCATCAAAGAAGTCCTTGATTTTCATACCGAAGAACGCCGCGACGCCATGCTGGCCTATGTGATTGACCTATACGCCGATGATCTGGAGGCGCACCCGGATGCTGTTTCCCTCGAAGACGCCCATCTGGACCGTTCGGGCTATTATGCATTGGCCCGCAAGGACGAGGGCAACCATGGCTACCCCAAAGAACGGCAGTTGGATTTCTTTGGCGGATTGCGCTGGCGCTATGAAGAACACGTACCCGCTGCGCGGCGCAAAATTGACCGCATCTCACTGTTTCGGGCGAAAAAGGGGCTGGTTCTGCGCGAGGATCACACGTTTAACGACGAAGAATACAACACCTACGCCTGCCCCTGGCATCATAACATCACAGCGGCCATTTGTTCGTTTCGCACCGCGAAAGCGCTCAAAACCAACCCCGGCAGCCGGTTTGATATTGAAACATTCAAATGGCACAACTCTGCCCCGTTTGAATGGCATTCCCGCCAATTACTGGATCTGGGGCTGATGGAACCGGGGCAGTGGTTCTGAGGTCAGCGGCCCAGAAACCCTGGCAACTGTATGTCTCAGACCGTCTGAGACATACAGTTGCTAGCTCCCCATAATCCGCTTGCGCCGCTCCTTCATGCGCTCATTTGCACCCTCAGTGCCGTCATGAAATGACCCAAACAGCTTGTCCCAGGGGATCTCCAGCGAGCCATAGTTACATTCAAAATAGCGGTGATGCATCTGGTGGTGAAACGTGCCCAGCGCGAGCCGGTTCTTGTCTTTGACAACCAGCCCCTCAAACCCGGTGTGGGTGGTGGCAGCGCTCAGCGTGTAATATTGCAGATGGAACAGAATATGCACCGGATGTGCGGCAACAACCCAATGGATCAACACCGTGCCGAGGTAAATTATATGCTCTACCGGATGCATCGACAGGCCCGACCAGGGGCCGACATTGATGTTGCGGTGATGCAGCGCGTGCACGTGTTTGTAGAGAAACGGCAGGTGCAAGAACCTGTGAATCCAATAGAAATAAAAGCTTTCCCAGACCGGGATCAGCAAGAACAGTGCGATAAACCAGATCGGGTGTGCGGCAAAGGTCAGCATCGGCGCATGGCCATTGGCCATCGCCCAGAACATCAGCACTTCGTAGGCGGTCCAGATCGTAACCCCGCTGGCCAGGGTCCAGAACATATTATCGCGAATTTGCCCGCCAAGAGTGAATTGCCGACCGTTTTTCATCAGCGGGCGCGGGTCATATTTCAGCCGCTGCCCCTGTTTGGTGAACGTATAGAAATAAAGGTGCAGGCCGCCCGCAACCGCTGACATCAACACCAGATTGCGCACAAACATCTCCGCAATCCAGCCCACCGCCAGCGTCCTGGTTTCCTCCAGAGGCGGCTGGAACCAATAGAATGAGATGAAGGCAAGTGCAACAATGATCAGTTTTTCCGTGATCAAAAACCACGACTGCCAGACCCAAACCAGCATATTGCGCGGGCGCAGGGGCCATGTGAAAAACGGTGACACTTTTATCGGCACATTGGGAACATGGTTCCAGCCTTTCAGCGGGGCGTCATCCATCCAGGCATCCTTTCAGTCAGGCCTGTGCGGAGTTTGACAGAAGGCACTACACATGGAAAACAGATTTATAAGACAATTAAACACTGAATATCCGAGCATGTGATGACCATTTCCCTTAAGGCGATGACCTATTTCAACACCGCATTGCGCCACGGCAACATCGCCAAAGCGGCGGCAGAGCTGAACATTGCGGCCTCTGCCGTGGCCACAGCGCTTGATCAGGTGGAAACTGCCTTTGATCTGACGCTGGTCACCCGGCAACGTTCGCGCGGCATTACGGCCAATGCCAGCGGGCGGCAGGTGGCGCAGAAGTTTGAGCGCCTGCTGGAGGATTACCGCGCCATGCTGAGCGAAGGGGCCGACCTGAAACAGGCGCTGTGCGGCACATTGCGTATCGGATATTATGCCCCCATCGCGCCTGCCTTTCTGCCGCCGGTCTTTGCTGGTTGCCTGCCCAAAGACGCAGATGTGACCCTGCATCTGGAGGAATGCAACAATGATCATGCCCAGGACGGGCTGCTCAATGGCACCTATGACGTGATCCTTTTTGTCAGCGAAGACGTGCGCCCCGCTGTGGATTTTGATGTCTTGATTGAGGCCCCCGCCTATTGCCTTGTGCCTGTGGGCCATCCGCTAAGCCAACTGGCGCAGGTCCACATGGCGCAGATTGCCCGCGAACCGCTGGTGGTGCTGAGCCGCCCGGTCGCGGCGGCCTATTATCAAAACCTTTTTGCCCCGCACGCCACGGATGTTTTCATCGCCGCCTATGCCAATTCAACGGAAATGGTGCGCAGCCTTGTGAGCGCGGGGCACGGCTGCGCGATATTGAACATGCAGCCCCTGACGCGCACCAGCTATTGCGGCGCTGAACTGGTCAGCCTGCCCGTCGCGGATGCGCTGCCATCGCTGACCCTGTCCATCGGCTATGACAAATCGCGCCCCCGGCGGCTGGTGCAGCATTTTGTCGAAGCCACCCATGCGCATTTTGCGCAAAATGGCGCAAGGCTATGTGTTACAGATGAACCGTAAGGGGGTGTGCAATGGCAAAAGACCATGACCCAAATGAAGTTGAGGCCAATATCAAAGGTTTCTTTGCGAAGTACAAAATTGATCTTGTCCTAAAATTGGCTTTCATTGGCGCGATCATGCTGGTGAATTTTCGCATTGGCTTGGCGTTACTGTTCTTTTCTGCACTCGCTTGGCTCATCCTGCATCTCATCGGGATACTCTGGCGCATAACAGATCGCGCTATACCAAAAGACCTTTCACCTGAAAAAAAGGAAGCAATCAAACAGGCCAGTGGTGCAACTTTGTTTCTGGGCTGTTTTGCCGTCATTGGCGTTATTCTGCGGACCGACAATGCCGTTTCAACGTTGATCCGTGACAACACCCCAGACAACATCAGCCTTGCGTTCATCAACCCGCTGTTCGCATTGGTCGTTCTGGCAGGGGTTTGGCTCTACACGTGGTTCCGTGTCAAACACTGACCGGACCACGATAACCGCCGCAATGCGCTGCCATATGGCGCAACACAGCTGTGCGCGAAGGGGTCAACGTGATCTGCGCGCATCAAAGGAGGAAACATACCGGCGGTGCTGGCAGCCCGCCCTACCCCTTGCGTCGCAGGCGAATTACCACATCAACACTGGCAATCTCTGCCCCCTGCGGGGCATCCGGCAAATGTGAGATTACCAGTTGTTCAGAGGGCGCATCGGTCAGTTTGCCGTCGTCCTCCCAATAAAAATGGGGGTGATCATGGGTGTTGGTGTCAAAGTAGCTTTTGGAGCCATCAACCGTCACCTCTTGCAACAGCCCGGCGGAACAAAACGCACGCAAGGTGTTGTACACGGTGGCCAGCGATACGGCCTCCCCCTGCCCTTTGGCGGCGTCAAAAAGGCTCTCGGCGGTGACATGGCGATCTTGCCCGTCGCCCACCAGCAGGCTGGCAAGGGTCACACGCTGACGTGTGGGGCGCAGACCGGCCTGTGCCAGCCATTTGGTGCCAATCTCTGCTTGGGTCGCTGTCATGCTTGCTCCGAAAAACGTTGCTTACCTCAACATATAGTGCAGATTTGGCCGCTTTTTCAATGAGAAAACCACAGGCAGATTGACGCGGTCTCAACCGCTCTTGAGGCAGTGCACCGCCGATGTTAGATGACACCAAATACCTCTCACCTGCAAAAAGGGTTCCGCCATGGCCGACTATCCCACCAGTTTCGACAAAGAAGGCCTGCTGAAATGCGCGGCAGGTGATCTTTTCGGCCCCGGCAACGCGCAATTGCCCGCCCCCCCGATGCTGATGATGGACCGGATCACGGATGTGTCCGGGGATGGCGGTGCCCATGGCAAGGGCCACATCACAGCCGAGTTCGACATCACACCCGAGTTGTGGTTTTTCGACTGCCACTTTCCCGGCAACCCGATCATGCCCGGTTGTCTGGGCCTTGACGGGCTGTGGCAATTGACCGGTTTCAACCTTGGCTGGCGTGGCTGGCAGGGGCGCGGCTATGCGCTGGGTGTGGGTGAGGTGAAGCTGAAAGGCATGGTGCGCCCCGACCGTAAGATGTTGATCTACAAGATTGATTTCACCAAAGCGATCCAAACCCGGCGCCTGACCATGGGTGTGGCCGATGGCATTGTTGAGGCCGACGGAGAGGTCATTTACGAGGTCAAAGACATGAAAGTGGCGCTCAGCGAAAGCTAGGCTTGGGGCCCATTCATCTTGCAATGTAGGGTCTTTGAATTTTCGGAGGTGATGTTTTAGAGATTAAACACCCCCCGTGATCCCGCAAAGGCCCGCGCAAGATGTCCAAAGAGAAACCCGAGCAGGACAGTTCCGATCAAAGCATGAGCTTTTCTGAGCTGATGATGCTGACGCTCAAGTTCAATGATCGGCTGGATTACCTGTGGCAGCGGGTGATCTACACCCATGCGGCCCTTGTTGGTGTGATGGTGTTTTTCGGACGCGCGGCAGAGCCGTTTATCTTGCAACGCGGGCTTGTGTTTTTCCTTTATACCTGCAGTGCGCTGATCACATATGTGTCGATCCGCGATACCTACCGGGGCTATCGCTGCGCGCTCGAAGATCTTGCCGCGCTCAAGGAACATGATGAAACCAGCAATGTCCAAGGCTGGATCAAGTCGCAGAACATCACCAATCAGCCTCGCCGATATGGCGTGGTTTTCCTCATCATCTGGGCTGTTCTGGGTTATCTTTTACTGGGTGAAATGTTCCGCTAAAGCAGAAACCTGAATCACCCGACCCTACCTGAAACTTTCAGTTTCAATGGGTTTGGCGATGTGTCCTGTCTCAGGCAATTTGCATTTCGCTCTGGTTGGACCAGAATTGGACAGCTGAACGCAGCTCGCCTAAACTGCTGCTCATTTCACAGCACAAAGGCTTTTCATATGTCCCTTTTCAAATCCCTGTGCATCGCGCTATGCCTCAGTGCCTCCGTGACATCCACGCTGGAGGCACAACAAACCACCCGGTATGAGATTTTGGACCGTCAGGGTTTTGGCAAACCGCTGACCGCCTATACCGTCGAACTGCCGCCCGGATGGCAGGCGCGTGGCGAAATTCTGTGGCAAAAACCCTGTAGCGGCAATGACTTATACGAACTGGATTTTTACGCACGCTCCCCCGACGGTCTGACAGGGCTGCGCATTCAACCCGGGCACCAGATCATCTGGCTGGCCCCGATCACCGCTGGCATGGACCCGTCTTTGGTGCAGATGATGGCGGCCCAGACCGAGGCGCAGCTTAACCAGTTGCGCACCCGGTTTCGCAACAGCAACTGCCATGTCGGACTGGTCACGGGCACACAACAGCTGTTTGATACGTTGGTCAAACCCGCCCGCCCGGCAGATATGAAAGTCACGGCAACCACCCACAACGCGGATCAGAAAAAGCACTTTGAAACGATGTTTGGCGCAACCGGCGGCACCGGCATGGACACGTTTTTTGACGCGGTGCGTGTTGACATGACCTATGCGCTGGGGGCCCAGCAGATTGAGGAAAGCCTGTGGATGTCGTGGTACGCCTTTCAGCCCGCCGCCAATGATCCGGTGATGGCGGGCAGCTATCAACAAACCATTGTTGAACCACTGCGCCTCACCTGGCTTTTGCCCTCACGGCGCGCGCAGGATCAGGCGGCACTGGACGCGCTGGTGCGCTCCATCAAGGTCGATCCGGACTGGCAGGCCCGCATTCAGGAGGTGCAGCGCAAAGTGGCCGAAAACAACCGGCGCGCCGCAGATGAAAACCGGCGTGCCAATCAGGAAAGCTGGGATCAGCGACAAGCCGACCGCGCCCGCGCAGAGGCCCAGCGGGATGCAGAACATCGCCGGTTTCTGGATATGATCGCGCAGTAAATGCCGCTAGTTGCCGATGATCTTGAGCACCACCGGCTCCAGTTCTTCACGTAGCTTTTCATCGGTGATTTTGCGTTTCATCACCGCGCGCGCATCCGCCGCGCCCGTCACATTTGTGCGCCGCAGCTCGGCCATCAGGTCAATCAAACTCTGTTTGCCACAATTGCTGCGTCTGTAGCGCCAGACCGCAATCGCGCGGTCTGCGGCGCGGTCCTCCTCCAGCCCGCACCGGCTAAACGGTTCCGCATTGCGCCAAAACAGCGCCATCATGTCCGTCAAAGCCGATGAATCACCGGCAAAATAGCTATGCGCCAGCATATCCTCTCCCAGCACGGTCATGTCGATACTGTCCACCAGGGGGAGCGCCAGCGTGTCTGCACCGCCCTGACCCGCGCGTGGCATATCCCCATGCAGCTTGCGCGAGGTCACCAGCGCCCAATCGGATTCTGAGGCATAAAGCGTCATGCGCCGCGCAAGCGGGCGAATGGTCGGGATAATCTCCGCAAAAAGATCCGCGTCAACATCAGGTGCTGCAAACAGCACCTGCCCAAAGGCGGGCGCATCACCGCTCTGAACACCCCGGCGCAGCGCCATCAGCTCCAGTGCCTCCGTCAATGCACGGTTGCCCATGCTATGGGCCACAAGATGGATCGTCTGCGCGCCAGAGCGCTCTACCAGATCATTCAGAAACCGCGTCAGACGCCGCGCGCTTAGCTGCACCACCGCAGTATCGGCAATGTAGCTGATGGTAGAGCCGCGCGAGGGCCAGGAATAGACAATCGGCACGCCGTCATATTCCATATCATAGGCAATCTGGGCCGCCCGCTTGGTCGCCGCGTCAAAGCGCACGTTGAAACCATGCACAAAAACAAAGGCTTCTGATTTTTTACCATCCTCAAATTCCGCGTTCAGGCGCGTGTAGAACTGGTCACTTTTCACCGGTGTCACCGATTGCAGTATGACATGTTTGGCTGGCGAGGCCGAAAATTCCAGTCGCCAGATGGACGGGGCCTCCACCACGCCGGGCGTGTGCTTGAGCGGGATCGTGACCGTCGCAACCCCCAGTTCCAGCGTACCGCGGTCATAGCCGTAAAACGTACCTGGGTCCGCATCACCCGTGCGCGCGCGGTCGGTGGCGTAATAGACATCTACCGCATGAAACCCCTCATCATCGCTGCGCGACGGGCCATCGGGTGTGTTGGCGCGCGCGGCGTCTGCGGCAGCGAGATACTCAGCCGCATCATCGGCCCTGTTCAGCCCCTCAGACACCCGCGCCAGATCCTCAAGCGTGCGCGCGATCACGGCACCACTACGCGCACCATCGCGTTGTTCGGCCAGTTTGTCGGTCAACACCTGACCAGCCCGGCGCAAACTGCCCTGCGCCTCAAACAAGGCTGCCGCGCGGGTCAGTAAGGGAACCGGATCGGCCTGCAAAATATCGCGGTGGCGCGCTGCAAACTTGGCCAGATCAGCCAGCAATATGGCGGCCTCCGCCTCACGCTCAAGGGCCACCAACAGGTCCGCCTTGAGCTGGCTTAACCCATAGATCAACCGCAGGTCCGGCTCCGGCTCAGACTGGATTTCACGTAAGGCCGTATCGGTCTGCACAATGGCGGCGGCAGGGTCATTTTCGGCCAGCCAGGCCAGCCCGGTGATGTCTGATTCGAGTGCGCGGGCCGGGGCCGACAGCAAAAACACGACACAAATGAAGCAACTGAGCGGCACTGACAGCCTGTTAAAAATTCCCATAATAACACCTTAAATACGACGTTTCCCTGAGGAAATACTCCCCCGATCACAAAACAGCCTACGTCCATATGTCGCAAAAATCTATGGCAATGGAGCATCTTACCCTTATAGTTCCAGCCAATATATTTTTTTGAACTGCCTTTGGGCCTCGTGCCCAACATGAGGATTACGATGAAGATCATAGTTGCAATGATCGCCACCATATTGGCGTTCACGCTTCCGGCTCAGGCTGAAACCCGCGCGCTTTTGGTTGGGGTTTCCGCTTATGATGAGAGCATCGGATTGGCAAATCTGCGCGGTCCCGAAAACGATGTGGCGTTGTTAAGCCAGGTTCTAAAGAACCGCGGCGTGCAGGACATCACCACCCTGACCAACGGCGAGACGGGCGATGCCATTCCAACCCGCGCGGCAATTTTGGCGGCCTTTGCCGATCTTGCGGCAACCGCGCAAAATGGTGATTTTGTCTACATTCATCTCAGCGGTCATGGCACCCGGCAGGCCGATCAGAACGGCGATGAAAGCGATGGTCTGGACGAGGTGTTCCTGCCCACAGACACCGCACGTGCAGAACCCGGTGCGGGCGTGATACCCAATGCGATTGTGGATGATGAAATAGGCCGCGCGGTGGATGCCATCCGCGCCTCAGGCGCCGACGTGTGGTTGGTGATGGACAGTTGCCATTCGGGTTCTGGCCTGCGTGCGGGGTCCATCGGCACCGCATCACGGTTTGTCGATCCGGCACAGCTTGGCGTTGACGTGCGCGCCTCAGAACAGGCTGAGGCGCAGATCAGCGTCGATCAAACCGGTGATCAGCCCGGTGGTTTTCTGGCGTTTTACTCCGCCCGCTCCACCGAAGTTGCCCGCGAAATCAACTTTGCCCAAAGCACGGGGGGCGATGAATGGTATGGGCTCTTCACCGCCAAACTGGCAACCCGGCTGCAAGGGTCCGAAGGGATCAGTTTTCGCCAGCTTTTTCAGGCTGTGCTCAGCGACATGAACGACGACAGCGTGCCCGGTGCTGCCCGTTTGCAGACCCCCCTGTGGGAAGGCACATTGATTGACGCCGCCGTTTTTGGCGGGGCAGAAACCATTGGCCTGCGTCGCTTTGGTGTGAACGCCGATGAAATCCTTGCTGGGTTGGTGCATGGCATGGGCGAAGGCACCTTGGTCGGCCTTGTCGCGGATGCAGCGGATGATGCGGATGCGGTGATTGGCTATGCCCAGCTGGAAGATGTATCTGCCACCCGCGCGTTTTTGCGCCCCGTCGCGGCGACCTGCGTGCCCACGTTGGCAACCCCTTGCGCGGCTGAGGGCCGAATCCCGCAAGACGCCCGATTTGCCCAGTTGATCGCGCGCCCCGTCGATCAAACCGTGCGCATTGCGCTGCCACGTGACGTCGCCTCGGGCGCGCCCCTGCCCGCAGATGATCCAACCGTCACGGCCCTGCAATCGGCCCTTGCGGCGGTCAACCGCAGCGACACGGTGCAACTTGAACTGTCTGACGCCGATTTTGATGTGGAAACCATTTGGGATGGCACAACCCTCTGGTTTGGGCGCGCAGCACTTGAGGGGCGCACGCCCATTGGCCTGTCCGCCACCCCGCAACCCGTAGCCCTGGAGGGTGCGCTGACCCGCATTGCAAAGGCCGAAACACTGGCGCGCCTGTTGGCGGCGGTCACCGGCACCGGCTCCCTGCTGAACGAAAGCCCTGTTGACCTGACCGCCAATCTGCGCGCGGTCAGCACCGACGATCTGGCCGCGCCGGATGAAGGGGTTTCACCCGCCCGCGAATGCCGACGTGCACAGGGCGGCGCATCAGCACCCGTTGCGCTGAGCGGCAATGATGAGATCAAGCAATGCGATCAGATCAGCCTGACGGCCCAAGGGGCTGTGGCCAGTGAATTTGACGTCAATCGCATCCACATCGACGCGCAATACTGCGTGCACGCGGATTACGTGCGCATTGTGGATGCCCGACAGGCCAACCGTCTGGGCGCGGATATGACCATGTGTTCCGATTGTCCCAGCGGCTATTCCGCGGGCGATGAACGTCTGTTTGTGATCATCACCGAAGCGCAGGAAAACGCTGAGGCCCTGAACCTGCAAGGCCTGATCGAAAACTGCGGCACGGGCACGGGCAACACCCGAAGTTTCGCGGCCACACAAGCGAATAATTTTCTCAGCCGGTTGGCCAAACGTCCCGACACGCGCGGTTCTTTTGGCGGCTATGGCATTACCAACATCTGGGTTGAACGATTTAACTGGCGGGTCTTGCCCAAACCTGCCGCCTTTGCCCGCGCGGGGCGTTCCTTAAATTAGCCCCAACCCTGACCCAAAGAATATTCCGTTTCGCAGTTCTATTGGAGACCATTATGAAGACCTATATTTGCGCCGCTGCCTTCGGATTGGCTGGCCTTTGCGCGCCTTTGCAGGCGCAACCGTCCAATTCCAGCCTGTCCAATATCGCGGTGCCAAATGCCGCAGCCTCCAGCGTTGCGGTGCAGTCCCATGTGGCGGCGCTAAAGCAAAAAGCGGAAATCGTCAGTGGTGACGCGGCGACCCGCATTTTTGGGGGTCGCGAGGCGCAGGAGGGGCAATGGCCCGCACAGGTTTCCCTGCACACTAAGGCGCAGCTGAACAACACCACAGAGGGCCTGTATCAATCGCAATTCTGCGGCGGCACATTGATCGCACGTCAGTGGGTTCTGACCGCCGCGCACTGCGTGGTGGGCCAGGATGGCCGTCCCTCCGCGCCGGATAGTGTTGCGGTGCGCACCAGCTCGGTTGATCTGGCCAAGGGGGACATCCGCACTGTCGCCCGCGTGATTGTGCACGAAAAATATGACCCTGTGGTGATCGACAATGATATCGCGCTGTTGCAGCTCTCTGAGCCCGTCACCAGCGCCTCTGGCCCCGTGGGGGCCATCCCGGTGCTGGGTCAGGATGCACCCCTGCCCAGTGGTCCTGCTGTGGTTGTCGGCTGGGGCATGATGGAGGAAGAGAAATTCCCCGCCAGCCTGATGGAAACCGACATCGACATCGTGTCAAACGCGACCTGCAACGCGGGTATGGCCGAACAAACCAAACGGGATTTTGGCAGTTTTCTGATCGGCATGGGGCAATCCAACCGCATCCCGCAGGACAAACTGGAAGAAGCCTATGCCATCCTGACCAACAATCTAGGCAGTGCGCTGACCGACAATATGATCTGCGCTGGTGTGCCCTCGGGCGAAAAAACCTCCTGCAGCGGAGACAGTGGCGGGCCGTTGATGGTGCGCCAGAACGATGGCTCATGGCTACAGGTCGGCATTGTCAGCTGGGGCCGCGAACCCCTTGGGTCCAACCAGCGGTGCGGGCATGCGGATCTTTATTCCGTCTACACACGGGTCTCCAGATATTACAATTGGATCGCCCGGAACCTTGGTGGCTAAGCGCCAGGCGCAGAAGGATTTCATCATGCGAAACAGATAGTTGCGTTTCATCATGCCTGCAGTTACCCTGGCCACGCTGGGCACTATTGCCCCACAGATGGGCCATGCCCAATCCGGCAGCTTTGGCGGGAGTTTTGAAGGGGCCGCAGACACGGGCACCACGTCGGGCGGCAGTTTTGGTGGCAGCTTTGACAGCGGTGCAGCACAGCCCCCCGCCAATACAACTGACGCGCCCGCAGACAATTTTGGCGGGAGTTTTGGCGACACAGCTGTGGCCCCCGAAACCAGCACCACCCCTCAAACAGACGTGCCTGTGGTGGGTGGTGACAGCTTTGGCCCCAGCAGTTTTGATCCCCCGCCCGTGGTCCCCGAAGACACCCAAACCGAGGTGGTAAATCCGCCGCCGCCCCCACCACCGGGCCCGCCGGTTGATCCGCAGCTTGTCGCCTTTGAGGGGCGCGATTATGGCATCCCGCCCAGTCAGGATTTGCGGCAAGGCAATTTTCACGGACCAACCCCAACCAGCATTCCCGGCGCGCAGGTCGTCTCCACCCAAGTGCTGGCACAGGCCCTGCAAGGCGGGCAACAGGTCATTCTGATTGATGTGTTGGGGTCTGATTACAGCCTGCCCAACGCCTATGTTGCCCCCGCAATGGCAGCCGGTGGTGGCTACAACGACCGCACACAGCAGCAGGCCACCCAGTGGTTGCGCCAGATCACCGGTGGTAACAGCGGCGCGATCATTGTGCTCTATTGCAGCGATCCAATGTGCTGGCTCAGCTACAATGCCGCATTGCGCGCGGTCGCCGCAGGCTATTCCAACGTCTATTGGTATCGTGGTGGGCTGCGCGCCTGGCAGATGGCAGGGCTGCAACTTTATCCAACCGGGTTCTGAACTCAGGGGCTGTTGCCCAACAGCGTAAAGGGGGCCCAATAGCGCGGATGCAGCATGGGCGCGGTGCTGTTGGGGTCGTCCAGTATCCGCAGCATCGCGCGCTGAAAGGCCGCGGAACGATCAAGCGTGGCATCCTGTGCCATTGCGTCAAAGGTAGCTGTGGTCAGGCTGACTGCGGCGGGGGATTGCACCGGCCAGTGCGACACCAGCAAGTTGCGCGCCCCCGCGTAAAAGAACGCCCGCGCCAGCCCCGAAAAACTCTCACGGCGGTGCGATCCGTCCCCGGCCCTGACCCGGCCCGCAGCCGTGTTGCAGGCCGACAGCAGTACCCATTCTGCGTTCAGGTCCAGCTGCGAAATCTCGGTGGCGGACAACAAACCGTCATCCTGCGCCGTCCCCCGTGCAGGCGGGGTCAGCACAAGGGCAGGTTCAGCATTGGCGATCTCACCCGCCACCAACCCATGGGTGGCAAAAGAAATCACATCATAGGTCCGCAAGGCACCTGTGGCAGAGAGCGACTTAACCTCGGTCTCCGTCGCCTCCTGCGCCAGCAAGATATCCCCGCCCCCCAGACTGGCCGAAATTTGCTCCAACTCGCAGCGCGTGTCCGGCAGACGGGTCAACCGGCGCACGGCATCAACATCCGCGATGGCACTGCCGCCCGCTGCCCTGGCAGCATTCCACAATTGGGCGGTTTGTGTCGTGGCAACGGCACGATCAAGGGCCGCAAGCTGCAACGCTGGGGCCTGTCCGCACTCAATGGTGCTTGCAGCCCCAATGACCGGATCGCCAATGCCCAGAAACGCCTTGCCGCCACCCGCCTGCGCCCGGGCGCCCTCTTGGCCCCGCGCATGGGTCAGTGAAGACACATTGGGCAGCGCAGTGAGTGACCAATCCCGGATCAACCAGCGCGCGGCGCGGTAGGCCTCTGCTTCTGTGTTCAGCCTCTCCGGGACAGGCTCAGAAATTAGCAACTGAAACGGCAAGGCGGCCAAGGTCTCGCCGCCCGGCACGATGATCAACCGCTCCACATCGCGCAGCTCTGCCGCCACGGGGCCAAAAATCCGGGTATAAAGGTTATGCGCCAGATCAAAATTAAACGCCTGTTGTGACAGGCCCGCATCCTGCGCAGCGTCCAGGTCAAACGCGCCCCGGCTCAGACCGGAGGCGGCAGAGGCCTCAGGACAACCTGCAACACCTGCCTGCACCGAACAGAGCAAACTTTGCGCGTCATCCTCCAGTGCGCGGCTGCGCTCCAGCGGGCCGGCGGTGATCGTGCCATCCGCACGCACCACAAAAATCGCGCCTTCCATCTCATCGCCCTCAACCCGCGTATGACCGGGGCGTATAAACACAAGCGCCTCATCCGGGGCCAGGACCTGCGCAACCTCCGCCACGCTGACAGGGACACCGGCCTGCAACTGGGTGAAATCGGGAAAGTCGCGGGCAAGGGTGTCCTGCAAGCGCGCAAGCTGTTGTTGCGTTTGCGCAAGTTCGCGCTGCAGGTCCGCGCGCAATGTCTCATCCTCCGACCCCAGCGCGGCCAACACGCGGTTGTTCACGTCACTATGGCTGCGCTGCGCATCTTGCAGCTGGCGGATCAGACGCGCCAACGCCGGATCATCCCCCGCCGTGCGCTGCGCGGAGGCGGCAATCGCCTTGCTGGCCGCTGTCTGCATCGGCCATTGTGCCAGCTCAAAGGCTTCGGCCCCGTATCGCGCCGGGGCGCGGGTCAGCAGGCTGGCGACGGCGGCGTCAAACACCACATGACGGTCCGCCAGCGCGGCGCGGTTTTGCGGGGCGGCATAAATCTGCGTCGCCTCGCGCAAATAGCGGGTCGCATCGTCATGCAAGGCAGCCCGGCGCGCCAACACCGCCAGATTGTCGAGCGAGGCCGCCACATCCGGGTGCGTGGCCGGATAGTTTTGCCGCGAAACCTCCAATGCCTCGCGCAGTAGCAGATAGGCCTCTGCCGAGCCTGTCAGCGTTTGCATGGCCGACAGCGATGAGGCCAAATTGGTAAGCGCCACCCCAATTTCCCAACTGCCCGCTGGCAGGGTGGCCCGGTCAATCTCCAGCGCCTCGCGAAAATAGGCCTGCGCACTTTCAAACTGGCCATCCTTTTCCAAGGCAAGAGCGAGATTATTCACGGTTTTTGAGGTTGACGGGTCCATGCGGCCCAATTCAGCCTCGCGAATGCGCAACGCATCACGGTGCATCGGGATCGCCTCTGCCACGTTACCTGCATCACTCAGCGCAAGCCCCAGATTATCTGAGAGGGTCGCCACCCACAGGCTGTCCGCCCCGTGCACCTGCACCGCCAGCATCAGCCCCCGGCGCAACACGCCCACAGCCGCGGCGGAGCGTTCCGTGTTGACCAACAGCAACCCCAGCCGGTTATAGCTGTTGATGGTCTCCGGGTGGGCATCGCCATAAAGGCTGCGTTCAATGGCAAGGGTGGTGCGAAAGGCCTGTTCCGCCTGTTCAAAACGGCCAATGTCCGACAACAGATCACCAAGGATGTAATTGAGCGTTGCCGCGTCCTGCGTCATACCCCCGGCCGCACGGCTGGCCAAAGTGATCGCGCGGTTCATCGCATCCTCAGCCTCTGTATGGGCGCGGTTGGCCACGTGGATTTCAGCAAGGTAGCGAAAGGCCCAGGCGTGCGCGTTTTCATCATATGGGTCAGCGGCGGCGCGCAGTTCAATCAAGGTCTGCGCGATTGATCCCTGCCCCGCCATAAGGTCCAACGCGCGCGCAAGGGTCAGCGTATTTTCAAGCGCGGCATCATATGCCCCCGCCTGCGCGGTGCCGGTGTTGCCATAGGAGGTGGCCAGCGCCTGCATCGCATTGAACGCATCCCGCGTGACGGCTTCGGTGCGATTCTCCTGCAAATAAAGCGCGTAGGCGAGGCCTGACAGGACATATTGATGATCCACCCCCATGCTTTGCAAAAGATGTGCCGCGCGGCCAAAAAAATCTGCCGCCTCCCCATAGGCGTTTTGCGCATAGTAACTATCGGCCACAGAAATTAGCGAGGTCGCAATTTCGTTTTGGTCCGCAGGCACCTGCGCCTCGCGAATGCGCAGTGCGTCCAGATGGGCGGCGCGGGCCGCGCTGTACTCTCCCAAACGGTGCAACATCGTGCCCAGATTGTTGTAACTGCTGCTGAGTTCACGGGCATCCGCGGGCAGATTTGCCTGCGCAAATGCCAGCGCCGCACGGGCAGATTTTGCGGCGTCCTCAATGCGGTTTTCGCGGAATTCAGTGATTGTGATACGGTTCAGCGCGTTCCAATGGGCCAGATTGTCCTGCATGTTTTGAGCAGCGATTGGCGTGGCCAAAACACCCAAGACAAAAACCATCCTGCGCATGGTGCGCGCCACGTGTTGGTAAATACCGCTCACTCTGCCATCTCCAGGGTGTTTGCTCCGGCCATGTATACCGCCACCTGCGAAAACTGCGCACCTGTTATATCAAAGAAATTGCAGTTGGATTTGCGCGTGATCGCCCCGTCTGTTTCGGTGTTTTCCACCTGAAACTGCACCGCAATACGCCCGCCTGCGGCGTCCTGCACAAACCGAAAATCATGATGGCGCACGGCGGCATGATTGGACCACAAGCGGTGAAACATGGCCGAGATTTCTGCGTGCCCGCGAAGCGTCACAGCGTGGGTTTCAACGCTGAACACACAATTGGGCGTCAGCAGCGCCAGAATATCCTGCAACTTCTCGGCATCGACCGCCTCAAAATAACGGGTGACCATCTGGCTGGGGCACAGGCCTGTCATGAAAGAGCTTCCTTGAAACGAATAAACTCCATGCAGAATGCCCGATCTTGCAAAAATCACAAAGCCCTGCGCGCACCGCCAAAGTGGTTTGACATTTCTGGACCAACCCGACGAAATGCCCCCATGAGCTACCTCAAAGGACATTGGCAATTGATCGCCCTTTTAGCGCTGATCTTTGCGTTATGGCAGACGCCCGCTATCCTACCGCTCAAGATCCTTGTGGTGTTTTTGCATGAGCTTTCCCATGGGCTGGCGGCCGTGCTGACCGGTGGGCAGATTGAGGCAATTTCGCTCTCCCCTCAGCAGGGCGGGCATGCGATCACACGGGGCGGCAGCCGGTTTATCATCCTGTCCGCCGGCTACCTTGGCTCGCTCTTGCTGGGGGTGATGCTGCTGGGCATTGCCCTGCGCACCAGGGCGGATCGCGCGGCGATGATGGTCTGTGGCATCGTGATGCTGATGGTGACACTGCTTTATATTCGCGACCTTTTTCCAGTGTTGTTTTGCACGGCGACCGGGCTTGCCATGTGCGCCATGGCCCGCTTTTTGAACACAAATATCAATGATATGGCCTTGCGCATTATCGGTCTGAGCAGTGTGATCTACGTGCCCTACGATATCTTTGACGACACCATCAGGCGCTCCACCCAACGCTCTGACGCTTATATGCTGGCCGAAACCTTTGGCGGGCCAACCCTGTTCTGGGGCGGATTGTGGCTGATCCTGAGCCTTGCCGTGATTGGCCTGTGCCTGCGCTACGGGTTGGGCCCTCAAAGCAATCTGTCAAGGGTATGGAATACGTGACATTGCAACTTGTCAAAGCCCTGCCTAGGCTCAGACCATATTTTAGCGCCCAATTTTAACGACACCTGAACGAGGCTTTTTACGATGGCAAATGCACATCTTCTTATTGCGGATATTACCGGCAGCACCAAACTGTTTGATCAGGTCCCGGCGGACGATGCACTGGCCCGGGTGCGTGCAGTATTGGACCGCATGCGCGAGATTATTGCCGAGCACAACGGGCATTGCGTGAAATCTGTGGGCGATGACACGCTCAGCCTGTTTTCAAAGGCCGACAACGTCTACAAGGCCGCCCGCGCCATGATTGAAACCGAATGGGCGGATGGTTTGGGCGTGCACATCGGGGCCTCGCGCGGGAATGTGGTCAGCAAGGGCGTCGATCTTTATGGCGACGCGGTCATCACCACGGCGCGGCTGGCCTCCCTCGCCAAACCGGGCGAATTTCTGATTGATGAAACCGTGTTTGAAGGGCTGACCCGCGCGCATCAGCTCACCTTTGTGTCGATGGGCGGCATCAAGCTAAAGGGCAAAAGCGAGGCCACGCGCGTGCATTCCTTTACCGTCGGAGAGCTGGACGCACAGACCGTGTTTCGCGGCAGTGCGGCCTCCAACCTGGGACGGCGCACAGAATCCGTGGTGTTGACACACGGTGATGACAATTGGTCGCTGATCGACGGCGAAACCGTTGTGGTGGGCCGCGCGACAGATTGCGAGGCCGTGCTGGAACACCCCTGGGTGTCGCGCAAACACGGCAAG
The DNA here is from genome assembly GCA_937928635.1 of uncultured Sulfitobacter sp. Classification (GTDB taxonomy): domain Bacteria; phylum Pseudomonadota; class Alphaproteobacteria; order Rhodobacterales; family Rhodobacteraceae; genus Sulfitobacter. Next base: position 86,217 of record CALFWM010000005.1, on the reverse strand, counting down.
TTTGAGCTGCGCGCGGCGCAGTTGGAATACACCGACCACAGTTCCTCTGGCAGTACGGTAATCACCTCGGGCGGGCGCGAATTTGCACTTCAACGCCGCTCCATGCTGCTGAATGGAGAGGGTATGGTGTTGGTGGGCACAAGCGACCCTGACATGGCCGAATCCATCATTCATTATGCCACCAATGATCTGATCCCGGACGGGGCGTGAGCATCGGCGCGCGCGTTGTCAGGCAGGCAAGACAAATCCGCTAACCGCTTGCGCGTCATCGGCCTGCTGGCCTAGATAGGCACATCACATCAAAGGAGCGCCGCCCATGCGCCGCGACAAACCAGAGGTTTGCACATGAAGCGAGTTGTCGTCACAGGGTTGGGCATCGTCTCATCCATCGGAAACAACGCCACTGAGGTCAAAGCTGCACTTAAGGCGGGTGCCAGCGGGATTGTCGCCTCTGAGGCGATGGCGGAACACGGCTTTCGCAGCCAGATTGCCGGCACGCTCAAGATTGATGTAACCGAACATATCGACAAACGCACCTTGCGGTTCATGGGGCCCGGCGCGGCCTATGCCCATATCGCCATGGGACAGGCCATTGCGGATGCGGAGCTTGACGAGGCCATCATTTCAAATCCCCGCACCGGGTTGATCGCAGGGTCTGGCGGGCCCTCCACCTCCGCGATGAAAGCCGCCCATGACGTGGTTGACAAAACCGGGGCAACCAAACGCATCGGCCCTTTTGCGGTGCCCAAATGCATGTCCTCAACCATCAGCGCCAACCTGTCCACGGCCTACAAGATCAAGGGCATCAACTATTCCATCACCTCGGCCTGCTCCACGTCTCTGCACTGCATTGGCTCTGCGTCCGAACAGATCATGCTGGGCAAACAGGACGTCATGTTTGCAGGCGGTGGGGAGGAATTGGACTGGACCCTGTCCTGCCTGTTTGACGCGATGGGCGCGATGAGCAGCAAGTATAACGACACGCCCGAACTGGCCTCCCGGGCCTTTGACGCCAACCGCGATGGGTTTGTGATCACCGGCGGCGGCGGTATTGTGGTGCTTGAGGAATTGGAGCACGCCAAGGCACGCGGTGCAAAAATCTACGCCGAAGTGACCGGTTTTGCCGCAACATCCGATGGCCATGACATGGTTGCCCCTTCCGGTGAGGGCGGTCAGCGCGCGATGGAACTGGCCCTTGCCACTCTGCCGACGGGCCGCAAGGTCAGCTATATCAATGCACACGGCACCTCGACCCCTGTGGGCGATGTAGGGGAGATTGAGGCGGTCCGGCGGGTGTTTGGCGCGGGCAAAACGCCCCCTGTCAGTTCCACCAAGTCGATGACCGGCCACGGTCAGGGATCAGCCGGCGCGATGGAAGCGATCTTTTGCCTTCTGATGCTGGAGGATGATTTCATCACCCCCTCCATCAACGTGCAAGAGCTGGACCCTGCGCTTGATCCCAAGGAAATCGCAACCGAGCTGGTGGAAAACGCCGGGCTTGATTCAGTCATGACCAACTCATTCGGGTTTGGCGGCACAAACGGATCCATGATCCTGTCAAAGTTCGAAGGGTAAGCCATGTCTGATCTTCTCAAAGGAAAGCGCGGCCTGATCATGGGTGTCGCCAACGAACGTTCCATCGCATGGGGCATTGCCAAAGCCATGGCCGAGGCGGGCGCGGAACTGGCCTTTACCTATCAGGGTGATGCCTTTGGCACGCGCCTGAAACCACTGGCGCACAGCGTTGGCAGCGACTTTATGGTTGATGTGGATGTGACCGATGATGCCTCTCTCGGCACCGCGTTTGAGCAGTTGGCGCAACGTTGGCCAACCATTGATTTTGTCGTTCATGCAATTGCGTTTTCAGACAAATCTGAACTGACCGGCAGGTTTTTGAACACCAGCCGCGCCAATTTCAAACACTCAATGGACATCTCCGCCTACAGCTTTATCGAGGTCGCGCGCCGCGCCCATCCGATGATGATGGAACACGGCGGCACCTTGCTAACGCTGACCTATCAGGGCTCCAACCGCGTGGTGCCCAACTACAACGTCATGGGGGTGGCAAAGGCCGCATTGGAAAGCGCCACGCGTTATCTGGCAAATGATCTTGGTCCCGAGGGCATCCGCGTCAACGCGATTTCACCCGGCCCGATGAAAACCCTTGCCGGCGCGGCAATTGGAGGCGCACGCAAAACCTACAAGCACACGGATCAGAACGCGCCCTTACGCTCTAACGCGACGCTCGAAGCAGTGGGGGGCACGGCGGTTTATCTGGCCTCTGAGGCCGGTGCCTGCACGACGGGCGAAGTCATCCGTGTTGACGGCGGTTTCCACGTGCTGGGCATGCCGCAACCCGACTTTTTATAGGCGTCGTTCTTTGGGCCGCATCCGCAGGGTTGTTCTGGTTGCAACACCCTGACGCCAATGGGGTTGACCGTTACTGTGCAAGTGCAGCATTTTTGCCATTTTGTTAGGCTAACAACATTCAAAAAACCGAGAACCTCTTATGAGCACTACAAATTTCAACGAATCAGCCGTACGCGAAGCAGCTTATTTTCTGTGGCTCAACGATGGTCAGCCTCAAGGTCAGGATCAGGACCATTGGTTGCAGGTCATGGAGCAGATGACGGCCAAACCTGCCAAGAAAAAGGCGGCTGCCAAACCACGCAAAGCCGCGGCAAAAACAGCCACCGCAGCAAAGCCAAAAGCCACAGCCAGAAAACCAGCAGCACGCAAGACCGTCAAAGCCTAACCTGTTTTAATTGGTAAAGAGTATGGGCGGGCCGCCCACGCAAATGTCGGGACGGCCCTTTTTTCCGCCAAGACGTGCCCGCGCCTTATCGCAATGCGGGCGTTTGCCACAGGCACACTTTCATCCCGCCATGCGCCACCGGCGCGCCCATGGGTTTCCACGGCAATCCCGTGGCCTTTGCCAGCGGCGGTTCCGACGTCACCACTCCCACACGCCAACCTTTGAAATGCGTCAGCAACGTCTGGCCCAACGTCCCATAAAGCGGATAAAGCAGTTTTTTGTTGCCGATCCGCGCGCCGTAAGGCGGGTTCACAATCACCAGTCCCGGCGGCCCTACGGGCGGGCGCACCTCTGCCGCGCCGTGACAGGCAAACGCCACCTCGACACCTGCCCGCGCGGCATTGGCCGTTGCCATCCGCACAGCACCCGCGTCGCGATCAGAGCCGAAGAAACGCCCGTTAAGCGTTGATGAGGGCGCGCTTGTGCGCATGTGTTCCCAAACTTCCGGCTCAAAATTCGCAAGCTGCTCAAAGGCAAACCCGCGCGAGCGCCCCGGCAACAGCCCCGCCGCAATCTCAGCCGCCTCAATCACAAATGTACCGGAACCACACATCGGGTCCACCACCGGCTCTTTGCCGTCATAGCCACATTGCCGCAAAAACAGTGCCACCAGATTCTCGCGCATCGGGGCCTTGCCGACCGCTTCCTTGTGGCCCCGCTGATGCAGCGCAGCCCCGGAGGTATCCATGCTGATCACCACCTGATTGTCATGTATCCGCACCTTGACCACCATCTCGGCGTCCGCCGACACGGGGATGCCGTGACTTTCGCGCAATGCGGTTTCAATCCGCTGGGTCGCCGCCTTTGCATGGTAGATTTTAGAGGCTTTGCAACTAACCTGCACCTTCACCGGCACATCCTTGCGCAGCACCTCGCCCCACGGAAACTTCCGGGAGCGTTTATCAAGCTGCGCCAAATGAAAAGCCATAAAGGAGCCAATGCGCGCCAAAACCCGCGCGGCACCCCGCAGCTCCAGATTTGCCCGCCACACCTCGCGCCAGCCACCCTGCACTGTGACGCCGCCCGGCACAGCCTGCGGATCAGCAAACCCTTTTTCAGCTGCGTCTTCACACAGCACCTGTTCCAACCCGGGAGGACAGACGAGGAAAATCTCAAAATCACTCATGCCCCTGCCCTAGCGCGATCCGGCGCCCACGGCGAGGGGCAGCCGCAAGATTTTCCCGGCCCCGCCCTCATTTGGCCGCAGTGGTATGACACTCCATGCACATGAGATTTGCCGAAACCTACGCCCATGAAACCCTGCAATCGCGCAAAATCCGCGCGCAGCGTGCGTTTTTCTGGGCACGGATCGTGGGTCTCGCGCTGATGATCACCATCGGGGCTACCCTGCGGGCGGACCCTGAATTGCGCGGTGTTTTGATGCGTGTAGGCATGGATGTGATCAGCAAGGTCGCTGATCTGCAAGGCACCCCAACACACCAAAGCGCATCCACACGGCCACAACAAACCAGCCCAAGGGCAGGCAACCTGCCCACAGCGCGGATCAAGATCAACCGACCTGACCGGCCGGTGCGCTCACTGGGGCAAGACGATGGTGCAAAGGCCCGGTATCTCGGTAACACATTGACCCGTCAAAAGGTTGGTAACTAGAGCGAAATCCGTTCAATCTGCAACGCAGAGCATCACTTAACGCGTTGAAATCTTTGATTTCAGGCAGCGTCAAGTGATTCAGATTTACGGATTTCTGCTTTAGCCGATCTTCATCAACTCAATATCAAACTGCAAATCCTTGCCCGCCAAGGGGTGATTGGCGTCCAGCGTCACGGTCGCCTCGTCCAATTCCACCACCATCACCGGCATTGCCTGTCCATCGGGCGTCTGCATCTGCAACTGCACGCCAACTTCAAGCTGAATATCCGCAGGGACGCCATCGCGCGGGATCGCTTGACGCATCTCCGGGTTCAGCGGCCCATAAGCATCTGCACAGGCGATCTTGACCGTCTTTTTATCGTCGACAACCATCCCCGGCAAGGCCACATCAAGCCCGGGAATAATCTGACCTGAGCCCACTTCAAATTCCAACGGGTCGCGCCCATCAGAACTGTCAAAGGTTGTTCCATCCAGCAGCGTACCCGTATAGTGAATTGCAACTTTATCGCCTGATTTGACCTCAGCCATCGTGATCTCCTGCCTGTGTGGAACGTGTTGAGGCCGCGCGCCCTTGCGCAGGTGCTCAGCAAATTTCGCGGCACACTGTCAAAGCATCCCCAAAGAGTAAACCCCACCCAATTCCACCCTTTTCCCTTTGCGCGGGGCATGACAAGCTGGCGGTGACCAAGTGCGGAGAGTACCTATGCCGATCACCACCTGTATCTTTGATGCCTATGGCACGCTGTTTGACGTCGCCGCCGCCGCCCGTCTGGCCGCCGCTGAACCTGCGTTTGTCGCCATCAAAGACGACTGGCCCGCCGTGGCAGAGCATTGGCGCCTGAAGCAGTTGCAATACTCATGGCTGCGCGCCGTCACCGGGGCACACACCGATTTTTGGGAGGTCACGCAAAACAGTCTGGATTGGGCGCTGGAAAAGACCGGCCATGACGCCGACCCGGCCCTGCGCGAACGTCTGCTGGCGCTCTACTGGGAGTTGCAGGCCTATGCAGAGGTGCCCGCCATGTTGGCCGCCCTCAAGGATGGCGGCATAAAAACCGGTATCCTGTCCAACGGCTCGCCCGATATGTTGCAAGGCGCCGTGGACAGCGCGGGCATCGGGGACGTGCTGGATGTCTCGCTCAGCGTGCAATCCGTGGGCATCTTTAAGCCCGACGCGACAGTATATGATCTGGTCGGGGCGCATTTTGGCTGCGCGAAGGATGAAGTGCTATTTGTGTCCTCCAACGGCTGGGACGCTGCGGCTGCAACCGGCTATGGCTTTGACACGGCATGGGTCAACCGCAGCGGTGAGCCGATGGACCGCCTGCCCTGGACCCCGGCCCATGTGCTCAGCGATTTGACAGGCATCCCTGAACTGGCGGGCCTGTGATGGCGACCTTTGAAACCTCTGACGGGCTAACCCTGCATTACACGGATGAGGGCACAGGCCTGCCCATTCTCTGCCTCGCTGGCCTGACCCGCACCACTGCGGATTTTGACTACGTCACGCCACATCTGGCTGCCAATCGGCTAATCAAGCTGGACTATCGCGGGCGTGGCCAATCTGATTTTGACCCCAATTGGGAAAATTACACCCTGCCTGTGGAATGCCGCGATGTGATGGAGCTGCTGGCGCATTTGTCACTGGATAAGGTTGCGATATTGGGCACCTCGCGCGGCGGGCTCAACGCGATGGGCCTGGCCATGGGCGCGCGTGATCACCTGTTGGGCGTTGCGTTAAACGACATCGGGCCGTTCATTGAGCCCAAGGGGCTGGAATTTATCATGGGCTATCTGGGGCGCAATCCAACTGCCAAAACCCACGGCGCGGCAGCCGCCATCATGCCAAAGGTCTTTCCCGAATTTGACGATGTACCAGACAGCCGCTGGATGGAAGAGGCGGTCAAACACTACGTGCAAACCGATACGGGCCTTGCAATCACCTATGATCCCAACCTGCGCCGCGCGGTCGAGGCCGCAGGCGCGCAGGCCGCCCCGGACCTCTGGCCGTTCTTTGACGCCATGGCGGGCCTGCCACTGGCCTGCATTCGCGGTGCAAATTCCAATCTGTTGAGCGCCGAGACCCTTGCAGAGATGCAAAAGCGTCGCCCCGATATGATTACCGCCGTGGTGCCGGGGCGCGGGCATATCCCGTTTCTGGATGAGCCGGAGGCGGTTGCCGCCTTGCAAAAATGGGTAGGGCAGATGACATGAACATCGAGATGATCCGCGCCGCCGCCGCCCGGTTAAATGGGCACGCCCGGCGCACACCGCTGCTGTCCTCGCATTTTCTGGATGAGATCGCGGGCCGCCGTGTCTGGATCAAACCGGAATGCCTGCAGCACACCGGAAGTTTCAAGTTTCGCGGGGCGTGGTCGGCACTGTCTGCGATGGACCCTGCGAAGCGCGCCAAAGGGGTTATCGCCTTTTCCAGCGGCAATCATGCCCAAGGTGTCGCACTGGCGGCCAAGCTACACGGCACCTCTGCGGTAATCATTATGCCCGCCGACAGCCCCCAGCTGAAACTCGACAATACGCGCGCGTATGGTGCCGAGGTTGTGACCTATGACCGCGCACAGGAGGACCGCGATGAAATCGGCGTACGCCTGAGCAAAGAGCGCGGATTGACCCTGATCAAACCTTTTGATGAGCCGCTGGTGATTGCCGGGCAAGGCACCTGTGGTCTTGAAATTGCCGAGCAAGCCGCAGAACTCGGGATCACAGAGGCGGATGTGATTGTCTGCTGCGGCGGTGGCGGTCTGACCTCTGGCATTGCCTTGGCGCTTGAGGCCGACGCGCCCGGTTTGCGTGTCCGCCCGGCGGAACCCGAAGGATTTGACGATGTCGCCCGCTCGCTCCGCACAGGCGGGATTGAGCGTAACAATGCTACCTCCGGCAATATTTGTGATGCAATCATCACGCCGCAGCCGGGCGATATCACCTTTCCGCTGATGCAGGCGCGCTGTGGCCCGGGGCTGGTGGTCAGCGAAGATGAGGCGCTGCACGCGATGGCCCATGCCTTTAACCGCCTGAAACTGGTGGCCGAACCCGGCGGTGCCGTGGCCCTTGCCGCTGCCCTGTTTCGCACCGACCAGATCACTGGCGATGATGTGATCGTCACCATATCCGGCGGGAACGTCGATGCCCCGATGTTTGCCCGCGCTTTGGAGAGCCTCACATGACCCAATTCACCATCGCCAGTTTCAACGTAAAAAACCTGATTGGCCCAGATCAGGAATATTACAGGTTTCAGTCCTACACCCCCGAGGAATACGCGTGGAAAGAGGATTGGCTGGCAGAACAAATCAACGCGTTGAATGCGGACATCATTGGCTTTCAGGAAATCTTTGATGAGACATCCCTGAAAGACACCATCGCACGGGCCGACCGCTATGGCGTTGCCAACAACGCTGAAAGCCTGCCGGGGCAGGACAAACGCTATCGCCACCGCGCGATCTTTAACCATCTGGAATATCACGACTATGCGCAGGCGTCTCTGGCCTTTGCCCCCAATGTGCATGACGGCGATCCGGGCCAGCGCCGCCCCGGCGTGGCCATCCTGTCACGTCTTGGCTTTGCCGAAGAGCCGCAGATCATTCAGGTGTTGGATCAACCGCTCGACATTCCGTTCAAGACCTTTGGCAGTGACGATGGCGGGTTTTTCCGCATTCAGCAACTGAGCCGCCCAATCCTAAAGGCGCGCGTGCCGGTGGGGGGGCAGATCGTCACGGTATTCAACTGCCACCTCAAATCCAAGCTGGGCGAATTTATCACGCCAGAGGGGGCCAGCCACCCGGATGAAGCAGACCTGACCAATTACGACCCCGTTGGCCGCGCCCTGGGGGCTGCACGCGCCGCCATGCGCCGCATGGCCGAAGCCTCGGTGCTGCGCGGGGCCATTGTGGCAGAGCTGAACCAGGGCCGCCCCGTCATGGTCTTGGGGGATTTCAACGACAGTGAAAATGCCGTCAGTTCAGAGATCATTTCGGGCGAAAAGCCGTTCAAGAACTACGCCTGGATGCTGCGCCATGACGCCAAACATCGCGCAGATCGTTACACCGACGCGGAAAACACCAAAATCACCGAAGCCATCGAAAACGCGCGCCTGCATTCTGCTGAACGTCTGTTCGTGCGCAAATCACTGCGCGACATGGTCTACACCTCTGCCTTTGGCGGGCATTACGAAAGCATCGACCAAATCCTGATGTCGCGCCATTTCATTCCAGACTGGTCCGGGCACATTGGGCATATGGAATATTTTAGCGTGCTGAACGACCATCTGACAGACGGCAGCCACCCCGAAGCACCCTATAACAAACTGGCCTCTGATCACGGACAGATCATGGCCACCATCACCCTGAAAGGCGGTGCATAATGCAGATTTTTGATACCGGCAGCGCACGGCTGCATTACCGCGTGGATGGCCCGGCAGATGGCGCGCCGCTGGTTTTTGCCAACTCACTGGGCACTGATATGCGCCTGTGGGATCCGATCCTGCCCTTGCTGCCAGAGGGGTTGCGCATCATCCGTTTTGACAAGCGCGGGCATGGGTTATCTTCAACCCCGACGGCACTCTACGCCATGGGCGCGCTGATCACCGACACCGAACGCCTGCTGGATCACCTTGCGGTGCGCGATTGCCTGTTTGTGGGGCTGTCCATCGGTGGGATCATCGCGCAGGGTCTTGCGGCCAAGCGGCTGGATTTGATCCGGGCGATGGTGCTGTCCAATACCGCAGCCAAGATCGGCACGCCCGACATCTGGGCCGAGCGCATCGCCGCAGTCGAAACCGGCGGCATTGAAAGCCTTGCGGACGCGGTGATGGAACGTTGGTTCTCTGCCGATTTTTGCAAAACGCCTGAGCTGGAGCTGTGGCGCAACATGTTGGTGCAACAGACGGACGCGGGCTATGCTGGTTGCTCGGCTGCAATTTCAGGCACGGATCTGTTCACGCCCACCGCCGGATTGCGCCTGCCGACCTTGGGCATCGCAGGGTCTGAGGATGGCTCTACCCCGCCTGATCTGGTGCGCGAAACCGTTGAGCTGATCCCCGGTTCAAAGTTTCACCTGATCCGCAAGGCGGGGCATCTGCCCTGTGTGGAACAACCGCAGGAATTTGCCGATGTGCTCAACACCTTTATCAAAGACACAGGGCATCTTTAAACATGGCCGCATCGGTCTTTGACAGCCCGCTTTACGCACAGCTTTTCCCCACCGGAGAGGCCGGGCGGCTGTTTTCCGACAGTGCCACAATCCGCGCGATGCTACTTGTTGAGGGGGCACTGGCCAAGGCGCAAGGCGCGCTTGGCGTGATCCCGGAAATCTCCGCCGCCGCGATCCACCGCGCCACGCTGGAGGTTCAGATTGACCCCGGTGCCCTCGCCCTAGCCACCGGTCAAAACGGGGTCAGCGTGCCCGGGCTGGTCACCGCCTTTCGTGACGAAATGAAAGCGCCCGAGCACAGCCAATATGTGCATTGGGGGGCCACATCCCAAGACATCATCGACACCGGGCTGATGTTGCGCCTGCGTCAGGCGCTCAGCCTTGCGGAAACGGATTTGCGCGACATCATCAAGGCGCTTGGCGCACAGGCGCAGACCCAAGCCGCCCTGCCCATGGTCGCCCGAACCTATGCACAGCATGCCACCCCCACAACCTGGGGCGCAGTTCTGGCCGAATGGGGCGCACCGCTGATGGATGCGCTTGAAGGGCTGGCGGCTCTGCGCGCCGGCGCGCTTTGGGTCTCACTTTCTGGTGCGGCGGGCACCTCATCCGCCCTTGGACCACAGGCCACACAGACCCGCGCGGCGCTGGCCGACGGGTTAGGACTGGCTGATCCAAAACGCAGCTGGCACACGGACCGCACGCCGCTGCTGCGCATTGCCGATTGGCAAGGGCAGGTCATGGCCGGTTTGGGCCACATGGCACAATCGCTGATCGCACTCAGCGCCACGGATGTGGGTGAGGTCAATCTTGGCCGTGCCGGGTCCTCCTCAACCATGCCACAAAAGCAAAACCCGGTGGTGCCCTCCGCGCTGCTGGCGTTGAGCCAGCAAATGGGCGGGCTGCGCAGCACGTTGCAAACCGCCGCGCAGCACAGTCATCAACGGGATGGAGCCGCGTGGTTTGGCGAATGGATGGTTGTGCCGCAGATCGCGCTGACACTGGCAAGCGGGCTGCAACATGCCAAAACACTGGCGATGGGCATCACCCCGCAACCGGTGCAAATGAACGCGGGCCTAGAGGAGGGTTTGGGGCTGATCCACGCCGAGGCGCTCAGCTTTGCGCTGGCCGCACAGATGCCCCGCCCGGAGGCGCAGGCCGCTGTCAAAACATTGTGTGCGGAGGCGATGAGCAAACGCATCCCCCTCAAAGATCTGGTGGCCACCCATCATCCGGACCTGTCCCCGAACCTGTTTGATTCCCAGCACGGTGCGGGTGATGCACAAACGCAAGCGATGCATTTTGCCACCCGCGCAGCGGCGCTCTGACATCATGCGCCCCGCCGTTGTCTTTATCATGCTCACCGTGATGATTGATGCCATGGGCATTGGTCTGATGATCCCTGTCATGCCTGACCTGATCCGCGAGGTTGACGGCGGATCCCTCGCACAGGCGGCCATTTGGGGGGGCATTCTGTCAACCACATTTGCGGTGATGCAGTTCCTGTTCAGCCCTGTCATTGGCGGCTTGTCGGATCGGTTTGGCCGCAGACCCGTTTTGTTGATCACCACGGTGATCATGGCAGCGGACTACGTGGTGATGGCCCTTGCAGGCAGCATCTGGTTGCTGCTTGTCGGTCGGATTGTGGGCGGCATCACCGCCTCTACGCAATCGACGGCCTATGCCTATATGGCCGATATCTCCAAGCCTGAGGACCGCTCTGCCAACTTTGGCCTGATCGGCGCGAGCTTTGGTGCGGGGTTTGTGCTGGGGCCTGTGGCGGGCGGTCTGCTGGCCGAATACGGCACGCGCGCGCCCTTTTGGGCGGCGGCAGTTTTGACCGCGGGCAATGCGCTGCTGGGGTGGTTTGTGCTGCGCGAAACCGTCACGGATGCCACGCGCCGCGCCTTTGACTGGCGGCGCGCGAACCCCTTTGGCACGTTGAAGCATTTGGGCAAATTGCCCGGCGTGCGCCAGCTTTTGATCGTCTATTTCCTCTATAATGTGGCCTTTGCGGTCTACCCTTCCGTCTGGCCCTATTTCGCGGTGGCGCGTTTTGACTGGAGCCCTGCAATGATCGGTGTGTCACTGGCACTGTTTGGGGCGATCATGGCCTTGGTGCAGGCTGGTTTGATCCGCGTGGCATTGCGCGCCTTGGGTGAACGGGGCACGGTGATTGCCGGGCATCTGTTCAGCATTGCCGGGTATTTGAGTTTGGGCACCATCGCCTCCGGCTCCATCGCGCTGGTTCTTACCCCGCTTGCCGCCCTCGGCGGGGTCATTTCACCGGCGTTGCAAGGCATCATGTCCCAGCGGGTCGCGGACAATGCCCAAGGGGAATTGCAAGGCGCGCTGACCTCTGTGTCATCCCTTGCGATGATCCTGTCGCCCATGGTGATGACCGCAACCTTTGCCCGCTACACAGGCGACAGCGCCCCGACCTATCTGCCCGGCGCACCGTTCTTACTGGCGATGGGTCTGGCGATGGTGGGATTGCTGTTGTTCCTGTTGCGGCCACGACGGCAAAACCTGACGTAACCAGACGTTTTTTGGGTCGCTTCCATGCTTGCACCGCGCCTGCATTCGGGCAACGCTGGCGGGAGACGCATGGTCTCGCGAAAGGACATCCCTTGCCCATCATCAAAGCCGCCGTTGCCCATGAATTTGGCGCACCCCTAGTCATTGAAGACGTTGATCTGCGCGCGCCCGAGGGCAGCGAAGTTGAGGTCACGCTGGAGGCCGTGGCGATCTGCCATTCCGATATCTCCTTTGCCGAAGGGGCCTGGGGCGGTTCACTTCCGGCGGTTTATGGCCACGAGGCCGCCGGACGCGTCACCGCAACCGGCCCTCTGGTGCGCGGGGTTTCGGTGGGCGATCCAGTGGTGGTGACGCTGATCCGGGCCTGCGGGATGTGCAGGTCTTGTGCCGGGGGCAAACCAACAGCCTGCGAAACGCCCTATGACGGGGACAAAGGTCCGCTGAAAACGGCCCAGGGCGGTAAGCTGCATCAGGCCATGGCCGCAGGTGCCTTTGCGCAAAAGGTGGTGGTAGAGGCCGCGCAAGTGGTCAGGATTTCCGAGGAAATCCCGATGACCTCTGCCAGCCTGATTGCCTGTGGCGTGATCACCGGCGTTGGTGCGGTGGTGAATGCCGCAGAATTGCGCGCCGGGCAGGATGTGGTTGTGATTGGTGCCGGCGGCGTTGGCCTGAACGCCATTCAGGGCGCGCGTATCGCAGGTGCGCGCCGCATCGTGGCCGTGGACATGAGCGAGGAAAAGCTGGACGTCGCGCTTGAATTTGGGGCCACGGACGGCGTGCTAGCCACCGGGGATAGCCCCTGGCGCGCGGCCAAGGCCGCAATGGGGCGCGGGGCAGATGCGGTGATTGTGACCGTAGGGGTCGCCCCGGCCTATGACGCCGCCCCGCGCTATCTGGCCGGTGGGGGCAAGGTGATTATGGTCGGCATGCCCCATACCGGTGCATTTTCCAGCTATGAGCCCGCCAATTTTGCCGCCCTCGGTCAGGCGATGGTCGGCTCCAAAATGGGGGATGTGGTGATCCAGCGGGACATCCCCTGGATGGTTGATCTTTACAAGCAAGGACGGCTGAAACTGGATGAACTGGTCTCTGGTACATGGTCGCTGGATCAAATCAATGAAGCAATTGCCGATACAAAAACCGGTGCCGCGCGGCGCAATGTTATTGTGTTTGATTGACGCCAATGGCCCCCCGAGGGGTAAAGCTACGATGAACAGGAAAAGCGGCAGATGACAACGGTCACACTTGAGGCAGAGGGGTCTGTGCTGATCCTGCGCGATGGGGGCGATCAGTGGCGGTTTCATGGGGTCTGGTTGCGCGACAACGCACAAGACCCGGCCACACGCGACCCCGGCAATGGCCAGCGGTTGATCACCCTGGCAGATGTGCCGCAGGATTGCCGCCTGTCAGACGCGCAGGTCATTGGGGATCAGGTTCAGATCACCTTTGCCCGTGACGCAAAGGTCGTGCAGTTTGCCACCCATTGGCTGATCGCCCATGCCTATGACCGCACGCAGGACGACACGCCGGGGCGGTTGCCACTGGGCCAAACGGCATGGGACAGCACTTTGTCTGATGCGGTTCCGGTTGGGGCGCTTGACGTGCTCAAAACCGACCCAAACGCCTTGCGGGACTGGCTGGCAAACATGCGCCGCTATGGGTTTGCCAAGGTCACAGGCGTGCCGGTGACAGAAGGCAGCCTGTTTGAGATTGTCGCCTTGTTCGGCTATGTGCGTGAAACCAACTACGGGCGGCTCTTTGAGGTCCGCACAGAGGTCAATCCGGTCAACCTCGCCTATACCGGGTTGGGATTGCAGGCCCACACCGACAACCCCTACCGCGACCCGCAACCCACGGTGCAGGTGCTTGCCTGCCTCGAAAACTCCGCAAAGGGCGGCGAAAACATGGTTGTTGACGGCTTTGCCGTTGCCCGGCGTTTGCAGGCGGAAGACCCCGTCGGATTTGACCTGCTGACCCGGTATTGCGCGCGCTTTAGCTATACGGGCAGCGCGGGCATGGCGCTGCACAGCCGCCGCCCGATGATCGAACTGACGCCGGATGGAGAGCTGCAAGCCATCCGCTTTAACGCGCGCTCCGTTGCGCCACTGGTGGATGTGCCTTTTGACCAGATGGAGGCCTATTACGCCGCCTATCGCCGCCTGAGCGCGCTGATTGATGACCCGGCGATGGAGGTGCAATTCAAGCTGGCCTCCGGAGAGGCTTTTGTGGTGGACAACACCCGCGTGTTGCACGCCCGCAAGGGGTACGCCGGGGCGGGCACGAGGTGGTTACAAGGGTGCTATGCGGACCGCGATGGCATCCTTTCGACCCTTGCCGCACTGGAGGCCGCCCATGGCCCCACTTGATCAGACCACCATTGTGCCCTTCCTTGCCGATATCTTTGAGCGGCGCGGCGGGGAGGAATATCTGGGCGAACCGGTCACTATGGCGCAGCACATGTTGCAGGGCGCGACCTTGGCTGAACGTCAGGGCCTGCGCGAAGAGGTGATTGTTGCCGCGCTGCTGCATGATATCGGGCATTTCACCTCTGAATTTGGCACCTATCATCCTGATGACACGCAAGACCGCCACCATGAGGACGCTGGGGCTGAGGTGTTGGGCGATTTCTTTCCCACGGTTGTGACCGACTGCGTGCGCTATCACGTGGCCGCAAAACGATACCTGTGCGCCACCCGGCCCAGCTACTTTGAGCGCCTCTCCGCAGCCTCTGTCCATACGCTCGCATTGCAGGGCGGACCAATGGACGCGAAGGAGGTTGCGGCGTTTGAGGCCAACCCGAATGTGCAAGACATCATCACGGTGCGCTATTTGGATGAGGCCGGGAAAGATCCGGACCTGGAGACACCAGCGTTTTCCCATTTTGCATCGATGGTCCAGCGGGTGGTGGATGGGTTTGTCGAGAAAACGACGAAGCGTGCTTAATGTCTGGTTTGAGTCCATGGTGATCGATGTTGCACCTTGCTGCAATGACCGCAATGCGATTAAACGGGGAGGTATCATTGACTTGCACCAGAAGGATTTTCAGTGAAAATCGTTAGGGCCTACGCAAGCATATTGGTATTAGCTGCCTCGGATGCCTCAGCACAGGATGTTCAGTGGAATTTGGTTGATACCGGTGTCTTGAACCACTCGTCTCACGGCAAAGGCATTGAGATGCGCATACAACCTGATCCAGTCCCAGAAGGTTTGTTTGGCGGTGACGATCTGGACGACCTTTTGCTTGCGCTTTGCAATCACTATGCGCCGTCCGTCATTCCATTTGTGCAACAGCAGACCGATATCGAACAACCAGAATTCATCGCGGTACGCATAGTTTCAGGTGGAGCGGTGGGCCGATATGTATTGGAAGCCTACGCGATTGAAGATGGGCTTTGTGGAGCTGCCCTCTAAGCCGAGTTTTTTGCGAACTGGTCCTTCTATGTTGGTATTGCGTGCTGTCTCTCGGTGGAATTCGGAAGCTGCCTTTGGCGCATCCGCAGCGAATTGGCGCTTCGTCCCGCCAAGCGCCCCTCCACCACACCGCCTCACAGCATTCCCCTTGCCTCCAACGGCAG
This sequence comes from uncultured Sulfitobacter sp., assembly GCA_937928635.1. Lineage (GTDB taxonomy): Bacteria > Pseudomonadota > Alphaproteobacteria > Rhodobacterales > Rhodobacteraceae > Sulfitobacter. The sequence continues at coordinate 70,515 of CALFWM010000005.1, read as the reverse complement.
GGCGCGACACTTTGAGGGAAAGCCACCAAGCGAGCGCCCCCCATGAAACTGCAAGACCTCGACGTGATCATCACCGCGCCCCCTGCCCCCGGGTGGGGCGGGCGGTATTGGATATTGGTCAAACTCACCACGGACACAGGGATTGTCGGTTGGGGGGAGTGTTATGCCTCCTCCATCGGGCCAGCGGCGATGCGCCCTGTCATCGAGGACATCTTTGCGCGCCACATGCAGGGGCAAAACCCCGAAGATATCGAACTGATGTTCCGCCGCGTCTATTCCAGCGGCTTCACACAGCGCCCGGACCTGACGGTAATGGGCGCGTTTTCGGGGCTGGAAATCGCCTGCTGGGATATTCTGGGCAAAGACCGTGACCGCCCCGTTTATGCCTTGCTGGGGGGCAAGATGAACGACCGCGTGCGCGCCTATACCTACCTCTATCCCCTGCCTCATCACGATCTCAGCGCCTTTTGGTCCTCGCCCGATATGGCCGCAGAAGCGGCGGCGGATTGTGTGGCGCGCGGCTATACGGCGGTCAAATTTGACCCGGCCGGGCCCTACACATTGCGCGGCGGGCATATGCCGGCGATGTCGGACATCAGCCAATCCGTTGCCTTTTGCAAAGCCATTCGAGAGGCTGTGGGGGACAAGGCCGACCTGCTGTTTGGCACCCATGGGCAGTTTTCAACGGCAGGCGCCATTCGTCTGGGGCAAGCCTTGGAACCCTATTCACCGCTGTGGTTTGAGGAACCCATTCCGCCGGACAATGTGGCGGAGATGACCAAAGTTGCGCAGGCGGTGCGCATCCCCGTCGCCACAGGCGAGCGGTTGACCACAAAGGGCGAATTCGCATCCGTCTTGCAAAGCGGGGCCGCCACCATTTTGCAACCGGCGCTGGGCCGTGCAGGTGGCATTTGGGAGATGAAAAAGGTCGCGGCGCTGGCCGAGGTCTATAACGCGCAGATGGCCCCGCATTTATACGCCGGACCCGTGGAATGGGCCGCGAATGTGCATCTGGCCGTGTCCATCCCGAACATTCTGATGTGTGAAAGCATTGAGACACCGTTTCATGCCGCCCTGATCAAGAACAGCATTCAGCTGGAAGACGGATTTATTTGCGCGCCGAAAGCACCGGGGCTGGGCATAGAGGTGGATGAGGACCTGGCACGGGCCAACCCGCTGAACTCGGATCACTTGCATCTGGAAATGCGCGAAGAGCCTTGTGACTATGTGAATGGCAACAATTTTGAAGGGGGTGCGCCCGCGCCGAAAGATTAAGGGCGTTGATTTCTGCAAAGCGGACTTAGCGGCTATTGAATTTTTTCAATTTGGTTATCAAGCTCTCTCAGGAGCTCTGCCCGTTCTTCGGAAGACATCTTGCCTAAATTGTAATGAAGCGGCCCCCAACATGAAGGGATTGCATACCTCAAGTCGGAGTTATCTTGGTCGAGACTTACAAGCCCTACAAGAACTTCCGCTTCTGGCACAAACCCCAGATATTCGAGGCCCTCCAACTCTTCGGAAAGCGCCTCGACTTGGTAGACTTCATCAGAACAAGTCTTTACAGAAAATTCTTTTTCACCAACGCCATAGAGATATTGAACATCGAGATAATGAACATGCCAACACGATTGTGTTTCAGAGCTTTCGACTTCAACGGAAGTTACTGTAGCCGTCGCAATCGAAATGTCTTGAGAACTTACGTCATCGTAAGAAAACTTAGGATCGGGATAGCAAGCTAGTGCTGGGGTCGTCAAAAGCACTAAGACTTGAAGGGAATGAAAAACGCACTTGCTCATAGGATCAGCCTATCACCACGATGCGACTTGAACAGCTTGAAAAGTCCGCCAAAACAGTCGGGACTCTGGCCTCCAACCAGACATTTGAAGAAGGCCCCAAGCCCCCTCAGGTCCGGGATGCCTCAAACGCCGCCCAGGCCGCTTCAAACTCCGCAAACCCAATGCGCTTGTCTTTGGTGGCCTCCAGCACCACCTTTTCGGATTTGAACAGCTGCGCAATGGCCGCCTCCAGCACGTCCACCACATCGTTCGGGATCACCACCGCGCCATGGCGGTCTGCGTGCACAAGCGCGCCGGGTGTGACAGTCATGCCCATCACCTCGACCGGTTGGCCAAAGTCGATCACATGCACAAACCCGTGGCTCGGCCCGATGGAGCCTGCGACCACCGGAAAACCCTCAGGCAGGTCGCCCAAGTCGCGCATGACCCCATCCGTTAACGCGCCCGACAAGCCAAAGGATTTGTGCACATTGGTGTTGATCTCGCCCCAATAGGCCCCAATCGCGTTTGGCACATCCATGTCCTGCACGACAGCCACACCGGGGCGCGGGCCCTCGGCCATGTATTTGTAATAGGCCATGCGGCGGGCCTTGATCACATCCGCATCCTCGCTTGGTGGGTTCACGGCCTGAATGCGCGCGGTGCGGGCATAGCCAACCATCGCCTCACCGGGCGCAGAACACTGCATGGTGCCACGGGTAAAATCGTTAAAGCCGCGCTTGCCCTGCGCCACCTCAATGGCGTTGCAAACGGTGGGGGTATCGACGCGTTTCAGCAGGTCCAGCAGGGTATCGTTCATTTTTCCTCCGACGGTGTGTTAGAGTATTTTCCAGATTTCAGCGGGCCAGTGCGGTTGCATCACCTGCGCCGTCCACTTCCAAAACATCAAGCGGCCAGTCTTGCCAGACGTGGGGGTATGCGGGAAAGCCGCGTGCCTTGCTCCGCGATGCGCGCAGTGCCTCTGGGATGCGCACCCAGATGACCAGATCAGGATCAGGCCAGATCGCGCGGCCACGGTCATCAGCGTTGACCGCATCACAGACCACATCAAGACCAAGTGCGGCCAGTTCCTGTGCCTGCGCCCCGGCAACACGGTAGCCCGCGTCGATGGCGCATTTGGGGGCCAGCTGGCTTTCACAAATGGCCTTTTCGATTGTATCGACCCGCAGATGCGCCGAGCGGCCTTGCATACAAGGCGCGCGGGCCAGCGTGGTTTTGCCGCTGCCGGACAACCCTGACAGCAGCAGGATACGCCCCTTTGTCACCGCGCGCTTGCCAGTTTTGCGCCCGCAGACAGGGATTCCATCTTGGCATAGGCAATTTCCGGATCCACCGCGCCAAACCCGGCAAAGGTGCCAAACCCGCAGTCTGATCCGGCAATCACCCGATCTTTACCCACAATCCCTGCAAAGCGTTCGATGCGTTGGGCTACAACCTCCGGATGCTCCACAAAGTTGGTGGTGGTATCGACCACACCGGGCACCAGCACCTTGTCATCAGGGATATCGCCCTTGCGGTCCCGGAACACGGTCCATTCATGGGCATGGCGCGGATTGGAGGTTTCAAACAGCACATAGCGCGTTTTGGAGGACATCAGCGTATCAAAGACCTTTTCCATGCCGATATCGCAGACATGCGGGCCCTCGTAATTGCCCCAGCAGATGTGAATGCGCACGCGGTCCTGTGGCACATTGCGCAGGGCGTGGTTTAGTGCCTCCACATGGCTGTCTGCGATTTTGAGAAACTCCGCCTCACTCAGATCATTAAACAGCATGTGGCGTGACAGGGCCAAATCCGGGCAATCCAATTGCAGGTCAAGACCCGCCGCCACGATGGTTTCATATTCTTCCTTCATCGCATCCGCGAGGGCCGCCAGATAGGCATCGCGCGTTTTGTAGTGATCGTTTTGCAAAAACAAAGAGATCACCCCGGGCGAGGCCGCATTCATGAAGCCTCTTTCGGCCCCATGTTCGGCCATTGCGTTCTTTAGATTGGCGATGTCTTTCTCCAGCTCGCCCTGCCCTTTGGATTTTACGTCACCGGTGCACATGGGCCGCGCATATTGCGGGGTGCCGCCGCCCTCTGCCAGCCGTTTCAGAAACGTGGGGAATTTTTTGAGATCCGCCGGTGCATTGCGCGGGCTGTCGCCGGAAAACCCGGTGTAGCGGTCTTTGACATATGTGGCATAGGAAATTTTGGAGGTCTCACCGTCGCTCACAATGTCCACACCCGCCTGCACCTGCCGCCGCACCGTTTCCGAGACACTCCGCGTCATGCAGGCATCAAACGCCTCTTGTTCAAACGGCGTGTTATTTTCACGGGCAAAGATGAAATCGACCACCTCTTGCGGACGCGGCATGGAGCCGACGGAGGTTGTTTTGATGGTCATGGCGGTGTCCTTAATTCTTGGTGTTCGCAGCAACCCAATGTTCAAAAGGGTCGCCGTCAGGATATTGCGGCATCAGGTCTGCGCTCACATGGGCGGTTCAACCCCAAATTGGCCCCGCACCCAGATTTTGGCGGTTTGGGTGTCTGGCCAGAGGCCGTCTTGGTATTCCTGCCAAATCTCGGCAGGGTGTTCGGTTAGCGCATCGCGGGTTTCGATGCTTTCATAGCCCATCGTGATCAGTTGGACAAAGGCCAGACTGCTCTCAGCCAGCACAAAGGCGTCGCCCTCAGACCCGGCAAAGACGTATTTCATTGCCCCCTCAGGATCACGCCACTGGGCAATGTGACTGCCATCCCCGCCGCAGCGCAGAATGCTGACAAGCGTGTTGCCCAGATCGTCCCGGCCCATCCAGTAGGTGAACAGATCAGGGTCAATCACAAAGGCCAGATGGGACCACAGGGCGTCAATGTCCGCAAAAGGTATCGTGGGCAGAACCGGCACAGTGTTAGACGTATAGTGCATCAGATTGTTCTGATCGTCCTCCAGCCAATGCATCAGGGCAATGACTTCTATGCCCATTTTCATGTCTGGCCCCAACCCGGCCAAAACCTGATCTGAAAATGTGCCCATTTGCCTAATCTTCCTTAGCCGCGCGGCGTGCCAGCAGCACAGAGTGACCATTACAGGTTTTGTCCTCGATCACAAAGGCGCGCAAGTGCATCTGATGGGCTTCAAGCAATGTGGCGTATTCAGCGGGGGACAGGCTGGCATGATAGACCTGTTCAGTTCCAACCGTGCCTGCTACCGCACCTTGGGAATGTCCGACTGTCAGCATCAGCACCCCACCAGGGGTGAGGCCGCGCACAAGACGCGGCAGGCAAGCGCGCTGTTCATCCGGGGTCAGGTGGAAAAAGCTGTTCCACCCCAAAATACCATCCCATGTTTCATCTGTGTCGAAGGCGCGCATGTCGCCCAACCGCCAATCCCCGTCGGGCCAACGCGCGCGGGCAAGCGCAAGCATATTTTCAGAAAAATCCATACCCGTCAGGGCAAATCCACGCTCGATGAACCACCGCGCAATAGGGTCCCCCGCACCGCAGCCAAGATCAAGCACCTGACCAGCAGGGCGCAACAGATCGGCAAACTGCGAAAGCCATCCCGCCTCAAACAAACCACGCCCGCGCCGCTGGTCAAAACGCTGGGCCTGTCGCTGATAGGTCGCGTGCAACCCGGCAGGATCAGGCAGGTCCGACATGCTCAGGGGTTTCCCAGGTGCCGCGCAAGAAAGGTCAGCCAGTTTTCATTGCAGGGTTTTGCGATCAACGCCGCGCGATAGCCATGATCGGCCATGGCCTGCACCAGATTGGGCAAATCGCCCGCATGGGGGATGTTGACCTGCCCCAATGGCTGCGCAAAGGCGCGCACAGGATCGTGGGGACCGCACCACAGGCGGCTGAGCGCATTGTTACGGCCATCAAAGATCTGCATCAGCCAGTCCAGGTGGGGCCAGCCGGATCATCTGTTGCCACAACGTGATACAATGAGGCCTCCCCCGTCATGGAGGGTACCGCCCTGTGCATCAGGTTTTCAGGGACAGACATGGTATCGCCCGGGGCCAGCGTCGCCTCGCCACCCTCCCAGATCACTCTCCAATGCCCATTCATCGGCATCAAGACAGAGGGGCGGTCGTGTTTGTGCATTTTGTCGCTCGCACTTTCGCGGGTGACCAGATCAACCTCGAACCCCGGCTTATCGCGGATGATCCCGCGCGCGCCGATCACTTTGCAGGGCGTCCCGCTTCCCGCCAGCGCTTTCATGTCAAGGTAGCGGCGCACATAGCCACCGACCACCTGCATCGCGGTGGGTGTATCGACCATTGCCAGTTCGTCCGCTGTTAGCACGGGCATCGGGTTGACCCCGTCGGGCAGGCTAACACCCTGTTTGCTGTCATAGAGCTTCCCATCCTCGCCCAGCACCAGCCCATGCGCCTTGGCGTCCTCAATCACATGGGGGGCCCAGATCACGCCCCCCCCTGCGTCATCCCCGCCAAGGATCGCCATGATCATCCCGTAATCGGTGCCGATGTTCTCAAACCCACGAAAGATGTTGGTGGGGATGTTGATGATATCGCCCTCTTCCAGCGTGACCTCTCCCGCATCGCCATGTTCCCCCCAGAAAAACCGCCAACGGCCCTTCAGGACAAAAAACACCTCGGCCGTGCGGTGATTGTGCATGGAGTTGCGACACTTGGGCGGCTGGCCTGCCGCGCCAATGTTGAACCCATGCGGGATGGAAATATGCACATGCTGATCCGCACTTTCGCTGACCCCGCCCCCGATGATGGTGAAGTTTTCCTTTTGATCACTGCCGGGCGTATGTGCGTCGATAAAGGCGGTTTTGCAGGGGATCAGATCGCCATAACGAACGATGCGGGCTTCCATTTCGGCTGGGGTCATGTCGGGTTCCTTAATGCGGCCAGTTCGGCCTTTAGCTTTTCATTCTCTGCCTCTAACCGGCTCAGTTCCGGGCCGATCAGGGCAGTCATTTCCGCCGTGTCAAAACGCGGCGTGATGTATTGCGGGCAGTTCCAGTCCCATGCGGTGAGGGTGATTGTCATGAAACGTTCAACCGGGCCTTGGCCTTGCACGCCAAGCTGATCCACCAAATCCTGCCGCTGTCCCGCATCGACCAATGTGGCACGCCCTTGCAGCTTCAGACGCGCCTTGCGGGCATAATCCATCGCAAAGATCGACACGCGGTCCTCGGTGCTCAAATTGCCCTTTGTGATCAACTGACGATTGCCGCGATAGTCCGCGAACCCAATTTTATGCGCGTCCAGCAGTTTGATGAACCCCGCAGGGCCGCCCCGATGCTGGATATAGGGCCAACCACCTGAGTTGACCGAGGCGATGTAGATCGACGTGCGCGAGGTCAGAAATGCGGCCTCGTTTTCCCCCAAGGGTTCGTCCTGCTTGGCGTCATAACGACTGGCAAACTTACCCTTCGCGCCAATGGCCGCTTGCTCGGCCTCCACCTGCGGCGTGAACATGATATCCGCGTAAGATGTCATCCTTATCTTCCCATTTGATCCAGCGTTACCCTGTTTGCAGCAAAATCTGCTTCCAGATCATCGCCTCGTCATAAATCGCATATTCCCGCCGCAGGCCCCATGGGCCAAACTCTGCATGGCAAATCCCCATCACATAAACATCCTTGCCCGTGGGGGTGCCAAAACTACCCCAGCCCTCGTGCTTGCCGTGCAAGGACCAACGGATTGCCGCGCGCGGTGGCATCATCGGGTCATCCCGGCCAATCTGGTGATCAACGCTGAACGTGGCACTGGGGAATGACGCGCGCAGCCCCATCCAGAACTGATCGACTGATCCGTGGCTATGGCCCGTCACACCACCGGGATATTCGGTCTGAACCGCGCGGTCGTATTCCGCCGGGACCACCGCCATATCCGCGCCCATAATCCGGGTCAGGATATCAGCGTATTTCTGGCCCCATTCATTGTCATTGCCGCGCCCTTTGTAGGGGCCGGGCTGGTCAATCGCGGGGGTCATGGGTTGCACGCAGTGCTCCGGCCCGCCTTCGCGCTCGATCAGATCAGCGGCGTATTGCTTGGGCTCCCAGCCCATCTGCGCAACAATCGCCCCCTGATCACGGATCAACCATTCATCGTTGATCTGATTGTTGATCGCATGACAATCCGCCATAATCCGGTAGCGCAGCTGCTTGCTTGTGGCCTTGCCGTACATTCCATCGTTCAGATGCGTCGCCATGGTGATGATCCGGTGCGAAGACAGCATCCCCTCCTCCGGCGTACCGGACCAGATCACATCCTCGCCCAGCAACGTGCGGTCCGGAAACTCTGCCAGCGTGGCCATTGTGGCCCCAATCACCGACTGATTGCCAATCACCACCGAGCCGGGCGAACGTACAACGATGTCTTTGCTGTAATACTCATGCAGGGTCGCGATGCCGCGCTCCTCCCAGATTTCCTTTGTGATACCGATGATGTAATCGGGGAAATCCTTGAACCGGTTTGAAAAACCTTTCATGTCGCTTGTCCTTTGGGCTTGCGGGCAGAGCCGCGGATAATCAGGGGGCCGTCGATGCTGACCCGGCGCGGGGCCGTGTCGCTGTGATCAAGGCGCGTCATCAAAAAATCAACGGCCTGGCGCACCATCGCATTGGCACGTTGGCGCACGGTGGTCAGATCATAACTCGCCCAGGCGGCCAGTTTCACATCGTCATAGCCAACAACCGACACCTCACCGGGCACTGAAATACCCAGATCAAAGCGCAGCACGTCCATCACGGCAAATGCCATATGATCATTGGCCACAAATACCGCATCAGGCGGGTCATCGCGGTCAAACATGTCGCGGGCGGCCTGTTTGGCGTGTTCAAAATCGAAATTCCCAACGCCGCGCGCCACGATTTTCACACCTGCTTCCATCAGCCCGGCCTTAAAACCGGCCTCGCGGTCGATCTGGGTGGAGGCCCCTTCCCATCCGGCAATATGCGCAATCCGGGTATGGCCGCCCGCGACCAAAAACTCCGCCAGCTTGCGCCCGCCCGCCATATTGTCCGACGTAACTGAGGACAGCCGGTCATCAAACTGATCCCGGTTAAAGAGCACGATCGGAATACCCGCATCCTCGCAGCGCCGCGTCAGATCATTGGACAGCCCGACGGAGGCGGCGATGATCCCATCCACCTGATAATCCAGCAGTTCATCAATCACCTGACTTGTGGTCGCCTCATCATTGGAGGCCATAAAGACCAGCACGTGATAACCCTGCGCCTGCAAGGCATGGGACAGCTTTTCAATCGCTTCGGGGTAAAACTGGTTTTCAAGGTAGGCCACGACCAACCCAATGATGCGCGAACGCCCTGTGATCAGGCTGCGCGCCAGCACGTTGGGGCGATACCCCAACTCTCCGGCAGCGGCACGCACCTTTGCGGCGGTAGATTTGCTGACCGAAGCCCCCGGCGTGTAGACCCGGCTGACCGCTGATCGGCTGACCCCGGCGCGTTGTGCAACATCCAGTGAGGTGATTTTTACCGCCATCAGTCCGCTGTCCAGCCCCCGTCGATCAACATTGACGTACCTGTCACCATCGCACTGGCATCAGAGGCCAAAAACAACGCCGCCCCCATGATGTCTGACACCTCTGCCACGCGCGGCAGTTTGATCTTTTCCATGATCCAGGCCAGCCGTTGCGGATTGTCAAAGGTGGGCTGGGTCAGCGGCGTGCGCACAAAGGTCGGGCAGATCGTATTGATCCGAATGCCGGTCTTGCCCCACTCAATGGCCATCGCTTTGACCATGCCCTCAAGCGCGTGTTTGGAGGCACAGTAAACGGCGCGATCAATGCCCCCCACATGCCCCATCTGGGAGGAAATATGGATGATCGACCCACCCTTGTCCTGCATCCCATGGGCAGCCCCCACAGACAGGAAATACGCCGCGCGCAGATTTACATTCATCACCGCGTCAAAGTCTTCGGGAGAGGTTGCCAACGCGGGGGAATGCCGCGCCAACCCTGCGGCGTTGATCACCACATCAAACGGCGCCTGCGCCTTGAGCACTGTGCCCATCACATCCAAATCAGTAATATCAAGCGGCAGGGCCTCCGCCGCCCATCCCGCCACACGTATTGCCTCAACAGCGTCGGCCAAAACATCCACCCGGCGCGCGGCACACACCACATGCGCCCCCGCCTCCGCCAGTGCCACGGCACAGCCCATCCCAATGCCGGAGGACGCGCCCGTGACCAGCGCCCGTTTACCGCTCAGATCAAACGACGGGGTGCGAGGCAGTGCCCCGTCTGTCTCCGTCATCCTGCGCCCCCCGTTTCGGAATCAAACCCAACCCGCGCCTTGTTAAATTCCCGCATCCGCGCCAACACATCGACCCCGATCTGGTCATACATGTGCAACAAATCGACCAGCACCCAATTTTCGCGGATCAGACCCGCCTCAACCCGCCAGAAATCGAGACTGCGCATTCCGATTTTCTTGCCAGAGGGCGCAATGCCAAGCCATCCCCCATGGGTGATCGACTGATACATATTAGGCCAGCCTGTAACGGCGGCAAAATTGCGGTCTCCAAAGAAATGATAGCTAATTTCATCCACATATTGCCCGCGATCCGGCATGCCTGCCAAAAAAGGGATTTGATGCCACTTGCGAAACCCCTCTATCCCGCGCCCGGTGCCAATGCCCGAAGGGCCATACCAGGACATGCGCGGATGCCAAAACCGCGGCATCTCCATCACGTCTGGCCCGCCCTGGCTCGGGTGCCGCTTCATATGTTCCAGCATGTCGATGATATGCTGACAGGTCGCTTGCCCTTGTGCGGCATCATAGGGTCCGGGCACAATCCCATCATTGCTGGCGGGTGCAGGCACATGCCATTCGCGCCCCAATGAGGGTGTCATCGGCCAGGCCCCGGCCTGCATCATGACCTCTGGAATATCCCAAAGCGCCTGCATCTCTACAATTTTGCCATCCACCACCCGGTAGAATTCGTGAAAGCGCATGTGCATCATGTGCCCGGTGGGCGGAATATCCAGCCAGGGCGCGCGAAACGTACCGCAATAAAACCCACCACAGCCGATCCAATCATCCCCTTCCGGCGTGGGGCCTGCCATCACGATGTGATCGCGCCGCTCCAGATCCGGGATCGCCGCAACCAAAGGCGTGTAAACCTTGTCAAAATACGCATCTACCCCTGTGGTCGTCTCAAATGGAAACGCGAGGCGAAACACCACATCTGGCGCACAAACCCCATGCAACGCGGCGCGCACACCTTTTGTGTCAAAATCATACATCGCCCGGCGCAGGGGCGCGATCAGCTCTTTTGCTTTTGAATGACGGTCCATCTGTTCTCTTTCTGGCTTTAACTCTTCCCAGAGAGTTTGAGAGAAGATCTCTCAAAGGTCGTTTTGCCCCTAAATGGGGCAAAACGATCTATTCCGCAGCACCCCGTACCGGTGCACCTTCACCATATGGCACATTGACCCCGCCATAGCGCCGCACCCGCACATTGCATTGCTCCGCATGGCCGACAAACCCTTCGAGCATACATAGCCGAGAGCCATAGGCCCCCATCTCCGCGGCGGCGGCATCACTGGTGATTTTCTGATAGGAATGGGTCTTGAGATATTTTCCGACCCACAATCCCCCGGTATAACGCCCGGCCTTTCTGGTGGGCAGCGTGTGGTTGGTGCCTATCACCTTGTCGCCATTGGCCACATTGGTGCGTGCGCCCAAAAACAACGCGCCATAACAGGTCATATTCTCAAGAAACCAATCATCCCGGTCCGTCATCACCTGCACATGCTCCGAGGCAATATCATCGGCAACCTGCAACATTTCCTCATAGGTGTCGCAGACAATGACCTCACCGTAATCATCCCAACTGACCTTTGCCGTGCCTGCCGTGGGCAGGATGTCCAGCAGGCGGTCAATCTCGGTCAGGGTCTCATTTGCCAATTTCCGCGAATTCGTGAGCAGCACACAGGGGCTGTTATAACCATGCTCTGCCTGCCCCAGCAGATCGGTGGCACATATCTCTGCATCTACAGTCTCATCTGCAATGACCATCGTCTCGGTAGGACCGGCAAACAAATCAATCCCGACGCGGCCAAACAACTGCCGCTTGGCCTCTGCTACAAAGGCATTGCCGGGGCCGACCAGCAGGTGCACAGGATCAATGGTTTCGGTCCCAATCGCCATGGCCCCAACCGCCTGAATGCCGCCCATGACGTAAATCTCATGGGCACCGCCCAGATGCATGGCGGCGATCACTGCCGGGTTGGGTTCACCGTTAAACGGGGGCGTGCAGGCAATGATCCGCGGCACCCCGGCCACGCTGGCCGTTGCCACGGACATATGCGCGGAGGCCACCATGGGGAATTTGCCACCGGGCACGTAGCAGCCAACCGATTGCACGGGAATGTTCTTATGCCCCAGGATCACACCGGGCTGCATTTCAACCTCGATATCCAGCATGGATTCCCGCTGGGCCTGGGCAAATTTGCGCACGTTCTCCTGTGCAAACTTCAGATCCGCCATTTCCTGCGGGCTGACCTTGGCCATCAGCGCGCCAATTTCACTGGCACTGAGCTTGAAAGAGGCGGGCGAGTAACCGTCAAACTTTTCGGACAATGCCCGCACGGCCGTGTCACCGCGCACCTCAATATCTGCCAATGTGGCCTCTACCACGGTTCGCGTCTTGGCATCATCCTCGCTGCGGGCATCTTCGGACAGTCCGCGCTTTAGATATTCAATCGTCATTGGTCCCTCATCAACTCTCTGGCCGTGGCGCTTTTTCTTCGCCGCGGTCATATTTTTCCCAGCCCTGTCCGTTAAACACGTCCACGCCAAGTTGCTCCATCACATGGGGAAAATCGACCATGACCCAATTGTCCGCGATCTTGCCCTCTGAAACTTTCCAAAAATCCATGTAGCGGATTTCAATCCGCTTGCCTGTGGGTGCAATGCCCATAAACGTCCCGGAATGCGTGGCCTCCTGCCGACCAAAGGCGGCGGCCCATTCGCCCATGAACAGCCGGGCCTCATCCACGCAAACCTTGTCTGAAAATGCCGCCTGAAAGGGGCGCTGCCAATTGTCCTGAAACTGCTGCAACCCGGTTTTGGTGCCGCAGCCGGTGTTGCCCATCCAGCGAAAACTCTCGTGAAAGAACGCACCAATGCCATCAATCGTGTGATCGTTCAGCCCATCCACCATGCCCTCGATCACGGTTCGGGTTTCGACTGTTTTAGACAAATCTGTATCCCGGCTCAGCACAGCCTGCGGGGGTCTTGAACCCTTCATCTTGGCGCCTCAAAATTTTTGAAAATTTTGGTCCGATTTTTTCGAAAAAATCGTCTCATCCCTTGACCGCTCCCGCTGTTAAACCGCTGACAATCTGGCGCTGGAATACCATGACCAGCAAAAACAACGGTGCTGTGATGCTGACCGCTGCGGCCACCGCCTCGACCTGATCTGTGGTGGTGGTTTCACGGTTGAAATAGCCGGCAATTGCAGGCACCATCGTCTGGTTCTGCGCATCCAGCAGCAGAGCCGTGACCAGAAAGTCATTATACCCCAGCAAAAACGAAAACAGCCCCGTAGTGATCACCCCCGGCCACATCACCGGCATGATAACCCGGCGAAACGCCTGAAAGTGTGAACAGCCATCCACACGGGCGGCCTCGTCCAGCTCTGCGGGAATATTCTGAAAGAACGAGCGCAACATCCAGATCGTAAACGGTTGATTGATCGCCACCAGCACCGCAATTACCGCCCAGGGCTGACCATAAAGCGTTGGTGAAATCTCACCAAAGATGGGTCGCAAAATCTCGGCAGAGTTGATGAACCACGGCAAATAACCCGCCACCAGCACCGAATGGGGCAGCGCGCGAAACACCAGCGCCAGGATCAGCAACCAAAACGCCAGATCAGAGCCGGAGCGCGCCAGACCGTAGCCTGCCAAAGTGCCCACCGTCAGCGAAATCGTGACCACCCCCGCCGTAACCAGCATGGAGTTCAGGAAGTTGCGGTAAAACTCGTTTTCACCCCAGACCGCCTCGTAATGTTGTGTGGTCAGGCCAAGAACAGGCTGCCCAAGTGGGCCAAGCACGCCGTTCAACGCTCCCAGGATCAGCGGCAGCAACCCAAAGAACAACAACACAAAAACCAGCGCATAGACCGCCGCGCCCAGCAGCCAGCCCAGCACAATCATGCCTGGCGGTGAGTAACGTGCAACCAGGTCAGGCAGGCGGGTGAAGGCCCACCGCAGCGCAAAGAACAGCACCACCAGCCCCACCACAATGTCCAAAATCGACAGGCCATTGCCCGCCGCACGGGTGGCCGGGCCGGTGATCACATCCCACGGGCTTGCTGCAAAGGCATCGCGCGGGGATTTAAAGCTCATCACCGTGATCCAAAAGATCGGAAAGGCCGCCAGCACGCACCAGAACACCAGAAACGCACCAGAGGCAAACCGCAGGGCAAAGGGTTGGCGCAGGGCCTTGGCAGTATCGCTCATAACACAGGCCCCTTTCGTTCAAACAACATCAGTGTGCCCCCCCTCTGTGGTCTCTCCAGGTGCGGCGCAGGGGCCAGATCAACAGGAATACAATGCCCACCATGGTCAGCATCGCAGAGGCAGAGGCCCGGCTGATCGCGCGATTGCCCGCGTCATCCGGCACAAGGAAATCAAAGGTCAGCCATTGCAGCGAAATCACATGGGCCTGCGAGCGGAATCCGACAATCTCTTCGAACACGCGGTAGCAATCCATCAGATGGATCAGCGCGATAAAGACAATCAGCGGCATCAGATGGGGCACAATCACATGGCGCAGCCGCTGCCAGCGCGAGGCCCCGTCAATCACCGCAGATTCCAGCGTGTCCATATTGACCGTCTGAAGCCCGGCATAAAAGATCACAAAGGCAAAGGGTGCCACATGCCAGACCCGGTAGAAATACATCAGCAGTTCCACCGTCCATGCCTGTGCGAACATGGAGATGTTGGTGCCTGACCAGCGCTCCATCATCGCGGTCAAAATGCCGTCCCCTACAAACAGCCAATAGATCGCAAGTGACCCGATCACCGGCGTGATGATAAACGGCAGCAGCGAGACAAAGATGATCGGCCCGCGCAACGCCCGCGTGGCATTGTTGACCGTCAGCGCGATGATCAGCCCCACGCCAATCACCAGCGGCAGGGTCAACAGCGTGTACATCAGCGTAAACCGCAGCGCCTTCCAGAAATCAATTTGCAGGATGCTGCCAATCTCACTGGAGCCGATCGCGGCCCAGACCTTGTCCATCTGCAAGACGGAGCGATAGCTTTGCAGGCCCTGCCACTGCGTGGTGGTTTCAACCTTGCCGTCCGCACCAATCACAGGAATGGTTTTCAGCTCCGTTGTGCAGGTTTGCGTCAGGAAACCGGGGGTGCAGGTTTCAACCTCCACCTGCTGCATGACGGGTTGGGTGACCTTAAAGCTCTCCAGAAACACAGACACCAGCGGCAGTGCGATGAAAAAGACCATCATCAGCACGGATGGGCCGACAAATGCTGCAAAAGTCCTGAACTTCATGTCGTGTCCCCTGCCTTGCCTCAGCCACCCTCGATGGGGCCCAAAAATCGCTGATGGTCTTGACGCGCAGGCCAGATTGGCCCCCGGGTAAAAATCACCACATCAAAGGAAATGGCTGGCCAAAGCATATGCCCGGCCAGCCAAAATGCGTTTACTTCAGCACGCCTGCTTCTTTTGCGGACGTGGTATAGGCTTCCTCAATGGCTGCCAGTGTCGCGGCCGCATCACGCTCACCTGTCATAAAGGCAGGGATTTCGTTGCCCAATGCGGTGTGCATCAGACCCATGCGTGTGGTGGATGGATATGCGGGTGCCGCAGGAGAGGCTGTTGCTGTGGCAATCGCGCCCTCAGCTGTTGCACCGGGCACAAAGCCGTCCACCAGCCAGATGGCGGCATCGTTGTTGGCCATAACCATCTCTTTGTCCAAGCCTTCCATCGCCACGCGGAATGCGGCGTCGGCTTCCTCATCGGAGATGTTCTTGGCAATCACAATGCCGTCCCACCACAGGGTTGTCGCGGGTGCACCACCGGCCATCGCCATGGGGGCAGCAACCATTTTGACTTTGCCAACAACCTGGCTTTCGGCCTCATCATCCATGGCACCGGCACGAGACGCCCAGAGGTTCGCCATGGCGATTTTACCCTGCTGGAACTGCTGCTGCACATAGGTGGAGTCAGACACCAGAACTTCGGGGTCCATGTACTGCATGCCCGCTTTGAGGGTTTCCAGTGCCTTGACACCTTTGTCGTTGTTCACGGCTGCGGTATTGTCATCGTTAAACAATGCGCCCCCAAAACCGGGGTACATGTTCACGAATTCCTGCGCGAGGTTCCAACCTGATTTCATGGTCGCGCCCAGCGGCGTGTCCATTTTGCCGGCGTCCTTGATCTTGGCGGCGGCGGCATAGACCTCATCCCATGTTGTGGGAACCGGGATACCCATCTCTGACAGAACATCCTCGCGCACCATCAGGTGCTGCGTGTTCACCATCATCGCAACAGCCATCACCTTGCCGTCAATCTTGATCAGCTGGTTTGGCTTGAGGTGGCTGCCGTACTTGGCGACCAGATCGTCGAGCGGACGGATGGTGCCTGCGTTCAACAAAGGTGTGATTGTGCCGTTGGACACGCCACCAATGTGATAAAGCGATGGGTTAGCTTCAAACGCCGCAGGCTGTTTTGTGCGGAATTCCTGATCCAGCTCGGCCTGCACGTTGCCACATTCTGCCATGGCATCTGTAACCGCTTTCCAGGCTTCAAAACCAGCAGAAAGCGATTTGATTTCTGTGGTGTTTTCAAAGGCGCAGGCGGACCAAGCGGTCGTGCCCATAAGGGAAACAACCCCCGCCAGTGCTAGTTTCTTCAACATTTTGCAAACTCCCTGTTGCATATTTGCGGATGCATCTTGCAAGACTGCACCCTTGGGTTGGCCCCTGTTTCCAAAGGCAGTGCTTTGCCCCGACCTCAGACGCGCTCGCCCGAAGTCCGGTCAAATATGTGGCAAATCTCGGGGGTCACGGAGAATGAGACCTCGTCCCCGATTTCTGCACGAAATTCCTTGCCGGTTTTGACAGAGACCAATTGCCCCCCTGCCCGCACTGTCAGCATTACCGCATCACCCAGCAGTTCGATGGTATAGATCGGCGCGCTGATCTGCCCGGTCTGACCGGTGCCCGCCACAGACGCATCCTCGGCACGAAAGCCCAGCGTGACCGCACCGTCAGCGGCGTCCAGCCCGTGGATCTCCACGTTTGTGCCGCTGAATGTGCCGCCCTTCAGCGTGCCATCCATCAGGTTCATCGCGGGTGACCCGATGAAGCTCGCGACAAAGGTATTGGCCGGGTTGTCATAGATATCTGTTGGGGTGCCGACCTGTTGCACTTTGCCTTGTTTCATCACGACCACGCGGTCTGCCAGGGTCATCGCCTCAATCTGATCGTGGGTCACATAGACGGTTGTGACCTGCAATTCATGGCTGAGGTTCTTGATCTGCGCGCGGGTTGATACCCGCAGCTTGGCATCCAGATTGGACAGGGGTTCGTCCATCAAAAACACGGACGGACGGCGCACAATCGCACGGGCCAGGGCCACGCGCTGGCGCTGACCACCCGATAATTCCGCCGGTTTACGGTGCAGGAAATCGTCCAGTTCCACCATTGCAGAGGCCTTGCGCACCCGCTCATCATGGGTCGCGGGGTCAACTTTGCGCACTTTCAGCGGGAATTGGATATTTTCATAGACGTTGAGATGCGGATAAAGCCCGTAGGATTGAAACACCATCGCAACATCCCGGTCTTTGGGGTCCAGATCGTTGACCACCTTGCCGTCAATCAGGATATCCCCTTCGGAGATGTCCTCAAGGCCCGCAATCATTCGCATCGTTGTGGTCTTGCCGCAGCCCGAGGGGCCCAACAGCACCAAAAATTCACGATCCGCGATGGTCAGATCAAAATTATCCACTCCGACAAAGCTGCCCCAACGCTTGTTGATGTTGCGCAATTGAATTTCGGCCACAGCGGTCCCCCCAACACGCCCTACCAGCGACGCCCCGTCACGGTCGGTCATTCGCGGCACTTAATCAAGATTTTTTTGCACACGTGTGCAAGTTTCTGTAAAATCTTTTGGCTCCAGTAGGATGGCCCAAATCCTGGACCCATCCCAAGGCACCCTGACCATCACACCCGTTCAGATTGATTCGTCAGGATCGCCCTGTTTGCGCCAACATTTTATGTACGGCAGCCACCACACCAGCACGCGACGGCAGGGTCGCACCATAGGCCGGGCCTGTGGCAATAAAGCTGTCCTCAGCTGTCAGACGATCAAACTTTGCCACGCCACGCTCTGCCAAGATGCTGATCAGGGCTTCGGCCTGTCCGCCTGTGCGGCGGCATTCATCCACAACCAACACCGGGCGGTCGCCAATGGCCACCATCATGGCCTCCTCCGGCAGCGGGGCCAGCCAACGCAGATCAATCACGCGCGCCTTAACACCGGCCGCTGCCAGTTCAATCTGTGCCTGCCGGCTGATGTGATGCCCGTTGCCGTAGGTCACAATGGCCAGATCATTGCCAGCCCCGTGCACACCCACTTCACCCAGGGCAATGCGCTGATCGGGCTCAGGATAAAGCCGCATCCAAGCGCCATCCCCGGTCTCCGCCAGATCACGCATGGGATAAAGCGCGATGGGTTCCAAAAACACCACCACCCGCTGCTCTTCGCGTGCCAAACGATGCGCCTCGCGCAGCATACACGCGGCATCAGCCCCGTCAGACGGGCAAGCAATAATCACGCCGGGCAGGTCTCGCAGCACCGCAATCGAATTGTCGTTGTGAAAATGCCCGCCAAACCCTTTTTGATAGCCCAGTGCTGAGATGCGGATGACCATCGGATTGCTCCATTGGCCGTTGCTGAAAAACGGCAGGGTCGCCGCCTCCCCGCGCAATTGGTCCTCCGCGTTGTGCAGATAGGCCAGAAACTGGATTTCAGGCATCGGGACAAATCCGTTGTGCCCCAGCCCAATGGCCAGCCCCAGAATGCTGGTTTCATCCAGCAGCGTGTCGATCACCCGGGCCGGGCCAAACCGCGCATGCAGTTTTTGCGTCACACCATAATTGCCCCCCTTGCGCCCCACGTCCTCACCCATCAGCAGGGTTTCGGGGCAGGCGAGCATCAGATCGTGCAGCGCCCAGTTGATCAGGCGCGACATCGGTTGGGGTTGATCCATCTGTCCCATATCCGCGCCAAAGACCTGCGCGCGATCCGCTGCACTTGGTCCATTGCTGGACGCGCAGATGCGTTTGGGGGGGATCAGGCTGGCCATGACAGATTTGGCATCCTGCAAGCGTGGGATTTCCGCCATTTCTTTGGCGGCTTCAGCCACGTCTTTCAGGGTGTCGGTATAAATGCCCAAAATGTCGCTGGGTGATGCCGCACCTGACGCGATCAGGCCGCGCGCGGAATAGAGCAAGGGATCCTGCGCCTCGTCCGCCTCAACCTCGGTCTTTGGTAAATATGAGGTCACCACATCCGGCCCCGCATGGCCATAAAGGCGCACGGTGTGCAGGTGCAGGAACGCAGGCTTTCGGTGCAGGCGCACCCAGTCTACGGCGGCCTGAACCGCACTCTCTGCGGCAAACATATCGCGCCCGTCCGCCTCAAAATACCGCAATCCGGGGCGCGCGGAGACAGAAGCCTTGACCCAGCCGGTTGGCGTTTTGGTCGAAATGCCAATGCCATTATCCTCGCAGACAAACAGCAGCGGCAGGGGTACGCCCTGCACGCAGGTCCAGCCCGCCGCGTTGATCGCGCCCTGCGCGGTGGAATGGTTCAGCGAGGCATCCCCAAAACTGCACATCACAATCCCGTCGCGCGCCAGCACGGCGTGTTCCGGTCGGTTGCGCCGCGCCAGCCCAATGCCATGGGCCGTGCCTACCGCTTTGGGCAAATGGCTGGCAATTGTGGAGGTCTGCGGCGGGATCATCAAAGAACGCGAGCCGAGCACCTTGTGCCGCCCACCGCTGGTGGGATCAGATGCCGCGCAGGCAAAGCTGAGCAGCATGTCGGACATCATGCCCCTCTGCCCCGCCTTTTGTGCCCGCGCGATCTGAAACGCCGCATCGCGGTAGTGCAGAAAGGCGATATCATCGACGCGCAGCGCATGCCCCAGCACCGCCATGCCCTCATGGCCGGACGACCCAATGGTATAAAACCCCTGCCCGCGCTTTTGCATGGCACGGCTTTCGATATCCAGCGCGCGGGCCAGCACCTGTGATTTGAACAGGGACAGCGCGTCATCATCTGTAAGCGCATTGCTGGCGCTGTGACCTGCTGGAAAGTCCTGCGCGGTGACGCGGCGCAGAAAGTTGTCATGAACGATGGTAACGCGGTCCATGCGGCGGTGCTCCAAAAGAGATTCTAGGCCTCCGGCGGGGAAGAGTTATGGCCAGAAAGAGGGGCGCGGCGTGCCCAGCTTTCTGACCATAGCGTTTTCCTGACGGGTATCGGCCCTTTGGGGATGAGGTTAGAAAAACGCCTGCAGGCCAGTCTGCGCACGGCCCAGGATCAGGGCATGCACGTCATGGGTGCCTTCATAGGTATTGACGGTTTCCAGGTTCATCATGTGGCGGATCACCTGAAATTCACCCGAGATACCATTGCCGCCATGCATGTCCCGCGCATTGCGCGCCACATCCAACGCCTTGCCACAATTGTTGCGCTTCACGATTGAGATCATCTCTGGCGCCGCGTTTGCGCCGTCCATCAGGCGGCCCACCTGCAACGCGCCCTGAAGGCCCAGCGAAATCTCTGTCATCATATCCGCCAGTTTCTTTTGGAACAGCTGCGTTTGCGCCAGCGGTTTGTTGAACTGTTTGCGGTCCAGCCCGTATTGCCGTGCCGCATGCCAGCAGAACTCCGCCGCGCCCATTGCGCCCCAGCTGATGCCATAGCGTGCACGGTTCAGACAGCCAAACGGCCCTTTCAGACCCGACACATGGGGCAGCAGGGCGTCCTCGCCCACTTCCACATCCTTCATCACGATTTCACCCGTGATCGAGGCGCGCAGGGACAGTTTATTGCCAATCTTGGGCGCGCTGAGGCCTTCCATGCCTTTTTCCAGCACGAAGCCACGGATTTTGCCGCCATGTTCCTCAGACTTGGCCCAGACCACAAAAACATCCGCAATTGGCGCGTTTGATATCCACATTTTGGAACCCGTCAGCTTGTAGCCCTTGGCGGTTTTCACCGCGCGGGTTTTCATGCCGGCTGGGTCAGAACCCGCATCCGGCTCCGTCAGGCCAAAACAGCCGATCCACTCGCCGGAGCACAGTTTGGGCAGGTATTTCTTGCGCTGCGCCTCGGAGCCATAGGCATAGATCGGGTACATCACCAGACTGGCCTGCACCGACATCATGGAGCGATAGCCAGAATCCACGCGCTCCACCTCGCGGGCCACCAGACCATAGCTGACATAGCCACCGCCCAGCCCGCCGTATTCTTCTGGTATGGTCACGCCCAACAGGCCCATGTCGCCCATTTCGCGAAAGATGCCGGGGTCCGTTTCCTCGTTGGCAAAGGCATCAATCACCCGTGGCTGCAGCTTTTCCTGCGCGTAGGCGCGCGCGGAATCGCGGATCATGCGCTCATCCTCCGACAGCTGGTCATTCAGGCGAAACGGGTCTTCCCAATCAAAGACCCCCAGATCAGGGGCATCTTTGGCACGCAATACGGGGCTTTCGGCATTCATCGGGCAATCCTCTTTTTGTCGGGTCGGGTTGCGCGCAGTATTGCAAACCTCACCCCAAAATTCTATCGCTGCTTTTTCCTGCATTCATGAGAAAAACTCATATGATCGCCCCGCGCCGTTTTTTGCCCTCCATCTCCGCCCTGCTCGCGTTTGAGGCCGTCGCGCGCCTCGGCAGTGCCACCCAAGCCGCTCAGGAATTGTCCCTGACACAAAGCGCAATCAGCCGCCAGCTCAAGACGCTGGAGGGGCAATTGGGCACGGCCCTGCTGACCCGCAAGGGCCGCCAATTGGGGCTGACCCCCGCCGGTGAGGCCTATGTGGGGCAGGTGCGGGATGTGTTGAACCGTTTGGCACAGGCCTCGGCCCTTGCGCGCACAAACCCCGGGCATGGCACGCTCAGCCTCGCCATTCTGCCGGCCTTTGGCATGCATTGGCTGGCCCCAAGGTTGCGGGATTTTTCTGAACTGCATCCAGAGGTGACAGTGAACCTGTCGACCCGGCTCAAACCATTCGGGTTTGAGGGCAGTCCGTTTGACGCGGCAATCCACTTTGGGCGCACGGATTGGCCGGGGGTGGATTACCTTCCCTTGATGCCCGAAACCGTGGTGCCAGTGTGCGCGCCTGAGTTGCTGAGTGAGCCGCCCGAGGACCCCAGCGCGCTGCTTGCCCTGCCGCTGCTGCATCTTGAGACCCGCCCACAGGCCTGGGCCCGGTGGTTGAATGCGCTGGGTGTCGAGGGCAAACCACCCGCAGGCATGGTATTTGATCAATTCTCAACCATGGCACAGGCGGCGATCCATGGCTTGGGTGTGGCACTGCTGCCGACCTTTACCGCTGATCCCTATTTGCGCGCGGGCCAGTTGCGCCTGGCCTCTGATGAGGCGACGCAAAGCATCGGCAGTTATTATCTGGTCTGGCCGCAAGGTCAGGAAGAGCCCGCCGCCCTGAAATCATTCCGATTGTGGCTGGCCGGACAGGCCGAAAACAACGGCAAGCGGGGCGATCAAAGCGACATGCGAATGATCTGAGGCACGACACATCACCTCACCCGTTGAAATTGAGAACTTCAGGCAAGACCGGGTGATTTCAGGTCTTTGCATTTCTGCTTTAAATCCACCCCGTGACAGGGTCAAAAAACTGCCGTGACGCCAAATTTTCGCCCCAATTTAAGGTTAATGAAAGCCATCTAAAACCGGGTGGGGCCGTTACGAGGAGCATCTTAATGCTGAATTCTATGACTAAAGGTGCCTGCGCCCTTGCAACCGCACTGACCCTGACCGGCACAACCGCCCTTGCCGATATCCACACCATTGAGATCGTTGATGGGGCATATTTGCCGACCATTTCATACGTTAATCCCGGCGATGAACTGGTCTTTGAAAACGAAACCGAGCATGACCACATTGTAAGCGGCCCAAACGGCAGCTGGACAACCGGCGTGATCCCCCCCGGCGGCAGCTACATTCACAACATCAACAGCCAAATGGAACTGACCTTTAGCGGTCAGGATTCAGAAGGGTATGAGATGGTTGGCGAATGGACCTATGAGGCCGCACCGCTGGATTTTGGCGACTAAAGCGAGATGCATTTAACCTGATAGGTCAAACATCATCTAACCTGTTGAAATCTCGGATTTCAGGCACGGTTTGGTGGTTAAGGCCTGTGCAATTCCGGTTTAAAGCCCCACGCCACATTTGATTTTGACGCCCGCTTGTATCAACACGCGGGCGTTTCACGTTTCACAGGACCGTTTTCTCACGACGGTATCATAGGTGGCGCATCGGTTCGCACCCTATGGGCGATTTTAAGGATCAAACGGTTCAATCAGCTCTGGCCCGGCCGCACGGTTGGAATTCACGGCCCTCTCCACACGGTGCCAAACAAGCGTATCCTCCGCTGCGGCGCGCATCAGGGGGGCCGCACCCTTACCCGCCTCGCCCAGCCACAAGGGCCAGTCTGCTGGTTCCAAAATCACCGGCATCCGATGGTGAATGGCTGTCATTGCCTGATTGGCGCCGGTTGTGACAATGGCGCAGGTCGGCAGGCGGCTGCCGTCCTCTTGCTTCCAATCCTGCCAGACGGCAGCAAAGGCCAAAGGCGCCCCGTCTGACCGGGTGATGTACCAAGGGTCTCGCCCGCCCTCGGCATCCTTTGTCCATTCGTAAAACCCTGTCGCCACGATCAACCCGCGCCGTTCGCGCGCGGCGGCACGAAAGGCAGGTTTTTCAGCAATGGTTTCGCTGCGGGCATTGATCAGCAGTGGCCCGCCGTTAGGTTTTTTGTACCAATGCGGGATCAACCCCCAGCGCATCGCCCTGAGTGCGCGCTGCCCGGCATCGCTGGTGACAATGGCCACATCTGTGGTGGGGCAGACATTGTAATTTGGCACATTTGGCAGATCATTGGCTGGCGCGGCTGCAAAAACCTGCGCCATCGCATCATGAGGCAACGTGACGGCCATGCGTCCACACATTCTGTGACCCTCCCGGCAGTTAGCTGCTTTCAGTCTTCTCTGTTGCGCCGCCTGCGACAAGCCCTTTTGGTCTGGTGATCCGCGCAGGTCTGCTGACTTGAAGTGATTTGGCGCTGGCATGGTTCAAGGAACACTTTTGAACCTTCTGCAAATCGCAATAGAAACCAGACAAATAAAAAGGCGCACCGGTAAAGGCGCGCCTTTTTATTTGCACTTTCTTCAGGCTTATTTCACCGTGATGCGCCCGTCAGTGTAGGGCTTGTAGGGTGCGTTGGCCGCGATGTATTCCGCCGTCACATCCGCAAGGTCCGGGCCAAAGTCATAGGCATTGGCTGCTGATTTGAACATGTCATAGCCGTCCCCCCCGTTGCGCACGTAGTTGTTGGACACCACGCCGTAGGTCGCGCCCATGTCGAGCGGTTTGCCACCCACCATCACATCACTGACGCGGCTGCCCGCAGGCTGGCTGGCGTCAAAGGCATAGGTCATGCCCGCCACCTGTGGGAAACGGCCTGCACCTTCTTCGACTTCGCTGACGCCATTCTCAAGCGCGGCTTTCAGCACATCGCCGGTGACCTGAAATGTGGACAACGTGTTTTGGAACGGCAGCACGGTCAGTACTTCGCCCATGGTAACTTCGCCCGCATCGATGGAGGCACGGATGCCACCGCCGTTCTGGATCGCCACCTGAATGCCCTGATCGGCCACACGGGCCAGCATCGCATCCGCGATCAGCGTGCCCATGGAACATTCCTGCGCCCGGCACACCGCACGATCCCCGCCCAGCGGTTCGTCAATGCTGGTCACAACCTTGTTGCGGATTTCCTCCAGCGGCCCTGCGGCCTCTGCGATACGTGCAACGGTGCCTTCATCCTGTGTGACACTTGCATCCATCACCAGCGGCTCTCCGGATGCTTCTTTGATATTGCCCGCGTCGTCGAATGTGATGTTCAGCTCACCCAGGAACTTGCCATAGGCATAGGCCTGCACAATCGCCGTGTCCCCCACCATCGTTGGATAGGGGCCAGAGGCACGGTCATTGGTGTTGCTGAGCAGCGTGTTGGAGTGCCCCCCCACAATCACGTCAACACCTGTAGTGCCTGCCGCAACCTTTTGGTCCACGCCGTAGCCGGAGTGGCTGAGCACGATGATTTTGTTCACGCCCATCGCTGTCAGCTTGTCGACCTCACCCTGCACGGCGGCAACGGGATCAGAAAAGGTGATCTTGTCACCGGGGCTGGCCAGCTCATCTGTGTCCTCGGGTGTGAGGCCGATCAGGCCCAGCTTTTCACCGCCACGCTCAATCACCGTGGATTTCGCCAGCTTGTCGGCCAACAGCGGCTCACCCGACACATCGGCATTGGACATCAGAACCGGAAAATTCACCGCGTCCATGAACCCTTTGAGCACTTCGGGGCCGTCGTCAAACTCGTGGTTGCCCACGGTCATCGCGTCATAGCCCATCTTGTTCATCATTTCGGCCGCCAGCGCACCCTTGTAATAGGTGTAAAACAACGTGCCCTGAAACTGGTCACCACCATCCACAAGGATCGAATTGTTGGTGCGTGCGCGCGCCTCTGCCACAGCGCTCATCAGTCGGGCGGAGCCGCCAAAACATTTGCCCTCGCCATTATCCTCAGCAGAACAGGGGCCGTCGTATTTTGAGATCGGCTCAAAACGCGCATGAAAGTCATTGGTGTGCAAAATAGTCAGTGAATAGTCGGCGGCGGCCATGCCTGTGGTCAGGGCAAGGGCGGCGGCGCTGGTTAGGAATCGTTTCATCGGTTTTCCCCCTGTTGAGTATTGATACCGCATGGTGACGCGCCCCCGCACGGGAGTCAAAGCGGATATGCCTCCCGTTGCGTCACGCCCCTGTCGCCCCTGCCAAAGCGCACAACATCGCAGCACCGCCTCTTGACGATTCTTGCGCACAAAGGCATCACCGCCGCATGCTCATCTTCAAAATTTTCCGATCCGACGAATGGACTGCCCTGCGCGCGCAGGGCGAAACAACCGGTGCCCCGATTGATGTGACAGACGGATATGTGCATTTTTCAACGGCCACCCAGGCGTGCGAAACGGCTGCCAGACATTTTGCCGGTGAACGTGACCTGCAACTGCTGGCAGTAGATGCCGAGGCTCTGGGCGATGACCTCAAATGGGAAGTCTCGCGCGGGGGTGCCTTGTTCCCCCATCTCTACCGCACCCTAAGGCTGAGTGATGTTGTCTGGGCCCAGCCTTTGCCGCTGGTGGACGGTGTGCACCAGTTTCCCGCCGGTCTGGAAAACGCCAACACATGAGCGGTCATATTGATCCCGAGCGCGCACAGTTTGATGCCTTTAAGGCGCTGGACCGCGATGCACCGCTCAACATGTTGAACCTTGTCGCGTTAAACGATTTGGCCAAGTATCCCGGCGATCACCCGCTTGCCCGCGCGGGCACGACGGGCGCGCAGGCCTACCGCGCCTATGGGACCGCCAGCGCACCAGTGCTGGCACGGGTGGGCGGCACAATCACCTGGCGCGGTCAGTTTGACACCACACTGATTGGCCCGACGGATGAAATATGGGATGTGATGTTCATCGCCGCCTACCCTAATGCGCATGCCTTTCTCGCGATGATCTCTGATCCTGACTATCAGGAGGGCGTCGTGCACCGTCAGGCAGCGGTGAAAACCTCGCGGCTGATCCGCACGCAATCCCTGCCGCTGACGGATCGCTTTGCATGAAAACGGCGCTGGAACGGCTTGGCCTTGCAGCCCTGCACCGGTTTGATCCGGAAACTGCCCATGGCCTTGCCATTCGGGCCCTGCGCGCGGGACTGGCTCCTGCCCCCGGTCCCGTCACCTCGCCGCGCCTGAAAACCACGCTGGCGGGGATGCCCCTGCCAAACCCCGTTGGCCTGGCCGCCGGATTTGACAAAAACGCTATCGCCATCGCGCCACTGTCGCGCGCGGGCTTTGGGTTTATTGAGGTCGGTGCCGCAACGCCCCTGCCCCAGCCCGGCAACCCCAAACCGCGCCTGTTCCGCCTCAGCGCGGACAAGGCGGCCATCAATCGTTTCGGGTTCAACAATGACGGTGCTGCGGCGATCAATGCGCGGCTGTCGGCGCGGGGCGCGGGCATTCCTGTGGGGCTGAACCTTGGGGCCAACAAAACCAGCACGGACCGGGCCGCCGATTTTGCCCAAGTGATGACCACCGCGCGGGATCATGTGGATTTTGCCACGGTCAATGTCTCCTCCCCCAACACCGAAAAGCTGCGCGATCTGCAAGGCAAAGATGCGCTGGCAGGCCTGTTGCAGGGCGTGATGGAGGTGCGTGGCACCACCCCCGTATTCCTGAAAATCGCGCCGGATCTGACCCCTGCTGAAATCGCGGATGTGGCCGAGGTCGCCACGACAGCAGGCGTTGCCGCGATCATTGCCACCAATACCACGCTGGACCGGGACGGCCTGAAAAGTGCGCACAAAGATCAGGCCGGCGGGCTTTCCGGCCAGCCCCTGTTTGAAAAATCCACCCGCGTGCTGGCGCAGCTCTCTGCCCTGACGGATATTCCGCTGATTGGCGTGGGCGGCATCGGCACGGCTGAACAGGCCTATGCAAAAATCTGTGCCGGGGCCACTGCCGTGCAACTCTACACCGCGCTGGTGTTTGGCGGCCTGTCGATGGTGGCAGAAATTGCCAAGGGGCTGGATGCCCTGCTGGCCCGCGATGGATTTGGCAACATCACCGAGGCTGTGGGCAGCAAACGGAGCGACTGGTTATGATCACCCTCTGGCACAATCCGCGCTGTTCAAAATCGCGGCAGGCTCTGGCGATTTTGCAAGAGGCCGGTGCCACGCCGATGCTGCGCAAATATCTGCAAGATGCTCCCAGCGCGGCTGAAATCACCGCGGTGCGAGATGCGCTTGGCAACCCGCCCATGATTGAGATGATGCGCACAGGTGAAAAGCTGTTCAAGGAGTTGGGCCTGACAAAAACCACATCAGAGACAGACCTGCTTGCCGCAATGGCGCAGCACCCCATCCTGATTGAACGCCCGATTGCTCTCAAAGGCGCGCAAGCCGTGATCGCTCGCCCACCGGAAAACGTCACGCATCTGCTCAAGTAGCGACTGTTCAGGCCGGACGATCGGCAGCGGCCTCCAGCGCGGGATATTTCCATCCCAACGTCAGTGCGCGCACCACAAAAGACACCAGCAAGGACAGCCATAACCCGTGGTTGCCAATCTGCGGCACCAACACCAGCATGCAGACCACAAAGACCGCAAATGACACAAACATCATGTTGCGCATGTCGCGCGTGCGGGTCGCCCCGATAAATATTCCGTCAAACATGAAGGCCACAACAGAGACCAGCGGCACAGCGACGATATAGGGCAGAAAGACGCGCGCCTGGGCCTGCACCTCGGGGGATTTGGCCATCAGATCAATGATCATGGGGCCGGTCAGAGCATAAACCACGGTCAGCACCACGGATACCGCCACGGCCCAGAACGTGGCCAGTACCGCAGCGCGCCGCAGCACCAGGCGTTCACGCGCGCCCATCGCCTTGCCCACCAAGGCCTCGGCCGCAAAGGCAAAACCATCCAGCCCATAGGCAGTGATCAACAAGAATTGCATCAAGACCTGATTGGCCGCCAGCGTGACATCCCCCATGCCCGCGCCCTTGAACAAAAAGGAGATGAATATCGCCTCCAGCAACAGCGAGCGCACAAGAATGTCCGAATTGACCCGCACCATGTGGCCCCATCGTGCGCGGTTAAACACGTTCCCCCAGGCCCGCCACAGCGGCCCCAGAAACACCGCGCGGCAAAACCACAGGCCCAGCGCCGCGCCGCTCCATTCCGCAATGAACGTGGCAATGGCGACGCCCGGCACGCCCCAGCCGAGGCCCAGCACAAACCACAGATCAAGCACGATGTTCAGGCCATTCATCCACAGTTGCAGCACCAGCACCGCGCGCGTGCGCTCCTGCGCAATCAGCCACCCCGTGATGGCATAAATCGAAATCGCAGCCGGGGCGG
The DNA here is from genome assembly GCA_937928635.1 of uncultured Sulfitobacter sp. Classification (GTDB taxonomy): domain Bacteria; phylum Pseudomonadota; class Alphaproteobacteria; order Rhodobacterales; family Rhodobacteraceae; genus Sulfitobacter. The sequence continues at coordinate 41,462 of CALFWM010000005.1, read as the reverse complement.
ACCAGACGCGGATGGCCATATATTGGCGCGCCATGCCTTCGACCTCTGCCGAGGCCGGTGAGGCCTGAAAGGCCAGCCAGAACAGCGGCATTTGCAGCGCCATCACCGCCAGCCCCGCAATCCCTGCAATCAGCAAACCACGGGTCAACAGGGCCGCCACCTCGCCGTGGTCCCTGTGCCCCAGCGCCTGCGCGGTCAGGCCAACCGTGCCCATGCGCAAAAACCCGAAGACCCAGTAAAACGCTGACAGTATGATCGCGCCCAGCCCGACAGCGCCGATGGGTGCCGCCTGCCCCAATTGGCCGACCACCCCGGTATCGACCGCCCCCAGAATCGGCACCGTTGCGTTGGAAATAACAATCGGTACGGCCACGTGCAGCACCCGGCGGTGGGTAACGGCCTCTTTGGCCCGCGCTGCGGTCACGTTCACGTCACTCCTGCCGGTGCGGCATCACGAAATGACCGGTGCCCTGGGCAAAAAGCCGCGCCCGGTTGTCCTGCCAGGCCTCCACATGGACCGAAGCATAGCGCCGACCCGACCGGTTGATGCGTGCGCGCGCATAGGCGTCACGCGGCAGCCCGGACCGCAGGTAATCGACGGAAAAATCAATGGTCTTGGGCAGACGTGGCAGGCTTTGGGCATCTAGGCTCGCAGTATCCAATGCGCCGCTTTCCATATCTTCCCACAACAGGCCCCAGCTGAGGGTGATGATGGCCGTGACCTCAAGGAAGGCCGCCGTGGCCCCACCGTGCAGCGCGGGCAGCATCGGATTGCCAATCAGGCTTTCCTTGAAGGGCAAGACACCGGTCAGTTCATCGCCACGCCGCTCAAATTCGATGCCAAGGAACTGGGTGTAGGGCACCCCCTCCACCATTGCGCGCAACACACCATCCCGGCGTTGCTTGACCACCTGGACGGGTTCGGGTCTGGACCGGTTCATGGTTTGCCCTCCGCGGTAAAGGTGCCCGTTGCCATCGCCACCGGGTTGTCGGTATCCGCATCCGTGGCTGTGGCCCGTACAAAGGCCACGGACCGGGTGACGTGATAACAGGTCGCCGTGGTGGTGATACGTTGCCCCGGTGTTGCCGCGCGCAGATATTCGATGCGCAAATCCATGGTGGCGGTGCCGGCTGGATTGCTCGGATGGCTCATCACAGCCGCCCCGCAGGTGGTATCCATGAGTGCAGAAACCGCGCCGCCATGCACCACACCGGTGCGCGGATCCCCCACCAGCTTTGCGTCATAGGGCATGCCGATCACGGCTGTGCCTGCATTCAGGTCTTCCAGCTCCATGCCCAGCGCGACGGAATGAGGCAGTGCCTGAATAAACTGGCTCGCGCGCTTGATCTTGTCATTCATGACGGGCCCCATTGGCAAATTTGGCCCTTTATCAGTCTGACACCGCCAAAGCGCAAGCCACCCGTTGCGCTTGCACGCAGGCGGGCATAATCTGTGCGCAGGGAGAAAACGATGGCCGAAGAACGCCTGAACTTTAAAGATATGTGTGCCGCCTTTGACGTGACGCCGCGCACGTTGCGGTATTACGAATACATCGAACTGCTGCACCCCACCCGTGAAGGTCGTGCACGTTACTACGGCGCGCGTGAGCGGGCCCGGATGAAACTGATCATGCGGGGCCGCAAATGGGGGTTTGCGCTGGAGGACATCCGGCAATGGCTGATGATCTACGAAAACGAAGGATCAGAGGCGCAGATGCGGGCCTGGGTTGAGCTGGCCGATGGCCAATTGACCGAACTGGCCGAGCAGCGCGCCCAATTGGATGAGGCCATTGATGAGTTGCGATCCCTGCGGGACGAAACCGCCAAAGCGCTGGGGTAAGCCGCCAGCATTCACCTGAGCCAGATAATGGAGGGGAGCAAAGCGCTTTGCTGTACGGTCACCGATGTGCCCGGTATGCCGCCGATTGGAGCGTCAGTGGACGTCTTATTATACAATCTTGCTTCATTCCTGTTCATGACCAGCCGCAGATGTCGGTGCGATACGTCAGGCACCGCCGGTGAAGGGGCCGAATCAAGACAAATATCCCTGTCAAAAACCTCACAATTGTTCACGGTTTCGTGCCCAATTTGGCCAATATCCCACCGTTCGTCATATATGAGTTCAAACATGATTTCTTCCCTCCCCGCGGCGTATAAAACCGGTGTTTCAAAGGTTTACGCAGCAGACCTCTACGTCAACAAAAAAAATGACGTGACGTCCGGGTTACGTAAACGTTAGCAAGTGTTGTAAAAAATTTTTAATGTCACCAGATCGCGGTCAGAGAATGCACCATCAATGATGAAAGTTGTGAACATTATGACCGATACAATGACAATCCGTCAGATGTGCGACGCCTTTGACGTCACACCGCGGACGCTGAGATTTTATGAATCCAAGGAGCTGTTGTTTCCGATCCGTGAGGGCCAAAAACGGCTTTTCACAAAACGTGATCGTGCGCGGCTTAAACTGATCTTGCGCGGAAAGCGTTTTGGCATTTCACTCGAAGAAATCCGCCAGTTGCTCGATCTGTACCACATGGGCGACCAGCAGCAGACGCAAATCACGCGCTCTTACGAGATCGCCAAAGAGCGGCTCAAGGATATGGAAGACCAACGTGATGAATTGTCCGAAGCTATCGACGATCTGCGTGAGCAAATCAAGTGGGGCGAAAAAATGATCGCCTCTATGAAAAGCCCGCGCAGCGCCGCAGAATAGACCCGCCCGTACCCGACACCCCTTCAACGCCTTTTCAATGCGTTCCAGCCAATTAACGGAGACCATAGATGCCCAGCTATTCAGCCCCGACCAAAGATCTGCAATTTGTCCTGCACGACCTGTTGAAAGTGACCGCCTCAGACATCCCCGGCTATGCGGATCTGGAGCCTGATTTCACCTCGGCAATCCTTGAGGAAGCGGGCAAGCTGACCTCGGAGGTGCTGGCCCCTTTGAACACCGTGGGCGATCATGAGGGATGCCGGCTGGAAAACGGCGTGGTCTACACACCCACCGGATTCAAAGAGGCCTTTGAACAGGTCAAGGAAGGCGGATGGACCGGCCTTGATATGCCCGAGCAATACGGCGGGCAGAATATGCCGCAGGTCATTGGTTCTGCGGTGGCAGAGATGTTCTCCTCCTCCAACATGGCCTTTACGATGTATCAGGGCCTCACGCACGGGGCGGCCGCCGCGATCCTTGCACATGGCACGGACCTTCAAAAAGATACCTATCTGCCCAACATGGTCACCTGTCACTGGACCGGCACCATGAACCTGACAGAGCCACACTGCGGCACGGATCTGGGCTTGATGCGCACCAAAGCCGCGCAGCAGGGCGATGGCAGCTACAAGATTTCTGGCCAGAAGATCTTCATCTCCGCAGGTGAGCACGACATGGCTGACAACATCATCCATCTGGTGCTGGCCAAGATCGAGGGCGGCCCCGAAGGGATCAAGGGCGTTTCCCTGTTCATCGTGCCAAAGTTCATGGTGAATGAAGACGGCTCACTGGGCGAGCGCAACGGCGTTTCCGTCGGCTCGATCGAGGAAAAGATGGGCATCCATGGCAATTCCACCTGCGTGATGAACTATGACGAGGCGACGGGCTATCTGCTAGGCGAAGAGCATAAAGGCATGCGTGCCATGTTCACCATGATGAACGAAGCGCGGCTGGGTGTGGGCATGCAAGGCCTGAGCCAGGCCGAAACCGCCTATCAGAACGCGGTGATCTACGCCAATGACCGCCTTCAGGGCCGCGATGTGACCGGCGCGAAGAACCCCGATGGCCCGGCTGATCCGCTGATCGTGCATCCTGACATCCGCCGCTCGCTGATGGACCAGAAGAGCTTTGTTGAAGGCGCGCGTGCATTTGTGCTCTGGGGGGCCACGCTGATTGATGCCCATCACCGCAAGGGCGATGATGATGCGGATGGCCTGGTGTCCCTGATGACTCCGGTGATCAAAGGGTTCCTGACCGATCAGGGCTATGACATGACCGTCAAGGCCCAGCAGATCTACGGCGGACACGGCTACATTGAAGAATGGGGCATGTCCCAGTACACCCGCGATGCACGCATTGCGATGATCTATGAGGGTGCCAATGGTGTTCAGGCGCTTGACCTCGTGGGCCGCAAGCTGGCGCAGGACGGCGGCAAGCATGTGATGGCGTTTTTTGACCTGGTGAAGAACTTTATCAAAGAAAACACGGACCAGGATGAGGCCTATGTGGCTGAATTCCTTGATCCTTTGAAAGCAGCGTCCAAAGATTTGCAGGCGGCGGGCATGTATTTCATGCAAAATGGCATGAAGAACCCGAACAATGCGCTTTCCGGCTCCAATGACTTTATGCACATGTTTGGGCACGTCTGCCTGGGCCTGATGTGGGCGAAAATGGGCCTGAGCGCAAAAGAAGCCCTTGCGAACGGGGCCACGGACACCGCATTCTATGAGACCAAGCTGGCCACAGGGCGCTATTACATGGCCCGTCAATTGCCCGCGACCGCGCTGCACCTGACCCGCATTCAATCGGGGGCGGACACGGTCATGGCGCTGGAGGCTGCGAACTTCTGAACCGGGTGGCGGGCCAAGGCCCGCCTTACCCCACCACGTAAGGCGGACCATGGCCCGCCACCCTCTGCCGGAGAAGAGATGCCAAAACGCTTTCGCCTGACCCGCCGGTTCCCTGTCGCCATGACAGAAGACGGATACCGCCGCCTGAAAAAGTTCAGCGCGGATGCGGGGCTGGAAGAAGGCGAGGCCTTGTCGTTTCTGTTCGAGAATTTCAATTCGGTGATGAACGAGGAAAACCTGATTGCCCGCCTGCGACTTTTTAACTCTGAAATTGATGAGCGGAAGCGATGATCAAGGTCTTTCTTCACTGTTTCCTGGCGTTTTGCTTGGCCGCACAAGTTGGTTTGGCTGACAGCCTCACCAAAGAACAGAGCGCCGCTTTGAACGAACGGCTCGATGTTATGGAAGCAAACTATTGGGACAGCAACAGTGACGCCGATGCATCCCTGGGTTCACCCAAAACGCGGCTCGTCTTGGCGCGCGCCCTGAACTTGGAAGTCGCTGAGTTCAACGCATTTGCGGCTCAGCAACGCAAAAAGGCGATTGGCGCGACGACACTAATTTCGCTGTTAATCGACCGAGACGCTGCCTATTTGGCGCAAACCGGGACGGGCCGTGCCTTCGCTGTCATTCCCGCGTCACGCGTACTGGACATGAACGGTCAGAAGTTTCCTCTGAACTTCAACGTTCTGGCATTCGAGGATGACGGCGTTTGGTTTCTAATGCACATCAGCTTTGCCACCTCCGGTCTTGTCAACCCACTCAATATTCTGAAAAAAGCCTATCCTGATTTTTCAGACGTTCCAAATGCGGTATTTTTCCACAGAGATCCTGAGGAGAAAACCTAATGAGTTTCGTAAGCCATACCCGTTCTTTGTGGATGACCGAAGAGCATCAGATGATCGCGGATATGACAGCGGAATTCATCAACACCGAATGGGCCCCCAAGTTTGAGAAATGGCGCAAGCAGGGTCAGATGGACCGTTCCACCTGGGCCGAGGCGGGCGAATTGGGCCTGCTCTGCCCCTCCGTGCCCGAAGAATACGGTGGCCCCGGTGGAGATTTCGGCCATGAGGCCGCAATCCTGATTGAGGGCTCGCGCGCCAATCTGGCCAGCTGGGGCCATGGCATCCATTCGGGCATCGTGGCACATTACATCCTCGCTTATGGCACAGAGGAACAGAAAAAACGCTGGCTGCCTCAAATGGTCTCCGGCGAGATGGTGGGCGCATTGGCAATGACGGAACCCTCGACCGGGTCCGACGTGCAAGCGATCAAGACCAAAGCCATCCGCGAGGGCAATGCCTATCGCCTGTCAGGGCAAAAGACGTTCATCACCAATGGCCAGCACGCCAACCTGATCATCGTGGCGGCCAGAACCGACCCCGCTGAGGGGGCCAAAGGCGTGTCGCTGGTGGTGCTTGAAACGGAGGGAGCCGAAGGCTTTCAACGGGGCCGCAACCTCGACAAAATCGGCCTGCATGCGGCCGGCACCTCAGAGCTGTTTTTTGACAATGTCGAAATCCCGCCGGAGAACATTTTGGGCCGGGAAGTGGGTCAGGGCTTCTATCAGATGATGCAGCAACTGCCCCAAGAACGGCTGATCATCGGGTGTGGCGCGATGGGCGCGATGGAAGGTGCCGTGGAACGCACGATTGCCTATTGCAAGGAACGCGAAGCCTTTGGCGGGCCATTGACCCAATTCCAAAACACGCGGTTTCAGCTGGTCGAGGCCAAAACCAAAACCGCCGTGGCGCGCGCATTTTTCGATGAGTGCATTGCAGAACACCTGCGCGGTGAGCTGACCGTCGAAAAGGCTGCGATGCAGAAATACTGGCTGACCGACACGCAAGGAGAAGTGCTCGACATCTGCCTTCAAATGCACGGCGGCTATGGCTTTATGCAGGAATACGCTGTGGGGGAAATGTAGGCCGATGCCCGCGTGCAACGGATCTATGGCGGAACTAACGAAGTGACCAAGGAATTGATTTCGCGCAGTCTTTGACGGCGGCGCGGGATGAAAAGGAGGGATTGAGTTTAGGGGAAGGGTGAAATGCGTGGCCTGCGCCACACACCATCATGTGCGTTGGCGCAAAGCGGTAAGTGGTTTCACCCTTCCAATAAACTCAATCCCCAGGCCAGCCCCGAGGGGCAACATCAACAAAGGAAGACCAAGACATGACCCTCAAACTCCACTGCTTTGGCGAGAGCGGCAATGCCTATAAGGCGGCACTGGCGCTGGAACTTTCTGGTCTGGATTGGGAACCCGTGAAAGTGGATTTCTTTGGTGGGGAGGGGCGTTCACCAGAATTTCGCGAACTCAATACCATGGGTGAAGTCCCCGTGCTGGTTGATACAGAGCATGATTATTCCATCACCCAATCCGGTGCCATTCAGGATTACATCAGCCATCTGAGCGGAAAATTCGCCGGCAATTCACCAGAAGAACGACGCGAAGTCCTGCGCTGGACCTTTTGGGACAATCACAAGCTCAGTTCTCAGGCCGGCGTGACGCGGTTTTTGATGAACTTCCTGCCGAAAGACAAACGCCCGCAAGAGGTGATCGGCTTTATGCAAGGTCGCCTCCAGGCCGCTTATGAAACGCTCAACAATCACCTGTACGGGCGCGATTGGATGGTGGGCGACGGCCTGACCAACGCAGACCTTTCATGCTGTGGCTATCTCTACTACCCAGAGCCTTTTGGCTTTGTGCGCGCCGACTGGCCTCAAATCGACGCCTGGTTGACGCGCCTTTCAGACACCCCCGGCTGGAAAGCCCCTTATGACCTCATGCCCGGCAGCCCCGCTGACCGCGCCTAGAAACACGACAACCGGAGTATCCCTATGACCGAAGCTTTTATCTATGACGCCCTGCGTACCCCGCGCGGCAAAGGTCGCAAAGACGGTGCCTTGCACGAAGTCACCGCCCTGCGTCTGTCCTCCCAAACGCTGAACGCCATGAAAGAGCGTAACAATCTTGAAGGTCACGCTGTTGAGGATGTGATCTGGGGGAATGTCACCCAGGTGATGGAGCAAGGGGGATGTTTGGCCCGCTCTGCTGTTCTGGCGTCTGACCTTGATGAACGCATTCCCGGGCTGGCGATCAACCGCTTTTGTGCCTCAGGCATGGAGGCCGTCAATCTGGCGGCCAATCAGGTCAAAGGCGGTGCCGGCAAAGCCTATATCGCCGGTGGCGTTGAAATGATGGGCCGTGTGGCCATGGGCTCTGACGGGGCGGCAATTGCTGTGGATCCGTCGATTGCGATGGAGCGGTATTTTGTGCCCCAGGGCATTTCAGCCGATATCATTGCCACCGAGTTCGGCTTTACCCGGGATGACGCAGACCAGCTTGCCGTCGCCTCGCAACAGCGTGCCGATACGGCCTGGAAAGAGGGCCGGTTTAACAACTCCGTCATCACCATTCGCGACCAGAACGGGCTGACCATTCTGGATCACGACGAATACATGCGCCCGCAGACCGATATGCAAAGCCTGGGCGCGCTCAACCCCGCGTTTCAGCAAATGGGTGAGGTCATGCCAGGGTTCGACAAGATCGCCCTGTTAAAATACCCGCATCTGCAAAAGATCAACCACATCCACCACGCGGGCAATTCATCCGGCATTGTAGACGGCGCGGCAGCTGTGCTGATCGGCAACAAAGAGTTTGGCGAGGCGCACGGGCTGAAACCACGCGCGCGCATCCGCGCCACAGCCAAGATCGGCACCGACCCCACCATCATGCTGACCGGCCCTGTCCCCGTGACCGAGAAAATCCTCGCGGAGAATGGCATGGACATCAAAGATATCGACCTCTTTGAGGTGAACGAAGCCTTTGCCAGCGTTGTGATGCGTTTCTTGCAGGCCTTTGACGTAGATCACGACAAGGTCAACGTAAACGGCGGCTCCATCGCGATGGGCCACCCCTTGGGCGCAACAGGTGCCATGATCATCGGCACCCTGCTGGATGAAATGGAGCGCGCCGACAAGGAAGTCGGGCTTGCCACGCTGTGCATCGCTTCTGGCATGGGGGCCGCGACCATCATCGAACGGGTGTAGAAAGCATGCAGCAGGTGAATGGCCAGACTGCACAGCAGATTTCAGAGATGCTGTTGGAACTGACGGGCACAGCCCTGTTGACCAACAATTTCTCGCTGTTTTCGCAGTGCTTTCACCTGCCCCACCTCATCGAAACCGCAGACAGCAAGAGAGAGCTGGAAACCATCGACGATCTGCAAACCGTTTTTCACAGTGTGACCGAAGACTACCGCCGCAAGCGTATCACAAATCTGGTGCGCATCTGCGAGGTCGCTGAATTTCGCAGTGATACACGGATAGATGCAACCCACATCACGCATATGATGTGCGGGGATGTGCGGGTCTTTGACCCTTTCCCCGCCTTCTCCGTGCTCGAATTCTTTGATGGCAGATGGCAGATCAGCTCCAGCCAATATGCCGTCGACACAGACACCACTGTCGGGCGCGCGCTGCGTGAAGCAATCCGCGACACCTGACACCAACCCACACCCGGCACCCGACCTGCGCGTGCCGTTCAAACAGGAACAAATGACCATGACCGATTTTACAATGAAAACCGACGGCGACGGCATCGCCACCATCACCTGGGACGTCGAAGACAAGAGCATGAACGTCATGTCCTTTGACGGGTTGCAGGAACTTGACGCGCTGGTGGATAGCGCCCTTGCAGATGATGCGATTAAGGGGGTCATCATCACCTCCGGCAAGGACGACAGTTTTGCGGGTGGCATGGATTTGAACCTGCTGGCCAAAATGCGCGCAGATGCAGGAGATGATCCGGCCAAGGGCCTGTTTGAGGGCACGATGAAAATGCACCACATGCTGCGCAAGATTGAGCGCGCGGGCATGGACCCAAAAACCCTAAAAGGGGTCAAACCAATTGCCGCTGTCCTGCCCGGCACCGCCGTTGGGATCGGGCTTGAACTGCCCCTGGCCACGCACCGCATTTTTGCCGCCAACAATCCCAAGGCCCGCATCGGCCTGCCTGAAATCAAGGTTGGCATCTTTCCCGGGGCCGGGGGCACCACGCGGTTTGTGCGCAAGATGGGCGCAATGGCGGCCTCTCCGTTCCTGTTGGAAGGCAAAATGGTCACCCCGGACAAGGCGGTCAAAGCAGGCATCATTGATGAAGTCGCAGATGACCCGATGGCCGCTGCGCGCGACTGGGTGCTGAGTGCCAAAGACGCCGATCTGGTCAAACCATGGGATGCCAAGGGTTACAAAATGCCCGGCGGCGCACCCTATCACCCGGCGGGTTTCATGACCTTTGTGGGGGCCTCCGCCATGGTCAACGGGCAAACCAAAGGCGTCTATCCGGCGGCCAAGGCCTTGTTAAGCGCGGTCTATGAAGGCGCGCTGGTGCCCTTTGACACGGCGCTGAAGATCGAAGCGCGCTGGTTCACACATGTGCTGATGAACCCGACATCCTCCGCGATGATCCGCTCCTTGTTCCTGAACAAAGAGGCGTTGGAAAAAGGCGCCGTGCGCCCCGAAGGCATTCCGGATCAGCGGGTTAAAAAACTGGGCGTGCTGGGGGCCGGCATGATGGGCGCGGGCATCGCGCTGGTCTCGGCACAGGCCGGCATCGACGTGGTTCTGATTGACCGCGATCAGGCTGCGGCAGACAAGGGCAAAGCCTATTCAGAGGCTTATATGGACAAGGGCATCGCCCGCAAAAAAGCCACGCCGGAAAAGAAAGAGGCGTTGCTGAGCAAGATCACAGCCACAGCCGATCTGGACGCACTCAAAGGCTGCGATCTGATCATCGAAGCTGTGTTTGAGGACACCAAAGTCAAAGCCGAAATGACCAAAAAGGTAGAGGCCGTGATCCCTGAGGATTGCATCTTTGCCTCCAACACCTCAACCCTGCCGATCACCGAATTGGCCAAGGCCTCGGGCCGTCAGGATCAGTTCATCGGCATCCACTTTTTCAGCCCTGTGGAACGCATGTTGCTGGTGGAAATCATCAAGGGCAAAAACACCGGTGATCGGGCCGTGGCCAAGGCGCTGGATTATGTCCGCCAGATCCGCAAAACACCGATTGTGGTCAATGACGCGCGTTTCTTCTATGCCAACCGCTGCATCATTCCTTACGTGAACGAAGGCGCGCGCATGATCACCGAGGGCGTGGCCCCGTGGTACATTGATCAGGCCGCCGCGATGCTGGGCTTCCCCGTGGGGCCAATCCAGTTGACGGATGAAACCTCCATTGATCTGGGGGCCAAGATCGCACGCGCCACCAAGGCTGCGATGGGCAATGCCTATCCCGCCTCCGGTGCAGATGATCTGATTTTCTGGATGGAAGAAGAGGGCCGTTTGGGCCGCAAGGCCAACGCCGGGTTCTTTGACTACGATGAAAAAGGCAAACGTCTGGGCTATTGGCCGGGCATGCTGGACAAATACCCATTGGCCGACGAACAGCCCAAATTGCAGGACGTTCAGGACCGCATGATGTTTGTGCAGGTGCTGGAAGCTGTGCGCGCATTGGAAGAAGGCGTGTTGATGGACATCCGCGAAGGCGACGTGGGCGCGATCCTGGGCTGGGGCTTTGCGCCATGGTCCGGCGGGCCACTCTCGTGGCTTGATATGATCGGCACGGAATATGCGGCGGAACGCTGTGACGCGCTTGAGACACAGTTTGGTGAGCGGTTCAAATGCCCTGACCTGCTGCGTGAAATGGCGGCCAAAGGCCAGACGTTCTATGGTCGCTTTGGCCCGGAGGCTAAAAAAGCGGCGTAAGCTGAGCGAACATATCGAACCTTTTGAGGGACGCGGATTGCGCCCTGATACCTGCCAATAAAAACAGAAGAGGGTCACCCCAGCCCGGGTGACCCTCTTCAACATGGGGAAGTTCTTACCTTGAGGCTCCTCCAGCAGAGCCCCAGCCGATCAGATCAGCAGTGAACTGCCATCTGGCCACCGGTTCTGCCGCCGGTTGCCAGCATCTGATCTTCCAACCCCATGCATTCCGCGAGACGTGCCGCTGCGCAGGGGCTCAACACGTCATAGGCCATGTCTTGTGACGTGATAAACGCATCCAGCGTCTGCAAACGTGCAGGGCAATGCACCAATGCGCCGCCCTCGGCATAGATCACCTGCTCTTGCGCAAAATAGATCGCGATCAATTCAATCTGCTGTTCTGGTGCGCTGCGATAGATCCCGCGCAGCCCCTCCAAAGCCTGGGCAGGAACAATCGCAAACGGATCACCGTAAATGTCGCTGGCGGCATCGCTTTCCACCAGCACGCCCTGATCCGGCAGCAACGTCAACTCTTCACGGTTGTCCAATGCGCCAACCGGCACGATCACCGGCCACTGAGCGACGGGTGTGTCAGGCGCGTCTGTCCAGAATGTCATGCGACGCAGCTCGACGATTTCCTGCATACCATTGTCAAATGTCAGCACCTTATCCCCAACCGTCAATGCCTCAATCACGCGCCAGCCGAGGTTAGAGGCCACCCTAGTGCCCGCCATCAGCCCGTGCATTTGCGCGGCAAGACCCCCGTCATAGGCACCTGTCATTTCAACAGAGCGGTGCTGCATTCTGCGCGTTGTGTTCTTCCATCCAAACATCTGTCATCCATCCCCATGGTGATGCGCCGTGGCAGGGCGCTGTTGCGGTTGATGAGACCAATTGGGGTGATTCCCGTGGCGCCTCCTTGCCGGGAAAGCGGCACGAATGAGGCATTGGTGCCAAAACCGACGACAGTTTTTGGGGTTTGCGAAAGATTAGGCGCAAAACGTGGTCAATCGGCACGGTAAGGCCCAAACAAAATGCAGGAATTAAGACGTTGATTCTTGGAAGGTGTAGCCAAACCGCATGATGTCAGGCGCACAGCAGGTCTGTACAATCTCGCGCGTCTCGTCGGTATAATATTCCGAATAGCCCTGCCCGCGCGCGGATTTGTTCAGATGCGCAAGCTGCAGATCAAACCCCAGATGCGCCTGCAACGGGACCACGTCCTGCGCAAAATGTTCCAACCGAATGTAGAGTGAGCAACGCTCCGCCCCCCGCGCATCGGTCATGTAGCGCGCGGCAGGCCACGCCCGCTGTACGGCCTGTGTGCCGGGATCCCGCAGAAACGCTGCAAAATCCACCGCCTTGGCCAATGCCACCGCGCTGTGCTCAAAGCTCTGCACGCGCAGCCAGTGATAGTAGCTGACCATCCGATCCCACGGGTTGCGTACCAGCGTAAAGGTGAACAGGTCAGCCAGTTCATCTTGCGTCACCACGCCTTCGATGTCCGCCAGGGTTGCGTGTTTCCACAACCGCCCCTTGCTGTGCAGCGCTTTGACGCGGTGGCGTCGCTTGAGCGCCTTGGGCGTATCCCCCAACAGGATGTCATCACGCATCGCACGCGCCTCCAGCGCCAGCGCCATGGAGCTGCCACCGGTTTTGGGGATATGCACAAAGACATACCTGCGCCCCCGGCTGATGATCATCCCTGTCCCTCCGAGGAGGAACGCACCGCAATGACCGCCCCGGCCAGCGCAATCAAACCCATGCCTGCAATTGCCAAGAGCGGCACGGATTGTCCCCACAAAACCCATGCCCAGAAACTGGCAAATACCAACAGTGAATATTCAAACACGCCCACATGGCTTGCCTCGCCCCACAGGTAGCCCTGAAAGATCAGGCCAATCCCGATCAGTGACCCGACAGCCTGCACCGCGAACCAGAATAACATTTCAGCGTCCAATGGCCCCCAGGACCGCATCATAAAACCTGCATGGCTGTCCGGCGCACCTTCGCCCGAGACCAGTAAAACGCCCAGGGTGCCAAAAACACCCAGCATGCCAAAGAACCCCGCCGTCAGGGTCAATGTGTTTTCCCCCTCACACCAGGTGCGTGTCGCAACCGCGCCGATGGCATAAAGCAGCCCGGCAAAGACCGGCAAAAACGCTACCGGGTTCAGATCACTCGGATCTGGCCGGATCACCATCAATGCCCCGGTAAAGCCCAGCGCCACCGCGCCCCACCGAAACGGGCCTACCGTTTTGCCTTGCACAAACACGCTGATCAGCACCACAAACAGGGGTGAGGTGAAAAGGCCTGCCACCACCACGCCAATGGGCAGGACCGACAGGCAGCCAAAATAGATCAGCATTGCACCCGCCTGGAACAGGCTGCGCCCAAACACAGCCAGCGGGTTTTTGGGCCGCAAACCGCCAAAGCCCAGCGCGACAACCGCCAGCAAAATCGCGATGCCCATGACAGAGCGCACCATATGAAACTGCCACAGCGACCCGCGCTCAGAAATATGGGGGACAAAGTTGTCCGTCAGCCCCAGCGTGAACATGCCCCCCAGAACACTCAGGGCCGCCATGCCCGGTCTCATCACATTTGTGCTCATCAAACTGCCTGCAATCGTTTTTTCGTCTTCAAAATGGCCGCATGTGCCGCAATACTCCCCTTCTATAGCGATAAATCGCAGGGGAGGAAGCGACATGGGCTGGATGCGGGATGAAACCGGGCTGGACAAATGTGCCGCCAACCATGTGGCACTGACGCCGCTGTCGCATCTGCGCCGGGCCGCGCATGTGTTCCCCGACCAGATGGCGGTGATCTACGGCGATCACCGAGTGAACTACGCGCAGTATTATGACCGTTGCACCCGTCTGGCCTCTGCCCTTGCGGCCATGGGTGTCGCCCCGGGTGATGTGGTCGCCACGCTTATCCCCAACGTGCCTGCCCAGGCAGAGGCGCATTTTGGCGTGCCCGCCTGTGGTGGGGTGCTCAACACCATCAACACCCGGCTTGATGTGGGCACCGTCGCCTATATCTTTGATCACGGGGAGGCCAAGGTTGCGCTGGTCGACACCCAGTTCATCGACCTTGCCGAAGCCGCCTGCGCGCAGATGGAGGGCAGGCCGCCCAACATCATCGAAGTGCCTGACACTGCTGCCGGTTTCCCCGCCACGGGTCGCCATCCTCTCTATGAGGACCTGCTGGCAGGCGCGGATGACAACTTTGACTGGATCATGCCCGCCGATGAATGGGAAAGCCTTGCGCTGAACTATACTTCCGGCACCACCGGCCGGCCCAAGGGCGTGGTCTATCACCACCGGGGGGCCTACCTGATGACCATGGGCACGGTTGTGTCCTGGCGCATGGTGATGCACCCGATCTACCTTACAATCGTTCCCTTGTTTCACTGCAATGGCTGGAACCACACCTGGTTGATGCCCATGCTGGGTGGCACAATTGTCTGTTGTCGCGACGTCTCGGCGCGCGCCGTCTATGACGCCATCGCAAATGAGGGCGTGACCCATTTTGGCGGTGCACCGATTGTTCTGAACATGATCGTGAACGCAGATAATACAGAGCGCCGCGCCTTTGAGCACACCGTCGAAATCTTTACCGCCGGGGCCCCGCCTGCCCCTGCAACCCTGTCCAAGATCGAAGCCCTCGGGTTTAACGTCACCCAGGTCTACGGCCTGACCGAAACCTATGGCCATGTCACCGAATGTTATTGGCGCGATGCGTGGAGCGCGGTCAAAGGTGGAGACCGCGCGGCGATCAAGGCCCGCCAGGGTGTGGCAATGCCCATGATGGAAGACATCACCGTGTTGGACGCTGACATGGCCCAGATCGCCAAAGATGGCAGTGTGCAGGGCGAAATCATGATGCGCGGCAATTCGGTGATGAAAGGGTATTATAAAAACCCGGAGGCCACGGTCGAAGCATTCAAAGGCGGCTATTTTCACTCCGGTGACATCGCCATGCAACATCCCGATGGCTACATTCAGATTGCGGACCGCGCCAAGGACATCATCATCTCGGGGGGTGAAAACATCTCCTCTGTCGAGGTGGAGGGCGTGTTGATGGGCCACCCGGATGTCAATCTGGCCGCCGTGGTCGCCAAACCGGATGATAAATGGGGCGAGGTGCCCTGCGCCTTTGTTGAGTTGAAACCCGGCGCGCCGGAGGATGCCGCCGCCCTCATCGCCTTTGCCCGCGAAACCCTCGCCGGTTTCAAAACACCAAAACGGGTAGTGTTTCAGGAACTCCCCAAAACCTCCACCGGTAAGATCCAGAAGTTCGAGCTGCGCAAAACCGCCGCCACACTCTGATCCGGTGAGTCTTGAGCGGGTCAAGGATCGCGCAGCGACCGGGTTTGCCCGGCTTGTCCTTGACGCGCTCAAGAATCGCCCCCACCCTCGTTGAGGTGCCTTGAGCGCAGACCTGCGGCTCAAGCACCTCTTGGCAAACAGGGCGGCCCCTCAACACTGTACAACGCCCGCCGCGAGGGGCTAACGCCCGCCCCATACACCTATAAAGAGAACCGCGCGTCAGCGCGCCCGCCGGATCACCCAAACCCATTGCCCGCACACAAACCTCTGCTAAAGTGATATCAAAAATCAGGCATTTGAGCAGACAATGACCGCCCTTTCCCAATACGCCCGGCTTGAGGCAACCGCCCTGTGGCGCGCCGCGCCTGATGCGCAGCGGCGCGAGGTGGTAGTGTCCCTTGGGGATGCCACGCTGGTCATCAAGGACATGACCGATCAGGCATTGGCCCATTGGTCGCTGGCCGCGGTGGAGCGCGCCAATCCGGGTGCGCGCCCCGCGATCTATCACCCGGATGGGGACACCGGCGAAACGCTGGAATTTAACGAAGACGAAACAGAAATCATCGAGGCCATTGAAAAACTGCGCCGCGCCATCACCCGGTCGCGCCCGCATCCGGGCCGCCTGCGCTGGCTGGGCATGTTCGTTTCGATCGCAGTGGTGATCGCCATTGCTGCATTCTGGCTGCCGGGTGCGATGCAGGATCACACCCTCCGCGTCGTCCCAAACGTAAAACGTGCAGAAATCGGCGCGGCATTGCTCAAACGCATTGAACGGGTGTCCGGCACCATGTGCGCGGACAGCGAAGGGCTCGCCGCGCTCTCACAGCTCTCTTCGCGGCTTGCGGCTGGCACGCTGGCGGTTTTGCCCAATATGACACGGCCCAGCCTGCATCTCCCCGGTGGGCTGGTGGTGCTGAACCGCTCTGTGATCGAAGATCACGAAGAACCTGACGTCGCCGCCGGATTTGTGCTGACCGAAATGACCCACCGCGATGCCAAAGACCCGCTGCGCGATGTGTTGCAAATCACCGGCCTGCTCGAAAATTTCCGACTGTTGACCACCGGCAACCTGACCCCTACCGCATTGGATGTTTACACCGAACACCTGATGACCGAGGCCCCGGTGCGCCCGGAAATGTCGGCACATCTTGCCCGGTTTGAGGCCGCCGCCCTGCGCAGCACGCCCTTTGCCTATGCCCTGGACATCACGGGTGAAACCACATTGGCCATGATCGAGGGCGACCCGATGAATGGCCGCCTGACCGAACCGCTGATGTCTGACGCAGACTGGCTGCGCCTGCAAAGCATCTGTGGCGGCTAGATGTTCCTGGACTGGTCTGCGCGCATTCTGCTGTCGCCGTTGCTGATCGCACAGGCATTGAGGGTCCGGCGCAGGGCCCAATCCCTACCGGAGGCTGCTGGCCCCCGCAGTGGCACGGCGGGCCAAGGCACCGCCTTACGGCTGCGCGTCATTGGGGATAGTTCTGCTGCGGGTGTAGGTGTTGCCCATCAATCAGAGGCGCTGATTGGCCAGTTGGTGGATCAGCTTGCCCCGCATTTCGCGCTGGATTGGCATCTGGACGCCAAGACCGGTGCCACCACCCGCAGCACGCTGGCGCGGCTGACACATGCGACACCCCAAAAGACGGACATCCTCCTCCTCGCCCTCGGGGTAAATGACGTCACCTGCCTGATCTCCCCTGCGATCTGGCAAGCACAGCAGGCAACGCTCCTCACCCGCCTGCACGCCCTTTATCAGCCCAGCATTATCTATGTCTCCGGCATCCCACCGATGGGGAAATTCCCCCTTCTGCCGCATCCCCTGCGTTGGACATTGGGGCGTCAGGCGCGTGCCTATGACAAAGTGCAACGCCAATGGACCAACCAACAGAACGGCGTCACATTGGTCCCTTTTGATCAGCCTTTTGATCCCTCACAAATGGCCACTGACGGCTTTCATCCAAGTGCCGCGATTTACACGCTCTGGGCCAAAGAAATAGCCAGCCGGATCCTCTCCGACTGGCCAAAATCTGCTTAAATCGGCCCCATTGGCCCTAAAGGCTCAGTTGCGTGCAACCGCTCCGGAATAGCCAACCCCCTGCAACCGCGCCAAGGCCTGCTGCGTGGCCTTGGGCGTTTGGAACGGTCCGGCCTGCACCGCGAGGTACGTCTTGCCGCCCTGCTTCACTTTGCCAATGCGTGCGCGCATGCCCAGGCTGGCCAAATATTGTGCGGCCTTATCTGCCTTGGCCTTGGTGGAGAAATGCCCGATTTGCACAAACCGCTTGCCTCCAACCGCCTGTTTGCGGGCCGGTGCTGCGGCGGCAGCACGCGCTTTCACCTTGGGTGTGGCCTGCGCTTTGGGGGCTGATCGCGTTGAAATCACCGGCTGATTTGCCGCACCGGGGTTGCGCACGACACGTTTTGCCAACCGTCCGTTGTGCTGCACCAGCGAGACCTCACCCAATTCACGCTTTTGCGTATCAATGTCGATATATGGATAAACCAGCGGCTGGCTTGCTGTGACATCGCGGCCTGTGCGACGGTTGATCAATCGGCGCGGCACAGTATTGGTCCAGACCAGCAGCATGTGTTCACGCCCGGCCAGGGTCTGCTCCGCCCGATGTGGGTTAAGCCGGTCATCATTCCACGCGGGCTTGTACCCCTTGGGAATGCGTACGTTGCGCGTATTCACGCGGTTTTGCGCCACATGGCGCGGTACGATGCGCCGGTTGGGGGACACTGTAATCGGCGTGTTCAGGTCCTGCGCCACGACGCGCCCTGCGGATGCCTGCGCGCCGCCCACATGTACCCCAACAGGTTCTGATTGCGGGCCACACCGGATCACCAGTTTGCCGGATTTGGTCAGATACCGCTGCCCGACGGGCGACGCATTTGGACAGGCTGTGTCAATATGTGCCTGTGGCGCGGCGACCTGTGCTGTCACAACTGGTTTGGGCGCGGCCCGCTGTACTGGTTTTGGCGTGGCGGTGCGGCGCACCTTGGCGGCGGGGCGTTTGACCGGGGCCGGCTTTGCCTCAATCACCGGCTCCACAGCGGGTGTTGCGGCATCAGCTGTTTCAAGTGTGATCTGTTCAGCCTGCTGTGGCGCGGGTCTGGCAACTGCTGATGCAGATTCTTCCGCCTTCAAAGACGGCTCAAACCCGCAAATCACCTTGCGCGCGCGTGTGACACGCGGCACCCAGGACACATCGCCATCAATGCCCGCACGAATAAACACGCAGCCCTTGCTGTCGACATATTGTTTGCCCTTGTAGCTGCTGGGCGGAAACTCTGCCGGCTGTTGCTCTTTGATCTGCGCGCTCGCCATGCCCGCGCTCAGCGCGCCAACAACCGTTGCCACCAGTACCTGTCTGAAAATCTTCATGCCGCGCCCCCACACAATATATTGTAGTTAAAATGCACCAGAGCACGGATCGTGTCTAGGCTTGGTGCACCCACTCGCAACATTTCGGCTGATTATTTCGTTCCAAACATCCGATCCCCGGCATCGCCAAGGCCCGGAACGATGTACCCCACGTCGTTCAGGCGGTCATCCACTGCCGCTGTGACAATCGGCACGTCCGGATGCGCCTCCTTCATCCGGGCGATTCCCTCCGGTACGGCCAACAAACACAAAAACCGGATGTTGATGGCACCCGCACCTTTAAGCAGATCAATCGCCGCCACAGAGGAATTGCCGGTGGCCAACATCGGGTCCACGGCAATCACCAAACGGTCATCCATCGCCTCTGGCACCTTGAAGTAATACTGCACCGGCTGCAGTGTCTCTTCGTCGCGGTACAATCCGACAAATCCTACCCTTGCCGAGGGGATCAGCTCCAGCACCCCATCAAGCAATCCATTCCCGGCCCGCAAAATCGAAATCAACGCCAGTTTCTTCCCATCCAAGGTTGGCGCGTCCATCTGCTGCATGGGCGTTTCAATAGACTTGGTCGTCATGGGTAATCCGCGCGTGACCTCATAGGCCAGCAACTGGCTGATCTCCCGCAGCAACTGGCGAAACACGGCTGTTGGCGTTTCCTTGTCCCGCATGATGGTCAGCTTGTGCTGCACCAACGGGTGATCCACCACCGTCAAATGTCCTTCATTCATCTCACGTTCCCCTTTGTTCCCCGGGCTCCTGAAGGCCGATGCCCGTTTGGCGCATCACACCCCGTTTCACCCTTCCAATAAACTCAATCCCGCAGTCTCATCCTGGCACCGCAACCCGCAAATGACGCGCCACCAGCACTGCCACATCCTGAAACCCTATTTGCCCCAGCGTCCCCTGCCCTTGGCCTGCACCCAAAACCGGCACCCGCTCCCGCGTGTGATCCGTACCAACCCATGTGGGATCATTGCCATGATCCGCCGTCAAAACCATGAGGTCACCGGGGCGCAATTTGGCAATCACCTTGCCAATCTCGCCGTCAAACCACTCCAACGCCCGGGCATAGCCCGCCACATCGCGTCGATGGCCATAGATACTGTCAAACTCGACAAAATTGGCGAAGGTCAGACTGCCGTCATCTGCGTCATGCACCAAATCCGCCAGATGTTCCATCAACCTGGCATCCGGGCCCTTGCGGACCTCATCAATGCCTTGCATGGAAAAGATATCTCCAATCTTTCCAATCGCATATACGCGATGCCCTGCCTCCTGCACCCAATTGGGCAGCACCGGACGGGGCGGCATGATGGCATAGTCGCGGCGATGGGCTGTGCGTTCAAAGCCGCTCTCAACGCTGCCCACAAAGGGGCGTGCAATCACGCGGCCCACCTTCATGTCATGCAACCGGGGGGCCACGGTCTCACACAGTTTTGACAACCGTTCCAGGCCAAAAAATTCCTCATGCGCAGCGATCTGAAACACGCTGTCGGCTGAGGTATAACAAATGGGCCAGCCACAGCTCAGGTGTTGCGCGCCCAGCTCCGAGATGATTGTCGTGCCAGAGGCATGGCAATTGCCGAGGATGCCCGCCGTGCCTGCCGCCTGTGCCACAAAGTCGGATATGTCTTCGGGAAAGGCCGGTTGCACATCCGGGAAATAATGCCAGTCCCAGGGGACCGGCAGCCCCGCCAGCTCCCAATGACCGGAGGGCGTATCCTTGCCCTGCGACACCTCTGTGGCGCTGCCCCAGGTGCCTGTCACCGCCGCGCCGGTCAAGCCGGTATCACCGCTGGCCTGCGCCAAGGCATCGCCCAGACCCAACGCACTGAGGTGTGGCAAATGCAGCGGCCCGCTGCGGCCCTCCTCCGCCTGCCCGGCGGCACAGGCCGCCGCGATATGGCCCAGCGTATTGGCACCAGTGTCTGGCACATCACCACAAAAAAACTGATCCGCATCCGGTGCCCCGCCAATCCCAACGGAATCCATCACAACCAGAAAGGCGCGCGGCATCAGCCGACCCTTTCCAGGATCAGCTCCGGCACCTTGGGTTTGGACCCCGCGAGGGTCAGCGCGCCGAGAACATGTCGGGCTGCCGCATCTGCATCCTCTGAACGTGTGGCATGCACGACGCCCAGGGTCTGACCTTTGCCGACCCTGGCCCCCAGACGCACCATGTCTGACAGGCCGACTGCCGGATTGATCCGGTCGTTTTCAACCAAACGACCGCCGCCAAGCCCGACAACCGCCAACCCCAGTGCCTCGCCCTCGATGGCCGCAATAAATCCGTCACGCGGGGCAGAGACCTCGCGGATCACGGTCGCCTCCGGCAAAAACCGAGACCAGTTCTCAACAAAGCTGACCGGCCCGCCCATGGCCGCAATCATCTGCCCGAATTTTACGGCTGCGTCACCGGACCGGATCGCCGTCACAATCATCTCAGCGCCCGATTGCACGTCTTTGGCCAGCCCGCCGTTCGTCAACAGCACCCCCCCAAGGGCGGCACACAAATCCACGATCGCTCCACCGGACCGCCCGGTCAGCACCCGCATGACCTCTGCCACTTCCAAGGCGTTGCCAAGGCTGGGCACCAGAGGCTGGCTCATGTCACTGATCACCGCGGTTGTGCGGCATTTGGCGGCATTTGCGGTTTTGGTGAGGGCTTCGGCCAACGCTTGCGCCTCTTCCAGCGTTTTCATAAACGCACCGGACCCCACTTTGACGTCCAGCACCAATCCATTCAGCCCCGCCGCCAGCTTTTTGCTGAGGATCGACGCGGTGATCAGATCAAGCGAATCCACAGTCGAGGAGACATCCCGCACCCCATAAAGCCGCTTGTCCGCAGGCGCGATATCCGCGCTTGCCCCCACAATGGCGCAACCCACGGTGCGGACCACCTCGTGCAGGCGGGTCACATCCATATTGGTGTTCACGCCGGGAATGGCCTCCAACTTGTCCAGTGTCCCGCCGGTATGCCCCAGTCCGCGCCCCGAAATCATCGGCACATAGGCCCCGCAAGCCGCCAGCGCGGGTGCCAGCACAAGTGATACGCAATCCCCGACCCCGCCGGTGGAATGTTTGTCGAGCACTGGGCCGTTCAAATCCCACTTTAACACCCGACCGCTGTCGCGCATCGCAACGGTCAGCGCGACGCGGCCCAGATCACTTAGGCCATTGAGGCAAACGCCCATGGCAAAGGCCCCGGCCTGCGCATCGCTGATTTCACCCGTGGCAAGACCAGCCGCGACCCAGGCCAGCTCCTCGCGGCTCAGCGACTGTCGATGGCGCAGTTTGGCCAGAATGGCGCGGGCGTTCATGGTTTGGGCAGACATTTTTTAACGTTCCATAAATCCGGCATCAAAGGCGCCCGGCAGCAATTCGGCAATTGTGGTCAGTTGCTCTGTGCCCTCAACGGTTGCCATGGTGACGGGCACATCCCCTGCGCCAAACTCGGCCAGCTTTTGGCGACATCCCCCGCAGGGCGCCACCGGCATGTCACTGTCAGCGATCACATAGACTTCTGCAAGCTCGCGCGCACCCGCCGCGACCATGGCCGCAATTGCGCCCGCCTCCGCACAGGTGCCCTCGGGATAGGCGGCGTTTTCGACATTGCAGCCTACAAACATCTGACCATCGCGGGTGCGCAGCGCGGCACCCACGTGAAATTTTGAATAAGGCGCATGGGCGTTTTCCCGCACTATCGTCGCTGCTTGCCGCAAATCTGTCGCCATGGATTCCCCTTTACCCTATCTATAGAAAACTCTGTGAGGAGTTGCGAGCAACAAAACGTGTCCGATGTAGCGCTTTTCAATGCGGGCGAATTGCGTAATTCTTCAACCGGGCATTGCCGAAACGACAATCCTTCGCCACACTGCCCATACTGCCCATACTGCCCATACAGCCCATACAGCCCAAGAAACTAGTTTAACGTTAAACTACTCAAAAATCAGGAGCGCCCAATAATGTCCGACACGCCCAATCTGAGACAGGCCGCGCTTGATTATCACGAATTCCCGACGCCCGGAAAGCTGGAGATCAGGGCCACAAAATCACTGGCGAATGGCCGTGATCTGGCTCGCGCCTACAGCCCCGGTGTGGCCGAGGCCTGCCTTGAAATTAAGGACGATCCCGCCAATGCCGCCCGATTTACGGCACGGGGCAATCTGGTGGCTGTGGTCACCAATGGCTCGGCGGTCTTGGGCTTGGGCAACATCGGCGCGCTGGCCTCCAAACCCGTGATGGAGGGCAAGGCGGTTTTGTTCAAGAAATTCGCCAGCATTGATTGTTTTGACATTGAGGTGGATCAATCTGACCCCGAAAAGCTGGCCGAAATCGTCTGCGCGCTGGAACCTTCCTTTGGCGCAATCAACCTTGAGGACATCAAAGCGCCCGATTGCTTTACCGTTGAACGAATTTGCCGCGAGCGCATGAACATCCCCGTTTTCCACGATGATCAGCATGGTACCGCCATCGTTGTGGGGGCTGCGGCCACCAATGCGCTGCACGTGGCGGGCAAAAAGTTCGAGGACATCAAGATCGTCTCAACCGGCGGCGGCGCGGCAGGTATTGCCTGTCTCAACATGCTGCTCAAACTGGGTGTGCGGCGCGAAAATGTCTGGCTGTGCGATGTGCACGGGCTGGTTTATGAGGGCCGCGAGGTTGACATGAACCCGATCAAATCTGAGTTCGCCCAAAAAACCGGCCTGCGCACATTGGACGATGTGATCCCGGATGCGGATATGTTTCTGGGTCTCTCCGGCCCCGGCGTGCTGACCCCTGAAATGGTTGCCAAGATG
Source organism: uncultured Sulfitobacter sp. (assembly GCA_937928635.1). Taxonomy (GTDB): domain Bacteria; phylum Pseudomonadota; class Alphaproteobacteria; order Rhodobacterales; family Rhodobacteraceae; genus Sulfitobacter. The sequence goes on along the minus strand of CALFWM010000005.1, from coordinate 17,601 downwards.
CGCAAACAGCCGATCATCTTTGCCCTTGCCAACCCCACACCCGAAATCCTGCCAGACCTGGCACGGGCCGCTGCACCGGATGCGATCATCGCCACCGGGCGTTCGGATTTCCCCAATCAAGTCAACAACGTGCTCTGTTTTCCCTTTATTTTTCGCGGGGCACTGGATGTGGGGGCAACCACCATCAACGACGAAATGCAACTGGCCTGTATCGAGGGCATTGCCGCACTTGCCCGTGCCACAACCTCAGCCGAGGCGGCGGCCGCCTATCAGGGCGAGGAAATGACCTTTGGCCCTGACTATCTGATCCCAAAGCCGTTTGATCCGCGCCTGATTGGCGTTGTGTCCTCTGCCGTGGCCAAGGCCGCGATGGACACCGGCGTGGCCACCCGCCCGATTGAGGATTTGGAAGCCTATCATGAAAAGCTCGACGGCTCTGTTTTCAAATCCGCGCTCATCATGCGCCCGGTCTTTGAGGCCGCGCGCATCTCACCGCGCCGCATCGTCTTTGCCGAAGGGGAGGACGAACGCGTGTTGCGCGCCGCACAAGCCATCATCGAAGAAACGGTTGAAACGCCCATCCTGATCGGTCGCCCCGAGGTCATCGAACACCGTATTGAAAAGGCTGGACTGACCCTGAAACTGGGCGAAAACATCGAACTGGTGAACCCGGAAAATGATCCGCGCTACCGCGATTATTGGGAAACCTATCACCACCTGATGTGTCGCCGGGGCGTCTCACCGGATATTGCCCGCGCCATCATGCGCACCAATACCACCGCCATCGGGGCCGTCATGGTGCATCGCGGGGAGGCCGACAGCCTGATCTGCGGCACCTTTGGTGAATTCCGCTGGCATCTGGGCTATGTCGATCAGGTTTTGGGGCGCGAAGGTCGCCGCCCGCACGGTGCGTTGTCGATGATGATATTGGAGGACGGCCCCCTGTTTATCGCGGATACCCATGTGCATCTGCACCCCAGCCCCGACCAGATCGTTGAAATCGCCACTGGCGCGGCCCGCCACGCCCGTCGCTTTGGCATTGAACCCAAAGTCGCCTTTTGCAGCCAAAGCCAGTTTGGCAATCAGGGTGACGGCACCGGGGGACGGTTGCGGGCCGCCATCGCCATGCTTGACCGTGACAACGCAGATTTTTGTTATGAAGGTGAGATGAACATCGACACCGCGCTGGACCCGGAGTTGCGTGCGCGCATGTTGCCGTCAAACCGGATGGAGGGGCCCGCCAATATTCTGGTATTTGCCCATGCAGATGCGGCCTCTGGCGTGCGCAACATTCTGAAAATGAAAGGCGACGGGCTGGAAGTTGGCCCGATCCTGATGGGCATGGGCAACCGCGCGCATATCGTCTCCCCGTCCATTACAGCGCGGGGCTTGCTGAACGTCAGCGCTATCGCGGGCACCCCCGTGGCGCAATATGGCTAGAGCAGAAATACAAAAATCTGCATCACCTAACCCTGCCTGAAATCAAAGATTTCAACTGGTTAGGTGATGCAGTGTGTTTCAAGTTATTTGCAATTCGCTATAAAGCAGAAATTCAAACCTTAGATCACACAATTCTGCCTGAGATCGGAGAGTTCGACGGGTTGTATGATACGTGATGTATCAAGTTACCTGAACTTCGCGACAGGACATTGGCGCGCCCTCGGAAACAATGAAAACGAATAGTGCCGATTGTGCATTGAATTCCAATAAAAAATTGAAATTTGGGTATAATTTCGCTCGATTCCAATGAATTAAATGCTCTATATTGGGCACATACGCCAACATATATGCGATCATAACAAGTAAGGACGACTTTAATGAAACTGACTGCGCTCACTGCGGCCGCCATTATTTCAGCTGGCGCTGCTTCTGCTTCTACAACCGGCTTTATGCTCGACTTTTCCGGCAGCGTGAACACGCCTACTCTTGCCTTGTCTAATACCGGTGATCTAGGTGACATCACAGGTTTTACGCTGTCACTGGGCGATACATCTCGCAACTTTGACTCCGCAAGCAATGCCGGCGCGACCACTGGCACGTTCACCTTTACGCTGGATTCCAGCCTTGACACCAACTCCAGCGGCGGTCTGCGGGCAGACTCCGTCGCCTTCACCTTTGGCGGATTCAACCCTGGTGAAGTCTTTGGCTTCCGCACAGATGTAGACATCGACAACCGCAACAGCCGTGAAAGCTATATCAATTCCGTTCTGAACGGCGGCAGCATTGTTGTGAACTTTGCAGGCGGGTTGACCGACTCTCTGTTTGTTGACTTGACCCGCCCCGATGGCGAGGCCGTCCAGCCCTCCTACAGCTACACCGCTGTTGTGAAAGGCCCTGCGGCGGTGCCTCTGCCCGCAGGTCTGCCGCTGCTGCTGGCCGGTCTTGGTGCCCTTGGCATTGCCCGTCGCAAGCGCGGCTAAGGCTGAAAGCCTGATACAAAAGAAAACGCGGCATCCCGCAACGGGTGCCGCGTTCTTTCTTGCAAAATATGCACTTCGGGAAAAACGCAGGTGCTTGGTCCAGCATTTCCGCACTGCTCAGCCAAGGAAACTGCCATGAGGAGGCGCTAGGGTCAGGATCCATTAATTCTGAACCTCTGGTTTGGCAGATTTTTTCTGTGACAAGGCGCATTTGCGCAGGAACTCTCGTTGAATTTCAAGCAGATGTGCCGCAGCTCACGGGGGAAATCCGTCAAATCCGCCCCACCAAAAGGTGGGCCGAACTTTATGGCGTGCCTTTGGCACGACGGACGACAAAACCGCTTCACTTCAGCGGCGTGAGCCATTTGCAATGAACCCGTTCGTTGCTTCATGTCTCAAACCACTGAAGTATCGCGGTTATGACGCCAGCAGTGCAAGATAAACAGGTCCTGACCCTAGCCCCGTTGCGCCCCTGCCCTCGCAGGCCTATATCGGTCCAAAGACTTGCGAGGGCCACATGACCAATTATCTCGAATTTGAAAAACCGCTGGCTGAAATCGAAGGCAAAGCGGAAGAGCTGCGCGCCATGGCCCGCGCCAATGAAGAGATGGATGTCGAAAAAGAGGCCGCCGCCCTCGACCGCAAAGCCGCTGATCTGCTGACATCTCTCTATGACGATCTCAGCCCATGGCGCAAATGTCAGGTGGCCCGCCACCCCGACCGCCCCCATTGCAAAGACTACATCGACGCGATGTTCACCGAATATACGCCGCTGGCGGGGGACCGGAACTTTGCCGATGACCATGCGGTGATGGGGGGCCTCGCGCGGCTTGGCGACCGTCCTGTGATGGTGATCGGCCATGAAAAAGGCAATGACACCAAGAGCCGGATCGAGCGCAATTTCGGCATGGCCCGCCCTGAGGGCTACCGCAAAGCGATCCGCCTGATGGATATGGCCGACCGGTTTGGCCTGCCGGTGATCACGCTCGTGGACACCCCCGGCGCCTATCCCGGCAAAGGCGCCGAAGAACGTGGACAATCCGAGGCCATCGCGCGATCAACCCAAAAATGTCTGCAACTCGGCGTACCGCTGGTCTCTGTGATCATCGGCGAAGGCGGATCCGGCGGCGCCGTGGCCTTCGCGACCGCCAACAAGGTCGCGATGCTGCAACATTCGATCTATTCGGTCATCTCACCCGAAGGCTGCGCCTCGATCCTGTGGAAAGACGCGGAAAAGATGCGCGAAGCGGCGGAAGCGCTGCGTTTGACGGCGCAAAACCTGCTGGAACTCGGTGTCTGCGACAAAATCATCCCCGAACCAAAGGGCGGCGCGCACCGCGCACCTACGCAGGCCATCGCGGCTGTGGGGGATGCGATTTCAATGCTGCTGACCAACATGCAAGGGATGGACGCGGATGCATTGCGCACGGATCGCCGCACCAAGTATTTGCAACTCGGGTCAACAGGGCTGGCCGCCTAAGCCGCTACCACATGGTTTTATCCGCGCGCTGCGGCCACTGGATATCGTAGGCGGCCGCGTCAAAGCCCGCCTTGGCCTCGGCCAATATGTCACCGACGGACGGCAGGTCTGCGCTGTGATCCTCGCCCGCCCATAGACGCGATCGCATGATCGCGCGGGCGCACTGGCTGTAAACCTCGTCGATGGTGATCACGATAACGCAGCGCGGTTGTTTGCCGTCGCGGTCAAACCGGGCCAGCATATCTGCGTCAGCGGTCAGCACCGCCCGCCCATTGACCCGCACCACATTGGCAGAGCCGGGCACCATGAACATCAGGCTAACACGCCCATCACGGACAATATTGCGCAGGCTGTCGATCCGGTTGTTGCCACGCCAATCGGGCATGAGCAGGGTCTGGGGATCCATCTCGACCACGACAGCGCCATCATCGCCGCGCGGGCTACCGTCTGTGCCCTCGGGGCCGACCGTCGTCAGCACGCAAAAGCGCGACGCCATGATCCATTTGCGGTACAGCGGCGTCATATGCGGGGCGACTTTGATCACCGAAGCCTCGCCCGGCGTGCCATAGATCGCCTCTAGGCTGGCGATATCCTCGATCTTATTCATCAACCACAAACCCCGCCTCGGCCATTAACGCATCGGACCGGGTCTCGATCACATCGCCCAGTTTTGCCGTGAACTCATCAACAGACAGGCCGGGTTGGATCGGATCGAGGTATTCGACAATCGCCGTGCCGGGGTAGCGCATGATGCCGCGTTTGGGCCAGAACAGACCCGCATTGGTGGCCACGGGGACGACGGGTTGGTTCAACTCTTGGTACAGCACGCCGGTGCCGACTTTGTATTTGGCCTTCACGCCGGGTTTGATCCGCGTGCCTTGCGGGAAGATGATCAATTGACCGGGGGGGACATCGCCCGCGTGTACATCTGCGAGCATCTTTTTAATCGCCTGCGCACGCTTGCCCCGATCCACCGCAATGCAATTGATCCGCATCGCATAAAGCCCAATGATCGGGGTCCACAGGATCTGGCGTTTCATAATGAACCGCCCCGCCGGAATGGCGTGAAAAATCATGATAATATCGAGAAACGACTGGTGTTTACCGGCCACGATACAGGGATAATCAGGCGGGGTGCCGCGCACTTCGGTTTCCAAACCAATTATCCAGCGCGCCGACCAACAGGCATAGGCGGCCCACGCGTGACAGCCAGCCATCCCCCCGCGCCGCGAAAACAACGCCCAAGGCATCCACGCCAACCCCACAACAAGCATCATAAACGACGCCTGAATGATGTAGATCAACGAACGCGCCCATTGGACCGCATAGGCCAGTGGAGACAGTTTCGGCATTGAAGCGGCCCTTTCGATTGGTGTGATCACTATGCCTGCTGCCGCAGCATCCGCAAGGCCGCAGCGCGCGTCGCGGCAAAGGCAATGACCCCCGCAACAAACGGCAGGATAACCGGCATGATCCACCCAAGCCCCTGAAATCCGATCGCGGTCAAAAACCCGCCCGAGGTGGCGTCATTGGGCAGCAGCGCCACGACGATCATACCGACCACGGCGCCCACCGCAGCGCCCGCAAACGTCCGCAAGGTAAACCGCCGCACAAAGGCCCGCGCGATATAGACGTCCCGCGCGCCCACCAACCGCAGCACAGAGATCACCTGCGCGTTAGCGGCCAAGGCCGCTTGCGCAGCCAGCGCCACCATCGCCGCCAAAGCGCCGAGAATCAGCACCAATGCCAGCGCCGCTGTGACACGCAATTGCCCCGCCGCCCGGACCAAGGGGGCGCGCCATGTGGTGTGGTCATCGTAGACAGCGCCCGGCACTTCGGCGGCCAACCGCGCGCGCAGGCCCGCCCCGTCAAACCCGTTTTCGTCTTCAACCACGTCGATCATCGCAGGCACGTTCAGCAGCTCTAACGGCACATCAGGACCCAACCACGGCTCCAGCAATGCCGCCTGTTCGGCCAATGTCATCACCTGCACCGACGCGATGCCGGGGGTGGTGTCGAGCACCTTTAGGGCCGCAGCAACCTGCGCCTCCATTGCATCCGGATCGGCTGTGATGCGCAAGGTCGAGGCGCGCGACAGCTCTTGGCTCCACAGGTCTGCGACGCGGGCGGTGGTCTGCGACAAGGCGCTGACAAAGACGGCCAGAAACGTCATCGCGGCGGCGGCAAAGACCACCAGCCAGACCGAATAGCCCGATGGCGGCACGGTGCGTTCCGCCCGCGCATCGCCCGCAACAAAGGCCCATAGACCTTGGAAAAAGCTCATTATCCCCGCCAGCCGCGTCACAGATCGGCCCCCGCGCTGATCAACTTGCCACCTTTCAGCCGTAAAACACGGGTGGGGGCCAACGCCTTGGCCGCGCGAATAAGGTTCAGATCATGGGTGCAAACGAGGATCGCCTTACCCATTTTGTTCAACTCTACCAACAGCTTGACCAAACGCTGCGACATCTCCCAATCGACGTTCCCGGTGGGTTCATCTGCGAGCACGACATCGGGCGACATGATCACCGCGCGCGCCAATGCCGCGCGCTGCCGTTCGCCACCCGATAGAGACGGCGGAAATTGATCTGCCTGATCCCGCAACCCCACCCAATTCATCAAATCCGCGAGATTCTGCGCATAATCTCCTTCCAACCCCGCAACAGTGAGCGGCAGGTTAATGTTGTCCGACAGCGTCAGGTGATCGAGAAACTGGCAATCTTGGTGCACCACACCGACCCGGCGACGGGTAAGGGCGAGGGTATCGCGGTCCATCGTCGCCGTCTCCGCCTCAAACGCGCGCACGGTGCCTTGCGTTGGCGTGAGGGCCGCGTAGCACAGCTTGAGCAACGTGGTTTTGCCAGCGCCCGACGGCCCGGTTAGAAAGTGAAATGATCCGGGGCGCAGGGACAGAGACACATCCGACAGGATTTCGGCGCCGCCATAACTAAAGCTGACATTTTCAAGCTCAATCACACCGCATTACCCGCCCTAGCCTACAGTGTCTTTTGACAACAAGACCGGCAGGTTTCAATGCAAGCCCGGCGCGACCCTTGCAAAAGGTCACCGAAACTGCGCATTTATTGCCGGTACGGGTGTGAATTGGTGAGGGGTATTGCCGCTGCCAACTCACCAAAATTGACGTGGACCCTATTTTGATGCGGCTGATCTGTCCCAATTGCGATGCTCAATACGAAGTCGGGACGGATATGATTCCCCCCGAAGGACGCGAAGTCCAATGTTCCAATTGCGCGCATACGTGGTTTGAGAACCAAGGCGATTCTGACGCCCGCGCCGCTGAACGGCAAACACCACCCCCTGAGCGTGTTGTATCCCGGCCCGTCGCAGAACCAGCCCCTGCTGCGGTGACGCCAACGCCCAGCCGCGCCGTCAAGACCACCATGATCGACACCACACAGAAAGACGACGTCGATGCTGTTTTGGACGCGGCGCTGTCAGATGTCAGCGTGACAACCGCGCCACCGACAGACACCGCCAGCGCCAGCTTGGCCGCCCGCATCGAACAAGAACGGGCCACCAACACGCCCGAACCCGAGCCCAAAGGCGAGGTGGCCCAAGACGCACCGGCCAGCCCGCGCAAATCCACCGTGACACCGGGCATTGCCGATATCTTAAAAGAAGAAGCAGCCCTAGAGACCCAGCGGCGCGCCAGCCCTGCGGCGGACCCGCTGGAAAGCCAGCCAAATCTCAATATCGACGCCCAGCCCCCGGTCGAGTCAAACGACGCCATCGCGGAACAAGCCCGAGAGCGGATGGCTCGCCTTAAAATTGGCGCGCAGGAAAAAGCCGACAAACGCGCAGCATTGGCCGCAGAACGCGCCGCCGCACGCGGTGACCTTTTGCCAGATGTGGAAGAGATAAACTCGACGCTGCGCCGCCAAGAGAAGACCAAAGAGGCCGAGGCAAAGGGCGACACCGGCACCAAGAGCCGGTTTGGCCGTGGGTTTATCACCGCCCTGATCCTCGCGCTTGTGTTGCTGTTGCTCTACATCTTCGCGCCGCAGATCGGACGTCTCATCACGCCGCTCAGCGGGCTATTGTCGGGATATGTCAGTGCGATCGACACGATCCGCTTGGCGTTGGACAATGGATTGCAGGCGCTGCTGCCCGGCTAATCCGCTGTCCGTTTAGAACCGGTCCAGCAGGCGTTCCAAATAATCACGTTCTGCGTCAGGGCGCTCTTGCTCGGCCGCGCGACGGCGGAGTTCCTCGAGCAGTTCTTCGGCGCGGCGGTAGACATCGCCGCCTTGCAGCATGTTCTCATCGCTGCCTGCATCACCTGTAGCGCCGCGCTGACGGCCCAAAGGATCGGTGTTGTCACCGCCCGGTTGACCCTGTGCGTCGCCGCCATCGGCCTGCGATTGGCCGGGGTCGCCGTCTTGTTCGTTCTCGGCCAGCGCCCGCCCCAAGGCACGCATCCCGTCGCGCATCGCTTCCAAGGCTTCGGCCTGACGGTCCAGTGCTTCGGCCAGATCACCGCCGCGCAGCGCCTCTTCGGCCTCTTCCATTGCGCTCTCGGCATCTTCAATCGCGCGGCGGGCTTCGGCGGCGTCTTCACCGCTCATCGCAGGGAGATTGTCGCGCAGGGCGTCCAACTCGCGGCGCAGCGCCTCTTGGCGCTCGGCCAATGTTCCCTGGGCACCGGGGGGGAATTCGCCCTCGCCATCCCCACCTTGGCCGCCATCTTGGCCCTCGCCCTGTGGTCTGTCGCCGGGGCTCTGGCCTTGGCCGGACAGGCCACCGGGTTCACCGTTTTGGCCCGGTTGTTGTCCGGGCTGTTGGCCACCACCGGGTTGTCCGCCGGGCTGTTGCCCGTCTGGCTGCTGGCCTTGTTGGCCGCCCGGTTGCTGACCTTGGGGTTGTTGGCCGGGTTGGTCACCGTTCTCGCTGAACTGTTCTTGTAACTCGCGGAAGGCATCATCCGACAGCTCTTGCTGTTCGCGCAGGTTGTCTTGCAAATCCTGCATGCTTTGCTCGCCGGGCGTCTGCGGACCACCTTCGCCGCCCTCGCCTTGGGTGATCTGGATGTTCTCCATCAGCGCGTTGAGCTCGTCCATCAGCTCCATCGCTTCGGCCATGCGGCCCTCTTCCATCAAGCGCTGGATCTCATCCATCATCTCTTGGATCTGATCGCCTGACAGCTGCTCGCCCTCTTGGCCGCCCTGATCAGGCTGGTCGGTTTGATTGGCAAAGTCGGTCTCATCGGCAAGCTGCTGCAGATAGTCCGCTGTCGCTTCGCGCATTTCTTGCATCAATTCCGCGATTTCCTCGTCCGAGGCACCGTTGCGAATGGCCTCTTCCAAACGCTCTTGCGCGCGGGCGAGACGTTCGCGGGCGTCGGCCAACGATCCCTCTTCCAACTGCAATGCCAATTCCCACATGGCCACGACCAATTCGTCGCGCAACGCAGGTGTCACGCCGTCGTCAGCCTCGATCCCCGCCTGCAAATTGCGCTGTATTTCACGGAACCGCAGATAAACCGTCTCGCCAGTAAACACATCCTCAGGCCGGTTCGAAATAGCGCGCATGATCTGCAAAACGCGGGGCGCATTGGCCGTCGTCCACATTAGATCGCGGCGTTGTTCGATCACGGCGCGGGCAACCGGCTGGAAGAACCGACGCCCCGGCAGGATCATGTCGTAGGGTTCAGATATGCCGCTTTGGTCCAAAGCATCCGTGACGCTCATCGTGATGGTGACCGGCAAATTGGCGAAGGGATGCTCTGAGAAATCCTCTATCAGCAACTCTTCAATATCGCTACGACTGCCGGAAAACGGCATCGGCAAATCAACGATCAAAGGCTCAAAACCATCAGCCTCAGCGACCAGACCGTGGGTGCGCACAACATCGTCCATCCGCAGGTCGATCTGTGCAGATCCAGCAGCCACGGCGTAGTCATCAGAGGCGATAAACGGCAGGCTCATCACGCCCTGCGCGTCAGCCTCAACCTCGCCCGCGATTTCTACCGTAGGGCTGGCATCCGGCAACACATTAAACGACCAAGAGGCATCATCAGCCCCTGCAATCTCTAGCCGTCCGCTTTGCAGCACATCAAACTGCATTTGGTTTTCTGGGGCAGTATCAGGGTCAACGCTACGACCAGAAACGCTCTCGATCACCGCCATATCACCGGCATCACCGTATAGGCGCAGTGTCACGCGGCTGCCTTCGCTGACATCGAGGTCTCCGGCCGGGATGTCAGCCAGATACAGCGATGGGCGACCGGTATATTCTGGCGGCTGGATCCAGCCTTCCCACACAGGGCTTGCTGCGATGGCAATGCCCGTGTCGCCCTCGACCTCGGGGATCACGGCTGTTTGCCACAATGTGCCGAACAAGAACGCAACCGCGAAAAACAACGTCGCGACAAAGCGCAGGCCATAAGGGTCGCGCGACGCGATCTGCAAATCAGGCTTGGCCGCGCGGGCTTCATGCGTTTTGGCGGCCATGCGGTCCAGATGCGTCTGCCACACAGCTTGGCTGGCGGGATCTTCGGACCCGATCACCTGTTCGTCAGTCAAAGCGGCAATGGGGCGGCCCGGCATTTGCGCATCCACACGCGCCAAGGCTTCGGCCCGCGCGGGCCATTTAAACGCCCGCACCCCGAGGCCAAACGTGACCAGCAATGCAAACCCGGCAACGCCCGCCAAAACCGACAGGGTCTGCTGAGCCAACCCGTCGTGCCAGCCCATCAAAACAAAGGCGAGGACCAGCGCCAACACTGTCCAAAACGGCCAGAAGCCGCGCACAACCTGTTCCGCGATCATCCCCCAATGGGTCAGCCGGACGGGCCACGCGAGGTGGGTCATGGACATGCGGCGTTGGGGCATCGGGTGCTTCAGAGCGGTATCCTCGGGTTCACGCTATAACATAGGGGTTTACAGCCACGAGGGAACCTTATCGCGCGAAATCATCTCATCATAGGTGGGACGTGGGCGAATAACTGCGAATTGATCACCCTGCACCAGCACTTCGGGCACCATCAGGCGCGAGTTGTATTCGCTCGACATCACAGCCCCATAGGCCCCCGCCGAACGGAACGCGATCAGCCCACCATCGGCGACGGGCGGCATGTTGCGCTGTTTGGCGAATGTATCGCCGCTCTCGCAGATAGGGCCAACAATGTCGTAAGGGCGTGGCTCGATCCCCGGCGCGGGCTCAATCACCGGGATGATGTCGTGGTGCGCGTCATACATTGCGGGGCGGATCAGATCGTTCATCGCCCCGTCGATGATCAGAAAATCGCGGCCTTCACCGGATTTGTTGTAGATCACACGGCTGAGCAGCACGCCCGCGTTGCCCGAAATCAGACGTCCCGGTTCGATCTCGATCTCGCAGCCCAGATGCCCAAGCGTTTGCTGGATCAGCGCGCCATATTCAGTGGGCAGCGGCGGGGCCTCGTTCGAGCGGGTGTAAGGGATGCCGAGGCCGCCGCCGAGATCAAGCCGCGTGATCTCGTGACCATCCGCGCGCAGGGCTTCGGTCAGCTCGGCCACCTTGGTGTAGGCGGCCTCAAACGGGGCAAGCTCGGTCAATTGCGATCCGATGTGGACGTCGATGCCGACGATCTTCAGGCCCGACAGCTTGGCCGCCGCTGCATAGACCTCGCGGGCGCGGCTGATCGGGATGCCGAACTTGTCTTCCTTCTTGCCCGTGGAGATTTTGGCGTGGGTTTTCGCGTCGACATCGGGGTTCACCCGCACCGTGATCGGGGCCACGACGCCAAGCGACCGGGCCACCTCATCGAGGACCACCATCTCAGGTTCGCTCTCGACGTTGAACTGCCGGATGCCGCCGGTCAGAGCCGTGCGCATCTCGGACCGCGTCTTGCCCACGCCGGAAAACACGATCCGCTCACCGGGCACGCCAGCCGCACGCGCGCGGCGGTATTCGCCCTCGGACACCACATCCATGCCCGCGCCCGCGTCACCCAGCAGTTTCAAAACAGCCACATTCGACAGCGACTTCATCGCAAAGCACACCAGATGCGGCATGGGGCTGAGCGCGTCGTCGAACAGTTGGAAATGGCGCAGCAGGGTGGCGGAGGAATAGATATAGACAGGTGTGCCGACCTCATCTGCGATCTGGCGCAGGGGCACGTCTTCGGCCATCAGTTCGCCGTTACGATAAAGAAAATGATCCATGAGCCTGTTCGTCCTGCGCGGTTACACCCCCGATGTGTCGGGTTTTGAGCGCAAAAACAAGTAGAGCGGTAACCCACAGGACACACCAATGCAGAATGTCGCGGGAATGGCGATCAAACCCCGCCACATACGGCGCTGAATGACCTCTGTGATGATCCAGACGGTCAACGCAATCGCCGCAATCGTCAGATCCCAGACGAGGCCCGAGGTCGCCGCATTCACATGCCACGCATCGACCATCGCCATGATATCCCAGCTGTTGGTCTGGAACCACTGGATGAAATAGTACATCGGATGGACAGCCCCCCAGATCGCGAGGGCGAGAAAGACGTAGCGCATGGGGCGGCCTCCTGTGGTTGCGACAAAGGTAGCGCCACGCGGCCTCACGGCAATCTAGAACGACAAGCCCACAGACACCGCGCCATTGCTGACCCCGACGTTGGTGCTGGTCGAGACGCCATTTGGCCCGACCGAGACACCGACGCCGCCAGTGGGGACGAACGGCGCGCCGTCTGCGCCGCAGGATGCGAGCAGGGCCGTCATTGCGAATGCTACCAGATACTTCATGCCAAAACCTCTTTCCAGTGGGCGATGCGCTTGCGCACTTCGCTGGGGGCGGTGCCTCCGTAGGATGTGCGCGAGGCGACCGAATTGTCCACGCCCAGTACGTCAAACACCGCATTTGTGATGCCTGCATGTACGGATGTCATATCCTCAAGGCTTAAATCAGGCAGATCGCAGTCTTTCTCTTCCGCCATCGCCACGAGACTGCCGGTGACGTGGTGTGCATCGCGAAACGGCAGGCCCAGCTCGCGGACCAGCCAATCGGCCAAGTCAGTTGCAGTCGAGAACCCGGTGGCCGCAGCGGCCCGCAGATTATCGACCTGCGGGGCCATGTCAGCCACCATGCCCGACATTGCGGCCAGCGCCAGCATCAGGTTGTCGGCGGCGTCAAACACCTGCTCTTTGTCTTCCTGCATGTCCTTGGAATAGGTCAGCGGCAGGCCCTTCATCACCGTCATCAACGCGACATTGGCCCCGAAAATCCGGCCAATCTTGGCGCGGATCAGCTCGGCGGCGTCCGGGTTGCGCTTTTGCGGCATGATGGACGATCCGGTGGACCATTTGTCCGACATCTTCACAAAGCGGAACTGAGCGGATGACCAGATCACCAGTTCTTCGGCCAAACGGCTGAGGTGCATCGCACAGATGCTGGAGGCCGCGAGGAATTCGAGCGCGAAGTCGCGGTCGGACACGGCATCAAGCGAGTTGGACATCGGGCGGTCAAACCCCAGCGCAATCGCTGTCATCTCGCGGTCAATCGGGAACGACGTGCCTGCGAGCGCTGCGGCCCCGAGCGGCGAGGTGTTCATCCGTGCGCGCGCATCGGCAAAGCGCGAACGATCCCGCGCGAACATTTCTACATAGGCCAGCATATGGTGGCCCCAAGTGACGGGTTGGGCGACTTGCAGGTGGGTGAAACCGGGCATCACATGATCCGCGCCCGCTTCGGCCTGCCCTAACAGAGCTGACATCAATGCCGCCAACGCCGCATCCGCCGCATCACACTGGTCGCGGACCCACAGACGGAAATCCACCGCGACTTGGTCATTGCGGCTGCGGGCGGTGTGCAAACGCCCCGCAGGTTCCCCAATTAAATCCTTCAGCCGCGCTTCGACATTCATGTGAATATCCTCGAGGGCGGCGGAAAACGGAAACTCTCCTGCTTCAATCTCTGACAAGACCGTGAGCAGGCCTTCCCCGATGGCTTCGGCATCTGTATCTGAGATGATGTCACAGGCCGCGAGCATTGCGGCGTGGGCCCTTGAGCCTGCGATGTCTTGGGCTGCCAACCGCTGGTCAAAGCTGATCGAGGCGTTAATCGCCTCCATGATCGCATCAGGTCCAGCGGCGAAACGGCCGCCCCACATCGCGTTTGAGGTTTTGGTCATTTTATCGGTTCCTTGGAGGACACATGCGCACATTCGCTCTCGCGGCTCTTTATACAGCCCTCACGCTCGGTGCAAATGCGGGGGCGGCTCAGGATTTGGCGGCGCTGTCTGAATTGCGGGCGGGCGATATGCGCAAATTGAATGTCTATTCCGAGCCGGGGCGGTCGTCGGATACGCCGTTTCTGACGGCAGACGGATCAGAGATGACATTGGCCGCCTATGAAGGGCAGTTCGTAGTTTTGAATTTCTGGGCCACATGGTGCGCGCCCTGTCGGGTCGAGATGCCGCATCTCTCCGCGCTGCAAGAGGCGGTGGGCAGTGATGACATTCAGGTGGTCACCGTCGCCACCGGGCGCAATGCCCCTGCGGCCATGGCGATGTTTTTCGATGAAATTGGCGTCGACAACCTGCCGTTACACCGCGATCCCCGCCAAGCATTGGCCCGCGATATGGGCGTGCTCGGCCTGCCTGTGACCGTGATCCTCAACCGAGAGGGCCAAGAGATCGCACGCCTACAAGGTGAAGCTGATTGGGCGGACGAAAATGCGCTGGCGGTGGTCAACGCATTGGTTGAATAGACCTCTTAGGCGCGCCCCGCATCCGCTGACAAAACGGATGGATCAATCCCGATTGATTTCAGTCAAAAGGAAGTAAATCAGGTTGCAAATACTCATGTTTTGCTTCTGCAGAATTATAAATATCGAAACTATAATGACTGCCCATCAATGCTTTGAAGTTAGTCTTCAAGCGTGGGAATTCAGTTATGAAATCTTTGAAATTGTCAGACTTTGACTTCTGCATGAAATGATAAACAGCTTTAATAGCAGCAATCGTCAATGTCTTATTATACTTATCTTTTGCTCCAACGAATTCTACAAAACCTTGTAGTTGATATTGGACAGCTGTTTCTGCTTTTTCGATTCCGAATTTACTAATATTTATCCATGCTAATCTTAAATGTGCTTCGTGAGAAAAGTAAGCAGGATTGAATTCACAATTGATAAATTGTCTTAGAAATTCCTCGTCTGAAAGGTCAAAATGTGAGATCATGAAGATTTAGATATGCTTTTTAATATCATCTGTTTTCTAATCAAAAGAAAAAACCAACAGAAAAGGATAGCGAATTAAAAGTAGATTTTTTCTTTTCAAAATAAGCATTTAACAAGCCAAACTCATATTCTATGTCTATTACGGCAGGACCAATATCTGCTCCAATTCCACCGACTAGACCAAGCCATCCATCATTTATAGCATAACCTGCAGGCGGCTCATCTGTTCCACTTTCAATTAATACGATATCAAAGCTCCCCAATGCTTTAGCCCTGATTCTTGCAATTTCAGCGAATGAATAAATTGAGATATCTAAACCAACTCTTCCATTCATTATTCCCAATGAAGAATCATGACCGAGTAGTTTGAAATCTTCCTGAGCAATTTTGGAAACATTAGTAAATCTACCTCCTACTAGAAATGCCATTCCTCCTGACATCAATCTAGCATCTACACCAATATGATATCCAGAGTGAGAAGAGCCTTCTGGATTGGCAACCAGATCCTTATTGACAAGAGACGTCGATCCTGCATAAACTCTCATGCCACCTTCTTGGGCAGAAATAGTAGATGCTAATGTAAGAACTAAAAATATTGAAAAAATATACTTCATATGACTATGGTATTATATTACGCATAGATCTTTTGTGGTCTATACAATGTTAATACAAGAATCGTGACAAAAGTGATTCTTGTCTATAGAATTTTAAAATACGGGAGATCGACTAAAGTTGACTAAGTAACCATTTCTTTTCTGTAAGCACCTCAGCATCGTTTATTTCACCTTTCAGAATCTTAACAACTGAGGAGTCACCTGGTTTCACCTTTAACAACTTTCGGGTCATCTTTATTATGTTTTTGTAGTTTGTTTTGTGATAACCGATTACTTTTTTTCGAAGAATGTACATTTGCATTGCATCTAAATGAGAGTCCAATGAGTCCAATTCTTCAGATTCGAAATAAATTTTCATTTGTATGACCTTGGCTGCTAGATTGAAAAGATGATCCTTAAAATCTACTTCTTGTAGGCACTTTAATGCAGTGTCAAAGTCTTTTTTATGATAACCAATGAGTGCTTGGTTGAAATTAAGAGCACTATTTCTTTCTTCTTTTCTCAATGATGAATAGTATTCGTTGCTGAAACGTTCTGCCCGATCATACTCACCAATTTTTACAGCTATAGCAGCTATATTTTTAAACGTAAACCTCGATAAATATCCGTCGACAAGAAGATATTTGCTTGTTAAAGCTTCTTCATATAGATCTAATGCGATATTTCCATATTCAATTTGCCCTCTATTGAGCAAGCGGATGCATTGATTTATAGCAAATCGATAAATACCTTGCAATTCTGTGTCAGGAAAGTAATTCTTCAATTCATCAATATCGGATTTGAATTGATTGAAATAAGTAGCTTTTTTGGGAGATTGCAACATTAGATATGCACTGTAATAGAGCCTGATAGATGGGTATTGTAGCATGTCTTTTTGCTCGATATGTGCCAATACTTCATCAAGTAGACCATAATCATATTCTTGACCATAAACAGATTGGTGGGCTACTGCAAAACATGCTTGTCTCAATTTTTTGCTAATAAATATTAAATCTACATCGTCAAGCAATTCTTGAATATTGAGATCTCGAGTCCTATTACTACTTGATATATACGCATATTCTTGAAAGCCTAAATCATACTTGATTTCTAAGTATTCTGCATTCCTAAAAGGATAATTATCCAATCTTTTGAGACTGCCTGTAAATTGACTCTCGAATAATTTATGTTCCTCACTGTGCTTGAATCTTGAAATCAAAACCTTGTCTTGATAATATGGGTCGTTTTTGGAGTTTAACATAACTAGACACATAGAGATAATCCGAAACAATTCACTCATATATAGCCTGAGTTGAGCATCTGAAATAGAGTTTTTAAATAATTCTGCTCTAATTGAATTTCGAGAAGGCTCTTCTTTTTTCAATCTATTTTTCAGATAACCTTTGAATAGTTTTAAATGGTGTTTTTTACCATCTAGTAAGGGGCTTTCGATCGAATTTTCGATGATATCACATTCCTTATTGGATAATTGCTTAATTATTAACGCTAATTTACTTTTTATCATTGAAAATGTTTCATGCAATAATTAGATGTAAAACAAAGATTTACATATAGTTATAAATATATATTATAAATTTAATTACAACAAATTTAAAAACATGTATTTTTTTAAATAGAAAAAGTATAGCACATTTACACTATAATTAATAACTAATACCACAAGTAAGGGTTATTATATGAAAAACATAGACGATGCAGCTCCCCAAATTTTACTGTCATCGTTTTATGAAATGCGAAACAGAAAACCATGACAATATGAATATCTCAATCCAAAAAATACTAGTAGCAATACTTTTTGTGTTTTGCAGTATGTCTGTCCACGCACAGGACTGCATATTTATGTATTTTGATTCCAATCTGGAAGGAGATGATCTTGTAGTAAGACTAAAAGTTGATAATTTCGAAAATATTCTAACATCAC
>CALFWM010000004.1 GCA_937928635.1 uncultured Sulfitobacter sp. | reverse complement strand
TTTCATAGCCAATTTTTGGCACGCAGCCCCGGGCGGTGCAACGCCAAACGCCGGATCAGACGCTGCCTTTTTCCGTGGCGCGCTGATAGGCGGGGCGGGCGTGGATCATCTCCACAAATCCGGCAAGTGCAGGATAGTCAGCGCCCCGGTTCTGCCGGATTGCGATTTCGGCAGGAAAGCTCAGCATGATGTCGGCGGCCGATAATTCATCCAGCACAAAGTGCCCGGAGGGACGCACAAGATCGTTCATATAGGCGTAATGATTGTTCAGTTCTGACGTGATGCGCGGATGCAGCGGCGCACCGGCATCGCCCAATCGGCTGACATAGAGGTTCAGCAAAATGGGGGTCATGGCGGAACCTTCGGCAAAATGCATCGCCTCCAGATGGCGCAAATGGGCGGCACTGCCGGGTTGCGGGATCATCTGGGGCGCAAAGCGCGCGCATAACACTTCAACAATCGCGGCACTTTCGGTGATCAGCGTGCCGTCCAGTTCGATCATCGGGGATTTGCCCAAGGGGTGCACAAGGGCCAGTTCTGGCGGGGCCAGGTTTGTATCCGGGTCACGGGCGTAGGGGATGATGATATAGGGTTCGCCCAACTCCTCCAACAGCCACAGGATACGGTGCGCGCGGGAGCGGTTCAGGTGATGCAGGGTGATCATGATTGAACGTAGCGCACCTTGGCGCTTGGTGGCAATGTGATCTGATGACAGGGAGAGCAGAGATGATCATTGCAGACAAAAAGACACTGACGGGTACGGCGCGGGATGCCGCCGGCGAGGGCTGGACCTCCCTGCGCCTGCTGGTGAAATCCGACGGCATGGGGTTTTCGATGACGGAAACCAAGGTGTTGCCGGGGGCGGTGCTGCGGCTGGAGTATAAGCACCACATCGAGGCCTGTTACTGCATCGGCGGTCGCGGGATGGTGCGCGAGGTGGGCTCAGGTGTGGAGCATGTGATTGAGGCCGGGGTGCTCTATGCGCTGGACGCGCATGACGCGCATGAAGTGCATGTGCCGGAGGGTGGCGCGGCGCTGCATTTGATCTGTGTGTTTTCGCCCGCGTTGCAGGGGGATGAGGTGCATGGGCCGGATGGGAGTTATGAGGTGTAGATGTCTGTATCAAACACTGACATTAGCCAGGCGGCGACAGACCGTGGGCTGGCGCGTTCTGACTTAGTGGTTTGCCACTTTATGGTCGCTCAGCACGTTCCGCCTTATCAGTGTGGCACTTGGAGCAGCCAAAGCGCCAGACCGTGGGAGGGTCTGGCGCTGCGCGGCGGGCTAAAGCCCTTGATTCCGCGCGGGTGGATCAAATTTTGGTGGTGGGGTTGGGCTTATCTACGTCTGATAGCTTGAATTGCGGAACGGATAAATTTCTGCGCTGCGGACTTTGCTGCCGTTTAACCTACAAAAGCAGATGTCAGTTACCTTCAAATCTAATCCGTCTTGAACGCAGCAGGTTCTCCGACCAACCACTTAACGATAACTGCGATGACCGCTCCAGTTGCGATGAAGAGTAGTGTGTTCTGAGCCAATATCTGCCAGCCATATGGCGTTAGAATTCCATCGATTGATCTGACATAGCCATCGCCACCAATTCGTGAGTTAAAGTTGGGGTTGTTCGATTGCCGCCAACCGGAGTAGCGACCTATCGCGATACTCAGTGTCGCCAAAACCGCAGCTATTGCAGCGCCCCAACAAGCTGCTGAAATCCAACTAATTTCCTTTTGCATGACCCGTTTGAGGATTGGCGCTGCTACTACCCAGCAACACAACAAAGCAAACGGAACGCCCAGAATTGCTCCACCAATAATGCCGCCGGGATTTGCGCTGAGTACAGAAGGTAACCCAACCACTGCTAAATATCCCAGCAAAGCGGATAAAATAACAGCTTTGATCCATTGCTTGCGGGAATACACAGGCCAGTCACTCATAGTGGGACCCTTATCGAAATCAGCGGAAATTTCCAGACCGGTTTCCCGCAAGCCGACGTTCGCTGAATCGTGTCAGCTTGGTAGGTCTGGGCTTTTTGCAGACCTTCACATCTCCTACCCGCACGCGACAGCGGTCCACAAAAAAGGCCCCGCTAAAGCAGAGCCTCTCTCATCTCACATCCTCAAATCATTACTGAGGAATCTCAGCCGTGATCCCTTCGACGTAGAAGTTCATCCCCGCCAGAGTGCCATCATCCGCAGTCTCACCTTCTGCCAAGAACGGCGTCCCGTCCTGCTTGTTCAGTGGCCCCGTAAACGCGTGGTAGGATCCATCCGCCAGCGCCGCTTTCATCGCCAGCGCTTCGGCTTTCACATCCGCAGGCACGGCATCGGAAATCTCACCAATGCCAACCATGCCTGCACCAATGCCATCCCATGTGTCCGTGCTCTCCCACGTGCCGTCCATCACGGCCTTGGTGCGCGCGATGTAGTAGGGGGCCCAGTCATCAATGATGGAGGAAACGCGTGGCATCGGGCCATAGGCCGCCATGTCGGAGGCCTGACCAAAGGTGATCACGCCGCCCGCTTCCTGAGCGGCGGCCTGAGGCGCGGTGGAGTCCGTGTGTTGCAGCACAACATCCGCGCCTTGATCGATCAACGCTTTGGCCGCGTCTGCTTCCTTGGCAGGGTCAAACCACGTGTAAGCCCAGATGATTTTGAACTCGACGTCCGGGTTCACCTTCTTTGCGTGGATATAGGCGGAGTTGATGCCCCGGATAACCTCAGGGATCGGGAAGGAGGCGATGTAGCCGATGATGTTCGATTTGGTCATCTTGCCCGCGATGTGGCCCTGAATGGCGCGCCCTTCATAGAAACGCGCGGAGTAGGTGGAGACGTTGTCCGCACGCTTGTAGCCCGTTGCGTGTTCAAACTTTACCTTCGGGAATTTCTTGGCGACGTTGATTGTCGGGTCCATGTAGCCAAAGGACGTGGTAAAGATCAGATCGGCACCATCAAGCGCCATCTGCGTCATCACACGTTCAGAGTCCGGGCCCTCGGCCACGTTTTCGACGTAGACGGTTTCAACCGCATCGCCAAACTCGGCCTCAACCGCCTTGCGGCCCTGATCGTGCTCATAGGTCCAGCCGCCGTCGCCCACAGGGCCCACATAGACAAAGCCGACCTTGGTTTTCGCGTGGCCGTCGCCGTAGGCGCCCGTGGCCAGTGCAAGCGCCATTGCGGCA
>CALFWM010000003.1 GCA_937928635.1 uncultured Sulfitobacter sp. | reverse complement strand
CCCCTTGGACAGAATCCGGCTTACAGGCCTTCCGCGCGTTTATCTGGCTTGCCCCCCCGGCAGGCCCACAAAGGGAATAGAACACGATGGAACTGGCTGGAAAAACGGCGGTGATCACAGGCGGCAGCGATGGCATTGGCTATCACATTTGTCTGAAACTGGCTGCGGCGGGGTGCAATATTGCCGCGCTGGGCCGCGACGCGGCACGCCTGAGCGCCGTGGCAGAGGCCGCAACCGCAGCAGGCGCACCAAAGGCCGCCGGACTGGCCTGTGACATGCGCGCGCGCCATGAGATCGAGACGACAACCTCGCAAATTCTGGCCGATTTTGACGCGGTCGATATCGTGATCAACAACGCTGGTATCTGGCACAAGACCGGACCGCTTGACACAATAGACCCGCAGATGTTGGAGGACACGGTCGCCACCAATCTGACCGGTGCCATGCAGCTGACCCGCGCCTTTCTGCCTGGGCTGCGCAACCGGCCTGATGCGGCGATCCTGAATGTGGTGTCCAAATCCGGTGTGCTCGCTCAGGCCGGGCAATCTGTCTATACGGCTACCAAATACGGGATGCGCGGGTTTACCGATGTGTTGAAAGAGGATGAAGCCGACAGCGGCGTACGGGTAGCCGGGTTGTATCAGAGTGGGACCAACACCGGCATGTTCGCCAAGGCCGGAGAAGATGTGCCCAACCATATCTTCACGGAACCGGATGATCTGGCAGATGTGGTGGTTTTCATGTTGTCGCGCCCGGCCAAACTATGGATGCACGAAGTGCGGGTTGAGCTTTAATCAGCCGCCCCTTTTGCTGTTGACTCGTATCCGCAGACAGGTAAAAGCCGGGGTTCAGGATTTACGCAGTCCCAATACCCTGGGCCATGCAGCAGGAGACACGATATGGCGAAGCCAACCACGATCAAGATCCGTCTGAACTCGTCCGCGGGCACAGGCCATTTCTACGTAACAAAAAAGAACGCACGCACCATGACGGAAAAGATGGTCATCAGGAAATATGACCCCGTCGCGCGCAAGCACGTTGAGTACAAAGAAGGCAAGATCAAGTAAGATCAGCCAGCTTTCGGATTGATGAGGCCGCGCTTACCAGCGCGGTCTTTTGCTTTTTTGGGAAGGGCCCCCGTGCAACGTATCATGGTGATTGGCGGGCCGGGGTCAGGCAAGTCCACGCTGGCGCGCTGGCTGGGGGATCAGACCGGGTTGCCGGCGCAGCATATGGATGTGATCCACTGGAAGCCCGGCTGGGTGGAGCGGACCCGCGCCCAAAAGCTGCCGCTCATTGCGCAGGTCGAGGCGCGGGAGCGCTGGATCATTGAGGGGGGCCTGTCTGCCACGTATGAAAATCGCGCAGCGCGGGCGGAGATGATCATCTGGCTTGATCTGCCGGTTGGCTTGCGGCTGTGGCGCGTGCTCAAGCGGGGCTGGCGTTACAAAGGTCAGACGCGACCCGATCTGACGGCGGGCTGCCCGGAACGTTTTGGCCTGGAGACCCTGAAATTCATGTGGTGGATCTGGTGTGCGCGGCACGCGTCGCGCAGTCGGATAGCACGGTTGGTGGGCGCACAGTCTGAGCAAAAGAAGGTTCATCATTTGGCAACACGGGCGGCGGTTCGGGCGTTTCAGGCGGATTTCAACATCTAGTGGTGGTAAATTGCCTCAACACTACTCTTGCGACTCGGGCAGAACGGCGCGATTGTGGGGTATCCGAAAGCTGCGAAGGAACCCTGCCATGACCCGATCTATGATTTTCGCTTTGTTGTCTGTTGGCGTTCTGAGCGCATGTTCCGGACGGATCGGGGGGCCATCGCCGCAGCCCGGCATGTCCGTCGCCTACAGCAACAGCGTTGGGTTCACCGGTGTGGGCGGTGGGGACGGCCCGGCGCTGTCTCTTCAGATTTGTGACCCACTGGTACAGAGCTGCGCAACATCCGACGGGAACTAAAACCTTATCTGAGTGCTGATCACCTGATCGCCCGAGGTTTTGAGATCGGGCTGCGTTAGGCGCCGGAGGCCGCTACACGCGCGCCTATGCGCCTATCTTCCGTGTTCCGGTGAGGGCGGGGGACGTACTCAAACTTCTGGTCCGCCTCCAATTGTCCTTGTTTGATCCAGCCTAACGGTCGACCGGCGCGATGTCCTTTACCCGTTCTGACTGTGCGGCGATATCGGCGCGATCATATTTCAGATGCACCCGCTTTGTGCTGGGCGGCTGATGCAGCCGGCTGACGCCGGAACGCCGCGCTGTTTTGGGGCGGATGGGGCGCGGTACAAACCCGCCTGCGCAATTGGGGCAGACGTTGTGCAGGACTGTGTCAACGCAGTCCGCGCAGAACGTGCATTCGTAGGTGCAAATGCGCGCCTCCGCCGCCTCTGGCGGGAGATCCCTGTCACACATTTCGCAGTTTGGTCTCAGCTCCAGCATGGTGCGTCCTTCTCAAAGAAAGGGCCGGTGTTTCCACCGGCCCCATGTGTTCATATGGCGTCTGCCGTTATTCTTGGGAACCCAGGAACATCAGCAGGAACTGGAACATGTTGATGAAGTCGAGATACAGGTTCAGCGCGCCGTGGATGCCGGATTTTTCCAGCCATTCCGCGTCACCGTGGTGCGCATGCGCGATGTACTGGTTCTTGATGTTCTGCGTGTCATAGGCGGTCAGGCCCGCAAAGATCAGCACACCGATTATAGAGATGGCGAACATCAGGGCAGGAGAGCCCAGGAAGATGTTCACGATCATCGCCACGATAAGCCCGATCACACCCATGATCAGGAAGCTGCCCCAGCC
>CALFWM010000002.1 GCA_937928635.1 uncultured Sulfitobacter sp. | reverse complement strand
CGTGTCACGTATGATGTGGCGGAGCCTGATATGGCCTATCTGTGCGAAACCCTGGCGCTGCCCTACATTGCGGAATATGCGCTGGAGGGGCAGATGATTGTGATTTCACTGGCGGACCGCGAAACGGAGTTTGGCCAGCCTGACCCGGACGCCACACAGTTTTTCGAAGCCTATCGCCCTGTGGATAACACCTGTATCTGGGAGGGATTGTGATGGAACCACAACATCTTGCGACTGTATGGGCGTCTGTGGATGGTTTTGAGGCTTTGCCGTCACATATTCGCCGATTAAATGACGCCCGGTATCAATGTGCTGATAAATCGCCTAATTTGGCGTCAAGGGAACCAGAAATATCCCTTACCTCAGAACCGAGGCGCAGGGGGCATATTGCTTCGTGTCGCTTCATTCCAAGTCACAGGAGACTTAGATGTCCAAGAGCATCAAACTCATGGCGATGGTTGGCCTTGTTGCCGCCGTTGCAGCTTGCACAAGCGGGCAGACCGAAGACGAGTTCGTGGTCGTTGACCCAGAGCCCATCTCGACTGAGCCGGTACACACAGGCAAATTCAAGTAACGACTTGTCGGGGCAGGCGTGCGCGCCTGTCCCAACCCCGCTCATCCTTCTTCATGTGGAGGATGAATAATGCCGGCTTACATGCTGAAACACAGGGGTTTTCCCGGGCGTTTGCCCGGCACAGATTTTCAATTTACCATCCGCCGTCCGAACCCCAAAGGTGTGACACCTTTGCAGGCGCGTGAGCGACGTTCAGATCGACGCCCCCCCGACCGGCGCGCGGATACGGCATTTATGAAAGCCCTGTGGGACCATTTTGGCGATCAGCCGTTTGAGCGCGGCAATCTGGATGCGGGGCGTTTGTCGTGGTTGTTTGGCCGCGAGGTGCTGCCCGCCACTGATCCGTTTGACCCGGCCCATTACGAGGCAGAACTGGTCATTGATGAACGTGTCGCGCGCGCCTCTTTTCCAGAGGCATTTGAGGATGGGTCGGCGTGATGTCGCCAACATCTATCCCAACTGGGCGGGACATGGCCGAAAGACTGGCCCCTGCTGTCGTGCCCTTGGCAGACCCCCATCAGCGCCCCATGTTGAGTGGTGCAGCGGGCGTTTTCCCCCAGAGAATGGCCGCCGTGCATAACAACCCAACCCCTTCCCCTTCCGGGCAGCACGTCAGTATGTGGGCGCTGCTGCCCGGCTTTTCCAATAGTAGGCAGGGCGATGGGGTGACCAGGAAAACGGCGGTCCAGAAACTTTTCGCGCAAGATGAGGAGGGCGGACCGGCAGAGCATGACGATCAAGGAGCAGGTCCATGTCATTCAAATCACTCATGCTTGGGGCAGCCCTGTGCAGCAGCCTTGCCGCCTGTGGCGATACCATCGGCGAACAGGCCCTTGCGGGCGGCGCCATTGGTGCAGGTGTCGCGGTTTTGGGCGATGGCACCCTGGTCAAAGGTGCGGCCATTGGGGCGGCGGGCAACATCGCCTATTGCCAGCTTTACCCCGGCAGATGCTAAGGCCCCAACGACCACTCTGACATCCACGCAGCCCGGCTGCGGTTCGTTTCATCCCCCCGCGCGGCACCGGCCGTGGCGGGGTTTTTGCGTTTTCTCAAGACCCACAAAGGACACCTCATGTTCAAGAAAATCCTGATTGCCAACCGCGGTGAAATTGCCTGCCGGGTCATCAAAACAGCCCGCAAAATGGGCATTGGCACCGTGGCGATCTATTCGGATGCGGACGCGCAGGCTTTGCATGTTCAGATGGCGGATGAGGCAGTGCACATTGGCCCGCCGCCCGCCAATCAGTCCTACATCGTTATTGACAAGGTGATGGAAGCGATCAAGGCATCGGGGGCAGAGGCCGTGCATCCGGGTTATGGTTTCTTGAGTGAAAACAGCAAGTTTGCCGAAGCACTTGATGCGGCAGGTGTGGCGTTTGTTGGTCCGCCCGTCGGCGCGATTGAAAAGATGGGGGACAAGATCACCTCCAAGAAAATCGCGCAAGAGGCGGGTGTGTCCACGGTGCCCGGCTATATGGGGCTGATTGAGGACGCGGATGAGGCGGTCAGGATTTCCAATGAAATTGGCTATCCGGTGATGCTCAAGGCGTCTGCCGGGGGTGGCGGCAAGGGCATGCGGATTGCCTGGAATGACGCCGAGGCGCGCGAGGGGTTTCAATCCTCCAAGAACGAAGCGGCGAACAGCTTTGGCGATGACAGGATTTTCATTGAGAAGTTCGTCACCCAGCCCCGCCACATCGAAATTCAGGTGCTCTGTGACAGCCACGGCAACGGGATTTATCTGGGGGAACGCGAATGTTCGATCCAGCGACGCAACCAAAAGGTGGTAGAGGAAGCGCCCAGTCCTTTCCTTGATGAAGCCACCCGCAAGGCCATGGGTGAACAGGCCGTCGCGCTGGCGCAAGCGGTTGATTACGCCAGTGCAGGTACGGTGGAATTTATCGTCGATGGGGACAAGAATTTCTACTTTCTTGAGATGAACACCCGTTTGCAGGTGGAACACCCGGTCACCGAACTGATCACCGGTGTTGATCTGGTCGAACAGATGATCCGCGTGGCCAATGGCGAGAAACTGTCGATCACGCAGAAAGACGTGAAACTCACCGGTTGGGCCATCGAAAACCGTCTTTATGCCGAAGATCCCTATCGCGGTTTCCTGCCTTCGATTGGTCGTCTGACCCGTTATCGCCCACCTGCCGAGGTGGCGGCGGGACCAATGCTGGAAAACGGTAACTGGCATGGCGATGCGCCAACCGGTGAAACAGCCGTGCGCAATGACACGGGTGTCTATGAGGGGGGCGAAATCTCCATGTATTACGACCCGATGATTGCCAAGCTGTGCACCTGGGGGCCTGACCGCGCCACGGCGATTGAGGCGATGCGCGTGGCATTGGATAGCTTTGAAGTGGAAGGTATTGGCCACAACTTGCCGTTTGTGGCGGCTGTGATGGATCATGAGATTTTCATCAAGGGCGACATGACAACCGCGTTCATCGAGGAACAATATCCTGATGGATTTGAGGGGGTTACCCTTGCTGATCAGGACTTGCGCCGGATTGCAGTGGCCACCGCCGCGATGCACCGGGTTGCCGAAATTCGCCGCGCGCGGGTGTCGGGCCGGATGGACAATCACGAACGCAAAGTTGGCAGCGATTGGAACGTTGCCATTCAGGGGGAGTCCTTTGATGTGGTGATCAGCGCTGACACGGGCGGCTCCACGGTGAAGTTCGCGGATGGCAGCGAGTTGCGCGTCACCGGGGCCTGGACACCGGGCGACCAACTGGCGGAAATGGAGGTCGATCTGGCCCCGTTGGTGATGAAAGTTGGCAAAATCTCAGGTGGTTTCCGTATTCGTACGCGCGGCGCTGATCTGCGTGTGCATGTGCGCACGCCGCGTCAGGCCGAACTGGCCCGGTTGATGCCTGAAAAGGTCGCGCCCGATACCTCCAAAATGTTGCTGTGCCCGATGCCGGGTCTGGTGGTGAAACTGGAGGTCGAGGTGGGCGAAGAAGTGCAGGAAGGTCAGGCGCTGTGCACCATTGAGGCGATGAAAATGGAGAACATCCTGCGCGCCGAAAAGAAGGGTGTGGTCAGCAAGGTCAACGCAAGTGCCGGCGACAGTCTGGCCGTGGATGACGTGATTATGGAGTTTGAATAACCCCTGATGTCATTTGAGTCCTGGATAGGTCCGGTCATCATTGCGGCAGCGATTGCCGGGATGGTGAATGTGCTGGGCTGGTTTGTGTCGACCTGGCGCGACCGGGCAGGAGATGACCGCAGGCGTGAGGAAAAGCAAAACGACATCTGCACCGCGTTGCTGGCAGAAATTGCGCATTACCGGGATGGGCTGGAATATTTTGACCTTGATGCCCTTTGGGAGGGGGTCGTGGGCGAAATGGAGGCGGATGAAACCTATCTGCCGTTCGTCCCGTCAGAGCGGAATGATACGATTTTCCGCGCAATTGTCGGTAATATCCACATTCTGCCCGAAGTGGTGATCATGCCCGTGGCACGTTACTACAATCAGATTTTCGCGGTTGAGGCGATCATTGCAGACCTGCGGTCAGCGGACATGAAGCTGGAAAATCAGGAAAAACGCATCTCGATCTACACAGATTACATTTCTCTTAAAAAACAGTCTCTTGCAGATGGTCTATCTGCCATTGATGCGCTGGAAGCGCATCTGTCAGTAGCCGGGGCGCGGCCCTCTGCGGCCCATGGTGGGCGGGGGTGATTTTGGAGAAGACATATTGTGATCCCTTTCCTTGTGTCCTCAATATAGGGGCAAAAGGGTGGTTATGCAATGAAACAGGCGCGCGCCGGGGCAAAATCAGCGCAAGCGCGGGTCATTGTGATGCCCTGTCTTTGCCTTCCCTGATCTCGCGCTGGCGCATCGGCATTTTGTCGATGGAGCGGGAAATTTCGCGCACATCCCAGGGAAAAGGCTTGCGCAGCTTGATGTCGCCGTCCTTGCCCACAAGCACCAACATAAACCCGCGTGGGCGCATCCGCAGCCGCAAGGCCTGGCGCGCAGCCGGGTCCGTGTCTGTCAAAATGACCACATCGCGGGTCTCCAATTCGTCTTGCTGGGCGCGCAACAGGTCCATTTGTTCAATAAAGGCGGGGTCGTCCTCACTATCGGCAAAAACCAGAACGGGCCGCTTTTTCCAGCGAAATTCACTCAAATCAGTCATATCTGCCGGGATAAACTGCATATCCTCTGCCTGCGCGGGGGCGGGGTTCACAACACCGATACAGGCGAATAGTGCAGCAAAAACAAAGGGTATAACGGGTTTCATCAAAGCTCCTCTTGAGAGAGATATAAGACGCCTGAACCAAATTGCGAAGGGCGAATTGCCCATTTGTGGCTTTAAGCAAAATGCAACTGAAAACAGGTCAGGATGCGGGGTGATCCCAGTATCTGGGCCGATTGGGGCGGCCCTTTTCCAACAAGGGGACAGTTTGGAAATGGACGTTATTCTGCACATCGGCGCGCATCGTACCGGGACCACCACCTTTCAGCGTTACATGCGTGATCATGCGGATGATCTGGCCGGTCAGGGTGTCGGCTATTGGGGGCCAAACCGGACGCGGAAATCAATTTTTCCGGGGTTGTTTCGCGAAACCACCTTTGGTCAGATCGAAAAGACGGCGTTTCGCGCCTCGGGCCGGGTTGCGATGCAGATGCAACGGGTCAGCCAAAGCGGGGTGTCGCATTTGCTGGTCAGCGATGAAAACATGATGGGCACCGCGCGTCATAACCTGCGCGCCTGCACCCTTTATCCGGCTGTGGGGGAGCGGATGGCCCGCCTGCACGACGCGTTTCGCGCAAAGATCACCCGCGTGATCCTGTCGGTGCGCAGTCAGGATCACTGGTGGGCCTCGGCGGCGGCGATGACCGTGGGGCGGGGGCATCCCGTACCGTCTGCCCAGCGGCGCGAGATGATCGCGGCAGACCCGCGCACCTGGCGCGATGTGATCACCGATCTGGCCTGCGCCCTGCCCGATGTGGACATTCGCGTGCTGCCCTTTGAGCATCATATGGGCCGCCCGCAGGATATTCTGGAGCAGGTCACGGATCACCCCGCACCACAGGATTTGAAAAACCATTGGCTGAACCGGGCACCGGACCTTGCCGATTTGCGGCGCCGGATGACTGAACAAGGGGGGGATGTCAGCGTTTTCCCGCAAGGGCAGGGGCGGTGGCTGCCCTTTTCCCGCGAACAATCCGCGCAATTGCGCGAAGCATATGTAGATGACATGCACTGGCTGATCGCCGGTGCAGACGGTCTTGCACAGCTGATAACCGACCCGACCCGCGCACAGACAGGTCGCAACCTGCATGCGGGCGTAGTGACAGAAGGACTAGGACATGACATCGGACAAGAAAAACTGGCGCGACCTGGCTGAAGGGGAGCTGCGTGGGCGCAGCGTTGATGACCTCACATGGAACACGCTTGAGGGCATTGAGGTGCAGCCGATTTATACGGCTGAGGATCTGGACGACGTTGATCATCTCGGCACAATCCCCGGTGCCGCGCCCTTTACGCGCGGTGTAAAGGCGACGATGTATTCGGGGCGTCCCTGGACGATCCGCCAATACGCTGGGTTCTCCACGGCAGAGGAAAGCAATGCGTTTTACCGCCGCGGTCTGGCGGCGGGCCAACAGGGCGTGTCAGTCGCCTTTGATCTGGCCACGCACCGAGGATACGACAGCGACCACCCCCGGGTTGAGGGCGACGTGGGCAAGGCTGGTGTGGCGATTGACTCGGTTGAGGATATGAAAATCCTCTTTGATGGTATCCCGCTGGACAAGGTCAGCGTGTCCATGACTATGAATGGCGCGGTGATCCCGATCCTCGCCAGTTTTATCGTTGCAGGTGAAGAGCAGGGGCATGACAAATCCCTGCTCGCCGGGACCATTCAGAACGACATTCTGAAAGAATTCATGGTGCGCAACACCTACATCTATCCGCCCGAACCCTCGATGCGGATTGTGGGGGATATTATCGAATATACCGCTGATAACATGCCGAAATTCAACTCCATCTCGATCTCGGGCTATCACATGCAAGAGGCGGGGGCGAACCTGGTGCAGGAGCTTGCCTTTACCCTGGCGGACGGGCGCGAATATGTGCGCACGGCGATTGCGGCAGGCATGGATGTGGATAGATTTGCGCCGCGCCTCAGCTTTTTCTTTGCCATCGGCATGAACTTTTTCATGGAGGCCGCCAAACTGCGCGCCGCGCGGCTGCTGTGGCATCGGATCATGGCGGAATTTAAGCCTCAGAACCCCAAGTCGAGCATGCTGCGCACCCATTGTCAGACCTCGGGCGTGTCCTTGCAGGAACAGGACCCCTACAACAATGTGGTGCGCACCGCTTATGAGGCGATGGCCGCGGCGCTGGGTGGCACCCAATCCTTGCACACCAATGCGCTGGATGAGGCGATTGCCCTGCCCACCGATTTCTCCGCCCGAATTGCCCGCAATACACAGTTGATTTTGCAGGAAGAAACCGGCGTGACAAATGTGGTCGATCCGTTGGCCGGGTCTTACTACGTCGAAAAACTGACCCATGATCTGGCCGAAGAAGCCTGGAAGCTGATCGAGGAGGTTGAGGAATTGGGCGGCATGACCAAGGCTGTGGCCTCCGGCATGCCCAAGCTGCGCATTGAAGAAGCCGCTGCGACCCGACAGGCGATGATTGATCGCGGCACGGAGGTGATTGTCGGGGTCAATAAATACACCCGCGATGAGCAGGACCCGATTGATATTCTGGACGTGGACAATGTGGCGGTGCGTGACAGCCAGATCGCACGTTTGCAGCAGATCCGCGCGCGCCGCGATGAGGCTGCCTGCATGTCAGCGCTGGAAGAGCTTACCCGACGGACCACCCAAGGTGGCAATCTTTTGGAAGCCGCCGTTGAGGCGGCCCGTGCGCGTGCCACAGTAGGAGAAATCAGCATGGCCATGGAAAAGGAATTTGGTCGCCACCGCGCTGAGGTCAAAACCCTCGCCGGGGTCTACGGGGCGGCCTATGAGGGCGATGAAGGGTTCGCGGACATCCAGAAGGCTGTCGAAGGCTTTGCCGAGGAAGAGGGTCGCCGCCCGCGCATGTTGGTTGTCAAGATGGGGCAGGACGGCCATGACCGTGGGGCAAAGGTGATCGCCACCGCATTTGCTGACATTGGTTTTGACGTTGATGTGGGGCCCTTGTTTCAAACCCCCGCCGAGGCCGCGCAGGATGCGGTGGACAATGATGTGCATGTCATCGGCATTTCCTCGCAGGCGGCGGGGCATAAAACGCTGGCCCCGCAACTGGTACAGGCGCTCAAAGACGCCGGTGCAGAGGATATTCTGGTGATCTGCGGCGGCGTCATTCCGCAGCAGGACTACCAGTTTTTATATGAGGCCGGGGTCAAAGCCATCTTTGGACCGGGCACGAATATCCCGAATGCAGCACAGGATATTCTAAAGCTGATCCGGGCGGCGCGCAGCTAAAGCGTCCGACCTTTAACCTGAAACATACTATATCGCCGATGTCCCGAGAGCGCGCAGCGTGGCAGGGTATCGGCGATCCAAATTTAAGGTCGGGCGCAGTAGGGTCTTGACCCGATGGGGGGAGGCTGTCTGCCTCCCCCAAACCCCCTCCGAGGAAGAATTTTAGCCAGAAAGAGGAGGGGCGCGGTCCGCGGGCGGATTTCCGGACTAGAGGGTTTGAGGCCCCGCGCATAGAGTGAGACACAACAGGCAGGCACATATCCTGCGATGTTTGGGGAGACTCTATGGAACTTGATCACATTGCCATTTCAGGCCAAACGCTTGCGGCTGCGACAGCCTATGTGGAGCAGGTCTTGGGCGTGCCCCTGCAACCGGGCGGGCAACACGAGAGATTTCAAACGCACAACACGTTGTTGGGTCTGGAGGACAGCCTGTACCTTGAGGCGCTTTCTACCATACCTGACGCGCCGCCGATGGATCAGCCCCGGATGTTCGGGATTGATAAATTCACCGGGACCCCGCGCCTGACCAACTGGATTTGCCGATGTCCTGACATTGAGGCCATGCTTGCCGTGCTGCCAGATGGGTTTGGTACTGCGATGACCATCACGCGCGGTGATTTTCGCTGGCGCATGGCGGTGCCTGTTGCGGGGTATTTGCCCTATGACAATTGCGCGCCAGCCTTAATCGAATGGTTGGGCGATTTGCACCCAACGCACCGTTTGGCGGCCTCCGGGTGCCGGCTCAAGACGTTGAGGGTGTCGCATCCACAGGCAGATGAATTGCAGGGCCTTTTGGCGCCTCACATTGAGGATAGGCGGATTGTTTTTGAAACCGGCGCGGCGGGTCTGAGCGCAGCCTTTGACACGCCCAAGGGGCCGGTCTCGTTTTGAGCAATCTGCGCCATGCCACCCCGCAGGACGCAGGTGCAATCTGCGCCATGTGGAATGACATGATCCGCAACAGCCTTGCCACGTTCACAACGCAGGAAAAGTCCGAGGTTGAGGTTGCCGAGATGATCGCGGCGCGGCAGGGCGCGTTTTGGGTGGCCGAAAGCAGCGGCTTTGACGGGTTCGCGACCTATGGCGCATTTCGCCCCGGCCCCGGATACGCCGCCACGGCAGAACACACCGTGATGCTTGCCGCACAGGCGCAGGGCAACGGGGTGGGCCGCGCGTTGATCACACAGCTGGAGCAGGCCGCGCAGGCGCAGGGTCTGCATGTTTTGGTGGCCGGCATATCCTCTGCCAACCCGGGTGCTGTGGCGTTTCACAGCCGGTTGGGGTTTCATCTGACAGCGCGCATGCCGCAGGTTGGCCGCAAGGGGGGCACATGGCTTGACCTGATTTTGATGCAGAAAATCATTTCCGGCCCCTGACTTCCCGTCTCGCGCGCGGTAAACTGATGTTATGTCAATCTGGACACGCATCTCTGAGGCCCTTGCGGCCCTGACCTCGGGGGAGGGATTGTCAGCGGTTTTTGACCGTTTGCGCAGCCCGCCTGAACGCTCTGTCGCCTTTACCATCGCGGTGATTGCGCTGGGGGCCAAGATGGCCAAGGCGGATGGGCTGGTAACCCGCGACGAGGTTACCGCCTTTCGCGAGGTATTTCGCATTGCAGAGGGCGACACGGCGGGGGCCGCAAAGGTATTTAACCTTGCGCGTCAAGATGTTGCTGGGTTTGACGACTACGCCCGTCGCATCGCAACCATGTTCCGTGATCAACCTGATATGTTGCATGACCTGATGGAAGGGTTGTTTCACATTGCGATGGCGGACGGCATTTATCATCCCAATGAAAATGCGTTTCTGGAGGAAGTGGCGCAGATTTTTGCTGTGCCGGAAGATGAGCTTGCGGCGCTGAAACTGCGTTTTGTGCCCGATACCTCGCCCCTGCCACATACGGTTTTGGGGGTGCCTGCGGATGCAACACTGGAGGAGGCGCGCCGCGCCTGGCGCATGTTGGTGCAGGCCAATCATCCGGATGCGCTGGTCGCCCGTGGCCTGCCAGAGGAAGCCGTAAAGATGGCGGAAAAGCGCCTGATCGACATTAACCGTGCTTGGGAAACCCTCTCAGGAAAACACGCTTGATGCGGATTGCCACCTATAACGTTGAGTGGTTTTCCAGCCTTTTTGATGATGACAATAGGTTGCACGATAATGGCGGCTGGTCGGCGCGCCATAACATCACACGGGCAGAACAGACAGCGGCCCTTGGCACCGTCTTTCAGGCGCTTGATGCAGATGGTGTGATGGTTATCGAGGCCCCGGATCAGAGCAAGCGACGCTCAACCGTGCAGGCGCTTGAAGGGTTTGCGGCGCACTTTGGGCTGCGCGCCAGCCATGCGGTGATGGGGTTTTCAAACGACACGCAGCAGGAAATTGCGCTCCTTTATGATCCCGCTACATTGACGCCCCAACATGATCCACTTGGGGTATCGGCTGGCGCGCAGGGGGCGAGCGGGGCCCCCCGGTTTGACACAGCGCTGCGCATTGATCTGGATATTGATGCGACTGAGGATTTGGTTGTGTTTTCCAAGCCTCCGCTGGAGCTCAGTGTCAAAACAGCCAAGGGTTTTTTCTTTCGGATGATTGGCGCACATCTGAAATCAAAGGCCCCCCATGGCGCCAAAAATGATGCTGAGGTGATGCGCTTTGGCATTGCGAACCGGCGCAAACAATTGGCGCAGGCGATCTGGCTGCGCGGGCGGATTGACCAACATATGCAGGAGGCAACGCCCTTGATGGTCTTGGGGGATATGAACGATGGGCCGGGGCTGGACGAGTTTGAAAATCTGTTTGGGCGTTCATCGGTTGAAATTGTGCTGGGGCACGGGGAGGCCGCGCTGTTTGACCCCCATGCGAAACAGGCACTCAGCCGCAATTTGGCCGCCGTGCCGACCACCGCGCGGTTCTGGATCAGGCCGGAAAAACGGTATCTTCAGGCGCTGCTGGATTACATCATGGTCACGCCGCATTTTCGCGACCGTGGCGCGCGTTGGCGGATCTGGCATCCGCTGGATGACCCCGATTGCTGGCATACGCCAGCGCTGCGGGATGCGTTGGTGACGGCGTCGGATCATTTTCCGGTGACGGTTGATTTTAACGACTGACCTGGGATTTGGGGCTTGCCCCTCGAAAAACCTGTCAGGAAATGTTATGTTATCGTCATGAAGCGTATCATTTCGCCGCTCTTCGCGCTGGTTATGCTGGCACCTGTCGCCGCTGCTCAAGAAGCTGAGGGTCCCTCGCTCATGGAGCGGGGCGCACAATTGTTCCTTGAAGGCTTGTTGAAAGAAGTCGAACCCGCCCTTGAGGAATTTGAAGGAATGGCGGAGGAGCTTGGCCCGGTCCTGCGTGGGATAGCCGGGGAAATGGGCCCGAAACTGGCAGAAATTCTGGCCCAGGTCGAAGATTGGACCGCTTATGAGGCACCGGAGATTTTGGCAAACGGAGACATTATCATCCGGCGCAAACCGGATCATCCGACACCCAAGCCAAACAGCGAAACAACTCCATTGCCCCAGATTGATCTTTGAGCAATCCATTGCCTTTTGAGACCATCACGGCGGTGTACTACACCGTGGTAATGGGACGGGATATGGCGGAAATGTCGCGATGGTTGCTGCCTGCGCGGTACTGCTGAAATCGCTCAACATCCCCATCCTGTCACCGCCAACCGACCGCGATTTTGGCCATCGCATCTTGTTCTTTTGTGATCCTGACGGGAACCTGCCGGAAATCTACGCGGAAATCTGATCCGGCACTTGGCCTTTTCCCTTTTTGCGGATCTTTATCTCAACCGTCGCATCCAACGAACTGCCCAGCGAGTTCAGACGCGCCTCCGCCACTTCGCCAAACAGGGGAAGCATGTCGCCCGTCAACCAAAGCTCAAGGTGTTTTTTCTTTGGAAACCAACGGAGTTCGCCGCGTTCCTCATGTCTGTTCATCCACAGCATTGCGCCAAACCGCATCGCCTTGCCGAGAATTTCAGCCTCCAACAGGGTGGCTTCATCCACCATATTATAAAGGTCCTGAAACCGCATGTTCTCGCGTTTGTTGGAATAGCGGTGCAACAGGGCCAGCCCCAAAAACAGGCGCTCGGAGTGTTTCAGACCACCCAGATTGGCGCGGGTGGAATTGTCAAAACAGACCTCCGCGCGATAGTCCGGATGCGCGCGCCAGCTCACGTCATGCAGCAGGCAGGCAGCCTTGACCAGCCGTTTGCGCGGCGCGCTCGCCCCTTTGTAAAGCGGCCCGATAAAGGCATTCAACACCTTGCCAAAGCCCGGCATGCGGGCGTCCTTGGCCTCGGCAAAACGGCAGGCTTCGATCAGCGGGTCACGGTCGCGCAGGCGTTGGGGCATCTGTTCATAGAGCATGCCTTCGCGGATACCATAGCTCGATACCGCGATGTCTTTTGGTTTAAAGGTTTTCACCAGACGGCTCAGCACTTCGGCGGCATAAGGCACCAGCGCGAGGCGAGAGCTTGAGATGCCGGACAGCTGCCGGATTTCTTCAATGTCGTTTTCTTTGATATATTTAATCGTCGCACTGACCGATTTTCGGGTCATGCGGTATTCATGCAGAACGTGCAGCGGATAACCCCGGCGCAGCATGTCGATGCGGGCAATGGCCCGCCATGATCCGCCCACCAAAAACAGCCGGTCGCGCTGCGGCCCCATGCGCCCGGCCAAATCGCTGAGGGTCTCTTTGATATGGGCATTGCGCGCCTTGGCCCCGCCCTTGAGGTCGCGCAATTTGAGCGGCCCCAGCTGCGATGTCACACGCCGCCCCACGCGGCCCCCTGATATTTCGGCCAGCTCCATGGACGACCCGCCAATGTCACAGACCAGCCCATATGCCCCGGGCCAGCCCAACAATACACCCTGTGCAGACAGGCGGGCTTCTTCCTCGCCGTCGATCACCCAGATTTTCAGGCCTGTGTCACGGCGGACTTCTTCGCAAAAATCGCGCCCGTCACGGGCATCGCGCACGGCGGCTGTGGCGACGCAGGTCAATTCAGACAACCCCATGCCATCGGCCAGCTTTTTAAAACGCTTCATAGCGGACTGGGCCCGCGCGCGCCCTTCGGGCGACAGGTGCCCGGTTTCCGCCATACCCGCCCCCAAGGCGCACATGATTTTTTCATTGTAAAAATACGCGGGCGAGCGTGCCGCACCGTCAAACACCACCAGACGCACAGAATTGGAGCCCACATCCACAACCCCGACCCGCGCCAATGCCCGCGCGCCGGGGTCTTCAAAGAGCGGTTTGCTGAACGGGCCCAAATCGGCAACCCCGGTTTCTGGCACCAAAGGGGGCGTTTGTTTAAGCTGTGCCATGCGCTCTCCTGCGGGGCGTTTTTGCAAAAGTTAAGATGATTGAGGGACTGTACAAGGTCAACAGGTGCCGTTTCGCCAACCTCGCCAAAAGCCCCAGTCCTTTCCTCTTTCTGGCCATAACTCTTCCCGGAGGTTTGGAGGCAGAGCCTCCAAAGGCCCATTTATGGGTCTTAAACCACACCATACGGGGCGTTAATCCGCCGTGTGGGTCAGTTTTGGCACATCTGACGCCCCGGCTGACCCGCGCCCGGATAGTGACGGGTTTTCCATGAAAAACCGATGGCAATTAAACGCAAACTGTCCTTCTGGCAGCTCTGGACGTGTGAATTTGCCGTCCGGTCCCATCACCCAGCTTTGGGCGATATCCGCCAGATTGGCGGCCATGATCTGGCTGGTGATCTGCGCTTTGACGGTGCCATTGTTAATTTCGACAAGGGTCTCCACACGGCGGTTCAGGTTGCGGCCCATCCAGTCCGCGGAGGAGATAAAGACCCGCGATTTTTTGTGCGGCAGGCCATAGCCGTTGCCAAAACAGACAATGCGGGAATGCTCCAGGAAACGGCCAACGATGGATTTCACCCGGATGTTGTTGGATAGCCCTTTCACACCGGGGCGCAGGCCGCAGATGCCGCGGATCACCAGTGAGATCTGCACCCCCCCTTGGGAGGCGGCATAAAGGGCGTCAATCACCTCTGCATCAATCAGGCTGTTCATCTTGGCCCAGATCACCGCAGGTTTGCCCGCCGCCGCATGGGCGGTTTCATTGGCAATCATCCTGAGCAGTTGGGATTTCAACGTGATCGGAGAGATCGCCAGATTGTCCAGACTGTCAGGCTGGGCATAGCCCGACAGATAGTTGAACACTTTGGTTGCATCACGCCCCAGTTTTTGGTCGCAGGTAAAGAACGACAGGTCGGTGTAAACCCGCGCGGTGATGGGGTGGTAATTGCCGGTGCCGTAGTGGGTATAGGTGACCAGTTGAGCCCCCTCGCGCCGCACTACGGTCGAGATTTTTGCGTGTGTTTTCAGATCAATAAAGCCATAGACCACATGCGCGCCCGCGCGTTCCAGACGGCGCGACTGGCGGATGTTGGCGGCCTCGTCAAAGCGCGCTTTCAACTCCACAAGAGCGGTGACGGATTTGCCGTCTTCGGCGGCCTCACACAAAGCCTCCACAATGGGGCTGTCGCGGGAGGTGCGATACAGCGTTTGCTTGATCGCCACCACATTTGGGTCCCGCGCGGCCTGCGTCAGGAACCGCACCACCATGTCGAAGGTCTCGTAAGGGTGGTGCAGCAGCATGTCTTTCTGGCGAATGGCGGCAAACATGTCGCCGTCATGATCACTGACCCGTTCAGGCACGCGCGGGGTGAATTGGGGCCATTGCAAATCGGGGCGTTCATCCGTGACCAGTTTGCTCAGGTCATCCACGCCAATCATGCCGTCAATTTCGATAACGTCGCGGGCATGCACTCCCAGTTCAGCCATGATGACAGCCTTTAGCTTTTCCGGGGCCCCGGCAGAGTGGGTCAGGCGCACCACCTCGCCCCTGCGGCGGCGCTTGAGGGCGACCTCAAATTCGCGGACCAGATCTTCGGCCTCGTCTTCCACTTCCAGATCGCTGTCGCGCAGCACACGGAATTCAAAGTGTGATTTCAGCATGTAGCCCGGAAACAGGTCCGGGATGTGCAGAACCAGCAGGTCTTCCAGCGGCAGAAACCGCTGCGTCCCCTCTGCGGCGGGTAGTTTCACAAAGCGGTCGATTTTTGCCGGGATGGGCAGCAGCGCTTGCAGTGGGCGTTTGTCGCGGCGTCGTTCCAGTTGCAGCGCCAGCGCGTAACCTGTGTTGGGAATGAAGGGAAAGGGATGGGCCGGATCAATGGCCAGCGGTGACAAAACCGCAAAGACCCGGTGCAAAAACACATCCGCCAGATACACCCGGTCATCATCGCTCAGATCGTCCAGCCGCTCCAGCATGATGCCTTTGGCGTCCATTTCCGCCATCAGCTCGACCAGCACTTTTTGCTGGTGCTGCATGAGGTTACGCGCGTCTTCATTGATCAAGATCAGTTGCTCAGCCGGGCTGAGGCCGTCCGCCGCAGGGGTGGTGTTGCCCGCATGGGCCAGTTCGCGCAGGCCCGCCACGCGCACGGTGTAAAATTCATCCAGATTAACGGCAGAAATCGACAGGAATTTCAGACGTTCCAGCAACGGCACACGGGGGTTTTGCGCCTCTTCCACCACGCGCCAGTTGAACGCCAGCCAGCTGAGTTCGCGGTTGAAAAACCGGGCAGGGCCAGTGATGTCAAAATCGGCGGCGGCGGTTGCAGGGGCAAACGCGGCCTCTAGAAAATTTGCGTCGCTCATGGGGGCCTTATGGCGTTGATATGTGACGGATTTACGGCGCAATATGGAGGGGCGCGGGTAGGGGCAGTATCACGTGCCGGGCGTGTCTTTGTCCAGTACCTGCACCGCCAGCGCACGGGTGATCGGGCGTTTGAGCGCAAGAGAGGCGGCATCAAGTGTTTCGATCACCGTGATCGCATTGGCAAAAGAACGATCAATCCGGGTGAGCAGATAGGGGATAAGGTCCGGTTTTGGGGTGAGCTGACGATCAGCCAGCAGTTTGACCAGCAGCGCGGCCAGCAATGCATCATCCGGTGGGTCCAGGGTGACGCAGGTTGCTGCGCGCAGGCGACTGACCAGATCAGGCAGCGTCAGGCCCCAGTGCTGCACCGGCAATTCACCGGTCAGCAAAAGGGAATGCCCCTCTGCAAGCGCCAGATTGTGCAGATGAAAAAGGGTGGTTTGCGCCGCGCTGTTTTGTGCGATCAAGGGTACGTCCTCAACCGCGACGTTGCCTGTGGCAAGATCGGGCACCGCGTCTGCGGTGATGTCTGTGGCGGCCACGATCTGCGCGCCCGCCATTTCTGCCCAGACATGGCTCAGGTGGGTTTTGCCGGCGCCAGCAGGGCCACTCAGCACCAGTTTGCCACCCGCCCAGTTTTGCCACCCCTCAATCATCGCCAGTGCCATCGCGTTGGAGGGGGCCACAAAAAAGGCGTCCCGCCCAAGGGCGGCGCGGCTGGGCAAATCTAGTCCTAATTGCTTTGCCATTCAGGGTTTGTCAGCCCTGTCATCAGGGCTGTGTTCATCAGTGTTTTCAATGCCAATAAACAGCAGGCTGCGCTGGTATTGACCGATCGCAAAGCGGATCAACACGCCAATTGCCGCGGCCAGCGGGACCGCCACAAGCATGCCGACAAAGCCAAAGAGCGAGCCAAAGACCGACAAGGACAGGATCAGCCAGACCGGGTGCAGGCAAACGGAGTTGCCCACCATTTTGGGGGTCAGCACGTTGCCTTCCATCACCTGACCAAAGGCGAAAATGCCCGCAACCAGACCAATAGATACCCAATCGCCCCAGAATTGAAACAGCGCCAATCCGATGGCCAGCGCGCCGCCCAGCAAGGCACCAAGGTAGGGGATAAAGGTCACCAGACCCGCAATAAACCCAACCACCAGCCCAAATTGCAGGCCCACAACCATCAGCGCGATGGCATAATAGGTGCCCAGCACCAGACAAACGGTGCCCATGCCCCGGATGAAGGCGGCCAGCATGTTGTCGATTTCCTTGGCCAGATCGCGGATCACCGGGGCATGATCGCGCGGCAGCAGATCATCAATCGCGGCAATCATCCGGTCCCAGTCCAGCAGCAGGTAGACCGCAACCACCGGTACAATCAAAAACAGAATCAGGATGTTGATCAGCGAGGACACAGAGGCCAGCGCGGTGTTCAGCAACCGCCCGCCGCGTTCCTGAATGGTGGTGCCGATGGAGGTCAAAGAGCTCCACAATGTGGAGTTTTCATCCAGTAAGGCCGGAAAGCGACCAGTCAGAAAGGCGGTGAAGTCTTTGAACAACTGTGGGGCGATTTCCACCAGATTTGCGGCCTGGCTGATCAGGGTCGGTACGACAAGCAACGCCATCACAACAAAGATCAGCAGCGCAAACACCGTGATCAATGCGGTGGCCAAGACACGGGTCAGGCCCATCCGCTCCAGCTTGTCCGCAACGGGATCAAGGAAATAGGCAATCGCGCCACCCAGCAGAAACGGCATCAGGACAGTGCCAAGAAACCACAGGGCAATCATCAGGACAGCGGCGGCAATGCCCCAGTATTTCAGCTGATCTCTGATTGGCAGGGCCATGGGGTTCTCCGGTTGAGTGGACCCTGTTCACATCGCCTACTGCGCAGTGTTTTTCAAGAGCACAGGGCCAGATCACAGGGGCATTACATTATCACCGCAGCGGATTGTGCGGCAAAGACGCGGATCACATCACCGGGTGAACTGCCGGCCCAAAAGCCCCACAATCTGTTTGGGTGCTCTGTGTCACGCCAGACCTGACTGCCTTCTTCCAGCCCGCGCAATTCGGTGCTGATGTCATTGACGCCGGTGTTGGCCAGAAAATCCGCGGCCCCCATCGTGTCCTGAAAGGCGGTGATGCCAGGGAGGGGGGGGCATCAAAAATAACCGTCCCGATGCGGATGCCCGACAGGCTGCCGCAAAAAGACAGAGTGGTTGGCCAACACGGTGCCAGCGAAAATGGCACCTTGCGGTGCGCCGATCTCGCCCCGGTTTGGTTTGAGCAGCGTGATGTTCTGGCCCTCGTCAAAAGCATACAGATGGTCGGTGTCAAAGGTATCGTCATCCACCGCAACGGGGGTATCTGACTGAGCTTTCTGAATTCCCCATTGCCACTCTGGCGCAGGATTTGCCCGTTGATGACCGTGGCAGCTGCCACGCTGAATGACACACCAAATACGGTGAAAACCGCCAGAAAACTGCGCATGAAAATATTACCTTTTGTGATTTTGCCTCAGTCCAGCAGGTAAAGCAGGGGCAGAATAACGCAACAAAAGGGCACTCTCTGACATGTGTTTCGGGCAGAGTGGCCCCCGATGGGGGAGTCACTCATTTTGTCGTTTTCGCAGGTCAGTGGCAGGCCGGACGGGTGCCGGGCAGCAGCACTTTGTCGATCACGTGGATCACGCCATTATCGGCCTTGATGTTGGCCACAACCACGTTGGCGCTCTCCCCTGTGCCATCCGCGATGGAGACGCCGCCGGCCTCTTTCGTGATGCACAAACGCTCGGACGCGAGCACGGGTTTGAAGTAATTTGAGCCTGTCGGGATATTCTCAGCCGTCAGCTTGCGGTCGTCCACGTGATACAGCAATACGTTGGTCAATTTCCCTTTTTTTCAGGCCTTAACAGGGTTTCGACCGTGCTATCAGGCAGTGCCTCAAAGGCGTCGTTCAGCGGGGCATAGACGGTGAACGGGCCTTCGCCCTGAAGGGTTTCAACAAGGCCAGCGGCAGAAACCGCAGCGACGAGGGTGGAGAAACGTTCATCCCCTGATGCGATTTCAACGATGTTGGCAGCCGGGGCGGCGGTGGCGATGCTCAGGGCAGCGGCGGTCAGGGCGGCGAATGTACGTTTGGTTTCCATTTCGTGATCCTCTTGTTGGGTTTTGCATGCCGCTTGACATGCGGGGTGGATACGCCGGGAAACGGCAAAACGATCACGCCCCTCACGGCTTCGTGAACGCTGTCTAAGGCAATGAAATATTGGGAACTTTTTGATAGGCTCCGCGCATCGCGCGTTTCCTTATATGCCCTTTGCAGAAAACCAGCCCCCCATTTGATCAGGTGCAATCAAAGGTAGCCGCGCTTGCCGCGTGCCCTTGCTGAGAGCGAAAAAGGACGCTCTCTGGCCTTTGCAGCGCGACTACCTTAGAATCGCAGAGGTGCTTTAATGATTTTTTGGGGGTGTCCAATGCCAACTGCTGTAAGCGATTTTACAGGAATTTTGGGGTATACGTCCTGGGGGCCAGAAGTGGCGAACAGCCCGACGGTCATCACCTATTCCTTTTCCGATGAAAGCCAGTCGCCTTGGCCTTATTCAGTGTCCGACTATGACATCGCCACATTTCAAGAATTCACTGCAGAACAAGAAACAACCGCGCGCGCGGCTTTGGGGGCTTGGGCTGCGGTCTCCGGTCTGATGTTCATCGAAATGGCCGCTGGGGCGAGTGACATCACCTTTGGCAATTATGATCTTGAAGACGCTCTCACCGGCGACACGGTGCATCCGTTAAGGCTTAATTTTGGCCCTTACAGCGGACAGGTTGAAGCAGGAGGCAGAATCGCTATCAATACGGCCCTTCGGGATGATACCAGCACGTCGGTCATGCTGCACGAAGTCGGTCATGCGCTTGGCCTGTCGGATGCCACGGGTGGTCCTCTTCAATTGCTGCCAGAATTTGACAGCTCAGCGTTCACCGTAATGTCCGGCAATGGCCCGGCGGCAGAGGGTTTGGGCGTGTTTGATGAACAGGCCATTCAGGATCTTTACGGCGGGCCAGATATCCTCAACTCAGAAGACGGCGCGCTGCTGGAATTTGATCTTGATGAAGAGGCGTTGACGACCTCGCAAGTTTGGGATGACCAGTCTTCGGATATCTGGGGCAGCAGCCTTGATGATCACATCCATGGCGGAGGCGGTGATGACAGGATCGCTGCCTTCAATGGAGCGGATGTTTTGAACGGCGGGGCCGGGGATGACACACTTTCAGGCGCTCACGGTGCAGATACACTTAGGGGTGAGCAAGGCAATGACGTCATCGTTGGCGCAGGAGATGGGCAAGCGCCAGAGGGGGGCAACCTGCTGGAGGGCGGCGTTGGATTTGACACGCTCATAGGGTTGTCGGGCAATGATACGTTGATTGGTGGGATGCATGCGGACCTTTTATACGTGAGATTTGGCGATAACCTGCTGGACGCCGGGCAAGGTTTTGACATCCTGCAAGGGGGACGTGGCCAAGACACATTGCTGGCAGGCAGCGAGACGGACCGCGCCCAGGGCGGCGCGGGTGATGATCTGATCTATGGGGGCGGCAACAGCGTTGGCGGGATCGAAGGCCTATTTGGAGAACTTGGCGACGACACGCTTTTCGGCGAGGCCGGTTTTGACATGCTGGATGGCGGGGAAGGCGATGATGTGCTCTCCGGCGGGCTACATGCAGATAATCTCTATGGTCGGACGGGGTACGACACCATGTTTGGCGGGCAAGGGAATGACCGGCTCTTTGGTGGATTGGGATATGACCGGGCAAACGGCGGCACCGGTGATGATGCGGTGTTTGGCAATGAAGGGGACGATACACTGTTAGGGGGCGCGGGCGATGACCGTCTGTTTGGTGGTACTGGCTATGATAGCTTGTTGGGAGGCACCGGGCAGGATCAGCTCTTTGGTGGCATAGGAGGCGACACTTTGATCGGGGGTGCGGGCCACGATGTCTTGGTGGGTGGTCTGGGCTATGACACGCTCGTCGGTGGGCGAAATGCGGACACCTTTGTTTTTGAAGACTTTGGCGGATCGGATCGGGTGCTCGACTTTGATGCGCTCAATCCATTTGAACGTATTGATCTTTCCGCCGTGAGCGCGGTTGTTGATCTGGAAGACCTCATGAGCGACCACGCA
Organism: uncultured Sulfitobacter sp.; assembly: GCA_937928635.1. Classification (GTDB taxonomy): domain Bacteria; phylum Pseudomonadota; class Alphaproteobacteria; order Rhodobacterales; family Rhodobacteraceae; genus Sulfitobacter. Next base: position 40,496 of record CALFWM010000002.1, on the reverse strand, counting down.
CGCCAGTGGGGTGACAACGTCGTGATCATTGCCAGCGAGGAAGTGGATGGGAGAGGAAGCCGGGTTCAAATTGTTCTGGAAGACGTCAATTTGAATGACCTCGACGCCACAGATTTCATCTTCTGAGGCTTGTACTAAGCTTCCCCACGCGCCACTTATCGTGGTGTCAGCGAGGGGAGCCGGATCATGCGCACAGAATTTGACAGTGAACTAGAAGAGCGTTTGGTGCGCTATGCCGCCATTGACAGCCAAAGCGACGAAACATCAGCCACACAGCCCAGCACGGCGATCCAACTGGATGTATCGCGCCTGCTGGTTGAGGAACTCAATGCCATGGGCGCGCGGGATGTCGAATTGACAGAATACGGTGCGGTTTTGGCAACCATTCCGGGCACTGTGGCTGGCCCGACCATGGGCTGGTGCGCGCATGTTGATACCGCGCCGCAGTTTAACGCAACCGGGGTCAAACCGGTTGTGCACCGGGGCTACAACGGCGGCGATATCACCTTTGCTGATGCGCCAGAGCTGAGGCTGAACCCGGAAAACTCGCCCCATCTTGCGGGCAAGGAGGGGGAGGATATTGTGACAGCCTCTGGGCTGACCCTGCTGGGGGGTGATGACAAGGCAGGGGTGGCGATAGCCATGACCGCCGCGCGTCATCTGCTTGAAAACCCGGAGATTTCTCATGGGACCATCCGTCTGGCCTTTACCCCGGATGAAGAGATTGGCCGGGGCGTGGACCCGCGTTTGCCCGGCGATTTCGCCTGTGATTTTGCCTATACCTTTGACGGCGGCAAACCCGGTGAGATTGAGTATGAAACGTTTTCGGCGGATCGTGGTATCGTCAAGATCATCGGGGTGTCGGCACATCCCGGATTCGCCAAGGACAAGATGGTGAATGCGCTGCATCTGGCCAGCAAGATCGTGATGACGCTGCCGCAGGTCACCATGACGCCGGAGACAACCGAAGGGTTGGAAGGGTTCATTCATGTGACCGATCTGAACGGCGGGTCATCGGAGGCAGAGATCAAACTGATCCTGCGCGATTTTGAGCGTGACGGGTTGGCGGAGAAAGGCGCGCTGTTGCAACAGGTCTGTGATGTGGTGGCCGCAACCGAGCCGCGCGCGCAGGTCACCTGCGAAATCACACCGCAATACCGCAACATGCGCTATTGGCTGGAAGAGGACATGACCCCCGTTGATCTGGTGCGGGCCGCGGTTGCGGACGTGGGGCTGGAGCCGGTCAGCGTGCCCATTCGTGGTGGGACGGATGGCTCGCGCCTCACTGAAATGGGGGTGCCGTGCCCCAATGTGTTTACCGGCATGCAGGAAATTCACGGACCACTTGAGTGGATTTCGGTGCAGGACATGGCGCTGGCGACGAAAGTGGCGGTGGAGCTTGCCCGCCGGGCTGTGACCTGAAGGGGCGGCTGCGCCGCATTCGATTTTATTTTTGTGATGAGGGGCGCTGCCCCTCAAACTCCCCGGAGGTTTATGGGAAGGGTGAAATGGGGTTTGTGTCGGGCGGGGGTTTGAACTAGCAAGGCGAGACCTGTGTTGAGCCTTAGGAGGAACTCCCATGCGACTGTCGAGATATTTTCTGCCTGTGCTCAAGGAAAACCCGGCGGAGGCGCAGATTGTCAGCCATCGCCTGATGCTGCGGGCAGGCATGATTAAGCAGTCGGCGGCGGGGATTTATTCCTGGTTGCCGCTGGGGTTCAAAGTGTTGCGCAAGATCGAGAACATCGTGCACGACGAACAGGCGCGTGCGGGTCATTTGGCGATGCAGATGCCAACCATTCAATCCGCCGATCTGTGGCGCGAGAGCGGGCGTTATGACGCCTACGGCGATGAGATGCTGCGCATCAAGGACCGGGGCGGGCGCGATATGTTGTTTACACCCACCGCTGAGGAACTGATCACCGATATTTTCCGCGCGCATGTCAGCAGTTACAAGGACCTGCCGCTGACGATGTATCAGATTCAGTGGAAGTTTCGCGATGAAGTGCGGCCTCGGTTCGGGGTCATGCGGGGGCGCGAGTTCTACATGAAGGACGGGTATAACTTTGACCTGACCAAAGAGGATGCCTTGCATGCCTATAACCGTCATCTGGTGAGCTATCTGCGCACCTATGAGCGGATGGGATTGCAGGCGATCCCGATGCGCGCGGACTCCGGACCCATTGGCGGGGATGATACCCATGAGTTTCTGGTGCTGGCCGAAACGGGCGAGTCAGAGGTGTTTTACGATTCTGCCGTGACCGATCTGACCTTTGGGGATCGTGAGATTGATTATGACGATCACGCCCAATGTGCGGCTGTGATGGAGGAATTCACCACCAAATACGCGCGCACCGATGAAACCCATGACGCAGCGCTGTTCAACGAGGTGCCAGAGGAGCGCCGCCGTACCGCGCGGGGGATCGAGGTCGGGCAGATATTCTATTTTGGCACCAAGTATTCCGATGCTATGGGGGCCACCGTGCAGGGGGCGGATGGCAAGCCCGTGCCGGTGCATATGGGCAGCCACGGCATTGGGGTCAGCCGCCTGTTGGGCGCAATTATTGAGGCCAGCCATGACGATAAAGGCATCATCTGGCCCGAAGGTGTCACGCCGTTCCACGCCGGTATCGTCAACCTCCGGCAGGGGGACGAGGCGGCGGATGCCGCTTGTGAGGCGCTTTATGCCAGCATGACCGCGTTGGGGCTTGAGCCGCTCTATGATGATCGCAAGGAAGGGGCGGGCAGCAAGTTTGCCAGCATGGACCTGATTGGTTTGCCCTGGCGCATCACCGTTGGACCGCGCGGGTTGAAAAACGGCGTTGTTGAGCTGACCTCGCGCCGCACGGGCGAGAGTGAGGAACTGCCACCGCAAGAGGCGGTGCAACGGCTTGCGCAGATTTACGCAGATCACCGCTAACCTTTTGATCGTTTGACGGGCATCTGCTAAACTGGCCGCAATGAGGTCAGGAGCAGTCTAATGATCCGTGTTTTATCCTTGGTGGCCCTTTTGTGGGCTGCACCGGCCTGGGCAGATGTGCCGGCCCGGCTGGTGGCGGCATTTGATGGCTGGCTTGCCGGGGTTGGGGCAAGCAATGGGGTTTTGACCGCGCACCGCGACGGGCAAAAGCAGTTGAGCCATGGGCATGGATGGCGCGCGGAGCGGCCCGTTATACTTGCCATTCTCAGCAAGTCAGTGACGGCGGTCTGTGCGGCGACACTTGTGAAAGACGGCAAACTTGACCCGAAAATGACCAGTGCCGAGATTTTGGGGTATGGGGTGCCAGGGATCACCGTGGCGCAGTTGTTGACCCATGCCAGCGGGCTGGGGCCGGATCAGACGCAGATGTTTATGCAGCTGTGGCTGGATGGCGCAGGATCGCGGGCAAAGGATGCAACACAGCGTGCGCTGGCCCGAGAGATGCAGAATGGCACCGCAGGCCAATTTGCATATAACAACGAAAATTACGCGATCCTGGGCGAAATCATCGCCAAGGTTGCAGGCGCGCCTTTTGGTGACACCTGCACGGCGCGGGTTTTGACCCCCGCCGGGGCAGAACGCGCGCAGATTTCTGCGCGGGTAGGCACCAGCCTGCCCTGGGGCGGATGGGAAATGCCTGTGACGGATTTTGCCCGGTTTCTGGAGTTTGGCTTTGGTCCTGACGGCATCATTGGTCAAGACGCTGCGGCCTGGCCCGCGCAACCGCTGAACGCACATATTTCCTACGGCATGGGCATGTTTCAGCGCGTAAACACGCCGACCTACAATTTCTGGCACTTTGGGGCATATTGTTTTCCGCTGCGGCTAAACACCGGGTCCTATGCGGTGCGCTGGGGCAATGGGTGGAGCGTGGTTGCCGCCTATGACGCCTGCGTCAGTGATGCCCAGATGGGGGCATTGGACCGGGCCATGATTGAGGCGGTGTTTCAGTGATTTTGCGGTGCTTAACACTGGCCGGAGGGTTTGCGGGCGCGCTGGCCAGTTCGCAGTTCCCTGAGTTTTCACAGCAATATGTGCAGCGTTTGGGGGGTGCGGTTGATGCGCTCAGCGTCGTTGTCGCAGATTTTGACGCCTCTGCGGCGGCGGCGGACCTGAGCCGGGAGGAGGCGCTGGCGCAGATGCAGGGTACTGCGTTTCTGGAGGCGCGGCGGGTCGATATAACACGCACCTTTGCCCGCCATGAAACCCTGAAGGATGACCTTGTGGCGATGCAGGGGGCCGGGCCATTTATGCGCGCCTATCACGCGGCGCGGTTGACCGATGCACAGATCGCGCAGGCGGCTTGGGGGGCCTTTCAACCGGCTGTGCCGCTGGGCTTTGCCGGGCTGACCTTTGCGGCGGTTGGGTTTGTGTTGGGGGCATTCTGCCTTGGCGCGCTGATGCGTCTGCTTGCATGGCCGTTGCGCCGTCGCGGCAGGGCGGCGATGCCTGCTTGACCCCGGGGCGGCAAAGCCTCAGTTTGCGCGACAATCAACGGAGCCTCTGAATGGCCAATACCACTTCTTCCACAGCGCCATTTGCCCCCTTTGAGTGGATGATTGCCTGGCGGTATCTGCGCGCGCGCCGGGCCGAAGGTGGGGTCAGTGTGATGACATGGATTAGCCTGATCGGCATCACACTGGCGGTATTTGCACTGATTGCGACGTTGGCGGTGCGCTCTGGTTTTCGCGCTGAATTTGTGGACACAATCCTGGGCTCCAACGCCCATGTGACCGTCTATCAATTGGGCGAGGTTCAGGCGAACGGGCGCATTGACCGCAGCATCGCCAGATATGACGACATGGCCGCATCTGTGGCGCAGGTGCCGGGTGTCACCCGTGTGGCCCCTCTGGTGCGCGGGCAGGTGATGATCAACCGGGCCAGTGAAAATGCAGGTGTGCAGGTCTATGGGATATCGCTCGAAAATCTTAAGACAATCCCGCGCATTGCCAGTTCTGATCAGGCCACGGGCGACATTGAACGGTTTGAAGAGGGCATCGCGATTGGCATCGGCGTGGCGGACGCACTGAATGTGTCGGTGGGGGATCGCATCAAGCTAATCAACCCGACAGGCGTGCGCACGGCCCTCGGCGTCTCCCCGCGCGTGAACGGCTATGAGGTGGTCTATGTCTTTGCCGCAGGGCGTTATGACATCGACCGCACGCGGGTATATCTGCCGATCGCAGAGGCGCAATCTTTCTTTAACAAGGAGGGGATAGCGGATGAACTTGAGGTGATGGTTGAAGAACCGGAAGCGGTTGATGATCTGTCGCTTGCCCTGTTGCAAGCCGCAGGGGAGCGCGGCCAGATCTGGACATGGCGGGACGCATCCGGGTCATTTCTGAATGCCTTGGATATTGAAGACCGGGTGATGTTCGTGATCCTTAGCATTCTTGTTTTAATCGCCGCCATGAACATCGTGTCGGGGCTGATCATGTTGGTGAAGAACAAGGGCCGCGATATTGGGATTTTGCGCACTATGGGTCTGTCAGAAGGCTCCGTGTTGCGGGTGTTTTTCATCTGCGGGGCCTTTACCGGGCTGATCGGTACGGCGCTGGGCGTGATTTTGGGCTGTCTCTTTGCGCTTTACGTGGACCAGATTTTTGGCTTTGTGAACTACCTGTCGGGTGGCACCGCATGGGATGCCTCGATCCGTGGCATTTACTTTTTACCGGCCAAATTGCAGTTGGGAGATGTGTTGTCGGCTGTGGGGCTGTCCTTGGGGCTGTCCTTCATCGTGACCATCTTTCCGGCAAGGCGGGCGGCACGGATGAACCCGGTAGAGGCGCTGCGCTATGAGTGATCCGGTTCTGCATTTGTCAGGTATCACAAAGACCTATAACGCGGGCACGCCGGGGGCCGTCAACGTGCTGCGCGGTATTGATCTGAGTGTTGCGGCGGGGGAGGTTGTGGCCCTTGTTGCGCCCTCCGGGGCGGGTAAATCGACCTTGCTGCACATCGCGGGGCTGCTCGATACGCCCGATGCGGGGCACGTGGCCATCGGCGGCGAGGATATGACCGGTGTTTCGGACCGCCGCCGCACGCGGGTGCGCCGGGCGGATGTGGGATTTACCTATCAATTTCACCATCTGCTGCCGGAGTTTACAGCGCTTGAAAATATCGTATTGCCGCAACTGGCCAACGGTGTGGCGCGCAGCACAGCGGACGCGCGCGCGCTGAAACTGCTGAGCGAGGTGGGGATAGAGGGGCGTGCAACCCATCGCCCTGCCGCCCTGTCCGGGGGTGAACAACAGCGCGTCGCGTTTTGCCGTGCGCTGGCCAATGCCCCGCGATTGTTGCTGGCGGATGAACCGACGGGCAATCTGGACCCGGACACCTCTGATCAGGTCTTTGGCGCGCTGATAGCGCTGGTGCGGGGCACCGGCCTGTCGGCGGTGATCGCAACGCACAACCTTGAACTGGCCGCGCGTATGGACCGACAAATCAAACTTGATGCAGGCCGGTTGATCGCCGCCTGATTTCCAAAGGACACACCATGGCAACCCTTTCCCTCAAAGACATTGAAGAGACCACGCAGGCCGCCTTGATGGCCTATGGGGCCGGGGCCTTTGCCGCAGCTGAAGTGGCGCGTGCCGTGGCCAAGGCCGAAAGTGTGGGCAACAAGATTTGCGGGCTTTATTACGTTGAAAGCTACTGCCAGCAGCTGCGCTCGGGCCGCGTAAACGGAACAGTCACGCCGGTTGTGACCACGCCGCGTGCGGGGATGGTGAATGTGGATGCGGGGTTTGGTTTTGCTCAGCCCGCCTTTACCCACGGCTTGCCGCTGGTTCTTGAGGCAGCGCGTCAAAACGGCATCGCAAACCTTGCGGTGGCGCATGCGCATACCTGCACGTCGCTGGGATATTTTACCGAACAAATTGCGCAGGCTGGCTTGATTGGTATTGGCTTTACCAATGCCTCGCCCATTGTGGCGGCACCGGGGGGCAAGACGCGAGTGATTGGCACCAACCCCATCGCGTTTTCGGTCCCCGACGGGCAGGGCGGCATTGCCATGCAGTTTGACCAATCCACCACCACCGTGGCCTTGGGCAAGATCACCATGGCCAAGGCGGCGGGCCAATCCATCCCGGAAGGCTGGGCGGTGGACAGTGAGGGCAATCCAACAACGGACCCAACCGCAGCGCTGGGCGGGTCGCTGGTGTCGATGGGGGGATATAAGGGCTGGGGATTTGGCCTGATGGCTGAGATTTTGGCGGCGGTGATGACCGGCAGCGTATTGTCGCGCGATGTCAAACCGCTCAAAGCGCCAGAGGGCGCACCGCATGATCTGGGCCAATATTACATCGTGATTGACCCGGCCACTGCACCGGATTTTGTCGCGCGGATGGAAATGCTGGGGCAGACGGCAAGCGCGGATGAAGGGGCACGCATGCCGGGGCAGGGCAAAACGGGCATGGACCCGGTTGAGATAGAAGATTCTGTGTGGGAGATGATCACCGGTTTTGCGGCGGGGTGAGCGCGATTTCTTTCAAAGAAATCGGCCCGGACTTTTCAAAAAGTCCGGCACCCTCACGCCTGTTGGGTCACCCAGACCCCGGCTGCCATGAGCGCAATGCCCCCCGCGCGTGTCAGACCCAAGGGTGAAACCTGCGCGCCAAACAAACCAAAGTGATCAATGGCCGCCGCCGAAATCATCTGCCCCAACAGCACAAAAAAGACCGCGTTCCCGACGCCAAAATGCGGTGCGATAAACGTCACACTCAGCACATAAAAAGCGATCAGCACCCCGCCCAGAAACAGATGTTTGGGTGCGCCTGCCAATCGGGTGAACTCTTGGGGTCCCGTCATTAGGGTCGCGATCAATGAGACCAGAAACGCCACCACAAACAACACAGTTGCCGCCGCAGCGGGCGAGCCGATTTTGGCACCAAGGGCTGCATTGAGGGCTGCAAGGGTCGGGATGCCGATCCCGGCGATCAGCATGATCAAAGCGTAATGGGCCATTGCGGTCTGTCCTTTGGTTCCCTTGTTCTGGATCATGGTGTGGGGCGGCATCCGGGGCAAGACTGCATCAGACCTCAATCTGATTGGATGCCCCGTGCGCGTGATGTTTTGTCTTTTCCTTATCGCTGCAAATTCAGGATGCGCTCACCCCTCAATGCCTGAACTGGATGAAGGTGCTGCGTTTTTTCGGGCCAATTGTACCTCCTGTCGTGGGGCGAACGGCGTGATGCTTATCTGGAGACGATCCAGCGGTGAACCATCAGCCGCAGATGCCGTTGATCTCAACCCCGTCCCAGGGCAGGCGCACGTCATACTGACGGCTGGCGGGCAGGGGCGCGACAGGCATCACCTGGCTGAGCATCGCATGCAGGCGTTTGGTGCGCGGGGCGGTCGGGGCCAGGGCACGACAGCAGACAAATTCTTCCATGATGGACCCTTGCTGCTCAAACCCGAAATCACCAAACTTAGGTTCTGCATTGATATCAAATAGATAGGGATCATCGCGTGACGTGTGTTCCGAGGCAGCGCGCAGGGGCGAATACCCCGTGGTGCGGCGGTTTTGCCATTGCCAGACATGGGTAAGCTCATGGGCAAACAGCATGGCCGCGATCAGGCCAACCTGATCCGGGTAGTCCGGCAGATAGTCGTCGATGTACCAGTCTTTATCAAACAGCACCCTGTTATAAAGCGCGACTGCGGCGGGTTTGCTGGTCACCACCGCCTCTGTTGCGGGGGGCAGGATCAGCTCGCGACAGGTGGTGCGGGGGCGGGGTTTGCGGCGAAATGTGACGGCGCGCGTAGGGGCCCCGTCATGCAACCGCACCCGGTCCATGTTCAGCGTGTCACCGTGGATGGTATCGAGAAACGCGCGTTCATTGCTGGTCAGAGGACGCCCGCAAGAGGTCAGAAGCAACAATATAAGTACGGCACGGATCATACCCGCAGTAAGGCCCGCGTGTGGGCCGGGTTCAAGGCGAAAATGCCTGTGGAACGCCCAAATTAGCGGCACCGTTACAGGTGCTTTGGCGGGCAAAGGTTGCTGTGGCCAGTGAAACAGGTTTTTCGGACGGTTCCGCGATCATGATGCAGCGGGCAAATATCATGGAACGGCCCGCGCGTGTGACCTCCGCCTCTGCCCGGATGGCAGTGCCAGAGGCGGGGCGCAGGAACTGCGTGTCCAACGTCACGGTGCTTACTGGTATCATTTCGCCCACATGACCACCGCAGGCCAACACCATTGCCGTGTCAGCAAGGGCGGTTAACGCCTGTCCCGAAACGATGCCGCCGGTGCGGTTCAGGGCCTCTGTCACCGGGATGCGCAGGACCGTGCGGTTTGGGCCAATGTCCGTCACCTGCGGGGCCAATGCCATCACCCAATCGGCAAAGTTATCCGTCAGAAAGCGTTGGGCAATGTCAGGGGTCACGGGCATTTCCTTTGTAATATCGCGGCCACCCTACCGCCTCCGCACAGTGTTTCAAGACGCTGACGTGCCCGTGTCGAGGTGTGACCGTCCACCCCTTTTTGTTTCAGAACGTTGTTCATATTTCTTTATCAGATCGCAGGGGGATACATCCTCTGCGGCGTGCACCGCAGTCAGATGACTGCAGGAAAGGAAATGAACATGTCAAAAGTTATCCTCCCCACCGCCTTTGGATTTGTCGCGATGATGAGTGTCTGGGGGCTGAGCCTGGCCACCTACGTGATGTAAACCTGCCCTTTTAAATTGGGCGCGGCTCCCCCCCCATCCGGGCCCAGTTGTGATCCGCCAATCTCTTGACTGAGGTTGGCGGATTTTTGCTGTGTGGAACATCGTCAGGGACGCGGCGGAAATCCACATAGAAAACACGGACCCCTGCCGTGGTTTCGACATTTTCTTGCCTAATAGTTAACAAATTCAGCGCATTTATTTGCGAACTGACGCGAAGCTGCCATCCCGCGTGCACATTTGACATTAACCCAGAAAGGACACGTCATGCCTGTTGTCTCCCCGCCCGGATTGTCCGGCCTTGCAGAATTTGTACGACGTGACCCGGGACTCGCTGCCAATATTCCCCTGGCCGACATCGAAGAGGGCGTCGCAGGGGCACATTTGATGAACGACGTGATTGCACAGGCGATCGAGGCCACGGGCGTGAACACCGACGGGGTGCTGACCCCGGCCGATATCCGCACCATTTCTGATTATATCCGTGGGAATGCCGCGCTCTATGATGCGTTTGTGGAGGGGCATGGTGATGATGAGGGCAACTCCGAGACCGGGTATCATCTGGTGCAGGGGGATGGTGGCGCCTTTCAGTTTCAGGGGCGCAACTTTGTCAACACGATTGGGGATGCGGTCTATCACGTCGGTTTTGTTTACGAGGGCAACCGCTTTGTGAACGAAGACGGGGATAAGAACGAGCGTGTTGATGATATCGCAGGCTGGCTGAACTATTTTGTGAACGGCGAAAACCGGGTGTTTGGCACCAATGGGTCCGAAACGCTGCACAGCGGGGCCTATAGTTTTGCGCTGGCGGCCGCGGCAAACGAGATTTTCAATGCCGGCGGCGGCAATGATCAGATTTGGGCAGGCCTTGGGGATGACACCGTTTATGGGGCCAATGGCAATGACCGTGCCGGCGGTGGTGCAGGCAATGATCTGATCTATGGCGGGACCGGCAACGATTCCATTGGCGGGGACGAGGGCGATGACCGCCTGCTGGGGGATGCCGGCAATGACCACCTGTGGGGCAACGAAGGGAATGACCTGCTGATCGGCGGCGCAGGCAGTGACCGTCTGCACGGCAGCGAAGGTAATGACCGTTTGGCAGGCGGCACGCAGGGCGACACGCTTTATGGCGGTGACGGCATTGATATGATGTGGGGCCAGGACGGCAATGACCGCATGGGCGGTGGCGCAGGTGATGACCGCATGCAGGGCAACGCGGGCGACGATTCCGTTTTTGGTGATGAAGGGGCCGACATTATCGCGGGGGGCGAGGGCAATGACCATGTCGCGGGCGGTGCGCACAACGACCGCGTGTTTGGCGGCGCCGGGGACGACACGGTCAGCGGCGGGTCAGGCCATGACCGCCTGATCGCGGGTGACGGTGAAGATACGCTTTATGCCGGTGTTGGCCACGATCAGATGTGGGGCGGTGCCGGGAATGATCTGCTTTATGGTGGTGATGGCAACGACTGGATGCGCGGCGATGTCGGCAATGACCATCTGCATGGCCAGGACGGCAACGACATCATGTCAGGCGGTGCGGGGGCCGACACGCTTTCCGGTGGCAATGGCAATGATTTGCTTGCAGGCCTGTCCGGCAGTGACAGCATCTACGGTGGCGAAGGTGCAGACCGGATTATCGGGGGTGCAGGTGTCGATGTGCTGGCCGATTGGGAAGATCGCGAAGTGCGCGATGTGTTTATCTTTGCCGAGGGGGACACCGGTGTGGGCGAAGGCAACCGGGATATCGTGCATGGCTTTACCTCTGGTGTGGATCAGCTTGATCTGCGCGGGTTCGGGCCGCTGAGCCTTGGGTTTGGCTCCAGCTTTTCGGCGCAAGGCAGCGGTGAGATTATCTTTGATAACCGCGTGTTGCGCATAGATGTGGATGGCGATGGCGCTGTGGATGCGGAGATTGAGATGCGCAATCTCAATGCGCTCAGCCTGTCTGATTTCATTTTGGCATAGGCCGTATAACGGCCTTGACCCCGGAATGGCCGCGTTCATGACCTAGCGCATGGATGCGGCCAGTCCCTTGATCGTGGTGCCCCAGAACCGCATGTTCAGCAGAACAGAGGCAGCCCCAAGCCCGATGACCAGCCCGGCCCAGATGCCGATCCCGTCCCAGCCCAGCAGGAACCCAAGGGCGTAGGAACAGGGGATGCCAATCACCCAATAACTGATGGCGGCATAGATCATCGGCACTTTGGTGTCCTGCACCCCGCGCAACATGCCCAGTGCTACCGCCTGGGCCCCGTCCACCAGTTGAAACAGCGCGGCCATGGCCAGCAGCCCCACGCCAATGGCCATGATCTGAGCCCGCGCGGTTTCTCCGTCGCGCATGAAAAGGGAGATCAGCGGCTCTGGCCAGATCACAAAAACCAGCATGGTCAGCAGGGAAAACACAATCGAAAGGACCGTCACCACAATTGCGCCGCGCGCCATATGCGGAATGTCGCGGCGACCATAGGCATTGCCGACCCGGATCGTGGCCACATTGCTAAAGCCCAGGTGCACCATGAAGGTGATCGAGGCAAGTTGCACCGCAATGCCATGGGCCGCCAGTGGAATTGTGCCCAGCCAGCCCATCATCAAAGCGGCGGCGGCAAAGAGCCCGGATTCGCACAGCAACGTCAGACCGATGGGTGCGCCAAGGCGAAAGACAAGTGCCAGCATCGCGCTGTCACTGCGCCAGAACCGCACAAACAACTGATGATGCGGCATCACCCAGATGACATAGGCAAGGGTAGCACCCAGCGCGATCATCTGTGTTACGAGAGAGGCGAGCGCGGCCCCGTTCAACCCCAGCTCAGGCGCACCCCAATTGCCAAAGATAAAGGCGTAGTTTGCCAAGGCATTGCCTACCGCGCTGAGGATCGTGATCCAGAAAATGACCTGCGTGCGCTCAAGCGCGGCCAGATAGGAACGCAAAACCATCACCACAAGGGCCGGCACCATGCCAAGCCCTGCAATGCGCAGATAGCCCGCCGCCTGGGGGGAGATGGTCTCCCCCTGACCCATCAGATGCAAAAGGGGCTCTGACCAGAAAAACATCGGGTAAACCACCGCGCCAAACGCCAGTGACAGCCACAGCCCCATGCGGGTGCTGCGCCTTATTCCAACCTCATCCTCTTTTGCGACAAATGAAGCCACCAGCGGCATCACGGCGATGGCAAAACCAGAGCCAAAGATGAACAACACAAAGAACATCATTTGCGCCAACGTGATCGCGGCAAGCCCCTCCACCGAATACCAACCGACCATGATCGTGTCGGTCGCCCCAATGGCGATCTGTCCCAGATGCCCGCCGATCAGGGGTAAACCAAGCGTCAGAATGGCCCGGGTGTGGCCGGCCGTGGTCATTGGAGTGGAGGGCGCAGTTTGTTGCATGACACCAGCCTTACGCCCGGTCCGCGCAGAGGTGAAGGGGCAAAGCAAGGCGCAGACCTTGCCAGCCATGTGGTCAGCGGCCACAGTGTGCCATGACCGCGCCTCACCCGATCCATCTGATCCGTCCCGATGCTCCCGCCCTTGCCGCGCAGGGCGCATACCCGGTTGGTGTGCGCACAGGCCACTTTGATATTGCGGCCATGACCGGGCAGAACCCGCGCCGGTTGACCGTTGAAATCTGGTATCCGGCTGCGGCAGGCACGCCGCCCGGCACCATCTATGACACATTGCTGCGCGATGGCGTCACACCTCTGCGCTACGCGGGCCTTGCCCACCGCAACGCGCCCGTCGCCACGGGGTTGGCCGCTCCCTTGATTGTGTTGTCCCACGGCCATCCCGGCAATCGCTACCTGATGTCACATCTGGCAGAAAGCCTTGCCGCCAAGGGTTATGTCGTCGCCGCGCCCGATCACCCCGGCAGCATCTATAAGGACCAGCAGGCCTTTGGCCAAACCCTGCTGCACCGCCCGCATGATCAGGCGCGCCTGATTGATGTGATGGCGGACCTGTCGGGGGATCTGGGTGGGTTGTGTGACACCTCCCGTGTGGGTGTTATCGGCTATTCGATGGGCGGGTACGGCGCATTGGTGCTGGGTGGGGCCGGGCTGGCGGCAACCGCGCTTGATCATGACAGCGCGCCGCCCGGTGCTGCCTTGGCAGTGCATCTTGCGGGCAGTGACGGCCACGCAGGTCTGCACGATACGCGCATCAAGGCGATCCTGCCCATTGGCCCCTGGGGGAATGCGGCGGGTATGTGGGATGCCGAGGGGTTGGCGGGCCTGCGCGTGCCGATGCTGCTGATGGCAGGCACGCAGGATGACACCTCTGGCTACACCGCCATGCGGGGCATTTTTGAGCAAAGCCAGTCCGTTGAGCGCCACTTGTTGAGCTTTGCCAACGCAGGCCACAATGCGGCGGCCCCCGTGCCAGCCCCCCCTGAAAGCTGGGTATTCAGCGACACTCTGGGCCGCGCGTCGTTTGATCATTACGCTGACCCGGTCTGGGACACGCTGCGCATGAACAATATCGCCCAGCATTTTGCCGCCGCATTTATGGGGCTGCACCTGAAACAAGACGCGAGCATGGCCCCCTATCTGACACCCGGTACATTGCTTGGTTTCGCGCAGGGCACCACAGCGGGGCTGGCGCTGGAACAGCGCGGGGTGGGGCAATGACCGCGCCGCGCACTTCTACGCGTCATCTGAACGGGCATGACTTTTATCTGCGTGAATGGGGTGATCCTGACTTGCCCAAGCTGCTGATGCTGCACGGGTTTCCCGAATATGGCGGCGCGTGGCAGGATCTTGCAACGCAGCTTTGCACGCAGTTCCATTGCATTGCGCCTGATCAGCGCGGCTATGGGCGCAGTGATGCCCCGCCAGAGGTATCGGCCTATACGACCTCTGCCTTGGTGGAGGATATGGCGGCCCTGATCGGGGAGGCCCCCTTAACCGTCTTGGGCCATGATTGGGGCGCGGCGGTGGCCTATGGGCTGGCGATGTTTCGCCCCACCTTGGTGTCACGCCTGATCATCATGAACGGCGTGCACCCGGTGCCGTTTCAAACCGCAATGGCGGCTGGTGGTGCCCAGACCAGCGCCTCGCAATACATCCACTACCTGCGTGCGGAAGGGTCAGAAGAGCTGCTGGCGCAGGAAGATTTTGCCAAGCTGCGCGCGTTGTTTGCGGCCAACATGGACCTCAGCTGGCTGTCTGGTAAAACGCAGAGGGCCTATCAGCGCGAATGGGCACGGGAGGGGCGGTTGCGCGGCATGATCAACTGGTATCGTGCTTCCCCCCTGCAGGTGGCGCGCCCGGGCGAACCGATCACGGATCTGCCAGCGTTCCCGCTGAAACGGCTGCAAGTCCACTGCCCGCATCTGCTGATCTGGGGTGCAAATGACACGGCCCTGCTACCCGAGGCCACAGAAAGGCTGGAGCGTTTTGCCGCCGATCTGACCCGCGTCACCATTGAGGGCGCTGATCACTGGCTGCACCATCAAAAACCCCGCGAGGTGGCGCAGGTGATCTTGAACTGGATGCAGGGCTGACAGGGGCAGGCCCTAACGATGCCCCCGGTCGTCAGGTCATCATTGTTGCCGGGGCTTAACCCAATCACATCAACTTTGGTCGAACAACCCGGCCCCAGAACCCTGCGGTTGGCATAACAGAAATAGCTGCACACCTGATTTATTCCGTGGATGCAGTCATCGTCGCTGCCTGCAATGCGCAGGGCGATGACATCGGCCTGCGCCAGATCGCCGGAGTTTTGCGCCGGCTTCTGCGCATAGAGCATTGCGGCTTGTTGGGTCTTGTCCAGCGGCATGGCCGTAATGCCGTGTTGTTGTTGTTGAGCCCGGTGACGCGCTGATACAGCTTCTTGAGCTCGCCGCCTAAAACAGGATGATTTTGATGCGCGCCATTTTCAACTCCTTAACGAGTTCCCGCTAGCACACCACTGCACGCGGGTCAGGAAAACCTGACTTGAGTGTTTGGCGGAAAAAGGGAAATATGCAGACATTGTCTGCTAGGAAATTTGAAAATGTTGTTGCGTGTTGTTCCCGTGTTGGCCGTGGTGCTGACGCTTTTGGCTCTCTTGTCTTCTGCTGCGCTGCGGCCACATCAAAACGACGGCCTCTATGCGCCGGCGCATGGGGTGTCTGGCCTGTTCTAAAGTGTTTCGCGTTTAGCTTGAAACATGCTTGGTCACTTTTCGCGTTCGTCCAAAGGGGGAGGGCCCACGATCGCCTCTTTCCCCGTTGCCCGTGCTCTGGCATAACATGTGATAATCAAAAACAACCCAGAGCAGCTGCCCATGTCCGACCTTCTGGGCTCCAACGAGCCGAACAAGAAACCGTCTGAATACGATGCTTCCTCCATTCAGGTGCTGGAAGATATGGAGCACGTGCGCCTGCGCCCCGGTATGTATATCGGCGGCAAGGATGATCGCGCGCTGCACCACATGGTGGCGGAAATCATCGACAACTCAATGGACGAGGCCGTTGCGGGCCATGCCACCTGGATCGAATTGGAACTGCACGAAAACGGCCATGTCACCGTGCGTGACAACGGCCGGGGTATCCCCACCGATCCACACCCCAAGGACCCCTCCAAGTCTGCGCTGGAGATCATTTTCTGTACCCTGAACGCAGGCGGCAAGTTCTCAGGTGACTCTTACGAAACCTCCGGTGGTCTGCACGGCGTTGGCTCCTCCGTGGTGAACGCACTGTCGGATCATTTGCGAGTGGAGGTCGCGCGCAACAAAGAGCTCTATGCGATGGAGTTCTCCCGCGGCATCCCGCAAGGACTGCTGGCCAAGGTGGGCGCGGCCCCCAACCGGCGCGGCACCGCCGTGACGTTCCACCCGGATGCGGAGATCTTTGGCTCCCTCAAGCTCAAACCCGCGCGGCTTTTTGCCATGGCGCGCTCCAAGGCTTACCTGTTTTCCGGCGTCGAAATCCGCTGGAAATCCGCGCAAGCCGATGGCGATATGCCGCAGGAGGCGACGTTCCACTTCCCCGGCGGCCTCTCTGACTATCTGAACGAAACCCTTGGCGGGGCAACCACTTACGCAGACAAACCTTTTGGCGGCTTGGTTGATTTCAAGGACAAGTTTAACACGCCGGGCAAGGTCGAATGGGCGATCAACTGGACGCCGTCGCGCGATGGGTTCATCCAGTCCTATTGTAACACGATCCCCACGCCCGAGGGCGGCACTCATGAAGCCGGGTTTTGGGCCGCGATCCTCAAAGGCATCAAGGCGTATGGCGAGTTGGTCGGCAACCGCAAGGCCACTTCGATCACCCGCGAGGACCTGATCACCGGGGGCTGCGCGCTGATCTCCTGTTTCATCCGCGAGCCTGAATTTGTCGGCCAGACCAAGGACCGACTGGCCACGGTTGAGGCGCAGCGCATGGTCGAAAACTCCGTGCGGGATCATTTTGACAATTGGCTGGCGAGTGACACCAAATCCGCCGGCGCGATCCTTGATTTTCTGGTGTTGCGCGCCGAAGAACGCCTGCGCCGCCGTCAGGAAAAAGAAACTGCGCGAAAGTCGGCCACCAAGAAACTGCGTTTGCCTGGCAAATTGACCGATTGCACCAGCAAATCGCGCGAGGGCACGGAGTTGTTCATTGTGGAGGGCGACAGCGCGGGCGGCTCCGGCAAGGGCGCGCGCAACCGCAATACCCAGGCGTTGTTGCCGCTCAAGGGTAAAATCCTGAACGTGCTGGGCGCGGCCTCGGGCAAGCTGACCACCAATGCGGAGATTTCGGACCTCTGCGAGGCGCTGGGCGTGGGCATGGGCACCAAGTTCAATCTGGATGATCTGCGCTATGACAAGATCATCATCATGACAGATGCGGACGTGGACGGCGCGCATATCGCCTCGCTACTGATGACGTTCTTTTTCACCCAGATGCGGCCCCTGATTGATGCGGGTCATTTGTATTTGGCGTGTCCGCCGCTCTACCGCCTGACCCAAGGGGCGCGCCGCGTCTATGTGGCGGATGATATTGAGAAAAACGAGCTGATGGAAAAGGGTTTGGGTGGCAAAGGCAAGATCGACCTACAGCGCTTTAAGGGTCTGGGGGAGATGGACGCGAAGGATTTGAAAGAAACTACCATGGACCCCGCCACGCGCAAGTTGATCCGCGTGACGGTGGACGAGGATGTGCCGGGAGAGACGGGCGATCTGGTCGAGCGTTTGATGGGGAAAAAGCCGGAGCTGCGGTTTCAGTACATTCAGGAGAACGCCCGGTTTGTGGAGGAGTTGGATGTTTGAGTGATTTCAAAGCATTTAAAAGTTTAACTCGCTCCGAAAAAAGAGCAATCGTTGGTCCCTTAGAGGATGAGCCCGGATACATTCTGGATTTTAGCAACCGAACTTTTGAGGAGTTCTTCGAAGATGAATTTGGAATCCAAATCTATGATGAAAAGTTTGCCTTCAATGGCACTTCGAAGAAGAAGCGGCTCGAAGCGTTTCTTGAAATCGTAGAAACAGCTCTCGCGATAAGGGTGCTGCGAAGACTCTGGGATTATCGTGCTACCCTCCCAGAGCACTATCATTCGAATACTCCAGAAGCGGAAACCGCAAACCGTTCGAAGTTTTTCACCGTGTTAGACAAGTTGGCAGGTAATCCTGCAACACCTGTGGTCGAGACTATCGAAGCTTTTGATAGTGAACCTGCTTTAGGCGATGTCGTATCAGCAATTGAGCGAGACATCCGAGATGGTGCACATAATGCGGCGTTAGATCGTCTTCATACCTACTGCCAGAAAAAGACTCGCCTCTTGCTTGAGGCAAAGGGAGAAACTGCTCATAAGAATGAAGCCCTGCATAGCCGCATAGGGAAATACATTAAAATTTTGGCCTATGAAGGTGATCGTTCAGAAATGACCATCCAAATACTCAAGAACTCCATTTCCATATTTGAGAAATTCAATGGCGTTAGGAATGATCAAAGTCTAGCGCATGATAACGATTTGATTGAAGCAAAAGAAGCTCGTTTCATCTTCGAGTCAGTGCTTTGTGTTTTGAAGTTTATGAAATCAATTGACAATGAAAGTTTCGGTCACTGATCTTGATCCTGATTTTCCAAATTATCTTTTCGCCGAAGCCCTTTCCCTATGGGGGAAGGAAAGGGGCTATACCCCAAGGGCGCATTGGACTTCCTAATTTCTCTTGCTGGTAACCAGCCCAAATTGGCGGGGTAAAACCCCGCCCTACGCAAAACGAATAATCTTAACACCCCGTAGAGCGGGTTTCACTCCGCCACACCCCTCTACTTCAAAACCCGATCCGCCTTCTTGCGCACCAAAACACTCCGCAAATCATGCATCGCCAGCAATAACTGATCCGTCACCGCCTCCAGCTGCTCGGGGCTTGCCTTCGATTGCGCCCATTGCGTCGTCAAATTAAGATAATCCACCGCCCTATAAATATCGTCCATGTCCCGCTGGGCCAGCACATCCACCCGCTCCGCCATCCAATCGCGGATCACGCTCAGGTCGCCTTCCGACAGCACCCGGTCGCCTTGCGGTTTCACCTCTCCGTTGCGGATGTTCAGGACCGCGATCTGGTCCATTTCAATCCGCCGCTGGCGGTTCTCCGTGTCCACACGAAACACCGCCGCGCCGTTTTCGCGCACGCGAAAATAATACTCTGGTAACGCACCTGCCAACGCACACACTCCCCCATGGTGATGTCCTATCCCCTCAACGCGCAGTCCCGTTCACGCGGTAGAAGGCTGCGTTTCAGGTCAGACCCGCGCAGAAACTCTGGATGCGGGTGCAGGCCTCTGTCAACGCCTCATCTGAGGTCGCATAAGAGACGCGGAAATTTGGTGACAGGCCAAAGGCCGCGCCAAAAACGACAGCAACGCCGGTTTCTTCCAGCAGGGCCGTGGCGAACACCTCGTCATTCTCGATTTTTGTGCCCGCCGGTGACGTCTTGCCAATGCAGCCCGCGATGGAAGGGTAGACGTAAAACGCGCCCTCCGGCACCGGGCAGGAGATCCCTTCCGCCGCGTTCAGCATTTTCACCACCAGATTGCGGCGGCGCACGAACATCTCATTGTTGGGGGCGATGAAATCCTGCGTGCCGTTCAACGCCTCCACAGCGGCCCATTGGCTGATGGTGCAGGGGTTGGAGGTGGATTGCGATTGTACCTTGCGCATGGCGGCGATCAGTTTTTCCGGCCCCGCCGCATATCCGATGCGCCAGCCCGTCATGGCATAGGCTTTGGACACGCCATTCACCGTCAGCGTGCGGTCATACAAGGAAGGTTCCACCTGCGCAGGGGTGCAGAATTTGAAATCGTCATAGGCCAGATGTTCATACATGTCGTCCGTCATCACCCAGACATGGGGGTGGCGCATCAGCACGTCGGTCAGTTCTTTCATCTCTTCCCAGGAATAGCCCGCACCGGTCGGGTTGGAGGGGGAGTTAAAGATGAACCATTTGGTGTTGGGGGTGATTGCCGCCTCAAGCTGATCCGCAGTCAGTTTATAGTTGGTCTGAATGCTGGCCTCCGCCACCACAGGGCTACCGCCCGCCAGCAAAACCATGTCCGGGTAGCTGACCCAATAGGGGGCCGGGATCACAACCTCCTCGCCCTTGTTCAGGGTCGCCATCAGCGCGTTGTAAAGGATTTGTTTACCACCTGTGCCCACACTGATCTGCGAGGGGGCATAGGTGAGGCCATTGTCGCGCTCAAACTTGGCGCTGATCGCCTGTTTCAGCTCGGGAATGCCATCCACGGCTGTGTATTTGGTCTTACCCGCTGCAATCGCGGCAACAGCGGCGTCTTTGATGTTTTGGGGCGTGTCAAAATCCGGCTCACCCGCGCCAAGGCCGATCACGTCGTGACCTGCGGCTTTCAATTCGCCCGCCTTTTGCGTCACGGCGATGGTGGGGGACGGTTTGACGCGGGCAAGGGTCGCTGAAAGGAATTCCATCTTGGGCCTCTTATGGGTATAGCTGCGGCACCCTCATAGGGTCAGGCCCCACACCGTTCAAGCGCAATGGGCACATAATGAATAGAGAGAACAGATTAATGTCAGAAATCGACTGGTACGGACCCGACGCCGCCACCTTTGGGGATCGCGTGGCTGCCGCCCGTGAACAGGCCGGGATCACGCAAGAGGCTTTGGCGAAACGTCTTGGTGTGCGTCTAAACACGCTAAAGGGATGGGAAGAGGATTTATCAGAGCCGCGCGCCAACCGCCTGTCGATGCTGGCGGGGTTGCTGAATGTCTCCATGATGTGGCTGATCAATGGGGAAGGGGAGGGGATCGACGCGCCCGCCAATCTGGCAGAGGGGGCCGGCGAGATGTCGGAGCTCTTGGTGGAAATGCGCCAGATGCGCATTGAAATGCTGCGTAATGCGGAGAAAATGGGGCGCTTGGAAAAACAAATGCGCCGCCTCATGGCCCACCCGGCGGATGCCTGAGCTGCCACCCGCACATGAACCGGTCGCGCATCGCCGCAAGCGCCTTTACATGCGCTCCATTCGGCGTGGGATCAAGGAGATGGATTTGATCCTGACGGCCTATGCCGATGTGCATTTGGCTGAAATGTCTGAGGATGATCTGACGCTCTACGACGCCTTTCTTGGGGAAAATGATCACGACCTCTATCAATGGGTCACCGGGCAGGTGCTTGCACCAGAACGCTATGCGGATTTGATTGCCGGGATCAAAGCGCAGGTGAACGCAGCTTAGGGCTGCGTTTGTTTTGGTGGTTCGTGGACATGGATTATCAGAATGTCATCATGTGAACCGGTTTGGCGAAAAACCGGATTGCCGGCCTGCCGTGCCCGCCGGGGCGTGCCTTTCTTAGAGACCTTGCATGAGAAAATTCGGGCCATCATGCAGATATTATTTAATTGCGTTATCAATATATTACGTTGTCTTTCCGGCACTGCTGGTCTGCACTCTTTCGGATAAGAGGACCGTTTAACGAAATATTCTATTTTATTCTTCAGGCTCTCCCCAAGACAACGGATCGGAGAACCCATATGTCCATTCAAGACCCTATCACTGGCCCAAACCTGCCCCCGGGCGCAGCGGAGGCAATGCTGCAATCCAACTCTTTTATGAACGGCTATCTTGAGGCGCTTAGCCTTGTGGAACGCCTGCACCGGCTGCTGCTGGATGTCATCAAGGACGAATTTGAACGTGTTGGCGTGTTGGACATCAACGCGGTACAGGCGCTGCTGCTGTTTAACATTGGCGATAATGAGGTCACGGCGGGCGAATTGAAAAGCCGGGGTTATTACCAGGGCTCAAACGTCAGCTACAACCTGAAGAAACTGGTGGAGATGGGGTATATGCACCATCAGCGCTGCGAAATTGACCGCCGCTCTGTGCGGGTGCGCCTGACCCAATCGGGCCGCGATATCCGCGATGTGGTGTCCAAACTTTTTGCGCGGCACGCCGGAGGGCTGGAATGCAAAGGGGTGCTGGGTGACAATGGCATGGCCGAAATCACGTCGGCGCTCAAACGGATGGAACGGTACTGGACCGATCAAATCCGCTACATCTACTGATTTGCCTTTACTGGTTCGCTGGCGTTTGCTGCGCCTGTTCCAGGCCGCCTGACAGGACTTGCCATCCTGTTCCTCCTCTGCTCACCGTTTTGTCCTTCGGGGCACACCGCTCCTTTTTACGTTTCACCTTAGATCAAAGATCTGAGGCCCCGGATTGGCAAAGCCATGAAATATCGGGGAAAGCTGTCAAAACGTCAGCCCCAATGGGTGGGGCCGGGGCACGGCCCCGCCCCAAACAGTCTTTTGTTGTGCAAATGTCGGGTAGAGTGCAGGGCGTAAGGTTAGCCCAAGGTATCCCAATGCAATTGCGCTTTGGCGATCATCGCGTCCTGACCTTTGTCAAAATAGGTGCCCCCCACAGGCCGGGCAAACAGATAGAGCTTTCCCTTGTGCAGACGCCAGACATTTGGGTCGCCATCCACAACTTTTCTGAGTGACATGGCCCGCGTGCAGAAACCGCCAAATTGCGGCTCAAACGCTTCTGGTGAGGCGGCAAAGGTTTCAGCATCCTCAGCGCTTGCAAAATGCCAGGGCACACCACGCCATTCTACCACATAATCCGCATTTCCCTCGCGCGCATCCGCGATGGTCCAATAGGCATGGGTGTCATAGCCCTGCATCGCAATGCCGCGCCGATTGGTGGCAACACGGTTGTTGGCTGCATTAGCAATTTTCGCAAAAGGCAGGGCCGCAAGGGCGGCAAGGTTGCCCAACAGGGCCCGACGGGACAGGTAAGACATATGGCCATCCTTACATTGACTGATCTGGAGGTCTCATATCAGAGGGCAGAGACGGTTCGGATGCACATTTGCGTGACAGGCCTGTAGTTTTCGGTGTCAGTCCACCAGCCGGGAAAAGACCAGCCCATCAAGCTCGCGCAGCAATTTGTCCCGCATGGCGCGGGCATAATCGGAAAACCCGATGGCTGTCAGCACAAAGGCATCCGGCCCCACGATCACTTCGGCACGAAAGTATGAGGAAAGTTCGCCAATTTCAGACTGCCGCAAGTCACCAATATTTGGATCATCGGCACCAATCACCAGTCCGTTGATCGTGATCCCTTGTGCTTCCATCCGGTCCTTCAGATCCCGGGGGCGGGGGCCAAGGTTTGACTCACCGTCCCCCGAAATATCCAGCGTGCGCTTCCAACACCCGCCTTGTTGTGCCAGATAATAGGACCCTTGCTGCATCGCCACGCCAAGGGCCGTGCCGGGCGAGGCCTCGCGCCGGCGGGTCTGGCGCAGGGTTTCGATCACAACATCCAGTGCTGCTGACCCTTCAATCGCGGTCCATGGCACCAGAACCGCCTGATCATTCGGGCCGCTCCATTCATAGACCATCAGTCTGACCGGGGCAGAGGGCATGGCGAATAGTTTGTCTCGGACCTCGGGATCACTCAGGGCCTGCGCCACGCCATCAACCTGCAAACGGTATTCGCGCGCATCCACCGATCCTGACACATCAAGCCCCAGTGCCAGAGCCTGACGGCATTGCTCTTGTGCCTGCGCGCCGCCAGCCAGCCAAAGTGCAGCCAAAAGGACAAACCCCCGTTTCACCCCGAAGAGCCTTGCGACTGCTCCAACGCGCCAATGGCGGGCGGGGTCAGTTCCCGCTCCAGTTTGCGGCGCATGGCGCGTTCGTATTCGTCAAACCCATTGGCAATGATCATAAAGGCCCCCGGCCCGTGCAGAACCTCCCCTTTGTAAAAGGCGATCAGACCAACTTCGCCCTCAAAATCGGCGGCGTTGACCACCAATCCGTTGACCGTCACCCCATCAAAAGGAAACTCGCGATAGGCGACAAGGGGGCCAAACCCTTCGTTGTTTTGCCCGTCTCCGGCCATGTCGATGGTTTGGCGCAAACAGCGGGGCGCGCGTTTGAGCATTTCGGCACCATACCCAAGCGCATATCCCATAGCGGTGGGAAAATCATTATGGCTGCGGGTGCTGTCAGCGATGATTTCTGCCGCCTCGACCAGCGCAGCGCGGCTGTCGATCACGCGCCAGTCCAGCAAGACCTCCTGGTTGTAGCGCCCGGACCATTCATAGACCGCAAGCGCCACCGGCTGGTCGGTTGCAAAAAACGCCGCCTGAACCTCGGGGGAAATCAGCGCGGAGACCAGACCGTCGCGCTGCAATTGATCTTCTGTGGCGTCCACAGAGCTTGACACATCCAAGGCCAGCAACAGCGCAAGACGGCATTCCACCGCCTGCGCCGCACCTGCCCAGAGGGCAAGCGTCACTGTGCAAATCGCGCGTTTCACCAGTGGCCCGTATTGCCCATGCTGGTCCAGGGTTCTGCGGGTTCAAGGGGGTCGCCCTCTTGCAGCAGTTCAATCGAGATATTGTCCGGGCTGCGAATAAACGCCATGCGCCCATCATGTGGCGGGCGGTTGATTGTCACCCCATTGTCCATCAGGTGCTGGCAGGTTTCATAAATGTTATCAAGGGTATAGGCAAGGTGGCCAAAGTGGCGCCCGTCAGAGGGCAGCCCATCGTCACCGTCCCAATTGTAGGTCAGTTCCACATCTGCATGCCCGTCTGCCATGCCCGGAGGGCAGAGGAACACCAGCGTAAACCGGCCACCTTCGTGATCCATCCGCCGCCGCTCTACCAGCCCCAACAATTTGTAAAACGCGATAGAGGCATCGAGGTCTTTGACACGCACCATGGTGTGCAAATATTTGATCGGCATGCAGGCATCCTTTGCTGACTTTTGGTATAAAGCCAAACCTAACACGCACAGAGCGGTGCGCCAGCCCCTCTCAGAATTTTGACTGGATGCCTAGGGAAACGGAGAGTTCCTCGGTTTCAAACCGGCTGACATTGGAAAATTTGCGCCCCGCCGTGACCCGCAGATTGGGCGCAAATCCGGCGTAATCCACATCAGGGAAAAAGAAGTTCACGTTGGCATAAAGGGATCGGTCCTGCCGCCCACCGGGCACACGGATGGGGGCGATATAATCGGGGAAATCAGAATACCCTACAACAACGCCGGTCGAAATTTTCGCAGGGCCAACCTGTTTTGCAAAGTCATAATTGGCGCTCAGTGTCGCGGCGGTGTTTCGGGCATTGGAAAAATCAGAGCGTGTTTCGCGCAGGCTGAGCGAAAGCGACAATTGATCGCCATTGGTGCGCGCGTGGCGATAGCCGCCAACCACGCTCAGGTATTCACTGTCCAGAAAGGCGGCGCGGTCAGAGCTGCGGTTTTCATACGAGGCATCCAGCGACAAAGAGCTGCGTGCGCCAATGCGCCAGCTGTGCCCGACGTTCAGGTTCACAAAGTGATAGCTTCTTTCATCGCCAAACCAGAATTGTCCGGCACCAAGGCCCAACCGGGCGGCGCCGCCCTTTTCAGAGGTGGCAAATGAATGGTTCAGGCGCACCTCTGCAAAGGTGCTGCCAAAGTCGCTGTCGCTGACGTCGGGTGCTTGTTCCTCGGCGCTGTTCGTCAGGGCGACCCGTTTGACAAACAAGCGTGCGGCGACCTCTGTGCGGCTCTTTTTTGTGCCGCGCAGACGGTAGCGCAGGCTTGTGTCAAGGGTGCCGATGGTGCCGGAGAGGGCCTGCGCGCTGCCGCTCAGCTGACCTGTAAAGGGCAGGCCGTCGATCACCTGAACAGCAGTGTTTGACCCGCCATTCACGTTGCTTGAGGGGCGCAAACTGGTGCGGATCGAAAAGGAAAACGGGTTTTGGGCGCGCACCTGCCCATAATCTCGGCCCAATTGCTGCTCTACCTGTTCGTTTGGTGCGTTCTGCACCGCGCGGCGCAGCCAAAGCTGGGTCAGGGTAGGGCGCTCTTCTGCGTAAGACAGGCGTGCGGCCAGTTCAGCCGCCTCAAACCGATGCAGCTTTGAATCGCCATAGCGATAGGCCCTTGCGGCAGACTTGCGCGCCGCTGCGGCCTGACCCAACAGCCCCTGGGCATTGGCCATTGTGAAATGGGCAAAAGAGGATTTTGGATCAGCCTTCAGCAATCCATCCGCAAGATGATAGGCCAGTTTGGGCCGCCCGGCTTTGAGCGCTTTGACCGCCAATTGGCGGGCTTGCGGCAGGGTCAGCTCAACCGCAGGAGCGTTTGGGTCAGCAGCGGTTTGCACCGGAGCAGCGGTGTTTTGCCCCCCGGCCACAACCGGGGCCAAGACAGAAAAGGCAAGGGCGGCCAGCGCCCCTGCCTTTGCAATGGTGTTGGATGTCAGCGCCACGCTCGGGCCCCTCCCTATGGGACGGGCTGATCACACACAGGATCGGCACCGGGCGTGCCGCATTGTTCAAGCACAAAGACACCAACTTCGATTTCGTTCTGGAAGTCAGTCAAATGCTCCTCTGCGCGCACAACGCCTGCCACTTCGGTTGCACCAGTGCCACCAAAGATGCCGCCGTAATCGCCGCGGTCCTGCAGATCTACGGTGGTGTCGCCAAAGAATGTGCCATCTTCCTCGATTGTGGCAGGGGCCAAAGCAAGGGTCGTGGGGGCCAAGTCTGTACCTTCAATCCTGCGTTCGGCGATGATGCCGTTGACGGTGCGATCAGAAAAACTCGCATTGATCAGGATTCGTCCGGTGACTTCAGCCGCTTGGACTGGCTGGAAAGCACCGGGTGTGCCGGGCGCTACAGGAGTCAGATCTTCTCCACTGCCCCCAATGTTCAGCAAGCCGACGTAATTCCCGGCATATGTGACCAGACCGCCGTCTTGGTCTGCACCCTGCGTTACAGGTGCGCTGAAGTCGCCCCCATTGGCATATGCCCCCCCCGAAAAGAAGAACTCAAATTGACCACCGGTCACTGCAATCGCTGCGCGCGTCCCGCGGACGTCACGCACATAGGCCGTGGAATGGCGGTCAAGCGAGCCGTCCTGCGCCGTGTAGGCTTCATATCCACCACGATCCAGGCCTGGGCGACGTCGGTAAACGTCTTCAAACGGGCCATCCTCAAGGGATACGCCGCGAATGGTCAGGGTCTGGCCGTTGGGATCATAGCTGAAACTTTCCAGATCACCGGCGAGTACTTCGGGAATAGCGGCAGAACCGTCGCTGCCATCGGTTGATGTTGTTGGTGCGCCGAACGGCGCTGAACCGCTGCCGCAAGCTGCCAGCCCCGCGCAGAGCGCTAGGCTAATCAAAAGACGTGTCACGTTGTTCTGCCCTCAATGTTTTATTGTTTGTATGAACACTCACCCATGGCGTGTCATACTGTCAACGCTCCAAACGGGATGGCGGCGATTATCCAAACAACTGCAACCTAAAAACAATACCGCATATGGCGGTTCCTGTGGCCTGCGTCGCCAGATATAGTCATTGAGCGAATCCCCGCCCAAACGCCCCACAAAACACAGGAGCCGCGCCCCATGTCGCTGACCCCCGACCAACAAGCTGAAATCGACGCGTTGCGCAGCACAACCCAGCCAACTCTGCGCGCCACCGTACCGGGGATGGAGGCGCATTTGTATAAGGCCCACGAAGTTCTCGACCACGGCTTTGTGCGCGTCATCGACTATATGGGCGATGATGCCGCCATCTGTCAGGCCGCCCGCGTCTCCTACGGCAAAGGCACCAAATCAGTGCAAAACGACGCCGGCCTCATCCGCTACCTGATGCGCCACTGGCACTCGACCCCGTTTGAAATGTGCGAAATCAAGCTGCACGTCAAACTCCCGGTCTTTGTCGCCCGCCAATGGATTCGCCACCGCACCGCCAACGTGAACGAATACTCCGCCCGCTACTCCATTCTGGACCGGGAATTCTACATCCCCGCGCCCGAACACATCAACGCCCAGTCCGTGGTGAACAATCAGGGCAGGGGCGGCGTGCTGGAAGGGGAGGAGGCCGCCCGCGTGTTGGAAATCCTCAAGGCTGACTCCAACCGCGCCTATGACCACTACGAAGAGATGATCTCGGATGACGGCCAAGACGGTCTGGCCCGAGAGCTCGCCCGCATGAACCTCCCCGCCAACATCTACACCCAATGGTACTGGAAAGTGGACCTTCATAACCTCTTCCACTTCCTGCGTTTGCGCGCGGACAGCCACGCCCAATACGAAATCCGGGTTTACGCGGATGCGATTTGTAAGGTGGTCGCGGATTGGGTCCCGGCGGCCTATGGGGCGTTTGAGGACTACCGTTTGGGGGGCGCAACTTTATCGGGTAAAGCGCTGGACTGTATCAAGCGTATGTTGAAAGGTGAGGAGGTCACGCAGGAGACATCGGGAATGTCTGCTGGGGAGTGGCGGGAGTTTGAGGGGGTTTTGGACGACCCCGCTTGAGCGGGGGCAAATCGCTCCAGTGGAGAGATTTGAGTTCAAAACGGGCGCGCCGTGAGGCGTGGCCAGAGGGAGTTAGCATGAACCAAATTGACTGGATCGATGTTGCAATCAAGCTGTATGAGCGAGGCGGCAAGAAAACCTATCATGTGAAAGACTTGGCGGAGATTGGCGAAACTCTTGGCCTT
This sequence comes from uncultured Sulfitobacter sp., assembly GCA_937928635.1. Classification (GTDB taxonomy): domain Bacteria; phylum Pseudomonadota; class Alphaproteobacteria; order Rhodobacterales; family Rhodobacteraceae; genus Sulfitobacter. The sequence continues at coordinate 11,897 of CALFWM010000002.1, read as the reverse complement.
TTACCTTTGGGAATGGACCCTGATGACTTTGCAAAGAAGCTTGGCACTAAGCTGAACGCCAATTCAAAAACGAAGAACCCGCAATTTGCCAAGGTTCGGAATTCCAAAACTGGCGGCTATCGACAAGGAACATTTCGATACAAGTCACAAAGACCAATAGTATTTGCAACCGAAGCACCCAAGGTTTCTTCCCAATTTACTGGGTCTGCGGGAGAATACGCCGTGATGAGCGAGCTCTTGTTTCGAGGGTTCAACGCTTCAAAAATGACCGTCGACGATGGTATTGATGTTGTCGCGTCGCTGGCCGACAAGTACTTTCATGTTCAGGTGAAAACAGCGAATGAGAAGGCCGGTGCCTACTTGGCGACAATCAAGACCGCTGCATTTCAACACGCGTCAAATGTATTCTACATTGTGGTTCTAAGAACAAATGCCGGCATGCGGTATGTAAACGACTTTGTGATTTTGCAATCAGGGGACATCAAGAAGTTAATCCTAGAAGGAAGGCTCAAAGAAGGTAATTCGATTAGCTTAAGGCTTTCTGTCGATGGGAACAGACTAATGCTGAATGGGTCAGTTGATGTATCGGTACACAGGAATAATTGGGACCTGATATGTTGATCACCATTGCGTCAATCTAGCTCGCAAGGACATTTGACACCCCATACAATCCATGATACGTATCACGTACCGACATGATCAAAACCTTCGCCTGCAAACACACCGACAAGCTCCACACCGCGGGCACGCCCGCCCGCCAATTCCGCCCCTTTGCCCGCCAAGCCAAACGCAAACTTCTCATGCTGCACGCCGCAACCGAATACCGCGATCTTGCCAATCCGCCCGGCAACCGGCTGGAAAAACTCTCCGGCAACCGCGCCGGGCAGTCCTCTATCCGCATCAATGACCAATGGCGCATATGCTTCCGTTGGCACAAAGGAGACGCCTACGATGTCGAAATCTGTGACTACCATTGACCCGATCCACCCCGGCGAAATCCTGTCAGAGGAATTCCTCGCCCCCCACGGCCTCAGCGCGACCGCCTTTGCCAAGCGCCTCGGCGTGCCCGCCAACCGCATCACGCGCATCATTGCGGGCAATTCCAGCGTCACCGCAGACACCGCCCTGTTGCTCGCCGCCGCCTTCGACGTTACCCCCGAATTCTGGCTCAACCTGCAAACCGCCTACGACCTCGAAACCGCCCGTCAAAACACAGACATCATGGCCAAGGCAAAAACAATCAACGTCATCGCCGCGTAGGATGGGTGCTCGCACGCATCACCCTCTAACGCAGAAATTCAAAAAAAGCCGCGTGATATCGTACATCTGACCGCGAAGCTGACGCTCTATTTGCTGATCCTGTGCATGTAAGTGCCGCTGGTGCGCGACCTGCTTGGCTGACACGGTGGTGCACCTGCGCTGTACAGTGTGTGACGATTTACGTTTCGTTCATGAACGGTTTGGAGATTGCCTGAACAGTGATTTCACCGCACAATCGGGCATGTTTGATCTTTCCAACCCGCCTGCGGATTTCACCGTTAACCCTTTCCCCTATTACGATGAGCTGCTGCGCAACAGCCCCGTCACGCCGCAGCCCGACGGGTCGTTTCTGATCTGTCGCCACGCGGATCTGAATGCCATCTACCGCGACACCACCCTCTACATTTCCGACAAAAAACAAGCCTTTGCGCCCAAGTTCGGCCCCGGCACGCCGCTCTATGAACATCACACCACGTCGCTGGTGTTCAACGACCCGCCGCTGCACACCCGTGTGCGGCGGATCATGACAGCCGCCCTCGCGCCCAAGGCCATCGCCCGTATGGAGCCCGGATTGATCGAAATCATCGACGATCTGTTGGACGCCATGCCCAATACTGCCGACCTGGTGGAGGATTTTGCCATGTCCATTCCGATCCAGATTATCGGCAATCTGTTGGACATTCCGCTGTCTGAACGCGGCCCTTTGCGGGACTGGTCGCTTGCGATCCTCGGCGCGCTTGAACCGACGTTAACGCAGGATCAACTGGCGCGCGGGCACACCGCCGTGAGTGAGTTCAAGTCGTATCTGAAGGACTTGATTGCACGACGCAAAGCCGCGCCGGGAGACCCGGAAACGGATGTGCTGACCCGTCTTATTGCCGGCGACGCCGAGGGGCAACTCACCGAAATCGAGCTGATCCAGAACTGCATTTTCATCCTGAACGCGGGCCATGAGACCACGACCAACTTGATTGGCTCGGGTCTTGCGCTCCTGCACGATCGTCCTGAACAAAAACAACATCTTATCGAAGATACTTCAACGATTAACACAGCGGTAGAGGAGATATTGAGGTTCCGCTCGCCCAATCAGTTTGGAAACCGCGAGACAACGACGGAGATCACCCTTCAACAACATAAAATCCCGGCAGGCACGAACCTGCATCTGTGCATAGGGGCCGCCAACCGTGACCCGGACGTCTTTGATAACCCGACCACATTTGACATCACCCGAACGCCAAACAAACACCTTGCATTTGCCGGGGGGCCGCATATCTGCGTAGGGTTGACGCTGGCCCGTATGGAGGGGCGCATTGCCCTGCAACGGTTCATAAACCGCTGGCCAGACTACAAAATCAAAAAGGGGCGCAAAACCGGGGGGCGCATCCGGTTTCACGGCTATGCGCATCTGCCTGCGCAGTTGCACACCTGAAAAATGATTGGACTACTTTGCCGACCCTCTGCATAGTCGGACCATAAAACGAAGAAAAACGAGGGCTTAAAATGCGCATTTCAACCGCAGTCTTTACCGGTTTTGGCCTGATCATGACCGGCATGATCCCGGCGCAAGTCGCAGCAGAAACAAAGATTTATCCCTATCATGGGGCCAACTATTGCCCCGCTGGGCTACAGCCGGTGTCTGTGGGGGGCGTGATTTGTTGTGGCACGCCAAACCAGCACATCAGCTACCAACAAGCGCTGTCACACCCGACGAAAAAGCGCCGCCACGTTCGCAAGGCGCGTGCGCGGTCCCATTGCCCCGCAGGGACCAAGGGCTGCTCATAAGGGCGTCCTGGACGGGAGCGTGAAACCCGGTGCGGATAAAGTCACCGGGTTTTGCAGGTCACAGCAGTGACAAATTTGTTGCCATCTGGCGGCCATCGCGGCCTTCAGCCAGTTCAAAGTTGACCTTCTGGTCGTCGGCCAGCCCTGTCAGACCGGATTGTTCCACCGCAGAAATATGTACAAAAACATCGTTACCGCCGCCCTCTGGCGCGATAAATCCGTAGCCCTTTGTGGTGTTGAACCATTTCACAGTGCCTGTCGGCATAATTCCTGTGCCTCCTTTACCTTAGACGATGCTGCCTGCGCAGCGAGAGACGCGCGATCTTGTCAAAACCGACCCGTCATTGCATTGAGATTGCGCGCGGGGGAAAAAAATCAAGTTTTTCCGCAATATTATTAACGAAAAAGGGGAGTACGCCACATGGCTGCGATCGTCTATGGCCTGAAGAACTGCGATACCTGCCGAAAAGCGTTAAAGGCTCTGCGGGATGCGACGCTCACAGACGTCCGCGCGGAGAGCCTGCCCGAAGCTGTGCTGGCGCAGGCCCACAAGCAATTTGGGGATGCGCTATTGAATACACGGTCCACGACCTGGCGAGGCCTGAGCGAAGAGGAACGCTCCGGTGATCCCATCACCCTGATCAGACAGCATCCCGCCCTGATGAAACGCCCGCTGATTTCTGTGGGCGAAACACTGTTTCTATCCTGGAACAAAGAGATAGAAGCGCAAGTTAAAGCATCACGTTAGCCGCCCTTCAGGGCGTTTTGCGTGGCTCCAGAGCGCGGTCAAATGACAGGGGGCCAGCCCCTTTGATTACCAGAATGATCAACAAGAACAGCCAAAGGGCGCGTTGATCCATCAGCAGCGCATCAGGGAAACGGTCAAACCATGCGCCCAGGATCCCCTCCTGGCCATGGCCAAATATGTCTGTCAGGGACTGGACCATGACAAATCCGATCATGCCCAAGGCCGCAATCCGGGTCAAAAACCCCAGAACGATCAATGCGGGCAGCAGAAACTCAGCCAATGTTCCAAGCACAACAACCGCGCGATGATAGAGCGTGAGCGCGTCTGTATCATATCCCGCAGCTTCAAACGCCTTGGGGAAAATCTGGGCATAGGCACCCGTTGAAGGGGTCCACAAACCTGCAAATCCGTCGCCAAGTTTGGTCATGCCTGCATTGAGAAAATAAACCAACAGCACGGCCGCAAAGAGAAATCGCGCCAGGGTCGGAATGAGCCAATCCAACTGGTTCAAACGGGCAGCGATACGGGTGGATAGAGAGGAATGTGCCGTCATTTCAGGTCCTTGTGGTCGAATTGGTCAGTGCTGCGGTGTGAAGTGCAAGAGTCAGCGTGGCCTCAAGATCAAAGTCTGCATGTTGAGCTATAGCCCGTTCGTGGGCTTGTGCAAATGTGTTGCCTTCCGCCAGTGCCGTGAGCCAACTTGCACCACCTGATGGCAACAGATGAAGGGCGGGGTCAAAGTCGGGACGTGTGATCAGCACATCCTGTGCGATTGGTCTGGGTTTGGGCGCATCATTCTGAAAGGTCACGCGCCAGATGTCATAAAGGGGCCAGTCTGAGCGCAGGATGTGTGTGGCCGGGGCAAGCGCAAAGCGGGTGGTCATCAGGTCATCTGTCGCAAAGGCCTGCAGCTGGGCGGGGTCCAGACGTGGCGCATCGGCCGCGTGATAGGCATGGCGCATGGCCAGATCCAGACGGGCCGCATCCGGCAAATAGCCGATATCTGACAAAGGGGCGTAGTTGGTCAAAAAGCCCGGAAATTCAGCGCCATAAAACATCATCACCGGGGAGGATGGCGGGTGCGCGCGCACAAATTCAGGGGCGATGCGTCCAAACCGCTCTGAGCCGATCAGCCTGTGCACCAAGGGAAACGCCGTGTTCAGCGCGCTGATCAGCGCATGTGTCACGTTGTTGCGATAGACATCGTATCGTTTGCCGGATGGGCTGCCGCCCGCGTTCTGCAATCCGTCGGGCGCAGGCTGCTGTGGGGTCAACAAACCGACGCAAAAAGCGGATTGCCGGTTCATTGGACCAAGGCGTCTGCCACGCGCATCGCTTCTGCGCGCAATACCTGCCAGTCGGGCACGTCCGTGTCCCATTCCACCAGCACAGGTTTGAGGCCGGTTTGTGACAGGGTGTAGCTCAGCAAATCCCAGACCGGATCACATACGGGCTTTGCGTGGCTATCGATGAGCAGCGGGGCACCGTGGTCATCGCTATCCTCGTCGTGCCCGCCGACGTGAATTTCCCCCACTTTATCCGTGGGGTAGGCGTCGATATAGGCCTGCGGGCTAAGCTCCAGATTGGTGGCTGAGATGAACACGTTGTTCACATCCAACAGCAAGCCACAGCCGGTTTTTTGGGTGAGTTCGGCCAGAAAGTCCGTCTCCGACATTTGCGATTCTGCAAAGGTCAGGTAGGAGGACGGATTTTCCAGCAGCATTTGACGGCCCAACACCGCCTGAACCTGATCAATGTGATCGGCCACTTGGGATAACGTTGTTTGGGTATAGGGCAGGGGCAGCAGGTCATTCAGATAGGCCCCGTCGTGCGTGGACCAGGCTAAATGTTCGGAAAAACTGGTCGGATTGGCCCAATCGCAAAGTTTTTTAAGGCGGTTAAGGTGGTCGGTATCCAATGGCTGTTCGCCACCAATGGATAGGCCCACACCGTGAACCGACAGGGCAAATTGCTCAGACAATGCGCGCAGTTGCGCCAAAGGGCGGCCCCCATCACCCATGTAATTCTCGGCATGCACCTCGATCCAGGTGACCGGTCCGGGGTCTGAGCGCAGGGCTTCAAAATGCTGGGGTTTGTAGCCGACACCCGGCGTGTTTGGCAGGCCATTCGGGCCTGCCGTGCGTTGCGGCATGTCGGTGGCACGCGGATCAGGGCGTGACGCGATGTTTGGCGCGGTGGACATCCCGATGGAGCCTGCCCCGTTACGCAGGCAAGTCGCGTGACAGGACCTCAAGTGAACCAACACGCGGCGTGCCGTCTGCCATTTTCGGCAGATCAATGGTTTCGCAGGTGCCTGTGTCAACCAAGGTCCATGCATTGCCCTGATAATCGGTCACGGATGTGCCGGCGCAGGTTGTTCCGGGGCCCGCAGCACAGTCATTTTCGCCTGCCAGGGAAATGCCATAGCACTTTTCCTTGGAGGCTGCGGTGGCCTGAGTTGGCAATTGAGCGGTCACGGCTGCGGTCACTGCGCTGGCGATTGCAACGGCTTTAAGAGATGTAGACATGATGTACTCCTGTAGTGATCCCGGTTGACTTAGGGTGCCTCCATAGAACATTCCAGTGTGCTCATGGCCACTCACGAGCAAGTGTGTCACGAACCTGTCAGGATTCGCCCTTGCATCGAAGGAAACAGGAGGTTTTGCCCGACTTTTTTGCGCAAGTGTTACAATTAAAGCGCCCCGCCTGAAACCTGAATCGTCGATACCCTGCTACGCTCCGCGCTTTCGGGACATTACTGATACGTGATGCTTCAAGTTAAAGGCGGAACGCTATAGTTGCATTGCATAATGGCACCTCACGGGGCAATTCTGCTATCCGTGAGGTGATTGTGTCAGTGATTTTATGCCGGGCGCAGGTCAGGTGGCGTGGCTTCCAGCTGCAGGGCCGCCGCAACATCGCTCAGGGCCTGCACGGAGGTTTGCTTTTCACCCAGACGGCGCACGGAGACAGTTTTTTCCTCCACCTCGCGCCCGCCAACGGCCAGAATGACAGGCACTTTGCCAACGGAGTGTTCACGAACCTTATAGTTGATTTTTTCGTTGCGAATGTCGGCTTCTGCACGCACGCCCGCCGCGATCAACGTATCCACAACCTCGCGCACATAATCATCCGCCTCTGAGGTGATCGAAGCGACCACAACCTGTCGCGGGGCCAGCCAAAATGGCAGTTTGCCCGCGTGTTCCTCGATCAGGATGCCAATGAACCGCTCAAAACTACCCAAGGTGGCACGGTGCAGCATGACCGGGCGATGTTTGCCCCCATCTGCACCGATGTAGGTTGCATCCAGCCGTTCGGGCAGCACAAAATCCACCTGATGGGTGCCACATTGCCAGTCGCGGCCGATGGCGTCGGTCAGGAGAAACTCCAGTTTCGGTCCATAAAATGCGCCTTCGCCGGGGTTTAGTTCCGGCTCGATGCCTGCGTTGCGGGTGGCGCTCAGCAGGGCTTCTTCGGCTTTGTCCCACACCGCATCCGATCCCGCGCGCATCTCAGGACGGTCGGAGAATTTGACCTTGAAGTCAGTGAACCCGAGATCACGGTACATGGAGCTGAGGAAGTCGATGTAAACAGCGGTTTCCGATTCAATCTGATCCTCGCGGCAGAAGATATGTCCATCATCCTGCGTAAACCCGCGCACCCGCATGATGCCATGCAGCGCGCCGGAGGGTTCATAGCGCGCGCAGGAGCCAAACTCGGCCATACGCAGGGGCAGGTCGCGATAAGACTTCAGGCCTTGGTTGAAAATCTGCACGTGGCAGGGGCAGTTCATGGGTTTCAGAGCGTTCACGGCCTTTTCGCGGGCGTGGTCCTCGTCCACTTCGACGATGAACATATGCTCCTGGTATTTCTCCCAGTGACCGGATTGTTCCCACAACTTACGGTCCACCACTTGCGGGGTGTTCACTTCAACATACCCCCCTGCGCGCTGTTTGCGGCGGACAAAATCCTGCAATTCGGTGTAGATGCGCCAGCCATTGGCGTGCCAGAAGATCTGCCCCGGTGCTTCTTCCTGCATGTGAAACAGGTCCATCTCGCGGCCCAGCTTGCGGTGGTCGCGTTTGGCCGCTTCCTCCAGCATGTTGAGATGCGCGCGCAGCTTTTCCTTGCCGGTAAACGCCACGCCATAGATGCGTTGCAGCATGGCGCGGTCTGAATCGCCGCGCCAATAGGCCCCCGCGATGGACATCAGTTTGAATCCGTCGCCGGGCACTTGGCCGGTGTGTTGCAGGTGCGGCCCCCGGCAAAGGTCTTGCCAGTCACCATGCCAATACATGCGCAGAGGCTCGTCCCCCGGGATGGCGTCGATCAGCTCAACCTTATAGGGTTCGTCATTGTCTTCGTAATGCTTGATCGCGCGGGCCCGCTCCCAGACCTCGGTGCGGACGGGATCACGCTTGTTGATGATTTCCTTCATCTTTTTCTCGATCACGCCAAGGTCTTCGGGGGTGAAGGGCTCCGCGCGGTCAAAGTCATAATACCAGCCGTCCTTGATCACCGGGCCGATGGTGACGCGTGTGTCGGGCCAGATTTCCTGCACAGCGCGGGCCATGATGTGGGCAAGGTCATGGCGCACCAGCTCATTGGCTTGCTCTTCGTCCTGCATGGTGTGAATGGCGATGTCGGCATCCGCCTCAATCGGCCAGGCCAGATCATAATGCGCGCCATTCACGGTCGCGCTGATCGCCTTTTTGCCAAGGGATTTGGAGATGTCGGCAGCGACCTCACCAGCGGTGATCCCCACGTCATAGGACCGCGCATTGCCATCGGGAAGGGTAAGGGAAATCTGGGCCATCAATCGGCTCCTCGTCGGTTTGGCGCCCACTGAACGCCCGGTTGCGGGTTATGTTTGGCGGTTTTCTGGCGGGCAGAGACGGGGTTGTCAATCTGCCCGCAGCCCCGCGGTGAAATGATTTTGCAACTGTGGGCCGGGCGCCGCCCGGCCCCGCCCGCAGGTCCGTCAGGCTGCGGCAAAAACCGCATATGCCATCAGCAGGCAGCAGACCCATCCCAGCGTGAAGATGATCGGGCGCAGCGGGAATTGCGCAAAACCGGTGATGTAGCCCAGCGCATGCGCCACCCGCAGCCAGAAGAAGGCAATCGCGGTCCAGTAGGTCAGTGCGGTAAAGCCATCCATACGATCCACTAGCAGCACCAACACGGCAAAGGGCATGCCTTGTTCCAGCAAGTTCATATGCGCGCGGTTGGCCCGTTGCACCCATGGGCGGTGCACAAAGATATTGGCGATGCGCACAAACCCATCGGGGGCATCCGCAGGCAGCGACCCCTCAGGGGCGGTGTTCACCCCCACGATATGCGGGATCCACAAGGACGCCGCGAGGATCATCAGGCAGGTCAGAACGCCCAGTTCGGTTGGGAAAGTTTCCATCAACCCACTCCTACATCGCGACCTTGAGGCCGGTGCCGGTCTCGAGCCAGGATTTCAAGGAAGAGGCGAGCCGTGCCCAGCCCTCTGCGACACCTTCCTGACCATCGGGGATGTCGTAATGTTCGATCGTCAGCTTGCACTGTGGGCCCTGTGGCTCGATCAGATAGGCCATGCGCGACGCCGGTGCGTCGGGGCCAAAGAAATGCGGTTCAAAGGTGGTTTCGATTCGCGTTTTGGGGGTTTCTTTGGTCACTGTCTGGGACAGCATTTTGTTGCCATCGGGCAGGATGAAATCAATCACATTGTTGTCGCGTGTGGCCCGGTCAAAGGCAAAATGATAGGCGGCCATTTGGTTGGGATCGGTCAGCGCGTCCCACAGGGCGTCCTGGGTGCAACGGATAAAGGTTTGCATCACAAAATCAGGTTTACTCATAGTATCAGTCCTTTCGAGGGATTGTTTCAGGTTCAACACCGCCCGTGCCGCTGGTTTTGCGCGCATCGGCTCAATCCAGCGGTCAATCGTCTGTTGGAGGGGGACCGCGTTCAAATAGTGATATTTGAAACGCCCCTTCTTGTGGGTCACGACCAGCCCGGCATCCTCAAGCACCCCAAGGTGCTTCATCACGCCAAACCGGGTCATCTCCAGCAATTCCGTCAGCTCTTGCAATGTTTGCCCGTCACGCTGGCGCAGGGCGTCCAGCAGGGTGCGGCGGGCCGGATCGGCAAGTGCTTTGAAAACATCGTCCATGGAATCGCTTATAAGTAACTAATTACTCACGTGACAAAGTGGTCACCTAATAAAAATGTCTGGTTGCGCCTTTTTCCCCGCAGACGCATGATTGTTCCAACGCGAAGGGGATCAGATGGCAGAACCAGAATTTATTGAGACAAAACAAGGGCGCAGGCTGGCCTATCACGCCACGCCGGGGCAGGGGCCATGGGTGGTTTTTCTGGGTGGATTAAAATCCGACATGGAAGGCACCAAGGCGGTTTTTCTGGAGGAATGGGCCCGCGCGCAGGGCCGTGCCTTCTTGCGATTCGACTATTCCGGGCACGGAGACTCATCCGGTGCTTTCACGGATGGCTGCATTGGCGATTGGGCGCAGGACACCGCAGCAGCAATTTCGGCGCTGACGCAAGGGCCCATTGTGCCGGTTGGCTCATCCATGGGGGGCTGGCAGGCGTTGTTGCTGGCGCGCGCAACACCTGAACGCATCGCCGGGCTGGTGACGATTGCCGCTGCCCCTGACTTTACCGAAGATGGCTATTGGGCCAGTTTCACGGACGCGCAAAAGGCCGCGCTTGAGCAGGTCGGGCATGTGGAATTGCCGTCTGATTTCATGGAACCCTATATTATCACCAAACGGATGATTGAGGATGGGCGCGACCAGCTGGTGCTGCGTGACCCGCTGCATCTGCCGTTCCCGGCGCGGTTTTTGCAAGGCACGGCGGATACCGCCGTCAGCGTGGCAACGGCCGTGCGTTTGCTGGAACATGCCACCGGCCCTGATATGCAATTGAAGCTGGTCAAGGATGCAGATCACCGGTTTTCCGATGGCCCCTGTTTGGGGTTGATGATCGACGCGGTGGAACAGGTTCTGGCCGCATCCTCCTGAAAGAAAGGCATTTTCATGCAACAACGCATCTCATTGATTACATTGGGGGCCAAAGACCCTGCGGCCCTGGCCGCCTTTTACGACCGCCTTGGCTGGCAAAGGGAGGACAGCCCGGACGGGGTGATTGCCTATGATCTGATTGGTCAGACGCTTGGCATTTATCCGCTCGAAAAGCTGGCCGAAGACATTGGTCTGCCGGTCAAGGAGATGGGGCGCGGGGCGAGCACGTTTTCCTATAATGTGCCTGAAAAGGCGGATGTGGCCCCGGTGTTGACCGCCGCAGAGGCGGCAGGCGGGCAGATTTTGAAACCGGCCCATGATATTTTCTGGGGCGGGCATATCGGCTATTTTGCGGACCCGGAAGGGAACATCTGGGAAGTTGCGCATAATCCGTTTTCGCCCCTTGGCCCGGAGGGGCAGTTTCGCTGGAACGGTTACGGGGATGCGTAAACCGGCCAGCATGTGGAGCCTTGAGACCTTTGGCCGCCAGCGCCTGTCCAAGCACTTTTTCATGCGGGATTTTATGTATTCGGAAATTTCGGGATTTCACGGGCGTCAGAATATTCCTGAAAACCCTGATCTGACGCTTGAAAACGGCCGGGCGTTTTGCACGCAATTGCTGGACCCGTTAGAGGAAACTTTTGGGCGGGTCGCGGTGCGCTCTGGCTATCGGTCCCCCAGTTTGAACCGCTACGGCAATGAAAACAAACTGAATTGTGCGCGCAATGACAATCCGTTGGAGTGCCACATCTGGGACCGCGCTGCGGGGGCGGAGGCGATTGCAGGCACCTCCATCGTGATCCCCTGGTTTGCCGACCGGTATAGGCAGGGGCGTGACTGGCGCGATTTGGCGTGGTGGCTGCATGACCATTTGCCCTATTCGGATATCTGGTTTTTCCCCAAACTGGCGGCCTTTAATCTGGTTTGGCGTGCCCAGCCATTACGCACGATTTCCAGCTACATTGACCCGCGCGGCACCTTGTTGCGCGCCGGGGCGGAACCGGGCGAAGACCGCGCCCATCGTCAGGCACGCTACGGGGATTTTCCGCCATTCAGAGGTATCCGCCACACCTGATCAAGG
>CALFWM010000001.1 GCA_937928635.1 uncultured Sulfitobacter sp. | reverse complement strand
CTCTTCTTTCCCAGGCAATAGGGCTCGATGGCGGCCCATTGATCATCAGTCAAAACAGGTCGGCTCAAAGCTGCTCTCCTTCGTTTGCAACTTTGAATCAGAACTCAAAACAAATGGGAACCCTGAACGTCAATAGCTCCTGGCAAGGCGGAATAAAGACAGCGTTAAAGCGCCAGTTTGATCTATCCAAGGCAAAGTGCCTTATTTTCGCCACTGATTTCCGTGACGTTGCGCGCATGAGTGATTCAAGATCGGCCAATCGTCCCAGAGGTGGGAAATCCTGTGTACCATTCCCCATGACGCATTGGGTCATGCTGGGGCAAAAGGCGCATATGACACAAGCAACACAACAGACTTCTGCACCAGCACCGGATGGCAATCCGCTGTTTCCCTTGACCCCTCAAGCGGTACGCGCCCTGCTGGCCCGGGCCCATAACGATACGGCCTAGCCAGGTTTCTGGTTGCATTGTCAAAGACGCCTCAACCAATTTCTGGTTGAGGCGTCTGTTATTCGTTCAAATTAGCGCTATTCAGAGGATGTTCTGACCGGTTTTGGCCCAGTCTTTCATGAACTGATCCAACCCTTTGTCTGTCAGCGGGTGGCTGGCCAGTTTCTTGATCACCTCAGGCGGCGCGGTGATCACATCGGCACCAATCAGCGCGCAATCCTGTATGTGGTTCACACTGCGGATGGAGGCCGCCAGGATATTGGTGTCAAAGCCAAAATTGTCATAAATGGTGCGAATGTCCTGGATCAGATCCATACCGTCCAGATTGATATCATCCAGTCGCCCGATGAAGGGGGAGATAAACGTGGCACCCGCCTTGGCCGCCAGCAGCGCCTGATTGGCCGAGAAACACAAGGTGACGTTGATCATGTTGCCCTCACCTGACAGCACTTTACAGGCTTTCAGACCATCCCATGTCAGGGGCAGTTTGATGGTGACATTGTCGGCAATTTTGGCCAGCTTGCGGCCCTCCGCAATCATGGCGTCCGCCTCAAGGGCGACCACTTCGGCACTGACGGGGCCATCGACAAGATCACAAATCTCTTTGGTCACTTCCAGAATGTCGCGGCCTGATTTCAGGATCAGCGAGGGATTGGTGGTAACCCCGTCCACCATGCCAAGATCGTTCAGTTCGGCAATCGCGTCGATTTCGGCTGTATCTACAAAAAACTTCATGGCGTGATCCTTTCAGCGGGCGCTGTTAACGCCAACATATTTCTCTGTCTCCTTGGCTTTATCGCATGATCTGCGATGCTGAAAGACGTAATTCGTAAAACCCTCAGCGGAGCCGCCTCCTGTGCCTGTCCCGGAATTCTTTGATCAAGGTGATCTGGTGGCCGTGCTCAGCACGCAGCCGCTGGGCCGCGCGCTGGATTATAAAGCCCCCGAGGGCGGCTGCCATCTGGGGGCATTTGTCGAGGTTCCACTGGGGCCGCGCAAGGTGCTGGGCGTGGTCTGGGGCCGGGGTGCCGGGGATTTTGACTATAACAAGGTGCGGTCGGTTATCCGGGTGCTGGATGTGGCCCCGATGCGCGATGAGATGCGCGCGTTTTTGACCCGTGCCGCCGCCTATACGCTCACACCGATGCCCGCCATGCTGCGCCTTGGCACGCGCGCGCCGGGCTTGGGCGATCCGCCCTCGATGCGCAAGGTTTACCGGCGCGGCACGGGAGAGCCGGATCGCACGACCAAGGCCCGCACACAGGTGCTGGAGACGCTCAAGGAATACGGTGATCTGTCATTTACCCTGAAAGAACTGGCCGAAATGGCCGGGGTGACGTCATCGGTTGTCAAAGGTCTGGTGAAACAGGGCGTTGTTTTTGAGGAGGATTCCCCGCGCGATCTGCCTTTTCCCCGGCTCGACCCGGAGCTGCCGAGCAAGGAGCTGACGGCGGATCAGGCGGCGGGCGCGGCTGTGCTGGCGGAGGCTGTTGCGTCGGAGCAATACGGCACAACCCTGCTGCGCGGGGTGACGGGGTCCGGCAAAACCGAGGTCTATCTGGAGGCGGTGGCCGCCGCGCTCAGGGCCGGGCGCCAAGCGCTGGTGTTGTTGCCGGAGATCGCCCTGACCGAACAATTCCTGACCCGTGTACAGGAGCGTTTTGGGGCCAAACCCGCTGAATGGCATTCAGGGGCCACGATGACGGAACGCCGCCGCATCTGGCGCATGGTGGGGCAGGGACAGGCGCAACTGGTGATTGGCGCGCGCTCTTCGCTGTTTTTGCCGTTCCAGAATCTGGGGCTGATTGTGGTCGATGAGGAACATGACACGTCCTACAAGCAGGAAGAGGGCGTTTTTTATAACGCGCGGGATATGGCGGTGCTGCGCGCTTCGATCTGTGGGGCGCATGTGGTGTTGGCCTCCGCCACGCCGTCACTTGAAAGCTGGGCAAATGTGGAGGCAGGCAAGTATCGCCGCTTGGAGCTGACCTCGCGTTTTGGTCCTGCCGTGATGCCGAAAATGGGGGCGATTGACATGCGTGGTGAGGGCCTGCCCAGTGACCGCTGGGTGTCGCCCACGCTGGTGGGTGAGGTCAACAAGCGGCTGGAAAAGGGTGAGCAGGCGATGCTGTTCATCAACCGACGCGGCTATGCGCCGATCACGCTGTGCCGGGCCTGTGGGCATCAGATTGGCTGTGATGATTGTGATGCGCGCATGGTGGAGCATCGCTATCTCAAACGGTTGGTCTGTCATCAATGTGGGGAGACCAAACCCATGCCTGAGGCCTGCCCGTCGTGTGAGGCCGAAGACCGTCTGGCCCCCGTCGGCCCCGGTGTAGAGCGGCTGGGGGAAGAAGCGCGCGCCCTGTGGCCAAAGGCGCGGATCGCGGTGTTGTCGTCTGATATGTATGGCTCCGCCCGCGCGCTGAAGGCCGAAATCGCCGGGATCGCAGAAGGGGGGGCGGATATCGTGATTGGCACCCAGCTGGTGGCGAAAGGGCATAATTTTCCCAACCTGACCCTCGTTGGCGTCATTGACGCCGACCTCGGGCTTATGGGCTCCGATCTGCGTGCAGCGGAGCGGACCTTTCAATTGATGCGCCAGGTGGCGGGACGCGCGGGGCGCGCAGAGGCCCCGGGCGCGGCCTTGTTACAGACCTATCAACCCGACCATCCGGTGATTCGGGCCATTCTGGCCGGAGATGAGGAGGCGTTTTGGGGGGCGGAGGCGAAGGAGCGTCAACAGGCCGGGGTGCCGCCCTATGGGCGCATGGCGGGCATCATTCTGAGTGGGCCAGACGTGGCGCAGGTGTTTGATGCCGGCAATCTGCTGGCGCGTCAGGACCGGGCCCTGCGCGCGGTCGGCGCAGAGGTTTTTGGCCCCGCACCCGCCCCCATTGCGCGTGTGCGTGGGCGCCACCGGGTGCGCCTTTTGGTGAAGGCGGATAAATCCGTGCCCTTGCAGGAGGCCCTGGCGCGCTGGGTCGCGCAGGTGAAGTTGAAAGGTGATCTGCGGCTGGCCGTCGATATTGACCCGCAGAGTTTTTATTGAATTTGGACGACGCGCGTCTGGCGATAACACCCTGCCTCAGCCTGACGCCATGGGCGGCATCCTTTGGCACAGCGGCGTTTTCGGATTCTGCGCAGACAAACGCCTTCCCGCAATGGGGAAAAAAGGTGAGCGGTGCGTTTGGGGTGCGTGCGGGATTGAGTTTATGGGAAGGGTGAAGGGGGGACCTGCGCGCTTTGGGTTAGGGTCATCTGTGTTTTGAGCCTCGTCAATCCTTGATCAGAGGCGTAAGGATCACATCATGGCCCAATTCATAACCCTTGAAGACGCAAAGCGCCTGCCTTTCTGGCGTCGCCCGATCGCGCTGTTGTTTTTGATGGCGCTGGCGATGCCAATTGCCTTCAACACCTGGTCGGCTTTGCTGAACAACTTTGTGGTGGAGGTTGCGGATTTTGATGGGGCAGACATTGGGCTGCTGCACACGATCCGCGAAATCCCGGGGTTTTTCGCCGTCGGGGTGATTGCGATCATTATCTTTATGCGCGAGCAGGTTTTGGGCTTGGTTTCGCTCATTCTGTTGGGGGTGGGGACAGCGATTACCGCGCAGTTTCCGCAGATGGGCGGGATTTTGGCTCTAACCATGCTGTCCTCCATCGGGTTTCATTATTACGAAACAGTCAATCAATCGCTGCAATTGCAGTGGCTCAAGATTGAGGATGCCCCGCGCATGTTGGGCTGGCTGATGGCGGCGGCCTCTTTTGCGACGTTGATTGCCTATCTCGCCATTGTGGGTCTGTGGGAAACCCTGAACCTCAGTTACAACACCGTCTATATGGTGGGCGGCGGCATCACAGTTGTGATCGCGGTGTTTGCGATGTTTGCCTATCCGCAGTTTGAGGCCCCCACGCCGCAGGTCAAAAAGATGGTGCTGCGCCGCCGTTATTGGCTTTATTATGCGATGCAGTTCATGGCCGGGGCGCGGCGTCAGGTTTTTATGGTTTTTGCCGGGTTCATGATGGTTGAAAAGTTCGGCTATGATGTGCATGAGATCACCACGCTGTATCTGATTAATCTGGTGGCCAATATGGTTTTTGCCCCTCTTTTGGGGCGGGCTGTGGGGTATTGGGGAGAGCGGCGTGCGTTGATCGTGGAATATGCCGGGTTGATGGTGATCTTTCTGGCCTACGGCGGGGTCTATTGGCTGGGCTGGGGGGCATTGATTGCGGCGATTCTCTATGTGCTGGATCACATGTTTTTTGCGCTCGCACTGGCGCTCAAGACCTACTTTCAAAAGATCGCGGATCCGGCGGATATTGCGCCCACCGCAGCTGTTGCCTTTACCATAAACCACATTGCGGCGGTGTTTCTACCGGTGATGTTGGGGTTGCTTTGGTTGGTTTCGCCTGCGGCAGTCTTTTTGCTGGCGGCGGGCATGGCGGGGATATCGCTGTGCCTTGCCTTGCTGATCCCACGCCATCCCGCACCGGGCCATGAGACGATATTTGCGGCGCGTTTAGCGCAACCTGTGCAATAGGCATGACCGCCGGGCGCTTTTTGACCGGGTCAACGATGGGCCATGTGATGCGCATGACCGCAACGGGCGCTTTTGGCATTACATTTGTGTTTCTGGTGGATGCGGCAAATCTGCTGTGGCTGTCCCAGCTTGGGCAGCCGCAACTGGTGGCAGCCATTGGTTTTGCCTATGCGATCCAGTTCTTTTCGGTCTCCATCGCTGTGGGGTTGATGATTGCGGCAACGGCCGTGATTTCGCGCAGCATTGGGCAGGGGGATCGCGAAAAAGCGCGTCGTCAGGCAGGGGCGGCGATTGTGATTGCGGGGGCCACGCTTACGGTTGTGTCCAGCCTGATTGTTCTGTTTCGCCATGATCTGATCCATCTGGCCGGTGCCCGGGGTGAAACGGCCCGGCTGGGCGCGCGCTATCTGGCGATGACCATGTTTTCGCTCATTCCGATGTCGATGGCGCTGATCTGCTCTGGCACGTTGCGGGCAGATGGCTATGGGGCCAAGGCGATGTATATCACCATGTTTGCCGGGCTTGTGCTGATGGTGATTGACCCCCTTCTGATCTTTTGGATGGAATGGGCTCTGGACGGTGCGGCGATCGGATTGTGCCTGTTCCGGCTGTGCCTGCTGGGCCTCGCCATCTATTTTGCGATTTATCAGATGAAGCTGGTGGCGCGCCCGCGTCTCAGCACTTTGCGCAATGTGGCAGCACCTTTTGTTGCGGTGGCAATCCCGGCCATCGCGACGCAAATGTCAACGCCAGCGGGGAACTATCTGCTCACAATCGTGATGGCGCAGCACGGGGATGATGCGGTGGCGGCCTGGGCTGTTGTGGCGCGGTTGACGGTGTTGGTCTTTGGCGGTGTCTTTGCGCTGTCCGGGGCCATCGGCGGGATTTTTGGACAAAACTATGGGGCGGGCCAACTGGACCGCGTGCGCGCCACCTACCGTGACGCCCTGGTGTTTTGTGCGGTCTATACGGTTGTGGCCTGGGGTGCGCTGTTGGTGGCAACACCTTATGTGATCTGGGCCTTTGGTCTGAGCGGGCAGGGTGCGGACGTGCTGCGTGCCTTTACACTGGTTGGGGTGGGGACCTTTGTCTTTATCGGGGCGCTGTTTGTGTCGAATGCGGCTTTTAACAATCTGGGCAAACCGGGGCGTTCGACCTTGTTGAACTGGCTGAAGGACGGCGCGCTCAGCTGGCCCGCGGCAATGGCATTGGCGGCTGTCTTTGGGGCACCGGGGGTCATCTATGGGCAGGCCTTGGCGGGCGCGGTGATGGGGCTGGTTGCGGCGACCTGGGGCTGGTTCTACGTCAAAGGCTTGCGGCCAGAGGATGCCGATGCCCTTGACCCGGCCCCCGCGCGGCCCTACCCGAACCCCGACAGGCACCGCAGCCGCTAAACCACCCGCAAGCAGACAGGAAACGACATGCCCACATTCACTGCCCTGACCACGCTGACGGGGCGCGATGCCGCCTATGCCTTGGGCGACGCAATGGAGCGCCTGACCCCCGAACCCACCGGTGTAGGCGTCTTTGAAATGGAAGACGGCTCTGGCTTGTGGGAAGTGGGCGGCTATTTTGAGGCCGCACCAGACGACACAGCGCTGGCGGTTCTGGCGACTGCGATGGGGGCAAAACCCTTTGTGGTGTCTGAACTGCCGGAAACCGACTGGGTGGCCCATGTGCGCCGCGAACTGGTGCCGGTCGAGGCGGGACGGTTCTTTGTATATGGCAGCCATGACGCGGACAAGGTGCCGGAGGGTTGTGAGCCGCTGCTGATCGAGGCGGCAATGGCTTTTGGCACCGGGCATCATGGTACAACGCTGGGGTGCTTGCGCGCGTTGGATCGTTTGGCCGGTGCGGGTTTTCACGGGCGCAACGTGGTGGACGTGGGGTGTGGCACGGCTGTGCTGGCGATGGGGGCGGCGCGCATCTGGCCAGAAACCGTGCTGGCCAGCGATATTGATGAGGTCGCGGTTGACGTGGCCCGCGCCAATGTGACGGCCAATAAATTGGACGGGCGGGTGATTTGTCTCGAGGCGGCAGGCTTTGATCATCCGAACCTTGCCGGGGCCGCGCCCTTTGACCTCATTTTCGCCAATATCCTGAAAGGACCGCTTTTGGCGCTGGCAGAAGACCTTTCTGGCGCTTTGGAGCCCGGCGGATATGCGATTCTTTCGGGGATTCTGAACGAACAGGCCGACGAGGTGATCACCCATTATGCACGATCTGGCACCAATCTAGCCCACCGGGAGAGCATTGGTGACTGGACGACATTGACTTTGCAAAAGTGACGTCCGGTAAGCTGCCAAAAGACCCAATTTCGCCCTTAATTGAGGTGCTTTTGACGTAATTGCCCAGAAATTGCCACAATTGGTGGGTAAGAATGTATTCAACATCGGTGGGGGCCGATTGTTGGATTGATTTAGATGCCTGCCACTGTTGAAACACACGACAATTTTGAAAAGCGCCTGAGCAGTCTTGGTCGGAAGCATGCCAAGATGACGCGCGGCTATTCCACCAAAGTTGGCAAAGACGGTTTGATCACCGTCAGCACCAAACGCGCCCGTCGCGGTTTCCCGATCAAAGGCATGATCCTGACGATCATCGGCTTTTTCGCATTCAAAGCATTCATGCTCGCCTCTGTTGGTCCCGTGACCTACAATGAGCGCCTTGCCAAGCTGGAAGGTGGCTCTGTTATTGAACAGGTTGGCGCAAAAATTTTGGGTATTGACCCCATCACAGACGCCATCGCGGGCATTGCGGGCCCTGTCTTGCGGTAATTCGGGCGTCCGAGGTTTGAGGGGCCCCGGTACTGTCTGACAAGAACGTCGACGGCACTCTTCCTAAGCATATAAGAAAAACCGCGCTCTTATTTTCAGAGCGCGGTCTTTTTCTGGTTGGTGATTTGCTGTCGTGTTTGTGGCAAGGCTGCTGGTTCTGACACCCTTTGTTTGCATCAGGCCGCTTGCGCAGGTTGACGGTGCCAAAAGTCGGAAAAAAAAGCCGCGCCGCGATCAAGGATCCCAGCGCGGCTTTGCTATAGCGTTTCAGGTTAAACTCGAAACGCTTTTATGCCCGTGTTCGGACCTTTGCGTAACGCCTTAGCGGATGATGTTGCTCTGGGCGACAGCGTCGATGTCGCCGCGGATCAGGCCAATGTCTTCCAGCTCACGATCAGACAGCCCGGCCAATGCGTTGCGTGTAACGCGGGCATCGTTCCAGGCCACAACAGAGGCAACGACGCCGCTGATGAAAGATGTGATAGAAGAAACGGCTGTTGATGAGTCATATGCGGTGCGGGTGGTGTCGAAAGCTGCCATGTGAGCCGTCCTTTTTGAATGTGTTATGCCGGTTTCTCCGGCGGTGTAAGGGCCATCTAGGGCCCCACCGAGAGAGTTACAATTGCCGGGATTGCATAGACGGGTTGTGATTTTTGCATAGCTCCGAATTATGGTTAACCTGCGGTAAATAAATTGGTTTTCTTGGATGATGCATGTCGATTTTGAACCTTGAAAGGGCGAAAATAGCCCAAAAAAGGCGGTCTGGGGCTGTGTGTTTCTGACGGGTCAACAAAGCATGAATAGTTTGCTCAATGTTCGCGTTTCGTGCTAGTGCATCAAAAAGGCAACAAACGGGCGGTATGGGCGGATGATACGGGTGATCGGAATTGATCCGGGGCTTCGGAACCTGGGCTGGGGCATCATTGATGTGGCCGGCAGCCGGATGTCACATGTGGCAAACGGGGTGTGCCGATCCGAGGGCGATGATTTGGCTGGACGTCTGTTGTCGTTGCATTGTCAGTTGACGCAAGTCTTTGCAACCTACCAGCCGCAATCCGCCGCGGTAGAGCAAACCTTTGTCAATAAAGACGGCAGCGGGACCCTGAAACTGGGTCAGGCGCGCGGAATTGCCATGCTGGTGCCCGCACAGGCCGGGCTGAGCGTGGCGGAATATGCCCCCAACAAGGTCAAAAAGACGGTTGTGGGGGTTGGCCACGCAGACAAGACGCAGGTGGCCCATATGGTGCGCATGCAGATGCCGGGGGTTCAGATTGACGGCCCAGATGCGGCAGATGCGCTTGCGATTGCGATCTGCCATGCCCATCATGGCGGCGCGAGCGCGCTGGCCGCCGCAGTGGCAAAGGCAAGTGCATGATAGGCAAGATCACAGGGCGCATTGAATACCGGGCGGTTGATCACATTCTCATCGACGTGCGCGGCGTCGGTTACCTCGTTTACTGCTCAGAACGCACCATGGCCGCGCTGCCCGGTGTGGGTGAGGTTACGGCACTTTTTACCGATTTGGTCGTGCGCGAGGATTTGTTGCAGCTTTTTGGCTTTCAGACCCTGGTGGAGAAAGAATGGCACCGCCTGTTGACCTCTGTGCAGGGGATCGGGGCCAAAGCGTCACTGGCGATTTTAGGCACACTTGGCCCGGACGGGGTCAGCCGAGCCATTGCGCTGGGCGATTGGAACGCGGTCAAGGCCGCCAAAGGCGTTGGCCCCAAGATCGCGCAGCGGGTGGTTTTGGATTTGAAAGACAAGGCACCGGGCGTGATGGCGATGACAGGCACGCTGGCGCAGGCGCAAGGCACGGCAGAGGCAGAGGTGATTGAGCCGATGGCCCCCATCGCGCCGCCCGCTGCACCCGCCAATGCGTCCGCACAATCTGAGGCGCTTTCGGCACTGGGCAATCTCGGCTATGCCCCCGGCGACGCGGCAGGGGCGGTGGCGCAGGCGGGGGGGGAAATGCCGGATGCCGATACGCCCGCCCTGATCCGTGCCGCATTGAAACTGCTGGCACCCAAAGGATAGGGTGGATTGGGTGAAATCCCCCATCCTACGCGAGGATTTGATGACAGAGATTGACCCCACCGTGCGGCCCGAGCCCTTGCCCGAAGATACAGACCGCGCCCTGCGCCCGCAAATGCTGGACGAATTTGTCGGACAGGCAGAGGCGCGCGCGAACTTGCAGGTGTTTATTCAGTCGGCCAGGCAACGTGGCGAGGCAATGGATCACACGCTGTTTCACGGCCCCCCCGGTCTGGGCAAGACCACGCTGGCGCAGATCATGGCGCGCGAACTGGGTGTCGGGTTTCGCATGACCTCCGGGCCTGTGCTGGCCAAGGCGGGCGATCTGGCGGCGATCCTGACCAACCTTGAGGCGCGCGACGTGCTGTTCATTGATGAAATCCATCGTCTGAATCCGGCAGTAGAAGAAGTGCTGTATCCGGCGCTTGAGGACTTTGAGCTGGATCTGGTGATTGGCGAAGGCCCTGCCGCGCGCACGGTGCGTATTGAGTTGCAGCCCTTTACACTGGTCGGCGCGACAACGCGCATGGGGCTATTGACGACGCCGCTGCGCGATCGGTTTGGCATTCCAACGCGGTTGCAGTTTTATACTGAGGATGAATTGTTCATCATTGTGGAGCGCAATGCGCGCAAGCTGGGGGCACCCGCAGATGAGGGTGGCGCACGCGAAATAGCCCGCCGCGCGCGGGGAACCCCTCGGATCGCCGGACGGCTCTTGCGGCGGGTCGTGGACTTTGCGCTTGTGGAGGGCGATGGCAAGGTCACCAAGGCCCTGGCAGACATGGCTTTGACGCGCCTTGGGGTGGATCATCTGGGGCTTGATGGGGCGGACCGGCGCTATCTGAGCCTGATTGCCGAGAATTATCAAGGCGGACCGGTGGGGATTGAAACCATGTCAGCCGCACTCAGCGAGAGCCGGGACGCACTGGAAGAAGTGATTGAGCCGTTCCTCTTGCAGCAAGGCCTGATCCAACGCACGCCACGGGGGCGGATGTTGGCGCAAAAGGCCTGGGTGCACTTGGGGAAGACACCGCCTAAATCGCAGAACGATCTGTTTGAATGACTCTGCGGGATTGAGTTTATTGGAAGGGTGAAAGGGGGACGTGGCGTGTCTTGGCAGGCGTTGCGTTTTGAGGTTGATCATGGAGCACACAGAGATTGAGAGGTTATTTACCCGCAGCGATGGGTCCTATGCCTTTGCGCGTTGGGGGCGCCCGGTTTGCCCGGTGGTGTTTGGGGTGGATGATGCCACGCTTGAGGTGGTTAAGGCGGCGATTGAGGCGACCTGTGTGTTGGCCGGGCACGAGATGGGCGAGATGGATGCCGAGCTTGGCAGCAATCTGATGATCTTTTTCTTCCGTGAATGGTCTGAATTGCCCGAGGTGCCGGGGATGGACCGGTTGGTGCCGGATCTCGGGTCCTTGGTGGCGCGCTTGGAGAGCATTGAGGCGAACCAGTATCGTTTCTTTCGCTTTGACGAGGTCGGCGCAATCAAGGCCTGTTTTGTGTTTCTGCGCATGGATGACGCCTTGGCGGCGGTGTCGGCACAGACTTTGGCGCTGAGCCAGATTGTGCAATCCATGGTGCTGTGGTCGGATGTCGCGTTTCAGGACCGCTCGCCCTTGGTGGCCACGGCGGAGACAACCATTCTGCGCCCGGAGATCGCAAGCCTGTTGCTTGCGGCCTATGATCCGGTGATGCCGGTGGCGGCACAGGATGCGAGCCATGCGTTGCGGTTGGCCGCAAGGGTGGATGACTTGGAGGCCAGACAATGACCTTTGTTCCAATAGATGGGCAACCGCAGGATGTTTCAGACGATCCGTGGCTTGATATGTTGTTTGAAGTCGTTGACATCAACGTTAGTGAGGAGCGGATCACTATCGAATGCATGGCAAGTCCAGGCTCTTACGATATGGGGTTCAAATTGCGGTTGCGGCGACATTGGAAGTCACTTTTCGATCAATCCGGTGAGGTTGCGACACTTGAAGCGTCCCCAGCAATCATCACGTCAATCGGGAAGGCAACGGAGGTTTGGGAGGGTTATGTCGCAGGCTGGCCCTCTGGCCCGTCAGAAGTTGTGGATGACCCAGATGATCCGCCGTGGGATC
Source organism: uncultured Sulfitobacter sp. (assembly GCA_937928635.1). Taxonomy (GTDB): domain Bacteria; phylum Pseudomonadota; class Alphaproteobacteria; order Rhodobacterales; family Rhodobacteraceae; genus Sulfitobacter. The sequence continues at coordinate 9,775 of CALFWM010000001.1, read as the reverse complement.
ACGCCGCAGGTGAAATCACCTTTGCGGCTATCCATCTGGGAGACAAGGATGTGGATCTGGCCAAGGATTCAACCCGACTGAAGTTCTTTCATGAAAAGCGACCCTATTTCGAACTCTTCTGCAACGTTGACTTTCCGGTTCGCCTATTGGCAATCAATGAAAAGGACCCTGACTACAGGCAAAACATGCAACGGGCTTTCTATAGAGCATGGGGTCAATCCAATTGAACGCTGAACACACTTTCCCGATCCGCATCTTCTACGAAGACACCGACATGGCGGGCATTGTCTATTACGCCAACTACCTGCGCTATATTGAGCGTGCGCGGTCGGACATTGTGGAGCAGATGGGCCTCGATCAGCGGGCCATGCGTGAGGCGGATGTCGTTTTTGTCGTCACGCGGGTAGAGGCGGATTACCTGGGCAGTGCGCGTTTTGGGGATCGTCTGGAGGTGCGCACGACCCATGAGCCCAAAGGCGCTGTGCGCTGGTTGTTTGATCAGGATGTCTATCTGGATGACACGCTGATCTTTCGCGCCAAAGTGACGGCTGTGTGCATGAACACGGCCGGAAAACCGACCAGATTACCAGCAAAACTTCGCTTAATGCTGCAAGAGCCATCACAATAGCCGCATAATCCTAGCTTTCCGCTTTGCACTGAGATAGATTCATCCGCAATCGAGCCCGAAAAACGGGCCTATCAGGCAGTTGGGCCGCGCAATGTGCGGTGACAGAATAGAGCAGGAACAATGGAAGCAGAAACGCTTGGCTTGGCGCAGGAGATTGATTTCTCCATGTGGGGGCTGTTCGCACGTGCGACACTCACCGTAAAACTTGTGATGGTCTTGCTGATCATCGCCTCCTTTTGGTCTTGGTCGATTATCGTGCAGAAAATCCTGCAATATCGCCGCCGCCGGGGCGAAGCGGGTGGTTTTGACCGCGCTTTTTGGTCGGGGGAGCCGCTGGACGGATTGTTTGATCAGATCGGGGCAGAGCCGGAAGGGCCCTCTCAAAAGATTTTTGCCGCCGGGATGACCGAATGGCGCCGCTCCCACAAGGAAGACGGTGCGCTTATCCCCGGGGCGACGGCGCGCATTGACCGCTCCATGGACGTGGCGATCGCCAAGGAAGCCGAAAGCCTGCAAAAAGGTCTGCCGGTGCTGGCCACGGTTGGGTCAACCGCGCCCTTTATCGGGCTGTTTGGCACGGTCTGGGGCATCATGAACGCCTTTATCGAGATTGCAGAACAGCAAAACACCAATCTGGCCGTTGTGGCCCCCGGTATTGCGGAGGCCTTGTTGGCCACCGGGCTTGGCCTGCTCGCGGCGATCCCGGCGGTGGTGTTTTACAACAAACTGTCGGCGGACAGTGACCGGATTTTGGGCGGCTATGAGGCCTTTGCCGATGAATTTGCCACCATCCTCAGCCGTCAGTTGGACAGCTGAACCATGGGTGCAGGTGTCATGAAAAAACAAGGCAGCGGGGGCCGGGGACGGCGGCGCAGCCGCAGCCAGCCAATGGCAGAAATCAACGTCACGCCGTTTGTGGATGTGATGCTGGTGTTGCTGATCATCTTTATGGTGGCCGCACCGCTGTTGACCGTTGGTGTGCCCGTTGAACTGCCCAAAACTGCCGCGGGTGCCCTGCCCGCAGAGCAGGAAGAGCCACTGACCGTTACGGTTACCGCAGACGGGGCCGTGCAGATCCAGACCACGGATGTGGCGCGCGACCAATTGGTGGTGCGCCTGCGCGGCATTGCAGCAGAACGCGCCAGTGATCGCGTGTTTTTGCGCGCGGACGGGGCGGTGCCCTATGCCAGCGTGATGGAGGTCATGGGCGCGTTGAATGCAGGCGGGTTTTCCAACATCGGTTTGGTTACAGACATCGGCGGCCCTGCGCTGGATGGCAGCGTGGCAGCGGAAGAATAACCTGTGCACACCGGGCATTATATCTCTGGCGCGGGGCATCTGACCCTGATTGGGTGGGTGTTGCTGGGCGGCGTGTTCAACTCTGAACCGCCCCCATTTGAGATGACCGAAGTGTCGGTGATCTCAAGTGCGGACTTTGACGCGATGATTGCTGCACAACAGCCCCCCGATTCAGCCACAGATGTGGCCCTGCCAGAGGCACCAGAGGTTACGCCCGACCCGCCAGAGGTCACGGCCACGCCCGATGAGGTTGTCGAACAACCCGCACCAGAACAGACAGAAACACCGCCCGCCGATATCCCGCCAGAGGTCACGGAACAAACGCCAGTGCCCCAGGCAAAGGTCAGTGACGCCCCGGCAGAGTTGGATCAGCCGGTGGGGGATGAGGTCGTGCTGGCACCCGAAGTTGCGCCCGAGGCGGTGGCGCGCCCGGTTGAGCGCGTTGCCCCGCAACCCATTGCACAGCCCGAACCTGACGCGACACCCAGCGAGGTCGAACAGGAGGCCGTGGCTCCGGATGAAGCCGGTGAGACCCCGCAGGAAACGCAGGAGGCCGCCGCGCCCGAAGAGGCCACAACAGATATTGTCACAGAGACCACGTCAGCGCCTAAAGCCTCCACCCGTCCGCCCGGGCGTCGCCCCGCAGCCCCTGCACCGCAGGTGGCAGAAACCTCTGCGCCCGCCGAGACGCCTCAGGATACGATTGATGATACAATCCTCGAAGTTTTGGGTGATGAACCAGAAACCGCAGAAACGCCCAGCACGCCAACCCCCACCGGCCCACCGTTGTCACAGGGGGAGCGGGACGCGTTGCGCGTGGCCGTCGCGCAATGCTGGAATGTCGGCACGCTGTCGAGCGAGGCCACGCAGACCATCGTGGTGGTTAGCCTGCGCATGAACCAGGATGGCACGCCCGTCCGCGAAACCATTGCCATGGAGAGCTTTAGCGGCGGCACAGCCGGATCCGCCCGGCGAGTTTATGACGCAGCGCGCCGTGCGATTTTGCGCTGTGGGGCGCGGGGATTTGACCTGCCCGCCGAAAAGTACAGCCAGTGGCAGACCATTGAGATGACCTTTGACCCTCGCAAATTGGGGGTGAACTGATGCGCATGGTGTCCCTGTTGACCGCGTTTCTGATGGCCCCCGTGGCACAGGCGCAAAACACCCTCAGCGTGGAGGAACGCGAAGCCTTTGGCGCAGAGGTTGCAGGCTGCTGGAATCTGGGTGGCCTTGCCGAAGGGGCCAAAACCCCGGTGGTCACCGTCGCCTTTTCCCTGTCGCGGGACGGCGTGCCCGTCGCGGACAGTTTGCGCTTGATCGGGACGGGCAAAGACACCGCAGAAGCGGTGAAATCCGCCTATCAGGCTGCGCGGCGCGCGATTTTACGCTGTGGGGCAAAAGGCTATAAACTTCCCCTCGAAAAATACGAAATTTGGCGAAATACAGAGCTTACCTTCAATCCCGAAAGGATGTCGTTGCGATGAAATCCCTTGTCTTGAGCATTTCCCTGGCGCTGATCTCTCTCTTTGGCACGCTGACGGCCGTGCAGGCCCAGGAACCGTTGCGCATCATCATTGATGAAGGTGTCATTGAGCCCTTGCCCTTTGCCGCGCCCAGTTTTCAGCCCGAAAGCGCTGAGGCAGGGCAATTGGCGGCAGAGGTCACCCGGGTGGTGGCCGAGGATCTGATCGGCACCGGGTTGTTTCGTGAAATTTCACCGGGTGCGTTCATTTCAACCGTCAGCGATTTTAACGCGCCGGTCCAATATGCCGATTGGAAAGCGATCAACGCGCAGGCCCTGATCACCGGGGCGGTCAATGTGTCGGGCAATACGCTCAACGTGAAATTCCGCCTTTATGATGTGTTTTCCGGCGCGGAACTGGGCAGCGGCCTGCAATTTGCCGGCACGACAGAGGGCTGGCGGCGCATGGCGCACAAGGTGGCGGATGCGGTTTACAGCCGGATCACCGGCGAAAGCGGCTATTTCGACAGCCGGGTTGTCTACGTTTCTGAAACCGGGCCAAAGGACAAACGGCTTAAACGGCTGGCGGTGATGGATTATGACGGCGCAAATGTGCAGTACCTGACGGATTCGGGCGCGATTGTGCTCGCGCCTCGGTTTTCCCCCTCAGGCGACCGGGTGCTGTATACCTCTTACGAAAGCGGGTTCCCGCGCATTTATGTGCTTGATATCGGGTCGGTTCAGCGCCGCGTGCTGGAAAGTGCGGATGGCACGATGAGCTTTGCCCCCCGGTTTTCACCCGCTGGTCAAACGGTGGTGTTTTCCCTGTCCCAGGGCGGCAATACGGACATCTACACCATGGATGTGGCAACGGGCCAATCAACACGGCTGACCAAGACGCCCGCGATTGAAACCGCGCCCAGCTATTCGCCCGATGGGGCGCGTATCGTGTTTGAAAGCGACCGTTCCGGCACGCAGCAGCTCTACGTGATGCCCGCATCGGGCGGTGAGGCGCAGCGCATTTCCTTTGGCGAGGGGCGCTATGGCACGCCTGTGTGGTCGCCGCGTGGCGATTTGATTGCCTTTACCAAACAGAACAAAGGGCGCTTTCACATTGGCGTGATGCGCGTGGATGGCTCCCAGGAACGCCTGCTCACCTCGTCTTTTCTGGATGAAGGGCCGACCTGGGCCCCAAATGGCCGTGTGATCATGTTTGCCCGTGAAACCCAAGGGGCTGGCGGGTCTTCCTCGCTTTATTCGGTCGATATTACCGGGCGCAATCTGCGGCCCGTACGCACGCCGGAGGGGGGCTCTGACCCATCCTGGTCACCCCTTCAACCCTAGGTTCGCCAAATGGCAACGACGTTTCCTAAACCGCGTTCCTGTGATAGGTTAACGCAAACAAACAAAAGCAACTCTCGTGAGAGGCAGTGACATGAACCGTATCCTGACCAGCAGTCTTCTGATCGCAACACTGGCAATGACCGCCTGTACCAACGCCGGGCGCTTTGGCAGCCAGGAGGCCGGTGCCGCGGGCACCTCTGCCCCTGCAAATGGCGGCATTGTTCCGGGCAGCGCCAATGATCCGCGCTCGACCGCGTTTTTCCAGCAATCCATCGGTGACCGTGTGTTGTTTGAGGTGGATCAATCCAGCCTGACGCCGCAAGGGCGCGCGACGTTAGATGGGCAATCCACCTGGCTGATGACCAACGTGGAATATACCGCCGTGATCGAGGGGCACGCAGATGAGCAAGGCACCCGTGAATATAACCTCGCCCTGGGCGCACGGCGCGCCAATGCCGCCCGTGAATATCTGATTTCAAAAGGGGTGCCCGCAGATCGCATGCGGGTTGTCAGCTATGGCAAGGAACGCCCGATTGAAATTTGCTCGCAAGAGGCCTGCTATGCTAAAAACCGCCGTGCGGTGACCGTGCTGGCCGGTGGCCTGACAAGCTAAGGTAGGGCGATGATGATCAAAGGTTTGCGTGCATTGATGTTTGGGGCGGTGATCCTGCCCTGTGCCGCCTTTGCACAAGACAGCGAAACACTGGCCGACATCCGTCAGCAGCTGACGTTTTTGAATGTTGAGGTGCAGCAGTTAAAACGCGAATTGTCCACAACGGGCAATTCCGGCACGCCAGCGACCAGCGGTTCTGTGCTGGACCGTGTGAACGCGATGGAAAGCGAACTTCAGCGCCTTACGGCCAAATCAGAACAGCTTGAAAACCGGATCAACCGTGTGGTGGCCGATGGCACCAACCGTATTGGCGATCTGGAGTTCCGTCTGGTTGAACTTGAGGGGGGCGATATTTCCACCCTTGGGGAAACCTCGACATTGGGAGGAGGAGAGCAGGTTGCAGCCGCAGCCCCGCTGACCGACCCCGCCACGCCCACCAATCAGGCCGAATTGGCGGTGGGCGAAAAGGCAGACTTTGAGCGGGCGCAGGAGGCGCTCGCCTCCGGTGACTTTCGTGCCGCCGCAGACCAGTTTGCGACCTTCAATCAGACCTATCCGGGCGGACCGCTAGCCGCCGAGGCCGAGCTGCGCCGCGGCACAGCCCTCAGCAATCTGGGGGACGTGCGCGAGGCCGCACGCGCCTATCTGGCCAGCTTTAGCACAGATCCGGTTGGCCCGCTTGCTCCCAATGCCCTGTTCGAACTGGGCAGCGCGCTGGCCACGTTGGAGCAGCGGCAAGAAGCCTGCGTGACCCTGAGCGAGGTTGGCGTGCGGTTTCCCGACAGTGCGTTTGTCGCTGAAGCTGATGCGAGGAGGCAGGCGCTCGCCTGTCCATAAACCCCATGCCCTCTCATTCCCTCCCCCGACAGGTCGCGGATGCATTTATGCCCGAACCCCCTGCCGCGCTGGGCGTCGCGGTATCGGGAGGTGGGGATTCAATGGCGCTGTTGCACCTGATGCATGGGTTTTGCACCCTGCATGGCAGTAAACTGCGTGCAGTCACGCTGAACCATGGATTGCGCGCGGGCGCGGCCAGTGAAGCAAACATGGTAAAGGCCTCTTGTGCACGCCTTGGCGTGCAGCACGACACCTTGCTGTGGGACGATTGGGACGGTCGGGGCAATCTGCAAATGGCCGCGCGTGAGGCGCGTTTTAAGCGCATGGCGGCTTGGGCCAAAGACCACGGCATCGCCACGATCACGCTGGGCCACACGGCAAATGATCAGGCTGAAACGGTGCTGATGCGCCTTGCACGACGCTCTGGTGTGAATGGCCTGGCAGGGATTCCGGAACGGATTGTGCGGGAAGGTATTACATGGGTGCGCCCCTTGCTGGGGGCAGAGCGCGACGATTTGCGCAGCTATTTGCGCGCACAGCGCATTGGGTGGGTCGAAGACCCCAGTAACGAAGACGTGACATATGATCGCATTAAGGCCCGTCGCGCGCTTGAGACGCTCCAGGATCTGGGGATTGACGCAGAGGGGCTGAGCGTTGTGGCCCATCAAATGTCCAAAGCGCGCGCCGCACTGGATTGGGAAACATTTGTTGCGGCGCGCGAAATCGCCACCGTGGAGGCGGGCGCGGTGGTGCTGGAAAACCGCGCCATGCGTATTCTGCCAGAGGAAATTCAGCGTCGGTTGCTGGTGCATGCGGTCAACTGGATCAGCGGTCAGGCCTATCCGGCCCGGCGTGCCGCTGTCGCTAATATGCTGTCAGGCTTGCAAAAAGGGCAGGCGGGAACGGCGGATGGCGTGCATGCCCGCCGGGTTGACGGGCGCATCTGGATTTTCCGCGAACTGAATGCGGTCACGCAGAAACAATCCCTTCCTTTTGATCTGTGGGACAAGCGTTGGCGGCTGTCACCGCCCGGGGGCAAGCTGTGTTGCCCCGGATTGTATATTGGCGTGCTGGGCGCAGAGGGGCTAAAGCAATGTGAGGATTGGCGCGCCGCCGGGGTGCCCCATGCTGTGCTTTTGTCGACACCCGCTGTGTGGCGTGAGAACCATGTTGTTGCGGCACCTCTTGCCGGATGGGGCCAGAAATGGCATGCGGAAGTGGACGGCGGTGGAGAGACTTTCTTTACAAGCCTTCTTACGCATTGAACCTCGCGGTTTGATATCTATCTTATGACCAAGGCGGGCCGTGAGGGTCTGTTTTTGCGGCTGTGTTTTGGATGCAGTCACCGAATTTGGGAGAATTTTCTTGGGCAACGCGCGAAACTTCGCCTTTTGGGTCGTCCTGCTGTTGCTGGTTCTGGCGATCTTTAACCTGTTTAACGGATCGACCAACGGCCTGCAAAGCAACGAGGTCAGCTATTCAGAATTCGTCGCCTCGGTGAAAGATGGCAACGTCCGTTCGGTTACGCTTGATGGGGAACAGGTGCGGTTCCGCATGGGGGACGGCGAATTTGTCGCCATCAAACCGGCGGATGCAGAGATCACCAACCTGTTGATCGACAATAGTGTTCCCATTCAGGCGCGCCCGCAGGAACAATCTGGTTTCCAGACCTTCCTGATGTCGTTGCTGCCCATCCTGTTGCTGATTGGTGTGTGGATCTACTTCATGAACCGCATGCAGGGCGGCGGCAAAGGTGGGGCGATGGGCTTTGGCAAATCCAAGGCCAAGATGCTGACCGAAAAGCATGGCCGTGTGACCTTTGATGACGTCGCAGGCATTGACGAGGCCAAGGAAGAGCTTGAGGAAATTGTTGAATTCCTGCGCAACCCTCAGAAATTCAGCCGTCTGGGTGGGAAAATCCCCAAAGGCGCGCTGCTTGAGGGCCCTCCCGGTACGGGTAAAACCCTGCTGGCACGTGCGATTGCGGGTGAGGCGGGTGTGCCGTTCTTCACCATCTCCGGTTCTGACTTTGTTGAGATGTTCGTTGGCGTGGGTGCCTCCCGTGTGCGCGACATGTTTGAGCAGGCCAAGAAAAACGCGCCCTGTATCGTGTTTATCGACGAAATCGACGCGGTCGGTCGCCACCGTGGTGCCGGCTATGGCGGCGGCAACGACGAGCGTGAACAGACGCTCAACCAACTGCTGGTGGAAATGGACGGTTTTGAGGCCAATGAAGGCGTGATCATCATTGCCGCCACCAACCGCAAAGACGTGCTTGACCCAGCCCTGCTGCGCCCCGGTCGTTTTGACCGTCAGGTCACCGTTGGCAACCCCGACATCAAGGGGCGCGAGAAAATCCTTGGCGTGCATGCCCGCAAAACGCCGCTTGGTCCCGACGTTGATCTGCGCATCATTGCGCGCGGCACGCCCGGTTTCTCGGGTGCGGATCTGGCGAACCTGGTGAATGAGGCGGCACTGACAGCCGCGCGCATTGGCCGCCGCTTTGTCGCGATGATGGATTTTGAATCCGCCAAGGACAAAATCATGATGGGGGCCGAACGCCGCTCCATGGTCCTGACACAGGATCAAAAGGAAAAGACCGCCTATCACGAGGCAGGTCATGCCATTGTTGGCATCCATCTGCCCAAATGTGATCCGGTTTATAAAGCCACGATCATCCCGCGCGGCGGTGCCTTGGGCATGGTGATGTCCTTGCCCGAAATGGACAAGTTGCAGATGTTCAAGGACGAGGCCGAACAGCGCATTGCCATGACCATGGCAGGCAAAGCGGCCGAAATCCTGAAATACGGGGCAGAGTCTGTGTCCTCCGGCCCGGTGGGCGACATCATGCAGGCCTCTCAATTGGCCCGCGCCATGGTGATGCGTTACGGCATGTCCGACAAGGTCGGCAATATCGACTATCAGGAAGCGGCTGCTGGCTATCAGGGCGGCGGCGGTGCAGGCGGGTTCTCCGTCTCCGCAGAGACCAAGGCGGTGATTGAGGCCGAGGTAAAACGCATCATTGATGAGGGGTATGATACCGCCTACAAGATCATCGAAGAAAAGAACGAAGAGTTTGAGCGTTTGGCACAGGGCCTGTTGGAATACGAAACCCTGACCGGCGAAGAGATCAAACGCGTGATCGCAGGTCTGCCACCCACGCCAGACGCCGATGAGGATGACGATAAGCCGGATGAGGGCAACGCCCCCAGCGTCACGGCCATCCCCAAGGCCAAAGGCAAGGCGCGCAAGGATCCCCCGATGGGTGACCCGGAGCCCGAACCTACTGCCTGATCACATCTGGTGATGGCAATGAAACAAAAGATCATCAGGCCCTGCTTCGGCGGGGCCTTTTCTTTTGCGCTGTCAGCACTCAGGATTGCCCAAACACCAAAGAGAAGGAGCATCCCATGGCTGAGCATCGCCTGACCCCCTTTACCGCCACGGTCACCTGGCTGGGCTCTGTGCCGCAGGCACGTGAAAACATCCGTTCGGTGCATCGCGACAGCCTGCCCCTGACCTATGCGGGCGCGCCGGGCGAAAACCACGCGGGGCTGACCCGTGCGTCTTGCGTGCGCGTCAGCAGTCGTCA